>JAEWOH010000016.1 GCA_023460955.1 Bacillota bacterium | reverse complement strand
ACTTTATCTACTACTCCTGCCTGGATGGCCATTTTAGGCATTCCGAAAACTACACTTGTTTCTTCGTCCTGAGCTATTATATAACTCTTATTAATGTCCTTCAGATTTTTTACACCTATGCTCCCGTCAGCCCCCATACCTGTCATAATGACACCTACGATATTCTTTAATCCAGTAGCTGACAGAGAATTCATCATTACATCTACTGATGGTCTGTGTCCTCCTACCGGCGGAGATTTATCAAGATTAATCATTACATCACCATTTGAAGTAGTTTCAATCAGCATGTGTAAATCACCGGGTGCTATATAACAATGTCCTGCCAATATTTTCTCCCTGTGGGTAGCTTCCTTAACTATCAACTGACTCTTGCTGTTCAACCTTTCAGCAAGGGAACTGGTAAAACCAGGCGGCATGTGTTGTACCACCAAAACCGCCGCCGGAATGTCTCCAGGAATCAGCGGTATAACACTCTGGAGTGCTTTGGGCCCACCGGTCGAGGTCCCTATTGCTATTATGTACTTTAATAAATTTTTTCCGGAGAATTCCTGCTTTTTCTCATTTTCCTTGGGATTGTTACAGCGAATATCAAACCTAATATTTCTCGCAACTATAATCTTTTCAATTATCTCATTTTTCTTCTTATCATTCTTAATATCAAATATATTTTTGGGTTTAGCAACAAAATCAACCGCACCCTCATCTAAAGCTTTAATTGTTAATTCTGCTCCGTGCTCAGTAACACTGCTCAACATAATTACCGGCTTGGGGAACCTCTTCATAATCTCTTTTAAACAGTTAATGCCATCCATTACCGGCATTTCAACATCTAAAGTAATTACATCAGGGTCCAACAGTTCTATTTTAGCTAGGGCATCCCTTCCATCTGTTGCTGTACCGACTACTGTAAGTGTTTCCTCGGATTCAATCATATCTGATAAAACTTTTCTCATAAAAGCTGAGTCATCTACAATTAATACCTTTATTAAATTTCTTTTTTTTGGTTTTGAATCCATCAGCCGCTCCTTAGCCCTTTACTTAATAATTCTCTCTGTTTGTTAAATATAAAGCTGACTATTTTTTCTCGTTCTCTAAAACCAATCTCTATAAAGCTTATGGATGAATAGTACTTAATTTTTTCATTAATAATCTCTTTTTTACTCCTAATAACTTTACCCTCAAATTTAAGTTCATAATCATCCAAATATAAAGTACCTGATATGACTGTACCGGGTGACAGCTTTTTATCGGAGTAGGCTGAAATTCCTCCACCACTCAAATCTATAGTTTGTCCAATTATTTCACATGCTTCGCCCTCTATGTCTGACTTTGACTCGAAGTATATTACAGGAACAATGCAATCAAATCTGTAGTATTGTCTTCTTTGAATTCTTTCGGGTTTATCCAGTACTCTGATATCTAACATTGGCATATCATTAATTATTAATCTGTCAATAACGGTACCATAAACTCTGAATATCTGGCTAGCATTGCAAAACAGATACGCCTCAATTTGAGAATTAACCCGTACAGGATAAATCTTAGCTTCATGTATGGGAGCGCTGATTCTTATAACATTAATATCAACACTGCCTTCAAATTGGCTTACAAATCTTATATCCAGCTTTCCCTCAACCGGGTCTACTACTGTCATTTCAATCTTTGTTCCGATTGAAAAATCTTTCAGGTTATACACAGTGTTCAAGCGACTTACCCCACTTAATTATAGTATACTACCTTATTAATTGCTAAACAACCCAACAAATCGATTAATGAAGCCTTTAATTCCAGCCTGTGTCTGACTGTTTATATTGGCTTCCTTTTTGAGGAGTAAGTCCGCAACATCATTAATCATCTTGCTTGTTGAATTTTTCGGATAACAGAGTAAATATGGCTTTTGTAATTTTACAGACTTTGTAAACATCTGATCAAAAGGTAAATATCCCAATGATTGCAGCTTCATTCCAAGAAATCTGTCAGATACCATTGCAAAATTGTTATACACAGTTTTAGCCTCTATTTCATTATCGGCTCTATTAATCAATACATTTATTGTACTGTCTTTTTTTATATTTGCCACCGTTTTTACAAGCGCGTAAGCATCGGTAATTGATGTTGGTTCAGGAGTAACTACCAAAAGAACTTCTTCTGCCGACAGAACGAAATTCATAACTGTATCCGATAAGCCTGCACCGGTATCAATCAGAATATAATCAGCAATATGGTCAAGTAAAGACATATTTGCTATGAAGGCGTCCAAAGAATTTTTATCAAGATTTATTAATTCCTGAACCCCCGAACCGCCTGATATAAACTTAATATTATTAGGCCCGTCACATAAAACATCAAGAATACCCTTCTCACTTTTGATGGAATCAAGAAGTGTATACTTCGGCACTATTCCAAAAACAACATCTATGTTTGACAAGCCTAAATCCGCATCTATAATTACAACCCTATAACCTTTTTGGCTTAAAGCTATGGCTAGATTTACAGTAACACTGGTTTTCCCTACTCCACCCTTACCGCTGGTTACGGCTAGAACTCTCGCACGCTTTCCCACTTTGATCATTTCGGGCAAAACGCTGTTAGCGCTGTCTTTCTTGGGTTCACTGTTTAAATTCTTGACTATTTTTCTCAACTTTTCAGCTTGATCTATCATTGTTAACCTCCGTGTCCCGAACAAATAACCTGAACAATCCTTTATCAGGTTACGACAAATTACCCAGTAAATTTTTTGACAGCCTGTCAATGTTAGCTATTTCAATATCATCTGGAACATTTTGTCCGTTGGTAATATAGGACAAGCTCTTGTTTGAATAGCATTTTGTATTTAGTATGCTTCCGTATACCGGCGTCTCATCAACCTTCGTAAAAATCAGCTTATAATTTGGAATAAAATCATAATTCTTAATTATATCCTTACAATTTTTAGAGCTTACGGTCGAACTTAACACCAAGAAAATGCTATCGGCATTGCACGCTGCTACAAGTTTTTTTAACTCATCAAACTTCTGCTTATCCCTATAACTGCAACCGGCAGTGTCAACTAAAATTACATCTTTATCGCTATATTTCTGTATTTCATTAGTTATTTCAAGTACTGAATATGCTACCGAAATAGGTATCCCAAGTATTTCAGCATAGGTTTTGAGCTGATCTACTGCTGCTATCCTATAGGTATCAGCAGTTATTAATCCTACTTTTTTATTATTTGACAGCATAAAAGTTGCTGCCAGTTTGGCAAGGGTTGTTGTCTTTCCAACTCCGGTAGGACCTACAAATAATATTACAGTAGGCTTGCCGTCTTTTCGCAGTGATATAGGTTCTGCCTTACCAAGCATTGAGGCTATAACAGAATGCATTACAAGAGAAGCATCGTTTATATTTCTTGAGCTGCTACGCTTAGCTACCTGATCAATAATTTTCTTTGCTATATCTTCATCTACCTCATTTTTAAGCAGGTTATTGTATAACAATTGGAAAATCTGGGGCAGTTGGCTTCCATTCTCCGCGTTACCATTATCTTCTTTATCACCGAACTCATTACTTTTACTATCATTATCAGTTTTTACAATATTAAGAATCCTGTCTAAAAGCTTTTCAATATTACTTACTTTATTCTCTAACTCACTAATCTTTTCCTCTTTTTGTGACAATATATTTTTTGAGTTAGCAGTTTCTTGTTGAACCGGTTCGATTTTTGTCAGTTCTCTTTCACGGAGCTTAGAAGTATCATCATCTATAGCGGCCATAATTTCAATCATAGGTTTCGAAAAGTATTTCTTAATTCCCTTTTGTCTTACTTTTTTGGTGTTGAGAATAATAGCATTGTTTCCGAGATCCATTTTAACTTTCAGTAACGCTTCTTGTGTATTTTTTCCCATATACCGCTTTATTTTCATAACAATACCTCACCACACGCCTAGAGTATATAAATTTAATATTAGACTAAACACTCACAGTCCCTACAGACTGAATTTCAACTCCGGGATCTATTTCATTATACGAGAGTACCACTAAACCCGGTATTACATTTTCTGTAAGCCGCTTAAAGTATAATCTCACTACGGGAGAAGCCAGAACAATAGGTTGACTCCCAAGCTGTAGCAGCCTTTGAACATTTTTAGACACATTGTTTATGATTGTATTGCTTACAGAAGGGTCAAGAGCCAGATAAGAACCAAACTCAGTCTTCTGTATTGCATCCATAATCATTTGCTCTAGCTTTGGATCCAAGGTTATAACATTTGAGTTTCCGTTAAAGAATTTCTGTGATATTGATCGTCCAAGAGCCTGTCTTACATATTCAGTAAGCATATCCACGTCGTGGGTCATGGGCGAATAGTCCGCAAGTGTTTCCATAATAGTTACCATGTCCCTTATAGATACATTTTCCTTTAAGAGATTGGCAAGCACTTTCTGAATTTCACCAACGCTCATGAGCTTAGGAACTAATTCATCGACAATGGCCGGATAAGTTTGTTTGATATTATCAACCAGAGTTTGAACTTCCTGCCTTCCAAGCAATTCGTGAGAATGTTTCTTTATTACCTCAGTCAGATGCGTTGCTATAATAGATGGCGGATCAACAACAGTATATCCCAGCATTTCTGCCTTGTCTCTCTGACTTTCCTGAATCCATATCGCTGGTAAACCGAAGGCAGGCTCAATAGTTTTTATACCGTCCAGTTCTTCCTCAACCCCTCCGGAATTCATTGCAAGGAAGTAATCAAAAACAAGTTCACCTTTTGTAACCTCAGAACCTTTTATTTTAATAATATATTCATTCGGGCCGATTTGGATATTGTCACGAAGTCTTATAACAGGAACAATCATACCTAGTTCAAGGGCAAGCTGTCTTCTTATAAGAACAACTCTATCCAGTAGGTCTCCTCCCTGGTTTGCATCAGCCAGAGGAATAATCCCATAACCAAACTCCAACTCTATGGGGTCAACCTGAAGAAGTGTTACAACGTTTTCCGGCTTTCTGATTTCTTCAACTTCACTTTCCTGTATCTGCACTTCTTCATCTATAACAGCTTCCTTCTGGAGCTGTTTTATTTTAAATGCTACAAATAACAAAACAACCGCCAGTAAAAGAAAAGGTACCGGGGTCAGGAATGGTGCCATTGCGACACTTAAGGCTGCTGACACGTACAGAACTTTGGGGTTGTAAAACAGCTGCTTTATAACATCTTTATTCAAGTCGGATTCAGCGCCGGCTCTGGTAACTATAAAGGAAGTTGCAACTGAAAGCATAAGGGCCGGAAGCTGACTGACCAATCCGTCACCTATAGTCAAAATGGTATAGTTATTGAGGGCTTCATTTATCGGCTCCCCTCTCATAACTACACCTATTATTAAACCACCTGCGATATTTAGAAATGTTATTATGATACCCGCGATGGCATCATTTTTTACAAATTTACTGGCACCATCCATGGAGCCGTAAAAATCAGCTTCTCTCTGTATTTTTTTACGTCTTTCCTTAGCCTCAGCCTCACTTATCAAACCTGTGTTCAAATCGGCATCAATGGCCATCTGTTTTCCAGGCATGGCGTCCAGGGTAAATCTTGCTGCTACTTCCGCAACTCTTTCAGAACCTTTTGTAATAACCAGGAAGTTAACTATCATTATAATAAAGAATATAACGAAGCCTACAACAAGATTATTTCTTCCGACAAAGGCACCAAATCCTCTGATAACCGCTCCTGCTTCACCTTCTGATAGTATAAGCTTTGTAGCTGTTACATTAAGAGAAAGTCTGTAAATAGTAGTTACTACTATTAATGTGGGGAAAATGGACAAATCCAATGCAGTCTTAAGATATATGGTATTAAGCATTATTACCGCAGCCAGTATAATATTTACGGCAAGCAGAAAATCCAGCATAGCATGCGGAATTGGCAAGATTAGATTTAAAATTGCAATTATTATTATTAGCGGTATAAAAAAATTGTTTAACCTTGACAAAGTTTATCCCCCTTAAATATATCTGCCGGTCCGGTAAGTATCTAAACTGCTTTCCCGCCGTTTTTAAGATTGTAGACAAATGCCAGTATTTCAGCTACTGCCTGATAAAGTTCGGGAGGTATTTGCTGCCCGATATCCACAGTACTGAATAAGGTTCTTGCAAGTGGTTTATTCTCTACAATCTGAACTTTATTTTCTGTTGCTATCTGTTTTATCCTCAGTGCAATGTAATCCTGACCTTTAGCTACCACAATAGGTGCACTGGCCTTTTCAGAATCATATTTTATAGCTACTGCGAAGTGTGTCGGGTTTGTTATTACTACGTCAGCTTTAGGAATCTCCTGCATCATTCTCTTCATGGACATCTGGCGCTGCTTTTGCTTGATTTTGGACTTTATCTCAGGATTACCTTCCATCTGCTTATACTCTTCCTTAACTTCTTGTTTTGTCATTTTAAGGCTCTTTTCATAGTCATAGCGCTGGTAAAGATAATCCAGAAAACCTACAATTATCATCGCTACACAAATCCTTAACGCCACAGTAAAGGCTGATTTTCCCACAAAGGAAAGTATATCAAGCAAATCTTTATTCATAAGAGAAACTACTTCATCTGCTTTAGATTTCAAGTAGGAATAAGCCACCCATGAAACTATTGAGATCTTAATAAGGGATTTAACCAACTCAACTACTGATCTCATCGAGAATATTCTTTTAAATCCGCTGAAAGGGTTAATTCTATTTCCCTGAGGCTTAAGTGTCTCAAGAGTAAATAAAATACCCACTTGAGCATAAGCTGCCAATAACCCGGCAACCATCGCAATTAATAACAACGGTAATGAAGTTTTTGCCAATACTATAACTCCATCTATAAACAACTTGGCCAAAATACCGGTATCAAAAGCATCCTTATTTGTAAGATACTCGGTAAAAGCTTTTTTGATAAAACCTGATAATTGTTGATATAAGATAGATCCAAAAGCATTCATGGAAACAATCATCAGTAACAATATTAAAGAGGCAGACATTTCTCTACTTTGAAAAACCTGACCTTTTTTTCTGGCATCGCTTTTTTTCTTGGGGGTGGCCTTTTCTGTCTTGTCATCTCCCCCACCGGCAAAGAGCTGATAATTCAGCTTTAGCAGTTGTTCCTTAACGGGGTTTGTCATTCCGCCCTCCAAAAGTATCGTTCTTCATTAAGTTGGTACCATTGACCTGATAAACTTGAATATTTCAATACTCATATCCTCAGTCAGCATAGTCACAATATAGATAAAGGCCGGTATAGTAATCATAACAATTATAATTCCCAACAATACCTTCAGCGGCATACCGAGAACAAAAACGTTCATCTGAGGTATGGTTTTTGAAATAATCCCAAGCACTACATCTGTTACTATAACTGAAGCTACGATTGGTGCAGCTATTTTAAACGCAACTGCAAACATATTCTGAAAAACAATTACAATATTGTCAACCATTCCCGACCCAATAACCGCACTTCCTAAGGGTACAATGTCAAAGCTCTGATAAAGAGCTTTTATCAACATGTGATGGCCGTTTGTGACAAGAAATATAATCATGGCCGTCATAAAATATAAGTTTGCTGTTACAGGGACCTGTATATTACTCAAAGGGTCCAATACGTTTACCATACCAAACCCTATCTGCATATCAATAATCTGTCCTGCTATATAAATACTTGTAAATACGGCATAAGCTATAAATCCAATTACCAGACCTACAAGAAATTCTTTCAATATATATAGGGTATATATCATAAAGTTGTCTGTGTCCACAATATGACCAACCTTTATTACATTTGCCATCAGGAGGGCAGTAGTAAAAGCAAACCCAATCTTAAAGTATACCGGTATGTTTCTGCGTCCAAATATGGGAGCTGTAACAAATAATCCGGTCATTCTGACAAATATAAGAAGAAACAGCTCAATATTGTTAAGAAACATATCAAACGGAATCTGCACTATAACCTCCACTTATAACGCTGCTACTTTATAAACTGATTCATGTTTGTAAAGATATTTTGTGTGTACTCAATCAGAACTCTTAGCATCCAGGACCCTAACAGCGCTATTGCAGCCACCACCGAAAGAATCTTAGGAACATAAGACAGAGTTTGCTCCTGTATTTGTGTTGTTGCCTGAAAAATACTTATTACCAAGCCCACTACCATACTGATTATCAGAACAGGAGCAGATACATATATAATAATTTTCAGGGCTTCCTGCGCGATATAAATAATGTTGCTTTCATCCATTTAGGTCATTCCCTCCAGTTAGCTACTTGAATAAAGGCCTTGCTTTACATCAGCTTTGAAAAAGCAGTGTCCGTGTCACCTGACAAAACTCACAACTATTGATTGAGTAAGCATTGACCACCCATCAACTAAAATGAATAATAATATTTTAAAAGGCAATGATATCATAGAAGGCGGAAGCATCATCATACCCATAGACATCAAAGTACTGGCTACAACTATATCAATAATTAAAAATGGTAAAAATATTAAAAACCCGAATTTAAATGCTATCATTAGTTCACTTATTAAAAAAGCAGGAGCTACAATTGATAGAGATAGTTTTGGAGCATCCTGAACTTTTATTGGGTCTTTTTGTCCACCCAAAGTCATAAACAGTTGAAGATCTTTCTCACGCTTATTACTGAATATCTGCTTTACCATCCACGTTTTAATGGTAGTAGAGCTTTTTTCAATAGCCTGCTGCGATGTTATTTCTCCTTTTGAATACGGCTGAAATGCATTTTCATTTATATCAGAAAGTACCGGGGTCATAACAAAGAATGTTATAAAAAGTGCTAATCCTATTAATACTTGGTTTGGAGGCATTTGTTGGGTTCCCAAAGCATTTCTTAGAAATGACAGTATAATAATAATTCTGGTGAAACCTGTCATCATTATAAGAATCGATGGCGCCACTGACAGTACAGTAAGCAGAAGTAAAAGCTGTATGCTTGAGGAAACTTCCTTTGGGTTCTGAGATGTACCGATGTTTATTCCGTCTTTTGTGACTGAAATATTCGGTTCAGCCATAGCCTGTCCGCCCATAAGGCAGAAAACAACTACCAATACACTTGTAATAATGATAAACTTTAATATTCTTTTCTTATTCATTTTGTCCCCGTGTGTCATTCATACTGTTGGTTAAGTTTTTCAGTCTCTCAAGATTGCCTCTAAATACTACATTTTCAGATTGTGATACTACATTGTCTGACGGCCTTTCCATTTCTGCATTCTGAGCTTTAAAATCCTTTGCAGCAGCGGTATTTTTAAAACTAATTCCACTGATATATTTTTTTAGAATAGACTTAAAATCAATAACTTCAGATATGGGGTTTTTAACCTCTTCTTCTTCAAAGTCACTAATATTGACTCTTGCAAGAAATTCAACATTTTTATTGGAAGCTGATATTATAAA
The DNA here is from genome assembly GCA_023460955.1 of Bacillota bacterium. Lineage (GTDB taxonomy): Bacteria > Bacillota > Clostridia > Acetivibrionales > DSM-1351 > Ruminiclostridium. The sequence continues at coordinate 40,974 of JAEWOH010000016.1, read as the reverse complement.
AAACTCCTTGTCTACCTTTACAAGATGCAATCTGTTATTTACACCAAGACTTAGAGATTCTATTATCTGCATATAATTACCCTTCATCATTTTCTTAGATTTATATGCTAGATACCTGGTTGTTACAAGTAATATGGCCATCACAACTAAAAATGCCAAGAGAACGGTAAAGTACTTCAAAATTTCTTGCATCTTGACCTCCACACTATGTCAGGTTAAAAAACCATTTACTATAAAATATCCTGCTTGTTATCTAACAAAAATCATATAGCAGTGGAAAAACACGACCATATAAATTTATAGCAACCAGCAGGATATTTTCACTAAATGTCTTATTTGACCATTATCCTATAACTTTTTTTACAGCCTCAACAACACGATCTGCCTGGAATGGCTTTACTATGAAGTCCCTTGCTCCTGCTTGTATGGATTCTATAACCATTGCTTGCTGTCCCATAGCTGAGCACATTATTATTTTAGCATCACTATGTATTTTCTTAATTTCTCTTACGGCTGTTACTCCATCCATCTCAGGCATTGTTATATCCATTATAACCAAGTCAGGAGTAAGTTCCTTATATTTTTCTATAGCTTTTAAACCATTGTCAACATCTGCTGCAATTTCATAGCCGTTTTTAGATAAGATATCCTTGATCATCATCCTCATAAAAGCTGCATCGTCAACAATTAAAATACTTTTCCCCATAACTTTTCTCTCCTTAACTATTAGTTGATTTTCTAAAATTATAATCGTTTTGATGGATGAATTATATCTGTAATTCTTACACCAAAGCTTTCATCGATTACTACAACTTCTCCCTTAGCAATAGCTTTTCCGTTTACCAATATATCAACTGGTTCTCCCGCAAGCTTGTCAAGTTCAATTATTGACCCTGAGCCAAACTCCAAAATATCTCTGATCAATTTTTGAGTTCTTCCAAGTTCAACTGTAACCTGCAGAGGTAAATCCATTATAAGGCTAATATTTTTCTTTTCAACGCCAGATAAGCCATCATCGAAAGCTTGAAACTGAGCAGGCTGAACACTTACAGGATTTCTGTGTCTTTGCATATCCTGATAACCCTGATCATAACCATAGCCTTGCATAGGCTGCTGCATCATTTGCTGTTGCATCATTGGTTGTTGCATCATAGGTTGCTGCATCATAGGCTGTTGCATCATAGGCTGTTGCATCATTGGCTGTTGCATCATAGGCTGTGGTGCCGGTGGTGCTTCAGGCTCTGGAGCAGGCTTTGATTTTGAGGAATTTAACAAACTGGTTACCAACTCTTTTGCAAATTTCATCGGTAGCAGCTGCATTATCTCACTATCAATCAAGTTTCCGACAACCATTTTAAAAGCAATCTTAACAAGAACATCATTCATTTCAAATTCCCCGTAGGGATCACCGTTTCCAAAACTTACTATAAAAGCTTTTGGAGGTGAAATATCTATTCTCTTAGAAAACATTGATGACATAGAAGTAGCTGAAGAACCAATCATCTGGTTCATAGCCTCACTTATTGCACTTAAGTGCAAATCTGTGAGCTCACCTTCGACTTTGGCTCCTTCCCCGCCCATCATAAGATCGGTTATAACTTTTACGTCATCCTGTTTAAGAATTAAGAGATTACTTCCTATTAAACCGTCAGTATATTCAACCTTGACTGCCACATACTGCGAAGAATAACTTTTTGAAAGCTCTTCCCACGTAGTAATAGAAACATTTGGAGTTGTTATAGTAACTTTCTGAGATAAAAGGGTGAACAGGGTGGTGGCAGAGGTCCCCATACTAATATTACCTATTTCTCCCAATGCGTCTATTTCCTGAGTAGAAAGTGCATCCTCAGAGCCATATCCGCCTACATTATCCATAGATTCATCTGAAGAGGAGGTCCCATTTAATAAGGCATCTATTTCTGCTTGTGTGAGCATATCTCCCATTTTATTCTTCCTCCCTTCTAATGACTTCGGTTATTTTAACTGCAACTTTATTTTTCTTAACTCCCGGCTTAGCTAAGAATTTGGGTAAATCACCGACTAGTACTTCCAGATCACCGTTTATACTTGTTTCAAGCGGCAAAACATCGCCGGACTGTAAATCCAGAAACTCACCGATATTTATTATTGTTCTTCCCAAAACAGCTCTGACAGGAACCAATGTATTTTCAATCCTGAACTCAATATCCTGTTTATTGTGTTCAGTCTTTTCATTCTCAATATTTGTAAACCAAAGCTTTGTACTCAGCTTTGGCATTATGGGTTCAACAGTCATATGAGGAATACATATATTAATCAAACCCTTTACCTCTCCAACAACAACGTTTAAAGTTATGAGTGCTACCATTTCGTTAGGATGTATTATTTGTGCAAATTGTGCGTTTGTTTCAACTTTCTCAAGTCGGGGTTTAATCGAAATAATACTCTCCCACGGTTCGCGCATCAAATTCAGTATTTGTATAATTATTCTTTCAAGTATCGCAAGTTCAATCTCAGTAAAAGATCGTATTCTCTCCATAGCAGACCCTCTGCCGCCAAGAATTCTATCAATCAAAGCGAAGGCTATACTTGGATCCATTTCAAAAATAACTGAGCCGTTCAGAGGACTAAAATCCACAATAGCCAATACCACCGGATTTGCAAGTGAATTACTGAATTCACTATATTGTAAAGCATCTACCGATAATACATCTACCTGTACCAAAGACCTTAAATACCCTGATAAAAATGACTGTACCAACCTAGCGTAATTTTCATTTATAAACTGTAACGTTCTCTTATGATCATTGGCAAACTTCGGTGGTTTTTTAAAATCATGTAATTTTACTTTCTTCTCGGTTTTTGTGGTTTGAATCTGCTGGACATCAATATCACCAGTAGTGAGCGCCTTTAGCAGTTCATCAATCTCATTTTGAGAAAGTATATCTCCCAAACCAGCTCACCTCCTATTGATAAAACCAGTAATCAAAAACTATGGAGTAAACAAGAGGACTAGCCTTCAAATCATTATTCGCTAAAATCTCATTTATTTTCTTCTTTAAATCCTCAGATGCCTTTTGCTTGGCATCACTCTGACTTACATCTTCAAGCGTTAAGCCTTGAAAATATGAGCCAATGGCTGAATTTATCTCTTTATTGTAGAAGTCAATTTTTGCAGTTATTTCTTCTTCAGTCATTCCTTCTACTTCTTTAAAATGCTTCATACTTGCACTCAATACAATAACTGCTATTTGCTTGCTATCAGTTTTCTTTAAATTAAAGTTTGTTTTTTCAAAAATAACCTTGTTTGAAAGCTCTTTATCGGTAGGAATTTTTTCTGTAACTAAAACTACCTCTTTTTCAGGAGTTGAGTCATGGTTATTGAAAAAGAAATATCCTATTGCAAGGAAAGCAAGAGCTATTGAAAGAAATGCAACAACAACAAGTAAAATAAAATAACTGCTTTTTCCTTCCAAAATTTTTTCCCCCTAACATTTTAACGGTAATACATTAGCAAAGTATATTATCGTCTTATAAATAATATAAATCAAGTCGAAATTTCTCTTATTTTGGTAATACTACCTTTGTATTGTATCACCTTATCTATAACTTCATCAATACTTTCAATTACAACATATTTCTTACCGTTAACAGTAGAAATAACAGTATCCGGCGTACTCTCTAATGTTTCAATAAGTTCACAGTTAAGTACAAAGGATGACCTGTTAAGCTTGGTTAATCTAATCATAATATTTTTACTCCAAAAAAACAATAGATAAATTCCGTAAAACTTACAAAATAAGACTAAAAACATTATTTTTACTACTACCGCAGACCTAGGCTAAATCCGGATTCTGCGGCAGTAGTACTAATTTTTTATCTCTTTAGGTTTACCAGTTCCTGTAGCATTTCGTCTGATGTTGTAATAATTCTGCTGTTAGCCTGGAACCCTCTCTGTGTAACTATCATATCGGTAAATTCTCTAGAAAGGTCAACATTTGACATTTCCAGTGTTCCAGGGCTTAGAGTACCTACTCCCTCAGAGCCTACTTGTACGCCCTTTGTGAATTCTCCCGAGTTTGTAGAAGTAATAAAGAGATTATCTCCTACCTTCTGCAGACCGGCTGGATTTGAGAAGCTTGCCAAAGCTATGAGACCAAGGGGCTGCTGCTGTCCATTGCTGTAGATTCCTGTAAGCATTCCGTCTGAACCAACGTTAAATGTAACCAGATTACCTGTTGGATAACCATCTACATTAGTTGGTTTAACCGAACTGCTGGCTGCAAACATTGTCATACTTGAGAAATCAAGTGTCATGGTTATGTCTGAAGCTCCCGCTGTATTACCCGGAACAGTTATGGTAGAAGTCTGCCCCTGAGTAATTTTACCTTTATCATTAAAAATTATATTTGAATCACCTGTTACTGTAATAGGGTTATAGGAAATCGCACCAGTGTCGGGATTTACTATTTTCTCAGTAACGTTGTACGCCCAGGTTGTAGTTGGTGGTGTTGCATCTGAAACAGTGGTTTTTCTGTAATTTACCGAAAGCTCATGTGAATTTCCTAGGCTGTCATAAACGGTAAAAGGTACTGAAAATTGTGCAGGGGCATCAGCTGCGTCGTTTGGTATTTCACTCGAGTCAAGATTACCCGCAAAAACACCTACTGTAGAAGCCTTCGCTGAGATTACTCTCTTGTTTCCGTTAATCTCATCTGAATACAGATTTATTGGCTGAATCGGTGTTTCTGTATCAAATTTTACAGAACCATCGTTCTGAGTCTGGTAAGACATCCACCCGTATACATTCATACCGCTTCCGGAAACCAGATTACCCAGCTTGTCCAAGCCAAAGTTACCTGCTCTTGTAAACTTAAAGCTATCTGCATTTGAGCCTTTTACAATAAAGAAGCCTTCCCCTTCAATTGAAAGGTCAGTAGGATTATCAGTTCTTTGTGAGCTGCCTCGTGTCATCATTGTATCGACAGCTCCAACGCCGGTACCCAAACCAATCTGCATAGGGTTTGTACCGCCTCTGCCCAATGCAGCATCAGGAGCTCCGGCCCCTCTTAAGGTCTGGTTGAAAACTTCCTGAAAGGTTACTCTTCCTGATTTAAAGCCTAATGTATTAACATTTGCTACGTTATTACCTATAACGTCCATTTTTGTCTGGTGTGCTCTTAAGCCTGAAACACCAGAAAACATAGATCTCATCATAATTAAATGACCCCCTTGAAATTTAAGGTTGTGGTAGGATTCCGTCTGTCATTCGGGAATCCGGTTCAGCTTCCCGTTAGGGTCCAGCTGATTTTGACTTACGCAAAGATCGCACCGTCAATGTTTGTGAAAACGTTTTCCTTTAATTCATTGTTATTTACAGCTGTTATAACCGTTTTACTGGGTACATTGACCACAAAAGCCATGTTATCCAATATTACCAATGAATCCTTTACACCTTTTTGCTGAGCCATTGAAACCGCATTATTAATCTTATCCTTTTGTACCTGAGTCAGATCAATATTTCTGGCCTGCATTCTCAGCTCGGCATGCTTTGAAAACTTAACTCCAGTACTCTTGTCTATAGCTTGCTGTAGTATATTTCCAAAACCCGCACCGGAAGTATTTGGTATGTTGTTTCTAACACCGTTTGTTTGAACCTTCCCGGCTGATAAAGGTGAATTAATTATTCTGTTGGGGAAATTATTATTAATTACCATAACTCACCTTCTCTCATTCACCTGTTGAACCGCTGTTATTCTTATTTTCAGACTCTGTTTGATTTGTTGATTGTGTCTGATCCTCAGTATCTGGTTTCTGCTGCTGAATATTTGATACACTGAATACAGAAACATATAAATCGTCAAGTACCGCTGTAACTTTACCTGTTGAATCGATTTTGTAATCCTTAAGTGTTGCTACCACTGGCACCTTATAACCGGAATCAGGATCTTTTATTGTAATCTTAACCTGTTTTCCTTTATTAGTCGCCATATAGTTCTTAATAAAGTTCGGGTCTGTTGACGTTGATCCTGTTACTTCAGATACTACTGCTTCAACATCGTCCATTACAGCATAGTCCTCAGTCGTTCCCTTTTGAATTTCTTTTACATTACCACTTAAGTAAATGTATTCTCCGTTGGTTGGATCATACACAGCACCTCTTACCTTGAACCCGATCAGATTTGTATAAGCTGCAAGATTGGTATTTTTATTGTAGATATTATCGTTAACTTCTATAACCTTATCAGCTTCAACCTGCTGTCCGTTAATAATAAGATAGGTCTTGCCATTGCTTACCTTAACTGTCGATACCAGACCGGTGACTGTTTTTACTTCAAAAGTTTTCGGGTCTGTCAGATTTGCAGTAACATCCTTCCCAATCAAACCAAAAGCCTGTGAATTGCTCATTACTCCATTCATATTCTGCATTTGTTCAAGAGAACTGAACTGTGCCATTTGAGCAATAAACTCTTTATCGTCGGTAGGCTCCAAGGGATCCTGATATCTAAGCTGAGTAACCAGAAGATTCAGAAAATCATTTTTACCCAGATCGCCTCCGGTTTTTCTTGAGGATTCCTGATTGGTCTTTGTACTTTGGATAATTTGCTCAATTGTTTTATAATCTGATATTCCATTTGTCGCCATTAATTCACCTCCTTGCATTTTCTACGCTGTAAGATTGATGGTATTTGTTTCATAGGAATACTGAGCTAATCTTTCAGGCAATATCTCAGCAATAGTTCCTCTGACACCGGATGCTTCTGTAACTGCCGGAGTTGATTTCCCTCTGGCTGCCGATGTGCCGTTTTTGTTACCTGCAAAATTATTCTGGTACTCGTTCTTTCTATCCTGACCTACCTGAACGCTCACACCCTCAATATTAATTCCCTGTTTTTCAAGTGAATCCTTAAGGGACTGCATGTTGGTTTCAATAATTTCCTTCACTTGTTGATTTTCTGCAATAAATTTAGCAGCTACAATGCCCTGCTCTGTTATTACCTTTAATTCAAGTTTTCCTAAATGATCAGGCTTTAAGTGAATTACCATTTCAGTTTTGTCCTGTCCTATAAAAACTTTGGTCTGTTCCACCACCTGTTTTAGAATATCTGATGTCTTAATGGTCTGCGGCATTGTAAAAGTAGATTTTGATGTATCAACCTGATTGTTTACAATCCCCTGCTTTAGTTGAGAGAATGCTTGGAGTACCTGCTGCTGGGAATTTTGCTCAGCATTTGTATTAACCTGTACAGATACTGTTTTAACTTCAGGAACAATTTCCTCATTGGCTGCAGCTGTTTTGCCCGCATTGCTCTCTTCTATATCCTTGTCCTTCAGCTTGCTATCTTGCTTGAGAACTGATGAATCTTCAGGCTTATTCACATTCCGAGCTTGGTCATTTAGTTTTTCGAGCAGCTCATTACTTTCTGCTGTTGTCGTTTCACTGCCATTAACAGATATTTTATTGTTTAGCTGAGCTCTCATCGCAGCAATGACTTTTGACACTTCAGAACCGATTGTTTCGGTTTGTAAGCCGGTGGATTCAATCAACTCATTAAGACGAGTCTTTACAAGTTCAGAGATGGCTTTTGAATCAATGACACTATTGTTACTCTGCACCTGACTTTCTGAAGCTTTTAGCAGTTCAGAGTCCAATGTCCGAGGCACTTGCTGGTTGCTTTCAGTAGCTTTAACCTGATTTAAGACTTCCTGTGACAATTTGACCAAAAGTTCTTTTTGCTGGCTGTTTAAATCAAGCTCAGCGCCAAGTTGATCAATAAACTGTCCCATCTTTGCGGACTCAGTTAGGTCCTCAGCTTTAAAACCAAGTTTTTCGGCAATCTTAACCAGTTCCCCTGGAGTAATACCAAGCATTTGGGCCAGTATAGCTATCTGCTCCTCTGCTTTATTTCCTTGAGCGGATTTCTTACCTGAGCCGGATGTAAGTTCTTCGGCCGGAGAGTAATCTTTTGTCTCTTTCACAGTACTTACCTTATCATTGATGCTTTGTTCGGTCCTTATATCCCTGAAGGACCTATACTGGATCTGTGAATCATCAGTCTGAAAATTACTTTTTCCGGACTTAACATTTTTACTTAAACTATGATCTTGTTTAGGACTGTTTACAGTCTTATCAAAGACCGATTTAAAATCAGAAGAATTATTTAGCTGGGATGATTTAGCTTTCAAGTTAAGAGCTGAATTATCTGTCTGTTGTGAAAATACGAAATTGGTTAATAAATTTGGTATCATGTTTGTTTTCACCTCCTTTCAAAAATTTTATTGGTTTATCAGTAAAAATACTAATAATTAATTAGTTAGTATTTTTGTCTGCTGTTACATTATAGGATTTTGCCAGCTGTTCAGAAACTTTTGCAGCAAATTCCGGTGTCATTTCTGTAAGGATGCTTGCAGAGGTTTCCTTCTTCAGGTTTTTCATTATTTCCAATATCAGTGACATTTTTCCGGTTCCAAGCTTTTCTAAGATACTTGCAGATGCTGAAGCATCCATAGTTTCATAAATCGAAACATATTTTTTTACTTCCTCGCTAGCTTTCTGGTCCTGAACTGCTTTCTGATATAATTCTGCTGCTAAAGCAGAATCTATTTTTTCAAAATAATCCTTATATGCAGCTGTATCACCTTTTGCTATTACTGCTGATAGTTCGTCGTAATCTTTTTTAAGCTTTTGATACTCTGCTGCCTGCTTTTGCTGGGCAGTTTCGGCTGTTTCCTTTTGCTGCTTAAGTAAGGAGGAATCTGTATCCTTTGCAGATAGTTGCTTGTTTAAATCAGCTACCTGCCGGGTCAGCTCTTCAACCTGCTTATCCAATTCTGATTTTTCTGCTCTGATCTGAGTATATTTTTGTCTGACCTGTTCCTCGGTCATGTTCTTTTCATCTTCTGGTTCAGGCATTTCAGGAAGAGCCAGGTTGAGTACAGGTATCTTTTCAATAGAACCTCTCATATTATTTGCAATACCGTTCACATTGCTTTTAATTGCAAAAAAGAAAACACCTCCGATTATTAGCACAACCAATAGAAGTGCAGTTATAATAGTCAGTATATAAAACAGCACACCGTTTTTATGGGAGCCATCCTGTTGAGATGAATTCTTTGTGTCTTTATTTAAGTTTTTTAAAGCTTCATCAACCTGTAGCAACTCATTTTTGTCTTTTTTATTTTCGGCCATCTTATGTTCCCCTATTGTTTAAGCCTTTCCTGAGACATCTTTAAATTTAAAACTGTTTAACCCATCTATTAAAAGCTGTTCTTCCTTATTCTGCTCTTTAACATATTCCTCGTACTTTTTTTCCTTAAGCTTTTCAAGAATTTTCTTTTCCTGCATGGCATGGATCAGAGCTTCTCTATTTATATCGACATCCATCTGTGCATTATTTACATTTACTTTCTGATTATTGATCTTATTTTTCATTAATCCGAAAAAATTGTTGTAATTTCTTACCTCATACACAGGTATTCCTTTGTCTACAGTAGAATTTAAAGTTTTCATGGAGTCTTCCTTAACCTGCTCCAACTGATCAAGGCATTCCTGCTGATACTCCAGCTCACGGGCAGCTCTGGCAAGACTGTTTTTAGCATTGTCTTCCATTTGTGTCTTTAGTTTTAATACCGGTTCAAGCCTAAAACCAAATTTCTGCATTATCCCTTCCCCCATTATGAGCTTTAATCGTATTTAACAAAATGATATAAAAAAATTTTTAACTCAACAATCCTGTCTACCCAAGCAGGTTTAAAAGCTGCTGCCGTACCTCTTCGAAAGTAACCTTATGGTCTGTTTCCTGTTGCAAGAAAGCTGTTATGTTATCAATATACTCTATCGCATAATCAATTTTTTCGTTACTTCCCTTAACATATGCACCGATATTAATAAGATCTTCGGCATCCCTGTGAGTTGCCAAGGTCTTTTTTATATCAGCAGCACTTTTTTTGTGATCTCTATCAATAATATCACTCATAACCCTGCTGACACTTGCGAGTATATCAATTGAAGGGTAGTGATTTTTATTTGCTAATGCTCTTGATAAAACTATATGTCCATCGAGAATTCCTCTTGCAGTGTCAGTTACCGGTTCGGTAAGATCATCACCATCCACAAGCACCGTATAAAGACCCGTTATTGACCCCTTCTCATCAGTACCCGCTCTTTCCAGTAATTTTGGGAAAACCGAGAATACTGAAGGAGTGTAGCCCCTGGATACAGGAGGCTCACCTATGGAAAGACCCACCTCTCTTTGTGCCATAGCATATCTGGTCAATGAATCCATAAGGAGTAATACATCTTTTCCGTTATCTCTGAAATATTCTGCTATTGCGGTGGCAACCATTGCTCCCTTAAGTCTTATAAGAGCCGGCTGGTCAGAGGTTGCCACTACTACAACCGACCTTGCAAGACCCTCCTCAGTAAGGTCTCTTTCAATAAATTCACGGACTTCTCTTCCACGTTCACCTATTAACGCTATGACATTTATGTCTGCTTTTGTGTTACGTGCAATCATACCCATCAGCGTACTCTTTCCAACACCACTACCTGCAAATATTCCCACTCTCTGGCCTTTACCAACGGTTAAAAGTCCATCTATAGCTTTAACTCCAAGAGGTAATGGTTCTGTTATTCTTTTTCTGGTCATTGGATTTGGGGGCTTGTTATCAGTCCTGTAAAAAACTCTTGAATTGATTGGGCCCTTGTCATCCATTGGTCTTCCCAGACCATCCAGAACTCTGCCTATAAGCTCCTCACCAACAGCAACTTTCAAAATATCACCATTTGCAGATACAGTACAGCCGGGACTTATTCCTGTCATTTCTCCAAGAGGCATAAGTAGAACCTTTTCATCTTTAAAACCAACAACTTCTGCTTTAAGAGGACCTCCCTTTGAAACATGAATGTTGCATAAATCTCCTATACTTGCCTGAGGCCCATCAGCTTCTATAGTAAGACCTACAACCTTTGACACTTTACCCAAATAGTCAATAAAATCTCTTGATTCCAGAGCATCACGGTACTTTTTTAGGTCTATCACTATAATCCTGGCCTCCTCCTTGAAATCTATTATGTATAAATACAGTTCAAGGTACACCTTCGCGTACCTTAACTTATCTTTTCCTCAAGTAAATCTTTAAAGTCTTCTTCAATTTTTTCAAATCTTGTTTGAGCACTTGCATCTATACTTCCAAAATCAGTATCAATAACACAGCCTCCCTCTTCTAGGGACAAATCCTTTTTTATCTCAACATCATCAGATCGTTGAAGCATAGACATCAATTGCTCCTTGTTTTCGTTTACAAAATCATAATCAGCTTCTGAGAGTTTTAATACAGCCTTACGATCTTTAGAGCATTTCTCAAAGGCTTCCTGCACAAGTAAAAGTACATTCTCCTTACATTGGAGCTCCTTACTAATAACTTTTTTAGCAATATCAAGTATTGTATTTACAGCATCAGCTTCCACTGCTTCTAATATCTTGTTATATTCCATGCTCGCCTGCTGCTTTATGTCTCTTGCCTCTTGAAGCAAACACTCATATTCGGATTGAGCTTTTATCGTTCCTGATCTATAACCTTCTTCTTCAGCTTCCTGAACAGTATTATCTCTTAATTCCTGAACTTCAGCAGAAGCCTTGGACACAATTTCTTTGGCCTCCAGAAGAGCTTCCTTAATTATATAATCGGCTTCTGTTTTTGCTTTATTGATTATTTCGTCACCCATAGCCTTGTAATCTATTTTTGGAGTTACGTCAGCTTCAGAGTTTTCAACTTTAGTACCAATATTATTAACCCTTAATACTGGAGGTTGATAGGTTACCGGAGATTTAATCAAAAATGGTATGCCTACATTTACCTGATTGTGTTTAAATACTTTATTATTAGACAATTATTTCATCCCCTCCGCCTCTGGAAATAACTATCTCACCTGCGTCCTCTAACTTACGGATGATATTGACAATCTTCTGTTGCGCTTCTTCAACATCCTTAAGTCTAACAGGTCCCATAAATTCAAGGTCTTCTCTTATCATTTCACTCAGACGCTTGGACATATTGGCAAAAATAACCTTCTGTACTTCTTCAGTAGCACCTTTTAATGCAACTGCAAGCTGATTATTATCAACTTCTCTGAGGAATCTTTGAATAGATCTTCCATCCAGAGTAAGTATATCTTCGAATACAAACATACGTCTTTTTATTTCTTCTGCCAGATCTGTATCTTCAATTTCAAGAGTTTCCATAATAAATTTCTCGGTTCCTCTGTCAACAGAGTTCAATATATCAACAATTGATTGAACACCACCTGCAGCGGTGTAATCCTCTGTAACCAGTGAAGATAGTTTTTTCTCAAGTATACGCTCTACTTCCTTGATAACATCAGGAGATGTTCTATCCATAGTAGCAACCCTTCGGGCAACATCAGCCTGCTTATCCTGAGGTAACGCAGAAAGTACAACCGATGCCTGATGTGGCTTCAAATAAGCAAGTATTAAGGCAATTGTCTGTGGGTGTTCGCCCTGGATAAAATTTATTATCTGAGAAGGATCTGTTTTTCTCACGAAATCAAATGGTCGAACTTGTAAGGAGACTGTCAGCTTATTTATTATGTCAAGTGCTTTTTGAGTTCCAAGAGCCTTTTCAAGAATATCTTTGGCATAGCCTATACCACCTTCAGCAATATACTCCTGTGCAAGACAAATCTGATAAAATTCATCCAGGATTCTCTCCTTTTCATCAGGGGTAACAGCCCTAATGTTAGCTATTTCAAGAGTAAGCTGTTCTATTTCGTCTTCCTTCAAATGCTTAAATATTTCGGCAGATTTTTCAGGCCCCAATGATATCAGCAGCATTGCTGCCTTTTCCTTACCGGAGTAATCCGTCTTGCTACTGTTTTTAGTCACGTTTTCCACCCCACAAAAATAATCGGATCAATTACTCATAATCGTCGGTTAACCAGTTACGAAGCAATTGCGCAACCGCATCGGGTTTTTGTTTTACGAATTTCTCCAACTGTTTCTTTACTTCAGACCTTTCTTCAATATCAATTTCAGGAACAGGTTCCTGTTTCACTTCAAGGCTATATTTTGATGGAACTAATAATTCTTCTGTGCCGGCAAGAGCAGGTTCAAGTTGAGTTTTCTTGGACTTTTTAGGAATAGCAACAATTACCATGATAATTATCATAAGTAATAAAAGTGCGGGTAGCCCGAAAGAGGAAAGTAAACTCTTAATTGTTTCAGTAATTGTTGGTGTTTTCTCAACAACCGGAGCTATTTTAAGTTTTGTAACAGCAAGATTTTCTACAGGAATTCCTGTAGCTTTACTGGCTAGTTCTTTTACTTGAGCAATAAGATCATCTGTGAGCTTTGTATCATCGGGAACTCTATTACCATAAAGTAAAGTTATAGCAGCAGTAGTTTTCTCGGGTATAACCTCACCCAACGATTTTTCACTTTGCTTTGAGGTTTCATTATATGCGTAGTTTTCTGTTGTGTCAGATTTTTTATAGGATTTTGAATCAGAGGAACCCATAGGATAAGAAGGTGTAGTTCCCGGATTAGAGTTCACTCCTGCAGCAGCATCGGTAGAATCTCCATTTTTAAGATCTTCCTTCAATTCCTGTTTACTTATAATTGCTCCCGTATCCATTCCATCAGGGTTGGAAATTTCTTTTGATGACTGGGATAAAGTATTAAAATCCAGTACAGGATTTACTACAACCTTAGCTGCATCAAAACTGTCAAACTGATCGTTTAATACCTCTCTTAGATTTTTTTCAAGATCAACCTTGACTTTCTTCTTCATATCATACTGTGTTGAAGTCTTTTCAATACCGGTTTCATCCTGCTCAATACTTAAAGGATTTCCGTTTTGGTCAACAACAGTAACGTTTTCAGGGTCAAGACCTTCAACGCTGCTTGCAACAACTTTTACAATGCTTTCAGCTTGTTTTGGAGTTATGTCACCAATTTTTGTTATAACTACAGAAGCTTTTGCATTTTTGTCGTCGGTATCATCAATAAAAAGCGTCTTTTCAGGCCTGGTAATGGTAACGCTTGCATCTTTTACATTCTGAATAAGCTTTAATTGTCTGGCTATATCAGATTCGTCAAGCTGTTGCCAAATATGCTTCTTATCACTTTCGGTAGTATTTATTTTTATGCTGCTTAGTGCATCAGCAAAGGTGAGACCATTTTTAGGATAACCGGCTGAAACCAACTCAAAATGAGCAGTGTCACTATCTTTTACATTTACAATTATTCCGGATTTATCATCGGTTAGCTTGTAAGAAATGCCTTTTTCAGTAAGAATTTTTTGCATCTCTGCAATATCTGCAGGGTCGGCATTATTGATAACAGTTGTATATGAAGGTCTAGTCAGTAAAAATAAACCTAATCCCACAGCAATTACAACAATTGCAGATGTGATATAGATTCTTAATTTTTGTGACTTGTCCAATCCCTTCCAAAATTCTTGAATTGGCTTAAGTATTCGAGATAAAAATTCTGGCAAACCTACCACCTCGATTTAAAGTTTTTTGTCTTTTGTAGTATGAGCTCTGATGAAAACTATTTAACTGCCTAAATCTGCATTCGCATTATTTCTGAATAGGCATCAAGGATCTTATTTCTAACCTGCATTGTAAACTGCAGAGCAATACCGGCCTTTTCACCGGCAATCAAAACTTCCGGTATATTGTCTGTCTTTCCAACTGCGAAATCATTTTTTAACCGGCTTGCCTCATTTTCCAAATCAGTTACCTTCATAAGAGCCGAGTTTAAATACTCGCCAAAACTTACCTCAGGTGTTTTTTTCTCCTCATTGATACCACTAAGTCCCAAATTATCGGGTACTAGTTTCTTGATTTCTGAAATACCGTTTATTGACATTTGAATCCTCCAAATTACTTACCGATTTCCAGAGCTTTTAATGCCATTGATTTAGTAGCATTTATTGAAGTTACATTGGCTTCATAGGATCTGGTTGCAGAAATCATATTTACCATCTCGGTCACTATATCAACATTCGGCATGCTGACATATCCGTTTTCATCAGCGTCCGGATGTCCCGGATCATAGACCTTTCTGAAATCAGAAGAATCTTCAACAACTTTGCTGACACGAACACCCTGTCCATCATTCAGCTTGTTACTTTCACCTGAAAGTATAGAAGCAAAAGAATCAGAACCTTTACGTTCCTCCAATATAACTTCCCTTCTTCTGTACGGCGTACCGTTTGCAGTTCTGGTGGTATTTATATTGGCAATATTCTGCGATATAGTGTCCATTCTTAACCTTTGTGCAGTAAGTCCTGAAGCTCCGATATCAAGCGAAGTAAAAAAACCCATATTTAGCCTCTCCCTTCTGAAATAACACTCTTGATTTTACTGTAGCTGCTATTTAACATCTGAACAAGAGCATTGTACTTGATTTGATTCTTAGCAAGATTAGCCATTTCGCTATCAATGTCAACATTATTGCCATCTATCCTCATACTGGTTTCAGAAGAATCTTCAACAAGTGTAGGTTCAAGCTTCTCAATATCTCTATTATTTATTGGGATATGTCTTTTATCTGTAAGATTTCCCTGGAGACGATTTCTATCAATTGAATTATTTAGAAATTCTTCAAAAGCAATATCCTTTCGTTTATATTCAGGAGTGTCGACATTTGCTAAATTTTGTGATATAACATCATTTCTTGCCCAAGTTGCATTCAGAGATTTTTCCAAAATACTACTTTTGCTGAACAAATTCTGTATCATTTTATAGACACCCCCAAAAAATATAACATAAACGAATATTATTAGATAAATTCTAGCATAATATATTTGAAAAAACAATAAATATAGTTACATTATAGTTTAAGATAGGACTAATTACTCAATCCATTTATTAACATATTCATTAACTTTCTCTATAATATTTAATGATTTGACAGCGTTTTCAGCATTTCTTTTTCTTTTATCACGCACGCTTGTGTCAAGATTCCCAAATAGGCCAAAATTCACGTTCATAGGCTGAAAGTTCCGTATACTTTGATCTGAAATGTAATTACTCAATGCTCCAATTGCTGTGCTTGAAGGGAATTCTATCCAGTCTCTTCCCAGTATTTTTGCTGCTGCATTGATTCCGGCTACAAAGCCTGATGATGTAGATTCGATATAGCCTTCTACTCCTGTAATCTGTCCTGCAAAATATATAGAAGGTCTCTTTATCAAGTTATAAGTATTATCCAACAGTTTTGGCGAATTGATGTAAGTATTCCTGTGCATAACACCATATCTGACGAATTCCGCCTTTTCAAGACCGGGAATAAGGCTGAATACTCTTTTTTGCTCAGGCCATTTTAAATGAGTCTGAAATCCTACTATATTATATAGAGTTGCGCTTTTATTATCCTGCCTTAGCTGAACCACAGCATAAGGTCTTTCATTGGTTCTTGAATCCATAAGTCCAACCGGTTTCAACGGGCCGAAGCGCATTGTGTCCTTACCTCTGTGTGCCATGCTCTCTATGGGCATACAACCCTCAAATACCATGTTTTTTTCAAAGTTTTTTACCTCTGCAGGTTCTGCTGTTACAAGTGCGTTGTAAAATGTTTCGTACTCTTCACGATTCATAGGACAGTTTATATAGTCTTCTGAACCTTTTCCATACCTTGCTGCTTTAAAGGCCTTGTCCATATCAATTGAATCGTAAGTTACAATCGGGGCAGCCGCATCAAAAAAGTGCAAATAATCCTCCCCTACCATCTCTTTAATCGACTTGAACATTCCTTCAGAGGTTAACGGACCTGTTGCAATTATAGTTATATCTCCGTCAGGTATCTCTGTCTTTTCTTCATTAATTAATTGAATATACGGATTTTCTTTTATTTGTTGTGTAACATATTGAGAAAATCCGTCACGATCAACTGCGAGAGCTCCGCCTGCCGGCACTCTTGTGACGTCAGCCGCTCTTAGTATCAAGGAATCCATTCTTCTTAATTCTTCCTTAAGTAGTCCTACCGCATTTTCCAGCTGATCAGATCTCAGAGAATTACTGCATACCAATTCTGCAAAGTTCTCAGAATGGTGTGCAGGAGAATATTTATGTGGTTTCATTTCATAAAGCTTAACGGATATACCTCTTTTTGCGAGCTGATAAGCCGCCTCGCAGCCTGCCAAACCAGCTCCTATTACGTTGACTGTCCTATTCATAGTTAATCCTCCATATACGCTTAAAGGCGTACTTATTAGTTAATAAACTGCATTTACCTCCCGTACAATAAAAAACCGAAAGGCATTTTTGGTCCTTCCGGTTTTTTAAAATACTTATTTACCATTAAGCTATTTTGCCTTTTTTGTAACAGCTTCATTGTTGCTTGAGCATTTTTCATTGCTGCATCTCAATTCTGACTTTTTGCTTCCGCTTTTCTTTAGCATAAAACTGCCGCAAACACTACAAGTTTCGTTACTAGGCATATCCCAGCTCATAAAAGAGCATTCCGGGTTTCTTTCACAACCAATATATTTTCTGCCTTTTTTAGTCTTTTTATATAGTACTTTACCCTGACATACAGGACATAATACACCTGTTTCTTCAACAATCGCTTTTGTATTCCGGCATTCCGGGAAACCGGGGCAAGCCAGGAATTTACCAAACCTTCCGTGTTTAACAACCATGTTCCTGCCGCATTTATCACATATAACATCTGAGATTTCCTCCGGAACTTCAACGTCCCCGATGGATTCCTCTGCCTGCTTCAAAACGCCTTCAAAGGATGAATAGAAGTCTTTCATAACTTGCTTCCAGGGCTTATCACCATCTTCCACAGAATCCAGCTCATTTTCCATCTGTGCGGTGAATTCTACGTCAACAATATCCTCAAAATGTTTCTTCATTATATCATTAACAATTTTTCCAAGCTCAGTAGGAAGCAGAAATTTCTTCTCCTTTATGGCATAGCCTCTGGATAAAATAGTTGTTATTGTTGGTGCGTACGTACTTGGCCTGCCTATTCCTCTCTCTTCAAGAGCCCTTACCAGTGTTGCTTCGGTGTATCTTGCAGGCGGCTGAGTAAAATGTTGTTTGGGGGTATTCTTTTTTAGTTCAAGAACATCTCCCTCAACCAATTCCGGCAGATTGTTTTCCTCTTCGTCGCCATCCTCGTCCTTACCTTCAGTATCCCTGCCTTCTATATATAACACCATAAAACCGGGGAACTTAACTTTTGAGCCATTAGCCTTAAATAGATATTTACCTGCTAATATATCCGCACTTACTGTGTCATATACGGCAGATGCCATCTGGCTCGCAATAAACCTACTCCAAATCAGCTTATAAAGTTTGAATTGTTCAGCATTTAAGGAATCCTTTATTTCATCAGGTGTCATATCGATATATGTTGGCCTGATCGCTTCATGGGCATCCTGGGATGCTGATTTGTTTTTGTATACTCTCGCCGTTTGAGGAATATAAGCTTCTCCATATTTTTTCCCAATATATTCCCTTGCTTCATTTTGAGCCTCAGAGGAAATTCTTGTTGAATCTGTTCTCATATACGTTATGAGACCCACCGATCCATGACCTTTTATTTCAATACCCTCATACAGCTGTTGGGCTACCATCATTGTTCTTTTGGTTGTAAAGCCCAATTTTCTAGAGGCTTCCTGCTGCATTGTACTGGTTATAAAAGGAGCTGCAGGAGCCCTTCTTTTTTCTTGTTCCTTAACTTTTCTAACTATATATTTTTCTTTTTCTATCTGTTTAAGAATTTCCTTTACCTGTTCCTCGTTGGTAAGTTCAAGTTTCTCTTTATCAGTACCGTAAAATTTCGCCTCAAAGCTTGGATTTACTTTTGGTTTTGAAAGCTTGGAGATGATTGACCAGTATTCCTGCGAAACGAAATTATCTATTTCTTCTTCTTTGTCACAAATCATTTTAGTAGCAACAGATTGTACTCTTCCGGCACTAAGGCCCTTTTTAACTTTTTTCCAAAGAAGAGGACTGATTTTATAGCCAACTATTCTGTCTAGTACTCTTCGAGCCTGCTGGGCATCAACAAGGTTCATATCAATTTTTCGAGGCTGCTTTATTGCACTTTTAACAGCATTTTGGGTAATTTCGTTAAAAGATACTCTGCATTTTTGACTTTCATCTATATTGAGAATATTTGCCAAATGCCAGGAAATTGCTTCGCCTTCACGGTCAGGGTCAGTTGCCAGGTAAACTTTTTTTGCTGCCTTAGCTTCTTTTTTCAGCTTGGATATCACATCACCCTTACCTCTGATGGTAATATATTTAGGCTCAAAATTATTTTCAATATCTACCCCAATCTGACTTTTAGGCAAATCTCTGACGTGACCAACTGATGCTTCAACCTTATAACCTTTACCTAAAAACTTACCGATTGATTTTACTTTTCCGGGAGACTCCACAATAACCAGGTTATCAGCCATTTTATTCCTCCGTGTTAATTTCATGTACATTTTTATCATATTACATTTTTTATCAGACAAATACTAATTTAAACTGGTTTTTCAAATCTGTCAACATTACATTAACGAATTTCACAGTTATATTAGTAATATATGTTAAATTTTTCCTGAATTTCTACACTCCAATAATCAAATTATGCACATATTAATTAATTTTATGACTTAACCGGCTTATCTAGTTTCATAATCACATACTCATTTCAAAAATCTTTCCCGGCAATTGCACAATTACTCCTTTCATTTCCAACATAAATAAAATATTATTAATATCTTTAGCGGAAACATTACTGGTTTCTATAATTTCATCAATATTGCGAATTCCCTTTCGTATTATTTTGACAATCCTTATTTCCTCTGTACTTAGTCCTCTATAAATAGTAGCTTCAATGTCGGTACTGTTTTTTTTGAGTATACCGTCACTATTGCTTGTTTCTGTTTCTACTTGATAATCAAACTCTTCCAGTATATCTTCTATTCCTAGTACCATTTTGGCTCCATCACGAATTAGCTGGTTTGTGCCCTTACTGTAGACACAGTCTATATTTCCCGGAACCGCGAAAACTTCTCTTCCCTGCTCAAGTGCGAAGCTGGCGGTAATCAATGAGCCGCTTCTTTTTGCCGCTTCTACAACCAAAACTCCGGAGGAAAGTCCGCTGATTATTCTATTTCTGGCAGGAAAGTGGTGCTGAAGCGGCGGTGTGCCGGGCGGATATTCCGAAAGTATCAACCCCCCTGCTTTTAAAATATTCTCGTAGAGATAAAAATTTTCAGGCGGGTAGATATAGTCCAGACCACAGCCCAGCACGGCGACTGTTTTACCGCCGGCGTCAAGACAGCCTTCATGGGCAATACTGTCAATTCCTCTGGCAAGACCGCTGATTATCTGAACACCTCGCAAGGCAAGCTCATAGGATAATTTTTTAGCCGTATAGGCACCATAATTTGTAGTCTTTCTTGAACCGACCATAGCAATTGAGAATTCAGATAATCTAAAACTGCCTTTGTAATATAAAACTATAGGAGGGTCGTATATTTGTTTTAATATTTCCGGGTAGCTGCAATCAAATAAAATTACCGCCTTTATATCATTTTTCACCATTAAATCATTGACCTTATTGATTTTTTCACGTTTCTCTCTATTGAGCAGTTCAGATATGTTTTTTTCTGTCAACTGGGGATTTTCTTTCAGTTCGCCCTCTGATAAATCATAGATGAATTTTGGATGGTTGTAAGCCTCGAGAAGTTTTCGTGCTTTGAAAGATCCAAGTCCAGACAAGGACGATAACCATACACAATAATCAATATCTCGCATTTTTATCTTGTATGAAGTATTTATATTAAAATACATCATACATTCCTTTCTTCATATTTTTTATCTTAGCCTGTCAAGGCTCCTGTATTGAATTGCCTCGGCGATATGCTGTGATTTGACTTGCTCGCTTCCATCCATGTCCGCTATCGTTCTGGCAACCTTAAGTATTCTATCGTGTGCTCTGGCACTTAACCCCAGTTTTTCGTAGGCTCGTTTCAGTAAATTCGAGGCAATTCTGTCAAGCTCACAATATTTTTTTATAAGAGTTGGAGATAGCTCAGAATTTGAGTAAATTTCAAGTCCTTTGTATCGTTCCAGCTGAATATTTCTGGCTTTGTTTACTCTTTCCCTTATTACTGCCGAAGTCTCCTCTTCTTCCTGCTTTTCAAGGTCGGAATACTTTACGGGGTGTACCTCAGTATGAATGTCAATCCTATCGAGAATAGGCTGACTGAGTTTTCCAAAATATTGCTGAACCATTTTTGGGGTACAGCTGCACCTCCGAGAGGGGTCGAGATAAAATCCGCATCTGCAAGGGTTTGCTGCACATATCAATGTGGTTTTTGCCGGGTAGGTTACACTGCAGTTCATTCTGGAAATATGTATCTCACCGGCTTCAAGGGGTTGTCTAAGCACTTCTATGGCATCCTTGCCAAACTCAGGAAATTCATCAAGAAAAAGAACACCATAATGGGCAAGGCTTACTTCTCCCGGTTTAATTTTTCTTCCTCCTCCTACCAATGCAATATCTGATATAGTATGGTGTGGACATCTAAAGGGTCTTGAAGCAATAAGGGAAGTTTTGTTTGGAAGCAGTCCCGCCACACTGTATATCTTTGTAAGCTCCAGCGCTTCATCAAAAGTCATTTGAGGCAATATCGTAGGCATTCTCTTAGCAAGCATGGTTTTGCCGCTGCCAGGAGCGCCTACCATTAACAGATTGTGGGCCCCACAAGCTGCGATTTCCATTGCACGTTTAACGCTGGCCTGACCCTTTACATCGCAGAAATCTATTGCTGACGTATTATTCTGACTGAATATGTTACTTATGTCTGTATAGAATGGAGTAATTATTTCCAATCCATTGAGGTGCCTTACAATGTCAAGCAAGTTCCTAACAGGTAAAATATTAATATCCTTTAAAACTGCCGCCTCATCAGCATTTACCTCAGGTACAAATACATTCGTTACACCGTTTGCCCTTGCACAGGAAACCATTGGCAGAATTCCATCAACAGACTTTATTCCTCCGTCCAGAGAAAGTTCACCTAAAAACATATAGTTGCCAAGTTGTTTAGTATTGATGATTTCAGATGCCTTCAATATGCCCACAGCTATAGAAACATCATAAACAGACCCTTCCTTGCGTATATTTGCCGGAGCCATATTTATGGTGATTCTTCGGACCGGGAATTCAATGCCGCTGTTCTTGATGGCAGCACGTACCCTCTCCCTGGATTCCCGAACAGCAATATCACCCAGACCTACTATATCAAAGTTTGGGATACCATTGCTTATATCTGTTTCGACCTCTACGATACATCCATCAATGCCTCTTAGAGCACAGCTGTTTATTTTTGATACCATAGAATTAATCCTTTCTATATTAAATTAGACCTAAATGAATTGGAAAAAATGAGTTATTGAAATCGGAAGAGTAGCAAAAAATTATGATATGACAAAAATAGTAAAATTTAATTTTGATTGACCGGAACTAATTATTTAAAATAACAAATTGATTTAATGAAATAACGAATTCATTTAATGAATTTACAAGATGATACGAAAGAATTAATGATCTTCCAGATGAGTTAAATGTGCTTACAAAATATATTGCTAGAACTTACAAATCGAACCTAAATCAATAATCTGAATATCAGTTTAAACACCGAAATTCGAATTTATCTAATTATATCATATATAATCTGTAATTTCATCAATTATTTTACATTCTATATTTTTTGTAGAATGAAAAAGTAAATTCCACTTTTCAAAAGTTAAAGTAGCATTTAGTCTTACGTAAATTCCACCACTTATTATAAAATTAAATTGGTTTCCAAATCCGCAGTGAAAGGAGATAATTTATGTCTGATTTAATACCAGGAAACCAAAAGCATCTTACACTAGATAATAGAGTTTTTATTGAAAAATCTCTGGATAATAATATGCCTTTTATAGAAATTGCAAAATATTTATGCAAGGATCCTACTACTGTTTCAAAGGAGGTTAAAGAGCATCGTACGCTCACTCCCAGAAACAATTTCGTATCTCATAATCATTGTGCTCATCGTAGTAACTGTGGCCTTACAAATGTCTGTAAACGAACTGTTGTTTGCAAGAAACAATGCAGAACATGTAATGCTTGTAATACCCATTGTGACCGGTTCGAAAAAGAAGTATGCAAAAAGGTATTAAAAGCTCCATCTGTCTGTAACGGTTGTTCTAAAAAGGTCGGATGCAGGCTTGATAAATATTTTTATAAAGCAGTTCCTGCTAACCGTCAATACAAGACTATACTTGTTGAATCCAGAAATGGAATAAATATATCTGAAGATGGACTTAAGCAGATGGATTCAATTGTTACCCCTTTAGTATTACAGGGGCAGACACCGTACCAGATACTTGAGAATCATCCTGAACTCAAATGCTCCGAAAAAACCATTTACAATTACATTTCATCTGGTGCTTTATCTGTTAAAAATATTGATCTCCCCAGGAAAGTAAAGTACAAACCTCGCAAACAAGAACGACCAAAAGGCAAAGATACAGGGATTTTTGAGGGACGAACCTATAATGATTTCATGAAATATGTGGAATCTCATCCGGAGACAAATGTTGTGGAAATGGATACAGTAGTCGGATGTGAAGGTAGCCGAAAAGTATTGCTTACCTTGTTCTTCCGTAGCTGTAAATTGATGTTGATTTATCTTTTGCCAGATAAGACTGAAGCGTCTGTCAAAAAGGTATTCGACCATCTGGAAGAAAAAATGTCCGCCCTCGGATTCTACAGCACATTTCCAGTTATACTAACCGACAGGGGAACGGAATTTTCAAATCCAGACGGGCTCGAATGTGGAATTGACAATGCCATACGCACATCCATATTTTTTTGTGATCCTATGGCTTCGTGGCAAAAACCAAGTATAGAAAAGAACCATGAATACATACGCTCTGTTCTTCCTAAAGGCTCATCCTTTGATAAACTAACACAATGGGATGTAACAAGACTTGCAAATCACATTAACAGTACAGCAAGAGCCAGCCTAAATGGTCGAACTCCATTAGAACTGGCTCAATTGCTACTTGAAAAACATGCATTCAATGCATTCGGAATAAGAGAGATATCCTCAGACGATATCATTCTGAAACCAAAACTGCTGAAATAGGAGCATAAATCAAGAGTTAAGACTGCGGATAGAAACCTCAATATCAACTCTCTTTCGAGTGGAATTTAGTTTTACACAAAATCAACCAGTCGATTGTTTGCCATGCAATTTTTTCTTCCGAGCATTTTCTGTACGTTTATTATACTATATTTCAGATCCCAAAAATATAGTTCAAAGACTTGATTTAGTGGAATTTACTCTTCATTATGGAATTAAAATTTACAGTGGAATTTACTTTTTCACTCAACCTTCTATATTTTTAAGTAGAATTCTAAGATAATTGATTTTTATTGCCTGAAAGTACAAAAAAAGAACATGCTGCTATATTGTACTGTATATCGCAAGCCTGCTCCTTTAAAACTATATATTTACTTCTCGTCTCTCAACAAGTTTTTCAGCTCATCCATAAAGGTGTTTATATCTTTAAACTGCCTGTATACCGAGGCAAATCTGACATACGCGACTTCATCCATGTTTTTCAGTTTTGCCATAACCATTTCACCGATGTCCTCAGTTGTAACTTCTCTGATAAGAGAATTATGCAGCTGTGTTTCAATATTTTCAACCATTTTTTCCAGATCATTTATTGATATAGGCCTTTTTTCGCATGCTCGGAGAAGTCCATTCATTAATTTTTCACGATCGAAGGGCTGTCTGGATTTATCCTTTTTGATAACCATCAAAGGTAGGCTTTCAACCTTTTCATATGTTGTGAACCTTTTTGAACACTTAATGCACTCTCTTCTTCTCCTGATCGCCGAGCCCTCATCAGTAGGTCTGGAATCAATAACCTTATCCTCAATAAAACCGCAAAATGGACATTTCATGCTTTTATCCTCCGTAAAAAAACAGAATGCAAATAATTCTTTATCCATTTTACCTTATTTGATATTTTTTGTATACCTTTTTCTACCCCTTTTCAACCTCAGCATCTAAGCTACTTTGCTGCTTAACTTCTTAGCTACTGACTTCTGAACTACTAACTTCTAACTTTTAACTTCTAACTTCTGAACTACTGACTTCTGAACTACTTAAATATACTTTTTCATATGCATCAATGCTGTTTTTTCAAGTCTGGATACCTGCGCCTGTGAGATGCCTATTTCGTCAGCAACTTCCATTTGTGTCCTGCCTTCAAAAAATCTTAAGTTCAATATAAGTTTTTCTCTGTCATTAAGCTTTCTCATAGCTTCTTTAAGAGTTATTGTCTCTAGCCAGTTCTCATCAATGTTTTTATCGTCACTTACCTGATCCATTACAAAAATTGCATCCCCACCGTCATGGTAAACAGATTCAAAAAGCGAAATGGGGTCTTGTATAGCATCAAGAGCAAAAACAATATCCTCCTTGGGAAGCTGGAGTTCTGCTGCCAACTCAGCGATTGTAGGTTCCTTGGAGTTTTTGGTTGTCAGTCTCTCTTTTGCCTGTAAAGCTTTATATGCAATGTCCCTTAGTGATCTGCTGACCCTTATTGAATTGTTATCTCTCAGATATCTTCTTATTTCACCTATTATCATCGGGACAGCATAGGTTGAAAATTTAACGTTTTGAGTCACATCAAAATTATCAATTGCTTTAATTAATCCTATACAGCCAACCTGAAATAAGTCGTCAACATATTCGCCTCTGTTATTGAAACGCTGAATTACACTTAAAACCAGTCTTAGATTGCCTTTGATAAATTCATCTCTGGCTGTATTATCACCTTTATGCATTCTTTCAAAAAGTACTTTTTTTTGTTCGTTTGTCAAAACAGGAAGTTTTGAAGTATTAACACCACAGATTTCAACTTTATTAATAAGCATATAAAAACCTCCCGAGCCATAATAACCAGTCATTTAAGACTTGTAATAACATTATTGCCATGGAGGTGCTTTTTATACTGTTTTCAAGGGCAAAATATTTTCATGAAAGACCTTGACAAAGCCTATTTCAAGGCGTTTTCAGCTATGTCAGGTCATACGGCTGATTTCCTTTTTCAGCCTGCTAATTATTCTTTTTTCAAGACGTGAAATGTAGGATTGAGAAATACCCAACATGTCTGCAACTTCCTTTTGAGTTTTTTCAACACCATTTGTAAGCCCAAATCTTAATTCCATAATCCTCTTTTCACGTATGGATAATTTTTTCATGGCAGCATTTAATAGTTCCTTATCTACTTCATCTTCTATGCTTCTATGGATCATATCATTTTCTGTTCCAAGAATATCGGATAGTAGTAATTCGTTTCCATCCCAGTCTATATTCAAAGGTTCATCGATAGAGATTTCTGCCTTTACCCTGTTATTTCGCCTAAGATACATTAGTATCTCATTTTCAATACACCTTGATGCATAAGTTGCCAGCTTTATATTTTTCGTAGGGTTAAAGGTATTTATTGCTTTTATAAGTCCAATAGTACCTATTGAAATCAGATCTTCCACACCAACGCCGGTATTCTCAAACTTTCTAGCTATATAAACCACAAGTCTTAAATTTCTCTCTATTAAAATACTTTTAACGCCGTAATCACTTTCTTCAAGTTTATGTAACAAGTAGGTTTCTTCATCAACTGTAAGAGGCGGAGGTAAAGCCTCGCTTCCACCGATGTAATGCACAGGAAATGCTCCTCCCAGCTTCAATTTTCTTAGGAGCTTCTCATACTTTACAAGGAAGTACATTTTTAATTTTGTTCGAAAATTCATTTGGCTGTCCCCTTTCAATATGGCTAAACTGATAACGTAAGCTAAATACAGTTAATCAACTATGAGTACTTCTTTCCTGTAATGCTAAGCAACTAATTCCGGTCCAAGCAACGCTTTATATTTATCATTGCTGGACAAGGATCTGTTGTATATTCCTACTATTACATTTTTAATATCACGTTTCTCTTCCTCTTCCCCGACTTCAATGAAATCAGGCTTAAAGCCTATAAGCATTCCGTTTTCCTTTCCAAGAGAGCTAAAGGGAATCAACCTGAACCTTGAAAACCATTTAGAGGTTGATATTGTTGCCGTTACACAATTAAGGTCATCCTCCTTTGAATTTTCAAAAATACTTCTAATTTCTACTGGAAGAAGTTCCTCCAATGCTTTAAATTCAACTACCATTACAGGTATGTTGGTAAGTGGATCTTTAAGCGAATTACCGGTGTCAACAAGCCCCGGTAGGTCTATCATTCTGTTGTCAAAGGCTATTTTAACAGGAATAAGCAACTTATCCTTGGAAATGCGGCTTTGAATAACCTCCATAAATATTTTAACAATAATACCTACAGTTATTATTCCGAAGAACATCAGACTTCCTTTTGATTGTCCGAATACGTATATTATTCCGTTTCTTACAAACCCACCTTGTTGATTAAAGTATAAAAAAGCAAGAGCAGCGCCAGCAAAAATAAAAGTTGATATGTAAAAAATCACCAGGGTTTTTAAGAATTGAAGTACCTTCCGAGGCGAAAAGGTTACGGCTATTATAAAAAATGACAGAAGTATTTTTGCGAAAGCTGTATAATATATGTTTTTGCCATCCTGAAGTATAATGAAAACTACATAAAGCGCTCCAACTATGGCTCCGGCAAAAAGTCTTAAAGTACTTGCCTTTAGTCGTGAGAACTTCGCTGTAACATATAATATAAGGTAATTAATAACCAGGTTTTCAAGTAACAGAATATCCAGATATATTTCCACTTTGTATCCCTCACCCAATATTAAATTAGCGTACAAACCTATTAAGTCTATACTTTACTATTATTCAAGCCCTTTTGTTTTTATGCCAAGTCATTACATCAACCACATTTAGTCCAACTTTTATTCAACCCTAATTATACAGACTACGGCCACAGAAGTTTGTCAAAAAGAACTGTAGAATAAGAAATATTGTATGACAAAAAAACCTGAAACAAGCAGTGTAACGCTCATTTCAGGCTTTCTTTTATATAATTCCTACCTATTAAACTGTTTAAGACATAATATACTCTTGACCATATAGATTTATTTGAGATTTATTCGCAATAATTGAATATTATGCCTTAAAAGCAATTGCAAAATGTCCCAATTTTTACACAAATTATTTTATTAGTTCATCTGCTTAACAATTTTGTAGTACACTTTTGATGTAAAAACATAGCTCAAGCAATAAATCACGGCAAATATTAATGAAACACCAACACCTACAATTGATATTAATGTCTTGTCATACAGGAACAGTACGCCCAGAAGTTCTGAAATCATTCCAAAACCGGCTACAGTATGCAGCACTGCGAATAATATCGGAAGAAGGAATACAAGAAGAATCTGACGCTTAATTGTACCTTTTACTTCAGAATCACTCATGCCTACTTTTTGCATAATGCTGAAATTTGACCTGTCGTCATAACCTTCTGTTATTTGCTTATAATACATAATTAGCAACAAGCACATTGCAAAAATTATACCGAAGAATATTCCCATGAACAGCAGCCCTCCGTTTATTGAAACGGTATCCTCTCTGCCTTCTACTCCATTCTTATATGAGATAAGTTCCTTTTTACCCTCTACAAGTTTACCTATTTGACCGGTAAATTCCTTTTTATCCGTATCACTACCCTCTAGTTGGAAGCACACCGAATTTAAATAGCTTTTTCCCGGATTGATTTCGTCAATAATAGCTTTAGCTGCTTTGTCATCCTTAACTATGAAATATATGTTCTGTCCAAATCGGTTAACGGAGGCTTTCGGCTCAAGAACAGCTTCATTTATTTCTTTTTTCACAGTATATCTGGTCTTTCCCAATACTATACTATCTGCATCAACATTCATACCGGTACTGTATACCATTACCTCATTGTTTTGAAGTATTTCACTTCTGTTTTCCATTTTGTTAAAATCACTTAATGTTATGAGCTTGATGGTTTCTATCTTAAAGCGGGGGTCATTTCCTTTTAGTTTGAGGAAACTACTTCCATCCTTAATAACATTTGATATTAAATATGAATATTCAAGCTTATCTGTAACCTTTACATCATACTTTTTAGACAATTCTGAAAAAGCTTGATTAAAAGCTTTTGGGTTCAAATCACTTCCTGCTTTGTAATCAATTTTAACATCAAAGGGATACTGGAAATCCAGCAAACCTGAGGTACCAAACCATAAAGCTGCTGTACATAATAAAGTTATAATTGTCATTGTACTGAAAATACATATATTAGCGAGACTAGAAGCACTTTTTTTCATTCTGTAAAGCATACCTGAAACAGTAGTAAAGTTAATTTTGTTATAATAGAATTTTTTATTCCCTTTAAGCAGTCTAAGTAATGCGATTATACCAGCCTTAAAGAAGTAGTGTGTACCTAGTGAAACAAGAGCTACTGCTAAAAAGAAATCCAAAAAGATACCCGAATCAAGCTTTGAACCTGCTGCTATATAGTAACCGCCTGCTAATAACGCTAACCCCATTACCGCAGGAATCCACAGGCGTTTTGGGGATTTTTCACCGGCTTTTGCACCCTTCATTAAGTCATTGGGATTGGATTTATAAACCTGCACCAAATTAACTACCAAATTAAGAAGGTTAGCCCCTACGAAATACCAAAAGGTTATTTTCAAAGCGGTTAAACTGAAGGTGAACTCCATATTTAAAGGAAGTCTGGCTAAGTTTAACAGTATCAGGAACAAAAGTTTGGAAAAAACAACTCCAAGTATTATTCCGCCAACAAACATAATGAGGAAAGTATACAAAGTTTCATAAAACATCATTATAGCTATGTGTTTTTTCTCAAGCCCCAGTATACTGTAAAGACCCAACTCCATTTTTCTTCTCTTGATAAGAAAGCTGTTGGTATACAGAAGGAAGGGGATCAGAATCAACCCCAGAAGAAACATACTTATGCTCATAAGCACAAATAGGTACGCACTTCGAGGCATATTGCTAATCATATCATTTTGTGCTATTGAAGAGAAAACAAAAAATATGAATACCGAAAACATACCGGCCAGTAAATATGGAAAGTAAGTTATTCCATTCTTCTTAATACCTACAAAAGCAAGCTTTGGCAAAAGGATAAGCTTATTCATACAAGGTTCCTCCTGTCTGCAGTACTGTCATGGTATCGGCAATCTTCTTAAACATTTCTTCTTTTGTTGCATTGGCACGGTATATCTGATTGAATACACAGCCATCCTTGATGAACAATACCCTGCCGGCGTGGCTCGCAGCCTGAATGCTGTGAGTTACCATTAAAATTGTCTGCCCCTCTTCATTTATATCCGAAAACAGCTTGAGCAATTTGGCTGACGCCTTGGAATCCAGAGCACCTGTAGGTTCATCTGCCAGAACCAGCTTCGGATTTGTAATAAGCGCTCTTGCTGCGGCTGCTCGCTGCTTCTCTCCACCCGACACCTCATAAGGATACTTGTTAAGCAGATGATCAATTCCCAGCTTCTTTGCCAGTGGTTCCAAACGTTTTTGCATCTCATCATGAGAGTGTCCTGACAACACAAGGGGAAGAAAAATATTATCCTGAAGTGAAAAGGTGTCCAAAAGGTTAAAATCCTGAAAAACAAAGCCCAGATTATCTCTGCGGAAAGCTGACAGCTCTCCCTGTTTAATCTTTGATAAATCTTTACCATCCAGCAGCACCTGTCCGCTTGTAGCTTTGTCAATGGATGCCAGAATATTTAGCAGGGTGGTTTTTCCCGAACCAGACTCTCCCATTATCGCAACGTATTCACCCTTCTCAACCGAAAAAGTAACGCTATCAAGTGCTTGAACCTTATTTCCACCAAGTCGTGAAGTATATACTTTCTTTAAATTACTAATCTCTAATAGTGACATCTTAAACCTCCGTTATTCCTGAATTAATGCCTTTTTTTGGCTTTCAAACCCAGGTATATATTTCCTTTGTTTTTGTTATGTTAAATACTTTATGAATATATTATGGAATAATTAAATATTATTTTCCATAGACCTGTCTTACATTTAAAGAGCTAACCTTACACTTTTGTAAGGTTAGCTCTTTAAGCTTACGATGAGATCAAGTTATTTTATATACAAAACTAGTAAGTCCGCATAGTAACATCAACACATGCTTTTGTACCCTTACCCACTTCCGAGAATACTTCTATTCTGTAGGAAAGCTTGTCTAATATCTGCTTGCACAGGTATAACCCTATACCTGTAGATCGTTTGTCAAATCTGCCATTATTGCCGGTAAAGCCCCTCTCAAAAATTCTGGGCAAATCCTCAGGCTTTATTCCTATTCCAGTATCTTCAATAACCAGCCAGGCTTTACCCTTACAGATCTCCAGACTTATGGCTATCTGACCCGTTGGAGTATACTTAACAGCATTGGTTATAAGCTGTTCAATTACGAAAAGAAGCCATTTTTCATCGGTAATTACTTTATAGCTGAAATCCTTAACCTTCAATGAAAGCTTGCTGTTTATAAATAATACAGCATTTCTCCTGACAGCTTGATTTACGATATCCTTTAACTGGTATTCCTTAAGAAGTAAATCAGAAGACATACTATCAAGCCTCAGATAATGCAGAACCATCTCAATGTATTGCTCAATCTTGTAAAGTTCCTCCTGCAGCGAATAAGATTTTAGCATATCATCATTCTGAAGCATTAGCCTCATGGCAGAAATCGGTGTTTTAATCTGGTGAGCCCACAATGAGTAATAATCTTTCATTTCAGCTTCTTTAAGGTCATTTCTTGTGGAAAGCTGCTGGTTTTGGTCACTTAAGAACTTAATAATTTCCTGATACTTTTGCTCCTTTAAGTCATCAGCAGGGGGGAGAATGGCGGGAATATTCTCTAAATTGTGAGATACTTCTTCCGTTCTATAAATCCTATCAGAATATTTTACAAAATCCCATATTCCATAAATCAGTGTTATAAAAAGAGAAATGTAAACTCCATATAAAAGTTTATCTAAATTCTCAAGTCTGTTAAGAACACAAACTACGCAGAAAATAATTTGGTACAGAAAAAGGAGAAATATAGCTTTACGTTTGTCCCATATGTAATTTAAGAAAAGTCTGATCCAGTATTTAAATCCCACCAGTTTCCCACTTTCTAGCTTCCAATAATGTAGCCCAGCCCTTTTTTGGTCTGTATAAAATTCTCAATAGAGGCATCTTCAAGTTTTTTCCTTAACCTTGTCATATTAACAGTAAGCGTATTATCATCCACAAAACAGTCATTATCCCATAATCTTTTCATTATCTGCTCTCTGCTTACTATTTTACCGATATTCTCAAATAAAAGTTGAACAATCCTCTGTTCATTTTTAGTAAGCTCTAGTTTTTGATTATGGTAAATAAGCGTTCCATCCAAAGAATTAAATAATACACCATTATGCTCCTGATAAGCTGTATGCTCATTATAGGCATAAGTTCTTCTAAGTATAGCTTGAACTTTAACAGTAAGTACTTCAATATCAAATGGTTTTGCTATAAAGTCATCCCCACCCATACTTACGGCCATTACTATATTCATATTTTCACTGGCTGATGAAATAAATATCAAGGGTACCTTAGATATTTTTCTTATTTCAGAGCACCAATAAAAGCCGTTATAGAATGGAAGCGATATATCCATTAGTACTAGCTGAGGGTCATATTTCACAAATTCACCGAGTACGTTATTAAAATCGTTTACGCAGAATACGTCGTAACCCCATTTTCTCAGCTGTTTGGCAACCTCAGAGGAAATATTGCTGTCATCTTCCGCTAGAAATATTCTGTACATACTAATCCTCATTAAATCATTATTTATTATACATTTTAGCGTTTATTCCACATGAATTTGGCTCTAAAACCGCGCTGACTATGTCTGGAAAAACTATTAAAAAGGAAGTGTACATTCTGCTAATGTGCAGTTTGCAACACTTCCCCGATAGACATAATAATATTCTCTTATTTAAATCTGTTCCTTCTAAGGAAGGTTGGTATATCAAGTTCGTTATCTGAGGATACCACGTTTGAGTTACTCTTTTCTGTTGTAGCAGCTGCATAACTGCTGCTGTCACGAACCGGAGCAGCTGTTGTATTCTGCTTTGCCTTTTCCGCAGGCTTATCAAACTTCTTAAGCACGGGGCTGTTTTCAAAGCCGGTAGCAATAACAGTGATCATAAGTTCATCCTTAAGGTTGTCATCTATAACCGCACCAAATATAATATTTGCTTCAGGGTCAGCAGATTTCTGAACCAGTTCTGCAGCTGTATTAACTTCAAACAAGCCAAGATCAGGACCACCGGTTATGTTTACCAATACCCTTCTGGCACCCTCGATGGAAGTCTCAAGCAAAGGACTGTGTATAGCTTGCTTAGCAGCTTCTTCCGCTCTGCTCTCTCCAGATGCTCTTCCAATACCCATATGAGCAAGACCTGAACTTAGCATAATTGTCTTAACATCTGCAAAGTCAAGGTTTACAAGACCGGGAACAGCAATCAAATCAGATATACCCTGTACACCCTGGCGAAGGACATCATCAGCCATTCTAAATGCTTCAACCATAGTTGTACGCTTTTCGACTACCTGAAGCAGCCTGTCATTTGGTATAGTAACAAGAGAATCAACAGAATTTTTTAAG
Source organism: Bacillota bacterium (assembly GCA_023460955.1). GTDB lineage: Bacteria > Bacillota > Clostridia > Acetivibrionales > DSM-1351 > Ruminiclostridium. The sequence continues at coordinate 7,256 of JAEWOH010000016.1, read as the reverse complement.
TTTTCTATACCTCTCTCAGCATGCTGCATACGCGTTCTGCTTTCAAACATAAAGGGCTTTGTTACAACAGCAACTGTAAGTATACCCATTTCTCTTGCAAGTTGGGCCACAACTGGGGCTGCACCTGTACCGGTTCCGCCACCCATACCTGCAGTAACAAATACCATATCTGCACCTTTAATTGCCTGAGCGATTTCATCTCTGCTTTCATTTGCCGCTTTTTCCCCGATATCAGGATTTGCACCTGCCCCAAGACCCTTTGTAAGCTTGTCACCAATCTGGATCTTGGTATTTGCCTTGGATAAAAACAAAGCCTGCTTGTCTGTATTTATAGCAATAAAATCCACACCTCTAAGTCCTGCATCAATCATTCGATTTACAGCATTGTTTCCTCCGCCGCCACATCCTACAACCTTTATCTGGGCAAAATGATCCATATCAATCTCAAAATCTAGCAAAGTAAATCCCCCTTTAGCATTGGTAAATTAGACTTGAATTGTATAATTGTGTATATTCAATAAATTGGTAAATATCGAAATAGTTATAAAAACACACACTATTAATAATATATTATAATATTTAATTAGGCAAGTTTTGTTTCTATTGCCTAATAAAAAAATTCTTTCAATACGTTTAGCGCTTTCTTTAGGAAAGTTCTTTCCTTAACCTTTTTTGTGGTTTTGGGAATACTTTTTATACTTATTGTACTTGCTTCCTTATCCTGCTTTGCTATGTACTTTACAATTCCGGCTGCAGTGCAGTATTCAAGAGTTGATACATTTCGTAATTTAGGTGCTGCCACCCTTACAGGAATATCGAATATTTCATAGGCAATCTGCATTGCACCGTCGAGAGATGCTATACCGTTTCCCGATAGTACAACACCTGCACCATAATTTCCCGGACAAGTCTTGTTTATTATATCTTTACAAAGGCTGAATATTTCATATACTCTAGCCTCAATTACCTCTATTGCATCAGAAACCTTTATGTTTTTCTTAAAGCTCTCACTAAGATCATTAACCGAGATTTCCTGGTCATGTTTAATTAAGCTTGTTAAAGCAAGCTGATATTGTCTTTTTATTTTTTCGGATTCAGCATAAGTCATCTTAAGAGCAATGGATAGATCGTTTGTTATATGATCTCCACCAACCGGAAGACATTTATTCATAACCAGCTTTTCATCCTTGAAAACACTGATTTCAGTGGTACCTCCGCCAATATCAATCAGAATAACCCCCATGTCCTTTTCATCGGGCAATAGAAGGCATTCCCCGGAGGCAAATCCTTCAGCAATAAGCCCGTCCACCCTGATGCCGGCTTTCTCCATGCTTCTGACAATATTCTGAACAGAAATTATTTTACCAATTACTACGTCAAAATCGCCCTCAAGCTTTGTCCCCTTCATACCTACAGGGTCATTAATCCCGTCATACCCGTCAACAACAAACTGCCTAGGTACAACATCTATTATTTCACTATCCTCTGCAATGGAAATTGTACCGGCAGAGTACAGTAATTTTTCAACATCATGTTTGGATATCTCTTTGGAATCATTGGTGATATTTGTAAAATTTCTATGGTTAATTATGTCCACATGCAGACCGGAAATGTTAACATAGGCTGAAACGACCTTCATCTCTGCCTGAGCTTCTGCTTTTCTTACAGAACTTTGTATTGAGTTGGAGGTAGCATCAATGTCAACTATAATTCCTTTTTTAATACCTGAACAGCTTTCTATTCCCTTACCTAAGATTTCAATTTCACCTGCGTTGTTGGTTTTTCCAATTACAGTACTCACTTTTGTGGTACCAATATCCACACCTACGATCACATCAGACACAAAATTGCCCCCCCGATTTATGTAACGAGAACCCCTTGAAACGCGCTTAAAAATCCTCTTTTACTATATTATCTTTTTTGATAAATTTATTCAATAGATATCTTCTAATTAACGCAAAGTTTAAGAAAAGTCTGTTTCCAAATGCAAATATCGCTGCAAGGTATATCTGAATTCCCAATTTATCGCCAATATACGCTAGTCCGGCTGCCAGTAAAGCATTACCAAAAAATCCAGATAAGAATATTCTCATTTCAAATTTTTTGTTTATTGTCGCTACTATTCCTCCAAAAACCGAATCCAATGCTGCCAGAATAGCAACAGCTACATATGTGAAATATTGTGACGGTATTGTGATTGGAATAAACAAGCCAATAAGTATTCCTAAGATCAAGCCCAAAATAGGTATCATTTTTTTATGTCCTTTCTCTTTTGCTATATTATTTATCAGGTACAAAGTACGGATCTTTTCCTTTGGTAAAATCCAACATCCCTTTTTGTTTTGCATTGATATTATTGACAAATATGTGTCTGAAAACATTAAGTTGGTAATTGGTATCTTCAAGTTCTCCGAACTTAACGGTAATCCTATTATCAAACTTCACTGAGAAATAAGGAACATCTGAAATATCAATAGATGTTATCTTTTTGTATAGCTTTAATTTTTCATCCTTGTCATTCTTTGTGACCGTATCACAAAAGCTAACCAGATCAATAAGATTATTTTCACCTTTAAATTTTACTGCTTGTCCCAAATTAAAGCTATCCAACGAAATACCTATTATTTTGAAATAATTGTTCATCTGCTGGGATTTACTGTCCAGAATCTCCAGGACATACCCTTCTTTGTCGATGAGAAGGTTTTTTCCTTGAACATCAAGGATCGTAAAAGGTGTTCTTTCCTGGATTTTTACTTTTATTGCTGTTGGTAAGGCCGGCCTTATACTCACAGACTTAATATATGGCATAGACTTTAATACTTCCTGTTCCAAATCGTTAAATCTATAGGTTAATAAATTCTTTGGTTTTTCTCCCATCATATTGAATACGTTTTTCCCCGGAACCAGACCCGTTTTTAAAATTACTTCATTGGAAGAGTACTTTTTATTTCCATATACCTCGATTTTGTCTACAATAAAGAAGGATGACCTTGCAAAAATAACTGCAGCCGTAACAATCAGCAGAATTAAAAGAAACCTTCTAATACTTCGCCTTCTTCTACGAGCCCTTATACTATTTTTTTTCTTATCCTTTGAGTTTGCTGGTGATTTTTTCATTTGTTACTTCCTTACTATATCCGCTCCTAATGAAGCAAGTTTTTCTTCAATTCTATAATATCCTCTGTCTATATGATCCAGACCGATTACAACAGTTTCTCCATTTGCAGCAAGGCCAGCCAGTATTAGTGCCGCGCCTCCGCGCAGGTCTCTTGCAGCGACTTGGGCACCGTTTAATTTATTGACACCCTTGATTACAGCCATACGACCATCTATCCTTATATTCGCACCCATTTTCAAGAGCTCATCAACGTGCTTATACCTGCTCTCAAATATGGTTTCAATTATAATGCTGGTACCCTTGCACAAAGTCAGTAGAGCCATAAGCTGAGCCTGCATATCTGTTGGAAAACCCGGATATGGTAAAGTCCTTATTACCTCTACCGCCTCAAGTTTTGACCCCGATATTATTTGTATATCATTTCTTTTGATGTTTATCTGGCACCCTATGTCTCTTAATACCGATGCTATTGAAATGATATGTTCGGGTATGATGTTCTTTATAACAACGTTTCCGCCTGATATTGCGGCTGCAACCATATATGTACCGGTAATAATCCTGTCAGGAATCACATTATACTCTACATTATTGAATTTTTTTTCAAAACCCTTTATCCTGATAACACTGGACCCAGCTCCGGTTACCCTTGCACCTATTTTTTGCAGGAAATTTTGCAAATCAACTATTTCAGGTTCTTTAGCCGCATTTCTGATTATAGTATCCCCTTGAGCATATACAGCTGCAATCATTGCATTTTCAGTAGCTCCCACACTCGGATAGTCAAGGTAAATATCGCACCCCTTAAGACCGTCGGTTTCACAGGTTATGAATCCGCCATTTGTATCATTTATTTTTGCTCCAAGGCTTCTTAAAGCCTTTAGGTGTAAATCTATGGGTCTTGGGCCTATTTCACAGCCACCCGGGTGTGTATGATTACGGGCTTTTGTCAGCGTAATTATACCATAAAAACATATTGCCCATCAAATAAGTTAGTAAATAACTTTAGTAAAGAAATTTTAATAGATAATGACTTGTTAATACCTGTTTAACTTGTTAATACTATTAACAGACTATTTTTTCCAACATCCGATATTAGGCAGTTATTCCCCTATTTATGTCATAGACAAAATTATTTTTAAAAATGAGTTAGGATGTTATAATATTTTATATTATAATAATTTAGTTAAAGGAATTTATTTAAATATACAAATTAGCAGTTGAAACCATATAGGGAGCTTTTATGAAACTAAGAAAATCAATTTCTATCTTAATATCAAAACTAACCATCAGGGTATTGCGCTTAATTAAAAGAGGCGGTACTACTTTGCCCGGGAAACTTGCTTTTAAATTATACCCTGGCATACTCAGGTCAATTGCCTCCGATTATGAAATTATTATGGTTACCGGGACTAACGGTAAAACCACTACCACCAGAATCATTGAAGAAATTCTTAAAAATAACCATGTAGATTACATAACCAACAAATCAGGAGCAAATCTTGTGAGTGGAATAACCACAATATTCATTGAAGCTGTAACTCTAACGGGTAAACCCAAGCACAGGGTTGCACTGATTGAAAGCGATGAAGCTGCTTTCAACCAGGTTACAAAACACCTGCAGCCAAGAGCCGTTGTTGTTACAAACTTTTTCAGAGATCAGCTGGACAGATACGGCGAGTTGTATTCTACCTTGAATGCTGTTAAATCCGGGCTGGAAAGAATAAATGACTCTACCACCTTGATTTTAAATGCTGATGACTCCATGTGCGCATCTTTGGGCAGAGATACAAAAAAGCAGGTACTGTATTATGGTATTAGTGCGGAAGCAGAAGCAGGAAACGGCTCGAATACAGCGGATATTAATACCGATGCCATGTTCTGTATAAACTGCAAGAGCAAGTATGAATACTCAAACCATATATATGGTCATCTTGGTGGCTTCTCTTGTCCGAACTGCGGCTACAGAAGGCCTGCTGCCAATCTGGAATGTACATGTATAAAGGAGACCGGCAGCAGCTATACCACGATAAACTGGAAAACTACTCCTCCCCTTGGTCCGGAGACAGAAGAGCACACTACACGTATAAATCTTCCCGGCCTGTATAACGTCTATAACGCAATGGCAGCGGCCACCTGCGGTCTTGCCATGAACTACAGTGCCGACACGGTTATTGCGGCGATGCAGTCCTTTGAATGCGGCTTTGGGCGTATGGAGTCCATAACTGTCGGCGACAAAACCATAAAGCTTATACTTGTAAAGAACCCTACCGGCTTCAATCAGGTTTTGAGTTTCCTCACTCTTGAAAACGAGCAGCTTAACGCCGCATTCCTGATAAACGACAATCTGGCAGACGGAACAGATATATCGTGGCTTTGGGATGTGGATTTCGAACAGCTTAACAAGGTATCTGACAAAATCGGAAATCTCTATACTTCAGGTGTTAGAGGTGAAGATATGGCAGTAAGACTAAAGTACAGCGGAATTGATATCAGAAAGATAAGAATTATTAAAGACTATCAACTGCTGTTGGACCGTGCCCTTGAGCAAACACCCCCGGGCGGAGTTTTTCACATACTTCCCACTTACACTGCAATGTTGGATATCCGTAATATTCTGAAGAAAAAGTACAACTTAAGGGAGTTCTGGAAATAGAGTAAAAAATGCATTAGTGCATTCATCGTACTTTTTACTCAGCAAATACCCGCTCAAGCGGCCTTTTATTACTATTATGTACGCACATGTGCGTAGATGGGAGCTAACATGTTTGATCTGAATATTTGTCATTTATACCCTGACCTTCTGAATACCTACGGAGACAGGGGTAATATACTAGCTTTGCAAAGAAGAGCCCAATGGCACGGAATCAATACTCAAATAACAAATGTAACCATTGGTAATGATTTCGATGCTTCCAAATACGATATAATTTTTCTTGGCGGCGGACAGGACTATGAGCAGGAGATTATTCAAGCTGATGTTCTGAATCAGAAGTGTCAGGAACTAAAAGCAGCAATAGAGGGTATGAAAGTATTCCTATGTATCTGTGGTGGCTATCAGTTGATGGGAAAATACTATAAAACGTGGGACGGTAAGGAAATTGAGTTTCTTGGTGCCATTGACCTATGGACTGTAGGCGGTAAAGAAAGAATGATAGGCAATATAGTTTTTGAAAGCGATTTTATTGAAGAAAACGGAAAGCCCTTGAGAATTGTGGGTTTTGAAAACCATTCAGGAAGAACTTTCCTCGGTCAGAGTATAAAACCATTGGGCAGAGTGATTTCAGGGAACGGCAATAATGGCACTGACGGTTTTGAAGGTGCAATTTACAACAATGTGTACTGTTCCTATTCTCACGGTAGTCTATTGCCCAAAAATCCTAAATTGACAGATCATTTGCTGACTTTGGCTTTGCTTCAAAAATATTCAGATTTTGATGGTCTGGGAGAGCTTGATGATGCCTTTGAAAATGCCGCCCGCAGCTCGGTTATACAAAGAATTTTAAAATAAAACGATAAAATAAAACGATATAATTAATTAAAATATTAGTTGACACTGTAAAAAGCTGCATGTTAATATATCTATTAATATAACAGAAAAATAAAAATGTGATGAATGGGAAAACTGATAAGTTATTTATCAGTTGGCAGATTATATGATTCTTCTAAGCGAGCAGTAGGTGGTGAAAGTACTGCAGGATAGTATTTTTGCAAGTTCTCCCATGAACAGTATGATTGAACCTTATACGTAGGTCATACCGGGTCTTTCCCGTTACAGAAGGAGTGTATCGGAAGCAACAATTCATTTTTCCCGTACATGAAGAAGATGGTTTTTACCAATTTGGGTGGTACCGCGTGGATTATAAGTCCTCGTCCCTTGTTACAGGGATGAGGGCTTTTTTATATATTTTTTTCATCTTTTTAGAACAAAATAAATATGAATTCTGATAGTGTTAACTAATCTATGAAAAACTGAAGTAAAAAGTATTGAACTTTGAAAAGTGAAAAATATATCTAGAAATTGTATTTCGAGTGGTAATTTCCGCATTTATTCCACGTTCCTCTTGCCATTGAGCCTCTTACGACATGTTTAAAGGCATCACTGGCAGCACCCATTCTGAACAAGTAGAAGGGCGCTGTA
>JAEWOH010000015.1 GCA_023460955.1 Bacillota bacterium | reverse complement strand
GAATAGTGGAATTCGAATCCACGGCCTCCAGAGCCACAATCTGGCGCTCTAACCAACTGAGCTATACCCACCATATATCATGTCCCGCAAGACACATTTGATATTTTACGGTACAAAAGGGTATTTGTCAATAGCCTTTTATAATTAATTTTGCCCGCTTAGGATTTAGGTATTTCCAAAAATAACAAACTCCTTGCTAAATATTTACTATAATAGTATAATATAATTGCTAAGGCTTATAATTTCTTATTCTAATTTGTACAATCCTTTTTCGTTCCGTATGTTTAAGTTCTTATATGCTCAGCAATAAATTTTTTGGAGGTAATTCCATGCAAGACAAAACTCTTACTTATAAAGATTGCGGCGCTACATTTACTTTTACAGTTGGCGAGCAACAGTTCTATGCGGAAAAAGGATTCACAAACGAGCCAGCAAGATGTCCTGATTGTAGAAAAGCTAAGAAAGCTCAATCAAAGAGCTTTAACAACGGATATGCTAGAAGATAGTTTGTGCCTCTAGGCGCAATTGACAGTAACCCCCGGTTTTCACCAGGGGTTACTGTTTTTTATTGCTTACTTTACTTTTTTATGCTATTCGTCACTATATTATTTAATATTATTTTGTAAAAAACTTGTATTTGGTTATATAGTGGTACTTTTCCCCTGCTTTGAGTACTGGTGAAGGGAAATTCTTATGTTTCATTGCATTTGGGAAGAATTGGGTCTCAAGACACAGGCCTGCTCTCCTTGGGTAAACAGCATTTTTCTTTCCGATAAGATCATTATTTTTACTCAAATGATTTCCTGAATAGAACTGTATACCGGGCTTTGTAGTAAATACCTGCATTGCGCGTCCGCTTTCGGGATGATATACTTCGGCAGCAACTTCCTCTAAATTTCCTTTTGTATTAAGAACCCAGTTATGGTCATAGCCCAAACCATTTTTTATCTGTTCATCATTGCTGTCAATGTCTTCTTCAAAGCTTCTTAAAGTTGTAAAATCCATTACTGTTCCTTTTACACTTCTGATTTCCCCTGTTGGAAGACATTCGTCATTTACCGGTGTAAAGCTCTCTGCATTGATATACATCTGGTGTTTGAGAACATTGCCTGATGCATGACCACCGAGGTTGAAATAAGCATGATTTGTAAGATTTATCACAGTATCTTTATCTGATACAGCATTGTAGCCTATTACTAATTCATTTTCATCAGTAAGAGAATACTCAACTGTTACATCAAGATTTCCCGGATAGTTTTCTTCACCGTCAGGGCTACGGTGTGTCAGTACCAGCTTTTCGATACCGTTATCGTTCTTTATTTCTGCATTCCAGGGAACATTATGAAAACCAATGCTACCACCGTGCAAATGGTTATTGCCATCATTTTTAAGCAATTCATATTCCTTACCATTTAATTCAAACTTCGCATCTTCAATTCTGTTTGCATGTCTGCCTATCAGCGCACCAAAATATTCAGTGTTAACAAAATATTTATCAAGGATGTCGTGACCTAGAGTCACATCTGCCGGGTTACCGTTTTTGTCAGGTACCATTAATGAAACGATAATACCTCCAAAATTTGTAATGTCTACAGACATATTCTTTGAATTCTGCAATGTAAAAATATCAATTTTTGATCCATCCGGTAAAGAACCGAAGAATTTTTTAGTAATACTCACTTTTTTATCCTCCCAAAACCAATTGTAATAAACCATCATGAATAAGTTTATTTTTCCAAATTTTATTTATTTATATCATAATTCAATAATTAATATATGTAAAGAAGTTAAGTTTTGATTAAACTGCTTCGAGTACATTGAACTGTGAATTGTATAATTTGTAATAGTGCCCTTTTAATTCAAGTAATTCTTCGTGAGTTCCCTTCTCAACTATAGTGCCGGCATCAATGTACATTATGCAGTCGGCATTTTTTATTGTGGACAGTCTGTGAGCAATAATGAAAGAGGTTCTGCCTTTAAGAAGCCTTTGAAGACCATTTTGAAGTGCAAGCTCCGTTCTGGTATCAATGCTTGAGGTCGCCTCATCAAGAATGAGTATTCTGGGATCTGCCAGCAGAGCCCTCGCAAAGGAAATCAGCTGTCTTTCACCAATGGACAGTCTTGTACCTCTTTCATTTATTTCAGTGTCGTAACCATCTTTAAGATTTATGATAAAATCATGCGCGCAAACTGTTTTTGCTGCTTGTATGGCTTCCTCGTCCGTTGCTTCCGGCCTTGCATATTTAATGTTACTCATTACTGTACCAGAGAACAGGAAGGTATCCTGAAGCATTACACCCATTTGCCTTCTTATGGAATTCAAGGTTACATTTCTTATATTTATTCCATCAATAAGAACTTCTCCCTCCTGAACATCATAGAATCTGCTTAACAGGTTGATTATTGTACTTTTTCCGGCTCCGGTCGGTCCCACCAAAGCGATGGTACTTCCGGGTTCAAATTTAAAGCTTACGTTATCAAGTATCTTATTGCCCTCTTCCACATCATAAGAGAAGCCTACATTTTTGAACTCTACCTGTCCTTTAACCAACGGCATTTCCGTAGCACCAGGAAGGTTTTTTATTGCAGGTTCTTCATCAATTGTCTCGAATATTCTTTCAAGGTAAGCCATTGCATTAATCATGGCATTATAGAAGTTTCCCATGTTGCTGATTGGCTGCCAGAACCTCCAGACAAAGCTTACGAAAGCTATAAGAACACCTACTGAAACATCCTGAAGCCATAAAATCCCCGCAAAATAAAGTGCCATCATTCCCGCAGTTGAAATTGAGTCTATTATTGGCCACAATATAATGTTGGACTTTACAAATTTCATCCATGCTTTTCTGTAGGAAACACTCAATTCATGGAAAATTCCCTCATTCTGCTTTTCACGTGCAAAAGACTGAGTAACCTTTACTCCGCAGATTGACTCATGAATGTACGCATTAAGATTGGACTGTTTCATGCTGAGCGCCTGGGTGTTTCTTCGTTGAATGTTTTTAATCAGCAAAATGGCAACGATTAATGGGACCAAACCAATCAAACTTACGAAAGTGAGTTTTACGTTAATAAACAGCATAAAACCGACTATACATATAAGCGTAAACATATCTGTAATAAAGTTTATAAAACCATTTGAAAGTAAATCGCTAAGAGAATTTACATAATTTATAACCCTTACAAGTATTTTCCCGTGTGGTCTGCTGTCATAATAAGAGAACGGGAGCTCCTGAAGCTTGTAAAATATGTCTTCTCTTATTGTCTTAACTACGTTATTCCCCGTTTTAGACATTAGCTTGACTCTTAATTTAAAACACACTGCATTAATTACTAGCGTCAATGCAAATATGCCTGAAAGCATAAATATGCCCTTGATGTCTCCGGCCGGGATTCTCTTATCTATTGCGTTCTGTACCAAAATAGGTCCCAGCAGGTTTGCAACGCTGGCTATCAGCATAAGCATTACTGTAAAAGCCATAGTCAACTTATATGGCTTCAGGTAGCCGAGAAGTCTAATAAGGTCTTTCATCCTGAATACCGATACAAGTTCCTCATCAACATCATACTTGTTCCTTGCCATTAGCCCACCTCCTTAACTGCCTTTGCATCAAAGTCTCCAAATTGAGTTTGATACACATTGTAATAATAGCCTTCTCTGTTCAATAGTTCCTCATGTGTACCACTTTCTATTATTTCACCGTCATTTAGTACTAGAATCTGATCTGCATTTTTAACAGATGCAATTCTGTGTGCGATAATGAAAGTGGTCTTATTATTATAGAAGGATCTGAGAGTCTTATGGATTTCAAACTCAGTTTCCATATCTACACTTGAGGTTGTATCATCGAGTATTAATATTGACGGATCTTTAAGAATCGCTCTTGCAAGTGCTATTCTCTGTCTCTGTCCTCCCGAAAGTCCAACTCCTCTTTCACCGATGATGGTATCATACCCTTCAGGAAGACCGGATATAAATTCATCAGCATCTGCAATACCAGCTGCCCATTTAACAGATTCGTAGGGCGCATCAGGTACTCCATATGCAATGTTTCCTTCAATTGTATCTGAAAAAAGAAATACATCCTGCATTGCGACTGAAATCTTTGAACGAAGGTTTCCAAGTTCTATATCCTTTACATTTATATTGTCTATCAGAACCTCTCCTTCATTGCAGTCATAAAATCTGCATATCAGGTTTACAAGTGTTGATTTTCCTGAACCGGTAGGGCCTATAATAGCAATTGTTTGTCCAGGATTAGCTTTTAGGCTTACATTCTTAAGTATTTCCTCATCCTCGTAACCAAAGCTTACATTTTTAAACTCAACAACACCTTTAATTTCATTTTCGCCAGGTTGTTCTGAATTACTTATTGAGGTCTCAGTTTCAAAATATTCTCTTATTTTATCAGCCGAAGCATTGAAGCGCTGGATGTCATTAATAAGCCAACCGCACATTCTCATTGGGTTTCCCAGTGCCCATATTATAGAGTTAAAGGTAACCAATTCTCCTATAGTCAGCTGGTTGTTTATTACAAATATACCTCCCACAAGCAGAATAATGAATGAAAGGGTTCCTGCAAGTGTATCTATTATAGGAAGATATTTAGACCATACATTGGCGGAATCCATGTTTTTCTGTCTGTAAGCCTCATTCTCACGATTAAACTTCCCTATTTCAATTTTTTCTGTAGCAAAGGCCTTTATAACTCTATTTCCGCTTATATTCTCCTGAACTACCGAATTAAGTCTTGAAAATTGTTGACGGATAGCTGCAAAGGTAGGCCTAACGTCATTGGCAAGTTTTATTGCAGCCCAGGCCAGAAAAGGAATAACCAGCAACAGCATAAGGGTAAACTGCCAGTTTATAGTAAACAGCAAGCCTACGGCAAGCACGAAAATTACTATATTTTCAAAGCTCATATATATTACCCATGCAACAAAGTGACGGACTGTGTCCATATCACCAGTCATTCTGGCCATTATATCACCTGTTCTGGTAGTATCAAAGAATTTAAAATCCATCTCCTGCAATTTTTTATACATGTCTTCCCTTATTGTCATAAATGCTCCCTGAGAAACCTTTTCAAAGCTGATTTGAAAATTGAATCTAATTATCGCTTTTATGACAGCAGCCCCGATAATGGCAGCCGCTAGCGGTAAGAGCAGTTCCCTGTTCCCCTGCTTGATAACCTTGTCAACTATAAACCCTGAAGCATAGGGATTAACCATACTCAGGCCTGAAGCAATAAGGCACAACAGTAAACTTATAATAATTCTGAGTTTATCTTTCTTTATATAACTCCAAACCCATTTTACATTTTTCATAAAAGACTATACCTTCCCTCCTGACGTAATGTTACCTGTATAATTATAAATGGTAAGCACTTTTATAAAATGGATATTCTTCATCTGGTGATGTATATTTTTATCCGATGTTACGATTGAATTGTAAATGTTTTATGATTGGAATAAATAAGAGTTTATGATAAGATTGAGAGTGATACTGTTATCTGTTACTATGTAAAAGTAGATATATATATCATTTGAATTTTAATTATAGTTATTTTTTAGTTATTTTTGTAAAATATTTTTTAGGAGTGATTTCTTTTGTGTATGCCCGAAGTAAGAGCTGAATGTTTTAATCCAACCTTACTCTTTGCATTTGTTAGCATAGTTGACAGTGATAGTAAACTCACCTATCACTCTCACGATTTCACAGAAGTTAAAATTGTAATATCCGGTAATTTCACTTACATTTTGGATGATGTCAGATATGAAGTCGGCAAGGGTAGTATCATTATAATTAAGCCCGGCGTAAAGCATGTTAAAGTGATACCAGAAGGGGTCCGTGTGGAAGAATTCAACTATGCCCTTGGTAATTTTCAAATAAAGAATTTGCCGCCCAATTATCTTGTTGAGCCTGAAGCAGAGCATATTTATGTTATGCCGCTGTATTTTGCCGATATTATTAAATGTATAAATGAGACACTTTCAGAGCAGGAAAAAAATGAACCTTTTTGTGATCTTGTTATTAAGGCTAGTATTCTCAAGCTTACCTCTCTTCTTTATAGAGGTATGAACGCAAACAAGGAAAAAACTGAAAAAGCAAGACTGAATATTACTACCTCGGAAAAAACCAACATCGTTAATACTATATTGAAATACCTGAATCAAAATTATATGAAACCCATTTCGCTTTACAGGCTTGCGCACAATATGTATTTAAGCCCCGTTTATATTTCAAAGATATTCAAGGAAGAGACCGGCGAATCTCCAATTAATCACTTGATTAGGATACGTCTTACAAAAGCGAATGAACTTCTTAGTGAAGGAAATATACCTATAAAAACAGTTGCCAGAAATGTTGGCTATGATGATGCTTACTATTTCAGCAAGCTCTATAAAAAATATTATGGTATTCCTCCTTCAGCAGAAAAGCGGACATTTACGCGTGCTATAGGTTAGCCCAACGCAACGTCAAGAATCATCATTATAGTGAACCCGATTATGCAGCCTGCCGTGGCCAGATGGGTACTCTCATGGGAGCCGCTCTGGGCCTCCGGAATGAGTTCCTCCACAACTACAAATATCATCGCGCCGGCAGCAAAAGCAAGTGCATAAGGCAGCACGGGCTTAATGAACATAACAAGGGCAGCACCCAGCACGCCTGCTATTGGTTCAACCAGACCAGAGGCCTGTCCGTAAAGAAAGCTTTTCCGGCGCGATAAACCTTCACGTCTTAGTGGTATAGAAACCGCGGCTCCTTCCGGAAAGTTCTGCAAACCGATTCCGATGGCAATTGCAAGAGCAGACATAAGTGATCCATCGGATATACCGTTTGCAATTGCACCAAAAGCAACACCAACTGCCAATCCTTCAGGTATATTATGAAGAGTTATTGAAAAAACAAGTAAAATACTTCTTTTAAGGTTTGTTGTTATTCCCTCACTTTCACCATCTTTCGAATTTAAGTGCATGTGAGGAATAATTTTGTCGGCCAGGTATAAAAATGCAGCTCCTCCTATAAAACCTATAGCAGCTACCAGCCATGCAGGAATCGGCGCTTCCTCTGCCATTTCTATGGCGGGTGCAAGAAGTGACCAGAAACTGGCAGCTATCATTACTCCCGCTGCAAAGCCCAACATTGTATTAAGAACTCGCTTATTAATCTCCTTGAAAAAGAAAACCATAGATGCCCCAAGTGCAGTTAGTGCCCAGGTCATTAAAGTGGCTAGGAATGCCAGAAAAATATGATTTTGATTACTAATCCATTCTATCACGGAAATTGTACCACCCTTCATCCAATTCTTTCTCATTTATTCCCGCATTTTACACTTGATAAACAGCTGCATGTAAAAAACAGCAAATAGTTCATTTAATAATTTTACATTATTGTATTAAAATAAACTAATAATTTTAAGATTTTTTATTCGTTAATTTTATGTCAACTCATTTAAGGTCTATCCCTGTAATCATAAGGGCTCCCTCTATTTTCCCAAAACCCTGTAAGCCTACATCTGAGCCTGTTACCATAAATTGGGGGTTGTTTACCCCAAGAATAGGTGTTAACATAATGCCCATACCCCGGTAGCTGATAAATATACGCTGAATTAAAGCATGAACAACAGAAGCATCGTCCAAAACGCTGATTATGGAAACATGAAGAAAAGCACGTAAATTTAATCAAAACTAATGGAGGTAATCATGAAAAACAACAAAAAAGCAATAATATCAACTGTTGCAGCAAGTGCAATATTGGTTTCGGTTTTCGCCTTTAACAGTAATGCAAATCAAATTAAAAGTAATGCAGTTGATACCAATAAACCTGTTGAAGCAAGTGTTTCAGCAGTAAAAACAAATGCTACACCAACTCCTGCGGCTCAGGCTGTGGCAACGGCTCTGGAAAGCCTTAGGGCGGATTCCTCTGCTGTGGCACCAAAGGTAGTTAAGCTTGGAACTTCAGTACCAAATTCAAAGTATTGTCCGGAAAACGCTAATACAAATGTAGCCTCAGCTAACCAAAACAAAAGCGCGGTAAAAAACACTAATAATCAGCAAACCGATAATTCTTCCCTGAAAACTAAATTAGAAGAAATACTGAAATCATATACCGGTTCTTTACCAGCTAAGCTATTCAGTAACTCTAGTGTCAAAAAGCAATGTAACGCTGGCACTCCTAATAATACAGCTACATCAGCTAAGCCGGCAGCAGCAGCCAAACCCTCCGATGCTTCTAAACCTGCTGCAGCAAAGCCCTCTTCAACAACATCAAAACCTACCGCGGGAACAACAACCAAACCTTCATCCGGCACAACTAACGGAGAATATAGTGCCTTTCAGAAGAAAGTAGTTGAATTGGTTAATGCGGAAAGGGCCAAAGCAGGACTTAAACCTTTAAAGCTGAATACTGAATTAAGCAAAGTTGCAACCTTAAAGTCACAGGACATGGCTAAGAACAACTACTTTGACCACAATTCACCGACTTACGGCTCACCCTTTGATATGATGAAAAAGTTCGGTATCAGCTATAGAACTGCAGGTGAAAACATCGCAATGGGTCAGACATCACCTGAACAGGTTATGAATGGATGGATGAATTCACCGGGGCACAGAGCTAATATTCTTAAATCATCCTTTACCGAGATTGGTGTAGGTGTAGCAAAGAATTCAAGCGGTAGACTTTACTGGACCCAGCAATTTATCGGATAAAATATAAATTAAAAGAAATAGCTTGATAACGAGTAAAATGTGTTTGGATAGAAATTAAATATATCAGCGTAAAGGCAAGCCAGCTTCATTCTGGCTTGCCTTTTAATTTATTCCATTTTATACTAGTAGGTAATATAATGGATTATAGATAAACAATTAAAGTTTATATTAATCTACATGGAAAACCTTTAACTAATTATACGATTAGGATGGTAATGCTTAATGAAAATGAAAATCCGTGTTACTTTGTGTTTTGCGCTTGTTTTTTCTTTAGTACAGGTTTCAAATTTCCTTGTCTCGGCTGCGGGCAACAAAATGGATTTCTATCTAATTGAAAACTATATTATTCCCAACAGCGACAAAGTCTTACTTGCTGAAAAGGACTTATTTCATTTAAGTGCTTATAATATTGACTTTGCCAGAAATGAAATATACGCTCGACATGGTTATATTTTTAAGAATGAAACATACTCCTCATATTTTTCCAGTAAACCCTGGTATAAAAAGAATAAGAAATTTAAAGAATCGATGCTGAATAATACAGAAAAGAAAAATGTTGAATTTCTTTGGTCTTATTCAAGTAATCTGAAAGCCAATTTTCACAAAATTAATGGAAACGAATTTTCTATAGATCTTAACGGAGATGGCATAAAAGATAAAATTAATTTGAAGTGCTCGCAAGGTGATCGGGAATACACACTAACCGTAAATAATACTAAGATTAACGGCAGCGGAGATAATCTTGATGGTATTATGTACGTTGCCGATATTAATACAAAGGATAAATATAAAGAAATAGCAATAACCGAATCAGGTCCCAGCGATGACTCCAATACTTATTTTTACTATTATAATGGCAGTAAATTAATTTATATGGGTAAGGTTCAAGGCAATAATTACTCATTAAAAATAAACGGCTCGGGTAAGTTCATTACAAAAACCAGAGGTGCTATACTTCAAACCTGGTTTTATTCAGATGAATATAAGTTATCTGCGAATCACAAATTATTTCATATCACTGAAAAATATCGCAAAATGAATACCATTGTTACAGTAAAAAAACCTCTTAAACTTCAGAAGTCACCTACTGATTCAAGTCCGATTCTGACTTTAAAAACAGGTCAGAAGATCTTTCTTACCGACACTGACAATGAAAAGTGGTGTGCCGTTGAAACTGCTGATGGACAAAAAGGGTGGTTCAGTACCAGCAGTTTGTTGAATATTAATTCCATTCCGGCTACAGACTACTTTGACGGCCTTTATATGGTTGATTAAAATATTGAGTATAAGCCTGGAACAACTTTAATTCATGGATAGTAACTAAGTACTCCTATTAATTAAAGTTGTTCTGCTTTTATACCTCAGTCCTTTTTTATATCCTTCAATAAGTCTCTTATTTCAGTAAGCAACTGAACCTCCGGTACCGGAGCTGGAACTGCTGTCTCCACTTCCTTCTTTTTTCTTCTCAGAACATTTATTAATTTAACCATACAAAAAACAACAAAGGATATTATTAGAAAGTTAATTATCTGCTGAATGAACGCTCCAAAGTATATTGCTACTTCAGCCGTATCACCTGTTTTTTCAACAAGTGTCCATTTAAAATCAGTAAAATTTATACCGCCGATAAGATATCCCACCCCAGGCATTATGACCTGATTTACCAGTGAGTTTACAATGGCCGTAAAAGCTGAACCAATGATTATACCAACTGCCAGGTCAATTACATTTCCTCTGGAAATAAACTCTTTAAACTCAGAAATGAATTTTTTCATAACTAATCTCCTTATTAATATTATATAAACATTATAGCCCGACTTTCTGCAAATTTAAATAATTCTAACTAATGATTTATCTGATTATCTCCCAATAGCAAAAGGAGCTGTCTCAAAATAGAAATAAACATTCTATTGAGAGGCAGCCTTCTTTTTGTCCCCAAAAAGTAAAAGCAGCCTCCAAAGAAGCTGCTCTTAGTGTATAATTGAGTTATGCGAAAACAATTAACACA
>JAEWOH010000014.1 GCA_023460955.1 Bacillota bacterium | reverse complement strand
ATGGCAAGAGGAACGTGGAATAAATGCGGAAATTACCACTCGAAATACAATTTCTAGATATATTTTTCACTTTTCAAAGTTCAATACTTTTTACTTCAGTTTTTCATAGATTAGTTAACACTATCTATTATCCTTTTCTAAAATTGATATTTTACCTGAATCTCTTCCAACTATATTTAGCAGAAGCTTTATCGTGCTTGTTTTACCTGCTCCATTCTGACCGATAAAACCCATAATACACCCCTTCTCCAGTTGGAAGGAAACATTGTCAATTTTAAAATTTTTATACTGTTTTGTTAGACTATCTACTTTTAAAATATAATCCATCATTTTTCCTCATCTCTCTTATTTAAATATACGCTTTCAACTACTGCTATGATCTTACTCTTTTCAACGCCTGATTTTTCTAGCTCCTTGACCTTTTCCTCAAATTGTTTCAGCAGCTGATCGTTTCTGTTCACAAGAATTTTTGAAAAATCCTGTGCATTGACAAACGTACCTTTTCCCGCAACCGAATATATAAACCCTTCATTTTCTAACTCCAGATAAGCGCGTTTTGTGGTAATCATACTCACATTTAAATCCTTTGCAAGCTGCCTTACAGAGGGAAGTAAGTCATTATGCTTAAGCTTGCCTGTATAAATATCCTGCTTTATATGCTCTTTAATCTGATCATACATTGGTTGTCCGCTGTTATAGTTCAGAATAAAATACAATCTATCACCTCCTGATTTAGTACGTTGGGTATACTGTGTATATTATATATATACAGTATACCCAATTTTTTGGTTTGTCAATAATTTACTTCTATTTTTACTTTCAGCAATTTATTAACAAAAAAACTCCCTAAGGTTTTTAGTAACCATAGGGAGTTTAAACTCTTTTTATCTAAATATTAATCAACAAACTATATGAATTTAAGCCATATTGTTCTTTGGGACCCTAACTACAAATTCTATGTAATCTCCTCTGTCAATCTGGGCTGCCTTTGCATTTACTCCTGACTGCTTCATTATATCAATAGCCTGTTTAATAGTGTTCACAAAAATTCTGACGTCTTTAATCGCTTTTGTCATTTTCCTATCAGTGGTCTTTTGTCTTATGTCTTTTGAAAACTTATCAATTGCCTTTTCTACAAGTTCTTCTGTTTTCTTGACATTAAGGCCTCTTTCACAAACAAGTTTTAGAACTTTTAATTGAAGCTGTTCATCATGAAGCTTTAAAAGTGCTCTGGCGTGCCGCTCTGTTAAATTATTATCCGACAGGATCTTTTTGACCAACGGTGATAATTTCAACAGCCTTATCTTGTTTGCTATAGTTGATTGGCTTTTTCCTATTTTCTGTGCTAATTCTTCCTGGGTAAAACCATGCTCATTAATCAGGTTACTATAGCCTTCAGCTTCCTCCATATAGCTAAGATCTTCCCTCTGAAGGTTCTCGATCAGCGCCATAACTGCTGAATCATTATCATCTACATTTATGATTATCGCTGGTATTTCCTTAAGGCCTGCCATGGTTGCAGCTCTTAACCTTCTCTCTCCAGCCACTAATTCATAAGTACTAAGTGATATTTTTCTTACATTAATTGGTTGTAACACGCCGTACTGCTTTATTGATTCACACAATTCTTCCAGGGCAAGTTTGTTAAACTGCTTTCTTGGCTGGTATGGATTTGGTCTGATATAATCTATCCCAACATAAGTAATGTTTTTTAACTCATCCTTTTTTTCCTGCTTTGAAAACTGAACCTTGCTTTCTAACATAACGGCACCATCCTTTGTATATTGTAAAAAATTTTCTATGGTAATCTACCATATATTGTAAAATACACAAAGTGATAATTCATGCAGAATATGTTATTTCCTTTATTACCCATGCAAGTTTCGTTCGATAAAAAACTGTAAATTAATGGTAAATAATACTTATATCAACGGTTCTTTCGCAGGTTTTCCAGCTTTTCTCGGAAATTTTGTCGGGGTTTGTCTAAACTTTTTTATGATCACAATATTTCTTTCAATATCAGTAGACGGCAGCTGCATTTTTACTACTCTTTCTATTTTCCCGCCTAAAACGTCCAAGGCTTTGGCACTGTTTTCAATTTCTTCAGTATTACTTCCTTTCATAGCAATGAAAATACCGCCTATTTTAACAAATGGAAGACAATATTCGAGTAATACCGGTAAATTTGCGACTGCACGTGCGACAGCAATATCATACTTTTCTCTATACTTAGGGTTAACTCCAAAGTCTTCCGCCCTTCCATGGACTGCCTTTATCTCAGGTAGGTCAGGTTGAGCCGTAATATTTGCTGAGCTTATTACCTCGTTTAAGAATTTGACTCTTTTATCAAGAGAATCGATTAGGGTTACCTCCAAAAAAGGATTGGATATCTTAAGTGGTATTCCTGGGAAGCCGGCTCCTGTTCCAATATCCACCAGCTTAAGCCTGTCATTCTTAACATATGGAAGTATACTCAGTGAATCAATAAAGTGCTTAATTATAATTTCCCTATCTTCTTCAATAGCAGTGAGGTTTATCTTTTGATTCCATTCCTTTAGTAATTCCATATAGATATCGAATTGGTCTAACTGCTGTTCGGTCAGTTCTTTTCCATAATGCCTGGCACCCTCTGATAAGAGTTTCTTCAGTTCGCTATCAAATGACATGCTTTCCTCCAACACATTTATGCCTTAAGCATAAATTTATTTTTCTATATGATTTTGCTTCTGAGAATTACTGCGGTTTATTTGCTCCAAATGAATAAGCAGAACAGAAATATCCGCAGGAGATACGCCTGTTATTCTTGAGGCCTGTCCTATTGAATCAGGTATTATCTGTGAAAGCTTTTGTCTTGCTTCAAGCCTTAAGCCCTGAATCGTAGTGTAATCTATATTCTTTGGAAGCTTACGGCCTTCAAGTTTTTTATACTGCTCCACCTGCTGCATCTGCCGTTTTATATAGCCTTCATACTTAATTGCCACTTCAACCTGTTCTCTTACAGATCTGGGCAGTTCGGGAAGCTCCATTACTTCTGCAAGACTTTCATAGCTTATTTCAGGTCTCCTCAAGAGCTCTGCAACATTAATTCCGCTTTTAATAGCGGTGCTTTCTCTCTTTTCAAGGTATTTCAAAACTTCATTGCTCGGTGACAGATAAATATTATTTAGTCTATTAATTTCCTTTTCAATAAGCTCCTTTTTATAAAGGAATTTTTGATATCTATCTTCACTAACTAATCCTACACTTTTGCCTAAAGGTGTGAGTCTGAGGTCAGCATTATCCTGTCTCAACAATAATCTGTACTCAGCTCTTGAAGTCATCATTCTATAAGGTTCTTTGGTCCCCTTTGTTACCAGATCATCTATCAAAACACCTATGTAGGCTTGAGATCTATCCAATAATAATGGCTCTTTTTCCTGAACCTTTAGGGCTGCATTTATTCCGGCTATAATTCCCTGAGCTGCAGCTTCTTCATAACCTGAGCTTCCGTTTATTTGCCCTGCTGAAAATAAACCTTCAACATTTTTGAATTCCAGCGATAGTTTAAGCTGTGTTGCATCTATTCCATCATATTCGATAGCATAGGCGCTCCTCATTACTTTAACATTTTCAAGTCCTGGAATTGTCTTCATAAAATCCGTCTGAACATCTTCGGGGAGACTGCTTGACATACCCTGCAGATACATTTCTTCTGTATCGAGACCCATTGGTTCTACAAAAACCTGATGGTTTTCCTTGTCGGCGAACCTCACCACCTTATCTTCTATGGATGGGCAGTACCTTGGTCCGATACCGGTAATATTTCCACTGTACAAAGGTGAGCGATGCAGGTTTTGCTTTATAACATCATGTGTATTTTTATTTGTATAGGTAAGCCAGCAGGGTACCTGTTCCTTTTCAATACTCTCTGTTTCAAATGAGAAAGGAAGTATTGTATCATCCCCGGGCTGCTCGGTCATCTTTGTAAAATCCAGGCTTCTTCTGCTAAGTCTGGCAGGAGTACCTGTTTTAAAGCGTAACAGTGAAATTCCAAGCTGCATTAAGCTTTCAGACAGTCTGTTTGCAGGAAATAACCCATCCGGTCCCCCGCTGTAACTAACATCTCCAATGATAATTCTTCCCATGAGGTAAGTACCTGTTGTCAGAATTACTGCCCTGCAATTAAAAATTGCACCTGTATGGGTTTTGACGCCGGTTATTTTTGTTTTGTTTTCATCTGTCAGCAACTCAACAATTTCCGCCTGTCTGATATCAAGATTGTCCTGAAGCTCCAATGTATGCTTCATTTCCATTTGATAGTGTCGTCTGTCCACCTGGGCTCGAAGCGAATAAACCGCGGGACCTTTTGAATTATTCAAAATTTTGGACTGAATAAATGTTTTGTCTGTTGTCTTACCCATCTGACCGCCTAGAGCATCTATCTCTCTTACCAGGTGGCCTTTTGCGGTACCTCCTATACTAGGATTGCAGGGCATATTTGCTATACTGTCAAGGTTTATCGAAAATACTATTGTCTTACAACCCAATCTTGCAGCAGCCAGTGCAGCTTCACAACCTGCATGTCCGGCCCCGATTACTGCTACATCATAACTTCCAGCGAAATAATCCATTCGGATTCTTCCTTTCTTTCTAAATATAAGCTTAAAAGCTCTTATTCTTTATTTATTATCTTGAATTATATTAATTTGATTATCAAAAACTATTATATATTCTAATAGCTATTTACCAATACAAAAACGGCTGAAAATATTATGCATTACAGCCTCATCAATAGACTCTCCTGTTATCTGCCCGATGTATTCGGCAGAATTCTTTATATCAATAGTAACCATATCCAGCGGCATACCCATATCAAAGGAGCCCAAGGCCTGATCTATTGCATAAACAGCTTTGTCTACCAAACTCTTGTGCCTGACATTAGTTAGGAGGACTTCTTCGTTCTTTGAAATATCTCCCTTAAAAAACAGTTCAGATATCTTTTGCTCGAGTCCTTCTATTCCTTCATCCTTGATAACAGATGCTTCGAGTATAATGTCCGCATCCAGTTCATTTCTTATTTCATCAATTCTTTCTCTATTTACAAGATCTGTTTTATTAATAAGTATAACACTTTTTTTACTGTTAACGTTTTTAAGTACTTCTTCATCTTCTCTGAGTATTCCTGTATCTGCTGAAATAACAACAATTATAAGATCAGCTTCCTCTATTGCCTTAAATGCCTTATCCACTCCTATTTTTTCAACAATATCCTCAGTACTTCTGATTCCGGCAGTATCGGTTATTTTAGCAGGAATGCCTTTAATATTTATATACTCTTCTATAATATCTCTTGTGGTTCCAGGTATGTCTGTTACTATGGCACGGGTTTGACCGGCAAGCTGATTGAGCAGTGAGGACTTGCCTACATTTGGCTTACCGGCAATGACTATATTTATTCCTTCCCTTAATAGCTTGCCGCGGTTAAAGGTTGAAGAAAGATCTACTAGCTCTGTCTTTATCTGCTTAAGACTTGCATATACCTTTTCTCCGGTTATTTCTTCTATATCATGCTCAGGGTAATCCACTGTCACCTCAATGTGTGCAAGCAGTTCGACTAGCTTCTCTCTTAATTTTTCGAGCTTTACGGATAACCTGCCTTCCAGGTGACTTACTGCAGCCTTTGAGCTTTCTACTGTCTTTGAATTAATCAAGTCTATTATTGCTTCTGCCTGAGATAAATCTATTCTTCCGTTAAGAAATGCACGTTTGGTAAATTCCCCTGCTTCAGCAGGCCTTGCTCCATACCTGAAGAGTAGTTCCATAACTCTATTTATTACTACAATTCCACCATGGCAGTGTATTTCAATCACATCTTCACGGGTAAACGTATTTGGTTTATTCATTTTGAGAAGCAACACTTCATCAATTATTTCATCGGTCTCAGGGTTAATAATCCTCCCATAAGTAACAGTGTGTGTTGCAATCTCATCTATTTTTCTATTTGCACGAAAGATTTTCGCAGTTATTTCAAACGCCATATCTCCGCTTATTCGTATAACACCTATTCCTCCGGTTCCATAAGGTGTAGAAAGTGCTGCTATTGTATCTTCAAAATGCATATTTGCCTCCATCCGGCTTTTTACGCAGTTAAACCGCTTTCAAAAGTAAATTCTGTTTTTGTAACATACTTTAGTATGTAATTTCTTTTAAATAACGCACAAAATGGTTCAAGGAATATACTCCTTAAACCATTTCAAAGAAATGATCAATAAAATATGACCATCCTTAAATACATTTTTATGTCCTTTAAGCCCTAAAACTTCAAAGTTCTATTTTAAAGTTATAACAACTTTTCTCTTAGGTTCTTCACCTGTGCTGTAGGTTTCTACCTGTTTATGTCCTTGAAGTGTCGAATGAATTATTCTTCGTTCATAAGGATTCATGGGTTCCAATGTAACAGGCTTCTTGTATTTAACAACTTTTTCAGCTAATCTGTTTGCAAGTTTTACCAGAGTTTCTTCTCTCTTTTGTCTGTAGTTCTCAACATTAAGAATTACTCTCTTGTAGTCTTCATATCCCTTATTTATAACGAGGCTAGTCAGGTATTGCAGAGAATCCATCGTTTCTCCTCTGCGGCCGATTATTATACCAATATCATCACCATTTACATCAACAACTATGCTTTCTTCATCCTCATTAACGGTAATATCTGCTTCAACACCCATATTGTTGAGAATTGTGTATAGGAAATCTGATGCTATATCTCCTCTGGTTGCTTCGACTTCCTTTACTGTAGCTCTGATTTTTGCAACCTTTGTACCAATTATGCCGAAGATACCTTTATTGCCTTCTTCCAATACCTCTATTTCTACATCATCCTGAGAGAGTTTTAATTCTGACAATGCTGCTGAAATAGCTTCTTGAACGGTTTTTCCTGTTTTTTCAATACTATAAGCCATTATTTACTGACTACCTCCTTCTTCTTAAGGACATATTTATTAACATAGGATTGTTGGGCAATCGCAAATGCATTACCCGCAATCCAATATAACGCAAGACCTGCAGGGAACTGGAAAGCAAATATCAAAGTCATTAGCGGAGAAATATACAGCATGGTATTCCCCATTGGATTCGTAGCCTTGTCAGTAGTCTTAGGCATTGACAGACGAGCTGTAATATAGGTGGTTCCCACTGCTAAAACGACCAACAACAACAACCATATTTTCATTGGATCTGCTGCTAATTGATCAAAATGATAAGTAGGTATTGATCCCAGGTTAATACCGCCGTGACTTGGGAAGAACATATTTAAGTTACCGACTTTTTCACCTTGACCGTTTTTCATAAAATATGTTATTGTGTTAATTTCTGAATAAGCACTATTTACCGGAATATTTGCCAGCTTCGCAAGATCTTCAAGTTGTGTAGTGGAGAATCCTAGCATGTACTTCAAAGGCTTTGTGATAACCTGCCAAAGAGATAACAAAATAGGCATCTGAATTAATAAAGGCAAACATCCTCCTGCCGGATTTATTTTATGCTCTTGATACAGCTTCATTGTTTCTTCATTCAATTTTTGCTTATCGTTTGAATACTTTCTTTGAATTTCCTTTATTAAGGGCTGTACTTTTTGCATTTCCGCACTTGACTTATACTGCTTTAAAGTAAGAGGTATCATTGCAGCTCTCACTATTATAGTAAATATGATAATTGCCAATCCGTAGTTTCCTATTGCCACTGTATTATAAATCCAGTATAAAAACTGACCCAGTGGCTTTGCTATAAAATCTAACATGTTATTCTCCTAAACCTTCATGTATTCAATTAACTCAGGTACACCATTGTCTTTATTGCTTGGTTGCACCAGAGTACATTTCTATTTTA
Organism: Bacillota bacterium; assembly: GCA_023460955.1. Classification (GTDB taxonomy): domain Bacteria; phylum Bacillota; class Clostridia; order Acetivibrionales; family DSM-1351; genus Ruminiclostridium. Next base: position 23,380 of record JAEWOH010000014.1, on the reverse strand, counting down.
CGGGATCAATCCCTCCCGGATGAAAGGGATGACATTTCAATATCCTTTTTATAGCCAAATAACTGCCTTTTAGACAGCCATATTTTATTATAGCGTCTATTGCATACTGCGAGCAAGTGGGATAAAACCTGCAAGTTGGCCTGAATTTCAATGGCGATATAAACTTTTGATAAAACCTAATCAGTAAGATCAAAGCTCTTTTGAACAATTATATTTCTCCTGATCAAATACCCCTAATTTCTTTATAAGGTATTTAAACTCCTTTAATAACGTCCCATATTTTGGTACCGTTTCATCACTTCGGGCGGCTATAACCAAATCATATCCACTCTTAACATATTCCTCATAATGACGGTAACATTCCCTTATTAATCTCTTTTTTCTGTTTCTTATAACTGCCTTTCCGGCTTTTTTCGAGACAGAAATTCCAATTCTGTTGGCTTCAATTTTATTTGGAAGGGCATATACAGTAATATGCCTTCCAACATAAAATGTACCCTTTTTAAAAACTTTGGAAAACTCGTAATTCATTTTTAAAGTTACAGTTTTTCTCATGTCCTACTACCTTACCATATTATTATTGTATTTCGAATAGCAGGCCAGAGGGAAGATATTTCCAAGCATTTTTTAAAGAAAAAGACCACAATTATGCGGTCTTATGCTGAAAGAACCTTTCTTCCTTTTGCTCTGCGTCTTCTTAATACTTTTCTTCCATTAGCAGTGCTCATTCTTTTTCTAAAACCATGTTCTTTTTTAGCATGTCTTTTTTTAGGTTGATATGTTCTTAACAATTAGTACACCCCCGTTCTGACTTCCTTTATATAAACTTAAAAGTGTTTTTCTTTTAAAGACACCAGACCTATTATATATTAACAGCTTAAAAACTGTCAAGGCTATTAAACATCTAGTTTTTTTGTACAATTTGCTAATTTTATTATGCTGATAAACAATATGTGGTGAATTAATTATTAGTTATTTCAATATCTAGTTATTATCAATATTATTTACTAAATAACCTGTGGATATATCTTATAAAAAAATATTTTTTGTGGATATCTGTAGTTTTTCGTATTGAATTTTCCACAAAACTCTGATATATTTATTAATACTTGTTGATAACCTGTGTCTTTTGTTATCCAGGTTGTTAATAACTTTTGTATTTATTTATTATTTATTATAATAGATAAATATTTCAAAAGATTAATATTAAAATTGTTTACTTAAGATAAAAAACGATAATATCCAAAAGGAGTCTTTATTATGCAATAAACTTATTATTAAAGTTTGCCATACTGGACTCCTATATACATTGTGAGTATGTATATTTTATTATGGTTTTTATTTTTTTGTTTTTTAGAATTGTAAAAAGAATAATTTAGATAACGCTTGATAAATTTTTATTTTGATTAACCAAGGTGGGCGAAATAACATGAACGTGCAGCTAAATGATATATGGAATCGTACATTGGAATTATTAAAAGGTGAAATGACAGAAATTAGTTTTAATACATGGATATTAACCATTGAACCGATGTCACTTGATTCAAATACTATTACATTAGGAGTTCCTGCAGATTTTCAAAAAGGAATTCTCGAATCCAGATATTCTTACCTGATAAAAAATGCGCTTAGACAAATAACCCACAAGGATTATAATATTTATTTTTCAACACCATCACAAACTCCGGTAAAACCACCCGTTCAAGAGTACACCGAAGATACATCAGGATTGCTGTTAAATCCAAAGTATACATTTGATACTTTTGTAATTGGAAATGGCAATAGATTTGCTCATGCTGCATCATTAGCAGTATCGGAAGCGCCGGCAAAAGCCTATAATCCATTGTTTCTCTATGGAGGAGTTGGTCTTGGTAAAACTCACCTTATGCATGCTATAGGCCATTTTGTACTTAGTCAGAATCCGGCGCTAAAAGTTTTGTATGTATCCTCAGAGAAATTTACAAACGAACTTATTAATGCCATCAAAGATGATAAAAATGAAGAATTCAGATATAAATACAGAAACATAGATGTCCTTTTGATAGATGATATTCAGTTTATAGGCGGTAAGGAACGAACTCAGGAAGAGTTTTTCCACACATTCAACGCACTTTATGAAGCAAATAAACAGATTATTATATCCAGTGATAAACCACCAAAGGACATTACTACTCTTGAGGAGAGACTCAGGTCCAGGTTTGAGTGGGGCTTGATAGCTGATATTGCTCCGCCGGATTTGGAAACAAGAATTGCTATCCTTCGTAAGAAAGCTCAGCTTGAAAACCTTGACGTTCCCGATGATGTAATGGTGTTCATTGCCGACAAGGTTGCATCAAATATCCGAGAACTTGAGGGGGCAATGAATCGAGTAATTGCTTATTCAACTCTTACCGAGAACAAAATAGATGTTGATATGGCTATCGAGGCTCTAAAGGATATGTTTAATAACAGTAAAGCAGTTGTGATTAACTCTAAAACTATTCAAGAAGCAGTTGCTCGATATTTTCATCTAAAAACTGAAGAACTCAAATCAAAGCGTAGGTCCAGGGATGTATCTTTCCCAAGACAAATTGCAATGTACCTATGTCGAGAGATGACTGATATGTCACTACCCAAGGTTGGTGATGAATTCGGAGGACGCGACCATACAACCGTCATCCATGCTTGTGAAAAGATTAATCAGGATATGCAAAATAGTTCAGAACTTAAGAGAACAATTGAAGATATAAAGAAGAATATAGTTGGGAATTAATTTTTTTTATTTCAAATTTTATTCACAGTTTTTGTTGATTTGGTGATTAAAGTTTGTGTATAACTTCTGGTTTTGGATAACTTTAAGTTTTTGTTAATTATCGAGTACAATTAGTCAACAAGATATTAACATAAGCAAACGTATACTACTACTGATTTGCAGAAGTTATCAACAGTTCCAACAGCACTTACTACTATTATTACTAATTTTATTATCTTTTTAATATATTATAAATTGGAGGCACCCATGAAATTAGTTTGCTCAAAAGAAAATTTACTTAACGGTATCAATATAGTACAAAAAGCGGTTTCAACCAAAACTACTTTACCCATACTTGAAGGTATTTTACTTAATGCTGATGAAAATTTTAAATTAACAGGTAACGATCTTGAAATAGGCATTGAATGTTTTGTCGAAGCAGATATAAGAGAACAGGGATCAATTGTCATAAATTCAAAGATATTTGGAGATATAGTTAGAAGACTACCAGATTCAGAAGTTTTGATTGAAGTTAAAGACAATAATCTCGTTGTTGTTGAATGTGAAAATTCACATTTTGAAATAAAAGGGATTAACCCGAACGGATATCCTGCTTTACCTAAAGTTGATAAGGAAAATGTATTAAATTTAACTCAGGGAAAATTAAAGGACATGATCAGACAGACAGTATTCGCTGTAGGATCAGATGAAAACAGACCAGTTTTGACGGGTTCACTTATCGAAGTTAAGGATAAAGAGCTGGTAGTTGTATCGATAGATGGATTCAGACTTGCTTTACGTAGAAAATTTCTAGATGGAGAAATTAGTGATTTTAGTGTTATTGTTCCGGGAAAGACACTTAACGAGATATCTAAAATTCTCCAAGCAGGTGACGATGAAGTTGCTATCTATAACTCAAACAATCAGATAGTTTTTGATGCAAAATCCTGGAGAATAGTATCAAGACTCATCGAAGGAAAATTTCTTAACTACAACAGTTTATTGAACAAGGAATTTGAAACCAAAGTAATTATTAATATAAAAGAGTTTCAGTCAAGTCTGGAAAGAGCATCGCTTATTTCTATGAATGATAAAAATAGTCCTGTTAAGCTCTCAATTGGAAATGATAAAATAGTTATTACTTCAAATGCAGAACTAGGTGCTGTTCGTGAAGAAATAAAAGTTGATATTGAGGGAAATAATTTAGAAATAGGGTATAATCCTGCATATCTTATTGATGCTTTAAAAGCTATTGATGAAGATAGGGCGGCAATATACTTTATAACAACCAATGCACCATGTACTTTGCGCCCTGTTGTTGAAAGTAATAATGATTTTGCTTATTTGGTACAGGCTGTTAGGATATAGTTGTATGTTAATTAATAGGGTTAAAAGCAGTAAAAAAATCATAAAATAATTGAAAGCTCTTTCGGAGGATGAATGGAAAAAGTAGAGATTAACACTGATTATATAAAACTTGATCAGTTTCTGAAGTGGGCGGGTGCAGTTGATAATGGAGCTATGGCTAAGGGCTTTATACTGGACGGCTTTGTAAAAGTTAATGGTAATATTGAAATTCAACGCGGAAAAAAGCTCAGAAACGGCGATATGGTAGAATTTGAAGATAAAAAATATCAAGTTGTTCAAAAATAATTTGTTTTAACATACAGAGGTAATGAATTGATTGTTAAAAGCTTGGAATTAAAGGATTTTAGAAACCATGAGCATTCTAAAATTCTATTTTCTGATCAATTTAATATTATCTATGGAAGTAATGGCCAGGGGAAAACTAATATCCTTGAAGCCATTTATTTATGTGCCTCCGGACGTTCACACAGAACTTCAAAGGATATTGAACTAATAAGGTTTGGTACAAATTCATATAAGATAAATACATTCATTAAGACTTCAGGTCTTGATAAAGACATTGAGATATCTTATTTTTCTGATCAAAAAAAACAAATAAAAATAAATGAAATCCCTCTTTTGAAAATGGGTGCATTGATGGGAAATTTATATGCTGTGCTTTTTTCACCTGAAGATCTTTTTATAGTAAAACAAGGACCTCAGGAGAGAAGAAGGTTTGTTGATATTACTCTGAGTCAGATAAAACCAGCATATTTTTATGATTTGCAGTTAATGTCAAAAATATTGAAGCAGAGAAATACGCTGCTTAAGTCCATTAATAATAAATCATCACTTATAGAAACCTTGGATATATGGAATATTAAACTTGCAGAAGTTGCTGCTTCTATATTTATAGCTCGAAATAATTTTGCAAAAGCTTTATCAGCTCTTGCCCAGAAGCAGCACGATTACCTTACCTTGCAAAAAGAGCTTATTTCTTTTAATTATAGCTGTACTATTGAAATTAATGAAAATACTAAGAAGAGTGATTTAATAGATAATTATGTTAAGGCTTTGGAAAAATATTTATCAAGAGATTTAGCTTTAGGCTATACCTCAATTGGTCCTCATAGGGACGATTATGATATACTTATAAATCAAAAGAGCCTTAAAACGTATGGGTCTCAAGGACAACAAAGATCTGCCGTACTATCTTTAAAAATTGCGGAGATAGAATTAATACATAATGAAACAGGTGAGTATCCTATTTTATTATTAGACGATGTTATGTCTGAACTTGATGATAATCGTCAAAAATATTTAATGAATAGTATTAAGAAAGTTCAGACTTTTATTACTTGTACAAGTGATGTGAGCTTTAGAAAAAGTCTTGGTGCTTTGTGCAGCTACTATAAAGTTGAAAACGGGCAAGTCTCTGAAAGTTTTGTTAATGATAATTTGCAATAAATTTATTAATAATGTAAAATTAAATGTAGATGTTCATGGGAGGACATGGAAATGTTTTTGCATATAGGTGGAGACGTAGTTATTCCTATAAAAAATGTTATAGCTATTTTGGATATAGATACGACTACAATTTCTAAGGATACTAAGGAATTTCTGAAAATTGCTGAGGAAGAAGGCTTTATTGAAAGTATTTCAGAGGATCTTCCAAAGTCATTTATTATTACTGAAACTGATAAAAAAAGTAAAATTTATTTATCTCCTATATCGTCTGTTACTCTTCAAAAAAGATCAAGTTTTATTAATGAAATTTCAAACGTATAATATGATTTTGAAAGGAAGAAAAACACTGTAAAATGAGTGAAAATACAAATGTTAGTTCATACGACGAAAGTCAGATACAAGTACTTGAAGGTCTAGAAGCTGTAAGAAAGAGACCTGGTATGTATATTGGAAGCACTTCATTAAGAGGCCTTCACCATCTGGTATATGAAATTGTTGCTAACAGTGTTGATGAAGCACTGGCTGGACGTTGTGACAGTATAGAAGTTGTGGTTCATAAAGATAATTCTGTTACAGTTACTGATAACGGTACCGGTATACCTGTAGGGGCTCATCCAAAGATGGGTATATCTACTCTTGAGGTTGTACATACAATTTTACATGCCGGCGGTAAGTTTGGAAGCGGTGCCTACAGTGTTTCCGGTGGTCTGCATGGTGTTGGTGCTTCTGTTGTAAATGCCCTTTCTGAAACCATGGAAGTGGAAGTTAAGAGAGAGGGTCATATTTTCAGACAGAAGTATTCAAGGGGAGCACCTGTAACACCAGTTGAAATTATTGGTGATACTGATGAACATGGTACAAGGACAACTTTTAAACCTGACCCTCAGATATTTGAAGATATAGTTTTTGATTTTGAGGCAATGATAACCAGGTATAGAGAGATGGCATTCCTTAATAGAGGAATAAAAATTAAACTTATTGATGAGAGACCTGAGGAACCAAATATTAAAAATCTTCATTATGAGGGTGGTATTATATCTTTTGTAGAATATCTCAACAAAACAAAAGATACCATTCATGATAATGTTATTTTTGTTGAAGGAAGCAAGGATGCAAACATTGTTGAAATTGCCATGCAGTATAATGATGGTTACAACGAAAATGTTTTCAGCTATGCAAACAATATTGCAACTACTGAGGGCGGAACACATTTAACCGGTTTCAGAACTGCAATAACAAAAGTTTTTAATGATTATGCTCGTAAATATAATATTATCAAAGAAAATGATAAAAACTTGTCCGGAGAAGATGTAAGGGAAGGGTTAACTGCTGTTATAAGTATTAAGCTTCCTGAACCGCAATTTGAAGGTCAGACAAAAACCAAGCTTGGAAACAGTGAGATAAGAACTCTTGTTGAAAATGTTTTATCAGATAAGCTGTCTAGCTTTTTAGAGGAAAATCCTTCTGTAGCTAAAATAGTTCTTGAAAAGTGTATGACAGCTGCGAGAGCTAGAGAAGCAGCACGTAAAGCGAGAGAATTGACTCGTAGAAAAAGTGCTTTGGATACAAGTACACTTCCCGGTAAGCTTGCCGATTGTTCAGAAAAGGATCCTTCTGTTACTGAGATATTCATAGTTGAGGGAGATTCTGCGGGAGGCTCTGCAAAACAGGGAAGAGACAGACGAATTCAGGCAATATTACCTTTGTGGGGTAAAATGCTGAATGTTGAAAAATCACGTATAGATAGGGTTTTTGATAATGAAAAGTTATTGCCTGTAATTATTGCATTAGGCGCGGGTATAGGCGAAGAATTTGATACTAGTAAGCTAAGATACGATAAAATAATTATTATGGCTGATGCTGATGTTGACGGTTCTCATATCAGAATGCTCTTACTTACTTTCTTCTTTAGATATATGAGACCACTTGTAGAGCAAGGTCATGTTTATATTGCTATGCCCCCTTTGTTTAAGGTTTATAAAGGAAAAGAAGAATTTTATGCCTATGACGATAGACAGGTTGAAAAAATTTGTCGTGAAAAAGGCTGGAGAAAAGATGATCCAAATGTAAATATTCAAAGGTATAAGGGTCTTGGAGAAATGAATCCTGATCAACTTTGGGAAACTACAATGAACCCTGAGACCAGATCAATAATGAAAGTAGAACTTGCGGATGCGGTAACAGCAGACGAATGTTTCAGTACTTTCATGGGTGACAAGGTGGAGCCAAGAAAAGAGTATATCAATATGCATGCAAAGGATGTTACTAATCTGGATTTCTAAATTAGTGATTAAAAGTGCTCCAGTCACTATAGCTATTATAGACAAAATGTATTTTACTATTATTTTATGTCAATAGTTGGAGTAGAATAGAAAATTGAATTTTTATCGAAGAGCCAGTCGCGTTAATTTGTGATTGGCTCTTTATTCTTATATTGACATTAATAATTCATTGTTATAGTTTTATTATTTTCTACTTGAAAATTATTATAATAATTTGATTGTTTTTTTATTAACCTATTATGTGTAATTGAAAGATGGTAAGGAATTTATGTTTTTTATTTTTTGCAATTAGTTTATAAATGTTTAAACTATATCATTTTTGTATTAATCATAATGATTACTACTTAATTTACTGAATATACATATACATATATTAAGTGAAGTTTATAACTTTAATTACCATCCCTTTAATAAAAAAGATCATCTCTTTAGACATAGCTTAATAATTTATAATTGTTTCACGTGAAACATTATAACTATAGTATAGAATTTATATAAGATGGTTATTTCAAAAGCAGGTGTATTTGACCATGATTTACATTTTGTTATTTTACTAGTTTATTTATGAACTTCATAGAGCTGTATGAATGATAATCGATAATCAACTGTTTTCATTCATATATTTCATTTAATATTACAAGTCATGAAATTAGTAGAAATCTTTAATAACCAAAATAAAGTATTATTATCAGGAATTGCTTTTATAAGGTTAGAACCGGAGATAATAAATTTTGGTATAGTTTAATGTAATATATATTAATAAGGAAAATTTATTAACTAAAAAATATTAATGTAGGAAACTTTTATAAATGGATAGTGGCTAATTATTGTTTCACGTGAAACATTTTACAATTATATTAAATTCTTTGTATTATTATTTCCCCTATGATATAATTTTCAAATGGAGATTGATGAATGTAAACAAAGTTACTCAATAAGGAGTGAGATTTTCTTGGCAAAAATAATAGCCATAGCTAACCAGAAGGGCGGCGTTGGAAAAACTACAACTGCAGTAAATCTTAGTGCATGTCTGGCATATAAGGGGAAGAAAGTACTTGTTATTGATATTGACCCCCAAGGTAATACTACCAGTGGGCTCGGTGTAGATAAGAAGTCTATTAACCAATCAGTATATGATGTTATTATAAACGATGAAGCAATAGAAAATACTTTGGTTAAAACCTGTATTGAGAATCTTATGTTGTGTCCATCAAATATTCAACTTGCAGGTGCAGAAGTTGAACTGGTATCTGTCATTTCTAGAGAAAATAGACTTAAAGCAGCGTTATATTACATAAAAAAAGAGTATGATTTTATAATAATAGACTGTCCTCCCTCATTGGGTCTTCTTACTTTAAATTCTCTTACAGCAGCGGATACAATATTGGTTCCTATTCAGTGTGAATATTATGCATTGGAAGGATTAAGCCAATTAATGAACACTGTAAAACTAGTACAGAAACATTTAAACCCGGAACTTGATGTTGAAGGTGTTGTATTAACAATGTTTGATGCCAGAACAAACCTGTCAATCCAAGTTGTGGAGGAAGTCAAAAAATATTTTAGAAATAAAGTATATAGAACAGTAATACCTAGAAACGTTAGGTTGAGTGAAGCCCCAAGTTTTGGATTGCCTATTATTTTATATGATGCCAAATCCAAGGGTGCCGAATGTTATATAGAACTGGCAGAAGAAGTAATCGAGTATTCTGAAGAGGTGGTATAATGAGTATGGTTAAAAAGGGTCTTGGTAAAGGCTTAGGTGCATTGATTTCCAACGAGGCAACTGAGGAAGAGTCCGGAGTTATTGAATTAAGAATAAATGAAATTGAGCCTAATTCAGGCCAACCCCGTAAATATTTTAATGATGAGAAATTGGTTCAGTTGAGTGAGTCAATCAGGCAACATGGAATTATTCAGCCTATAATCGTTAAAAAAGACAACAATCGTTATACAATTATTGCCGGTGAACGTAGATGGCGCGCTGCAAAGCTTGCAGGTCTGACAAAAGTTCCCGTATTAATTAAAGAGTTTACTAACAGACAAGTGATGGAAGTAGCGCTAATAGAAAATCTTCAAAGGGAAGATCTCAATCCAATTGAAGAAGCAGACGCTTTTCAAAATCTGATGAATGAGTTTGAAATGACACAGGAGCAGATAGCTGAAACCATTGGTAAAAGCAGACCTGCAATTGCAAATTCACTGCGACTCCTTGCTCTTTCTGAGGATGTTAAAAAATATATTGTCTCGGGTGATTTAACAAGCGGTCACGCCAGAACATTAGTAATTATTCAGGATCCTCAGGTCCAATTAACGGCTGCTGAATATATAATTGCAAATAAGTTAAGTGTTAGAGAAACAGAAAATTATATAAAAAAGCTATTTCAGAATAAAAGTGAAAAGAAGAAGAATGAGGATAGTCCTGATTTTAAAGAAGTCGAAGACAAGCTGAAAAATATTTTGGGTACTAAAGTTAAATTACATGCAAATAATAATAAAGGAAAAATAACTATAGAGTATTTTTCAAATGATGAACTTGACCGTTTATTAGAATTTTTTTACAAAAACCGCTAAAAAATCGACCTTATAAAATTGATTTTAAGCTGTTATTAATAACCAGCTAAGGTGATTAATATATCGAATTAAAAACATCCTTAAAACCGATTTTAAGAGCAAATAGACAATAGGGTGTTAAAATTGGTTATAACGTTAGTTCAAAAGTATAAGGAGCTATAAAGATGGACTTTATTAATAATATTTTAAACTTGAAGCAAGAGATTTTATTATTGTTCGGAATATCATTCTTTATGTTGATATTAAATTTCTTATTGTTAATTACAAACATTAAGAAAACAAATAGAATAAAGACAAAGTACAACCGTTTCATGAATGGTCTAAGTGATAGAAATATGGAAGAGCTTCTTGAAAAATGTTTGGATAACGTTAACACAGTTAATTTAAAAAATAGGGATATTGAATTAAAGATAAATGAAATTGAACGCAATCTGATTCAATGTATACAAAAGGTAGGAATTGTTAGATTTAATGCTTTTGACAATGTTGGGAGCGATTTGAGTTTTTCAATTGCCATGCTTGATAATGATGATTCAGGTATAGTTATAAGTGGAATTTACGCAAGGGATAGCTCTTCAACCTATGCTAAGCCTGTAATAACCGGAAAATCAAAGTATACACTATCAGCGGAAGAAATTCAGGCAATTGATATTGCTAAAAAAACAAATATAGAGAGAAATTATATAAAGCAAGTTTGATGTATTTGGCCAATCAGGCATAGTGGAGGCATTTTTTATCATGAACCTTAAATTTATGAATAATAAGGATAGTAAAAATGAAAAAAAGCAAATATGGATGTATGCTCTTATTTTATTTACAGGGGCATTCATAGTTTTGTTACTAACTGCCTATAGTCAGGTAAAGTTTCAGAATAATATAAGTGAATATCAGAATAAACTTACATCACAGGAAAAGGCTAAGATAAATGCTGTAACTGATTTCAACAGCGCAGTTAAGGAGAATAAAAGATTAAAAAGTGAGATTGAAGCCTTAAGGAACAAGCTTGTCGAGTCGGAGAAAACTTTAGCTGATGAGGAGCAGAAAACAGCTGATCTTGAATCAAAGTTTCTAAATGAAACAGAAGCAATGAATTTATTAATGAAGGCTCAGGATGATTTTATAAAAGAAGATTATATTAATTGTGCTGTAACACTAAAGTATAATATAAATATAGCTTATTTAAATTCAAAATCGCTGCAGGTTTATAACGAGCTTTGTGAGAAAAGCTATCAAAACGCCTCATTACAATTATATAGGGACGGTTACAAAAATTATAAGAAAAAAAATTACTCTGAAGCTGTAGTAAATCTTACCAGGTCAATAGACTTCTCAAAAAAGAATGAATATTACATTGATGATGCATACTATTTTATGGCTAATTCCTACTATAAGCTTTTAGACTATGCAAGTACTAAAAAGACAATTGATCAATTTAACATTAATTGTCCTCAAAGCTCCTTCTCAAAAGATATGAAGGCACTTGGAAGAAAGATAGGGTATTAGAATTATTAATATATAGGTTTATGGTAATAATTTCACACGTAGTATAATAAGTTTTGTGTAATTAAAGTGTTGACAAATAGGCGGATTCATTGTAAAATTAAGTTCGTCGCTGACGCGATATAAAGTTCTATGAGCTTGGAGAGATGGTCGAGTTGGTTTAAGGCACCGGTCTTGAAAACCGGCGTAGGTGTGAGCCTACCGTGAGTTCGAATCTCACTCTCTCCGCCAAATGAATATAAGCTGGCTCTTTACGGGTCAGCTTAAAATAAATGGAGAAGTACCCAAGCAGGTCGAAGGGGACGGTTTGCTAAACCGTTAGTAGGAGTAATCCTAGCCGGGGTTCGAATCCCCGCTTCTCCGCCATAATTAGTATGAAAACCCTTGTAAATCAAGGGTTTTCATCATTAAAAGAGAGAAAAAGCCGCTAAATTTGAAGAGATAATTTCAAATTTAGCGGTTTTTTGTACTTCAAAAGTATCATATACAATAGAAAATTAATATGTTTCCGGACAATCTGGTTAATAGAGATATATAAGAACACCCTGCATTTTAATAGAGAATTATAAGAACAGCATGTATTTTAATAAAGGGTTCATCGTGACGGTGTGCTTATAGCGATAAAAGTTAATAGCCGTTAGGGTAGTATGACTTGACGGTTGTTTTTGTTGTATGTTTAGTAAGATTGTAAATATTTACAATTTAGTTTATACTTTTCTTATGTAAGTTATATTTGTTGCAGAACGTGTGATATTGAACATTAGAATATATTCTGTAGAAAATTTATGTAATCCTTTTTGTCTAATAAAAATTCGGATATTTGTATAAGACTCTTGACATTGACACCGTGTCGTACTTTATATTAAAAACAGGAAAAGAAATGAGGATATGATATAGAGCTTAAAACAATCAGTCAAGTGTCAAGGGATTACGGAGTTACTACAAGAATGTGAAACTTGAGGACAAGGATGTGCGGTTCATATATTTGCCTCCAATGACTGTGGACGCAGCTTTCGCTTCTGGAGAGGGCTGTCTAGACAAAACATCGGACATAGTAAATAGGGTTTTTTACGGACAAGGTTTCGAAGAAACGTTGAACCTCTATAATTTTATTCAAAAGCACAATACTGAAATGAATTATTTACAGCTTGATTTGCTATTCCCTATTAAGGAGAAGGAAAATGGATGATTTTAAAATCGGCTCAAAAGTAGCCTTTGGCAACTATAATTGGCGCATTCTTGACATAAAAAACAATACGGCTTTGATTATAACCGAATACATTATAGAACAACGTTCTTATCATGAAACTTATAAAGATATAACATGGGCTGATTGCTCCTTAAGAAAATATCTTAACGATGAATTTTATGACAAATTTACCCCAAATGATAAATCAAGAATAATTCCGGTATTAAACAAGAATCCAGATAATCAGTGGTACGATTCCAGAGGCGGAGCAGATACGCAAGACAGAATATTTTTATTAAGTATTGAGGAAGCAGTTTGCCAATACTTCGGTGATAGCAGTTCAATACTGTACAACCGAGGAAAAAATCAAAGATATTGGTTTGAAAGAAAAGATGAGAACAACAGTAAGCGAATAGCAAGACTTGAAGGTAAAGAATGGCCAACTTGGTGGTGGCTCCGCTCACCCGGCCGTGTAAATATAAAAGCTGTGTACATCCACGGTAACGGCGATATAGGTATTCAAGGCAACAATATTTTGAAAGGTAACATCAGCGAGGGCTATTGCGCAGGCGGCGTTCGTCCGGCTTTGTGGCTAAAGCTGTAAAGATTAGGTCACTTTTTAAGTGGGTTTGACTATAGTTGCAGCATAAATCAAATATATTCTAAAGGAGAAACTAAAAAATGAGCAAATACGAAGAAGGATTAAAAATAATTGAGGAGAAGGTCGGCAACGGCAAAGACAATGTTATCTCCCTTGCGACTATTGCACGGGAACCAAGCACCGATGGAAAACCTCGTCCAGTTAGCCGCGAAGTGGATGCCTTTTATGAAAACGGTAAGTTTTATATTACGACTACTGCAAATTCGAGTAAAATGTTGCAAATCGAGCAGAATCAAGAGGTTTCGTTTTCGGTCAACTTAGGGGGGTTCTCGGGTAACGGAATAGGTGAAAATCTCGGATGGGTGCTAGACCCCAAAAATGCCGAGATAAGGGCAAAATTGCGCACAGCTTTTGCCGAGTGGTACGACATAGTAAACGATGAAAAAAATAAAAATTGCTGTATATTAGCAATCCATATCACAAGGGCTATAATAAATCATAATCATGGTTCTGAATTTTTCCATATGGACTTTGTGAATAAGTCAGAAAGTACCCAGGGCCAAGTTATATAAAGCAATACTTTGTACTATAATTTACAAAATTGTACAGTTTAAGATATAATGTTTTCATAAAAAATTTAGTTGAGACAGAAATCATGAAAAGTAATGAATTAATGAAAATTAGAAAATTTGTGGGAGCAGTCACCGAAGAGCAATTAGTTAATATTGATTGTTTTGTCGGAGATGTTGTAGCGCTGTTTATGCCTGTGTCGGGTCCTTGCTATTATGCTGTTGCACCTGAGCATACTCACCCATCTTACATGGTTACCATGATGTTTGATAATATTACACAAATAATTATTAACAACGAAGAAATTATGCCTTCACAGCATGGAAAGTTTTCAGTAATTGTACCTAATATTGTGCATCATGAAGTTTATAGCGGAAATGTTCCAAAGTACATAATAATTATGATCTCACCTGAATTTTTTGAAGCAGTATTATCTGAATATGAAACTGATCCTTCGTCCATAAAATTTAATAAGTTCTTTGATCCATCGGCACACATTTTTAATTTACTAAAGAAATTTATGCTGGAAGCAGGAACAAACCTTCCCGGAAAAAACAGCATTTTGGGTGCATTAAGCTTAGAAATTTGCCATGATTTGATTCGAAGTATAGTAGAAGTGTCTGTTGAAAATGATACAATATCAGAACGTATTGAAATAAGCAGAGCGATTATTTTTATACATACACATATAAATCAAAGAATAACTGTGGACCAAATAGCGCATTCGGTAAATATGTCAACTTCCCATTTCTCACGGATTTTCAGAGAAGAAATGCAGCAAACCCCATTAGCATACCTTCAAGCAGTCCGTTTGGAAAGAGTTAAAAAGCTGCTGCTTTCCAGTAATAAAACAATAACAGAAATAGCTTTGGAGAGCGGCTTCAATAGTTCAGCATACTTATCTACATTATTTATGAAAAAGTATAATATGACTCCATCCTCCTATAAAGGAAAAATTATCACTTAATATTGTAAAGTTATGATATAAAATTGAAAGATTGTATATGACCTACCATTTATAATTCATACAATATAACTATTATGAATGGGGGTACTATTTATGGCAACTTTAAAGGTTGATAAAGAGGTTTGTAATGGGTGCGGAATCTGTGTACAAACTTGTCCGCAAGGACTTATTGAATTAAAATCCGGGAATTATCCTGAAATGTCAGGAGAGGGTATATGCATTGCATGCGGACATTGTGTAGCCAGTTGTCCAAGTGAGGCTTTGGATAATGATAGAGCTTCTATTATATATCAGCTGCCGCTTAATGCATTTCCTGTTCTTGATCCCCTTACGGCCGAAAACTTTTTACGCTCCAGACGTTCTGTTAGGAATTACAAAAGCGACTCAATCTCAAGAGACACACTATTAAAGTTACTGAATATTTCACGATATGCGCCGTCAGGACATAATTCACAGGGCTTGTCCTATATAGTAATTGAAAATACCCAAATGTTGAGAAAGATAAGCAGCATAACAATTAACTGGTTAGAAAGCCTACTAAATGCTAATGTACAATGGGTTAATAATTTCAAGAGTGTGATTAATGATTATAGGAATGTAGGAGTTGATACGATATTAAGAGGCGCACCCTGCCTTATTGTAGCAACTGCTCCAAAATGGCTTGGCATGGCACAGGATTCTGCAAAGTTCTCATTAGAGTATATTGAATTGTATGCTACTTCTTTAGGACTAGGAACATGCTGGGCGGGCTTTGTACAGTTATGTGCGCAAGCTGATTACAAACCCATGCTGGAGCTGATGAAGCTTGACGAAAGTGTAGCTGTAGTAGGGTCATTAATGGCGGGGTATCCGAAGTACAACTTTAAGAGATTGGTTGAAAGAAATCCATTAAACGTAAGTTGGATTTAGTTTGGATAATATAATATAAAAAATGATATATAATATTCCTGATATATCACAGATTTAATAGGCAGGAGGAAATAGTACAATGTTATATATACGTTATCCCTGTTAATACTTAACTGTAATTTTCATTAGAGGGCCTCCTTATCGTATTCTCATATAAAAAGGTATTAGCAAATATCATGTTAATTGTGCTGCAGTTTATGATTGTAGCACCAAGGGAACTATAGGAGGATAGAGTATGAATAGAATTCGATTACGTAGTATTAATGATAATGATATAGAATTAATGAAAAGTTGGCTCAATAAGGAATATATTTTAAAATGGTATGAAGATCCTGAAGCATGGATAAATGAAATAAAGGGACGAAAAAATGAATTTCATTTCATAAGTCATTATATTGTTCTTCAGGATAGTAAACCCATTGGCTTCTGCCAGTACTACACCTGTTCTTATGCAGGGGAGGATTGGTATGGAGGAACTGAGCTGAAAGGAACATATAGTATTGATTACTTGATTGGGGAAGAGGAGTTTTTAGGAAAAGGCTATGGAAAAGAAATAATTGAGCTGCTTGTAAAAGTAATTTTTTCAATTGATTCTGCAAAACGAATAATTGTTTTACCTGATCCTGAAAATAAACCATCTGTTAAGGCTCTTTTAGCTAATGGCTTCATCTTTGATGATATCAACAGTGTCTATCTTAAAGCAAAAGAGTAGAACATTAATACACATAAGTGGATACATCTGTGGATAAAGTATCATTAATTTATTAAAAATGTTGAAAAAGGGTGAGCTTTTTAGGCTCACCCTCTGCTATTTATAGTTATTATTTAATACCGGTAGTATATTAGTAATTACAAAAGGAACTATCTCTTTTTTATCTGAATTTTGCTAACCATTAAATAAGATAACAAAACTATTACTACTGCACATACTATGGTATTTATATTACTGTAACTTCCCCTTATTTTTGAGAAGCTGTTATAAAGATTGATTATAGATAAAAAAGCACCGGCAATTGTGATAGGTACGCCACAGTATACATTATTAAATGTAGTTACATTGTACCTGGCAAGTCTGAAGGCACCTGCAATAGGAAATAACACTGTAAGCAGATATCCAATAATTCCTAAATCAAAAAAACTTACCTTCCATGCAATAACAATAGGTGCCACACCAAAAGAAATTAAATCTGACAGTGAATCCAATTCTTTACCTAATTCGCTTGTACTGTCAAGCATTCTGGCAACCTTTCCATCAAATCTGTCGGTCAATGCCGCAACCATTACAAGTAAAGATGCTTGAATTAAATCATCTTTTATTGCAAACAGCAGCGCTATTATACCGAGAGAAAGATTAATGAAAGTTAAAAGATTTGGTATCGAATGCTTAATCTTGTTTTTCAATGAATCCACCCTCTACTTCCGAATCAAAATTTTTATATCTTAACTTGATAATCTATAAAATGTATATATTATAGATTATAATTGTTTATATCATAATTAACAAGTAATTAGTTACTTTATAGTATACGTATAAAATATAGAAAGGTTTTATATAAATACTATTTAAACATAAAAATAAAGTTTATGTGAATAAACCATTATATATTACTGAGTTATATTAGAAAAGGAAAAAATATTATGAATAATTTTAAGTATGTTTTTTTTGACTTGGATGGTACTTTGATAGACACCATCCCGCTTATACTGGATTCATTTAATCACACCTTCATGCATCACTTTGGTGAAACCAGGCCTGAAGAGGAAACGATAAGTTATATAGGAATGCCTCTTATGAACCATTTTAAGGCAATATACCCCGGGAAAGAGGAGGAACTTGCAAAAACCTACAGAGAGTTTAATGAGAGAAATCATGATAATTGTATTGCTGTTTTTATTGGTATCCACCACTTAATAAAAGCTCTTTATGAAAAAGGCATAGTTTTAGGAGTTGTAACCTCCAAAAGGAGAGAACTTGCAATTAGAGGTCTGAAAGTTTTTAATCTTTATGACTATTTCGAATTTGTAAACGGTTCAGAAGCCTCCACAAAACACAAGCCCGACGGAGAACCTCTTATTAAAGCAATGGGAGTTGTTGGGGCAAAAAACAAAGATGAAGTATTATATATAGGTGACAGTCCTCTGGATATAAAGTGCGCTAAGAATGCCGGAGTAAGAAGTGCTGCTGTTGCCTGGACGTACAGTCCCCGTGCTGATTTGGAGAAGGAGGAGCCGGATTTTTTTCTTGAAAAACCAATGGATCTTATCAAATATATTTAAGAAGCTTAAATGTAAATGTGGTATATGTTAATAACGGAGGCACAGGACGGAATAATTAAGAGAGCATATATTAATGTAAAATTGTAAATACTTTATCTGACTATGAAGACCAAAAGCAGGAGTGATTTTTTTGTCCAGAACAATAGTAGCTGTTTTTGATGTATATGCCAATGCGGAGCAAGCAGCTTACAAAATCAGAGAAAAAGGTCTAAGAACAGATAATATTTCAATTATTGTTAAGGATAATGGAAATAAAGGGTACCTGAATCCGTCCGGCAATTCTCATATTTATGCTGCCGGTTATGCCGCATATCCGTTTAAGCTTACTAAAAAAGAAAGAATATCGGACGGTATTGTAACCGGTGGAATCTTCGGCGGAGTTCTTGGTGTCATTCTTGGAGCTGTAAGCATGTTTATACCTCGTTTGGGACTTATAGCAGCAGGTGGTCCCATTACCGGACTTTTTGGTGGTTTTATTCTTGGAGGTCTTTTCGGTGCTCTTTATGATATGAGAATACCAAAAAGGAAGAAGGAAGAATACATTAAACTGGTGGCTGATGGCAATGCCATATTCAGTATGAAAGTTGACGAAGAGAGAATGGGTTCAATAATTGAGATTGTTAAGGAGCAGGGAGCTCTTTTAATAGAAAAATACTAATCTTTTTGTAATAATACCGAAAGAATATTTCCATATGCGTATAAATAGTATAATAATGGGTCAATCCTTTAATATACCAACCATTATCTACTAGTATAAAGGAGACGCTTATGGAAGTATCGTTAAACAAGACCATTAATAAAGTGATTGGCTCAGTAGATGCAGAAAAGGCGCTGGCATTGGAAAGAGCCAATCTGATTTCAGAAATAAACAGGGTAAAATTTGATTTACAGGATGCCTACAATAATTTTGACTATGCTAATGACTCTTTATTAGTTGACTTCTATACATATCAGATAAAAGCCTATGAAGCAAAATTTGAATATCTGTTAAAGAGGGCAAAGGAAATAGGAGTATGTCAAACTTGAGTAAATCTGTATTAATTATCGTGTAAATAAAATTAACAGAATATTTTAACCTTCCCCAAAATATATTTAAATAAGGGACAAACATATATGGTTACGTAAAATTACGTAATGGGAGGTAAAATGAACGCTGTAAAGATATTAAAGAAAGTTTTACTTAACACAGTCTTAGGAGCAGTTTTACTTGCAATTATAAATTTTGTAGGAATTTATTTTAATTTTAGTATAGCATTGAATATATACTCGGCATTGATAATAGGAATACTTGGAGTACCGGGGCTAATTCTTTTAATATTTCTAAAGTATATGGTGTAAGAAAATATCAATAATACTTCATTCTATAACCTGATAATAGATGAAGTATTATTTTTTTGTATATTTGTTACATGTTTGTATACAAAGAACACTTTGTAAAAATAAAAATGTAGCTTTAGTGCCGATTATAACATAGTTTGCTTGACAATAAATTATCAAACAGATATACTTTTAATAGGTCAATTTCAGTCTAAAATAATAATTTTATCATGAAATTGTTCTAGGACAAGTTTATCTTTTGGTTAGTTGTCTTAAATTTTAAATGAATCTCCATGTACATATTTTTCTGAATTATTTGTTCATAAGTACAAATGCTGTATGCTGATAAAACTGGCTAACAGCCTCATAGAGATTCAAAGGAATCCGCTTGGGATTCTTATTAAAATTCAAATAAAGAGGAGGGTTTGCCAAATGGGCAAGGTTGTTGAAATCAGATGGCATGGACGTGGTGGTCAAGGCGCAAAAACAGCATCATTATTGCTTGCGGATGCAGCGTTCAATACCGGTAAATACATTCAGGGTTTTCCTGAATACGGCCCTGAAAGAATGGGTGCTCCAATCACAGCTTATAACAGAATAAGCGACGATAAACTTTCAATTCACTGTAACATTTATGAACCAGATTATGTAGTAGTAGTAGATGATACTCTACTTACAGCTGTTGATGTTACATCAGGATTAAAGGAAACAGGAGCTATTATTATCAATACTACAAAAACTCTAGAGGAAATCAAGCCATTATTGAAGGGTTACAAGGGTAAAGTTTGTACAGTAGATGCTAGAACTATTTCTATTGAAACTTTAGGAAAGTACTTCCCTAACACTCCAATGCTTGGTGCAGTAGTTAAAGTAAGTGGTGTAATGGGAGAAAAAGAATTCCTTGATGACATGGTTGGTTCCTTCAAACATAAATTTGCTAAGAAACCAGAAGTTATCGAACCAAATATCAAAGCTATTGAAAGAGCTATGCAGGAGGTGAAAGGGCTATGAGTTGCAACAAAGAATTAAAGACAGTTGCTCCTGACGTTACATGGAAAGATATAACTAAAGGCGGTAATATTCCTTGGGCTGGTAATGCAGATCTTTTTAAGACTGGTGACTGGCGTTCAATGAAGCCAATCTGGTTGGAAGAAAAATGTAAGCAATGTTTACTTTGCTATCCTGTTTGCCCTGATACTTCTATATTGGTAAATCAAGAAGGTAAGAGAGTAGATTTCGATTTTGATCACTGCAAGGGTTGTGGCGTTTGTGTAAAGGTTTGTCCTTTCAAAGCTATCGACTTTGTAGAAGAAAAGTAAGGAGGGAAAATTCAAAATGGCTATTAGAGAAAGATTAAGTGGTAACGAGGCTATGGCTGTTGCCATGAAGCAGATAAATCCGGATGTAGTTGCGGCTTTCCCAATAACTCCATCAACAGAAGTTCCCCAATACTTCTCAACATTTGTTGCAAACGGTCAGGTTGATACTGAGTTTGTACCTGTTGAGTCAGAGCACAGTGCCATGTCAGCATGTATAGGTGCACAGGCAGCAGGAGGAAGAGCTATGACTGCTACTTCTGCAAACGGACTTGCTCTTATGTGGGAATGTTTATATATTGCAGCATGCTCAAGACTTCCAATCGTTTTAGCATGTGTAAACAGAACTC
This sequence comes from Bacillota bacterium, assembly GCA_023460955.1. Classification (GTDB taxonomy): domain Bacteria; phylum Bacillota; class Clostridia; order Acetivibrionales; family DSM-1351; genus Ruminiclostridium. Next base: position 1,983 of record JAEWOH010000014.1, on the reverse strand, counting down.
TTTCAGGACCTTTGAACATACATAATGATCACAGTGACTCCATGGGTGCCAGAGATTCAGGTTGGATACAGATCTATTCAGAAAACTGTCAGGAAGCATATGATAATATGTTAATGGCTAACAGAATAGGTGAACACCCAGACGTTCTTCTCCCAGTTATGGTTTGCCAGGACGGTTTTATAACCTCCCACGCAATTGAAAACCTTGACTTGGTTGAAGATGATAAGGTTAAGGAATTCGTTGGCGAATACAATCCGTCAGAATATCTTTTAAACAAGGAAAACCCAATAGCAGTTGGTCCTCTGGATCACTTCACTCACTGCTTCGAGCACAAGAGACAACAGGCTCAGGCTATGATGGATGCTAAGAAGGTAGTTCTTGAAGTATCAGCTGAATTTGCTAAATTAACAGGAAGAAGCTATGGCCTGTTTGAAGAATATAATGCTGAGGGCGCAGAAGCTTGCGTAGTTGTATTAAACTCAACAGCAGGTACTGCTAAGTATGTTTCAGACATATACAAAGCACAGGGTAAAAAGGTTGCTGTATTTAAACCAAGATTATACAGACCATTCCCGGTTGATGAAATAGCTGAAGCTCTTTCCAAGTATAAGGCTATAGCTATAATGGATAAGGCTGAAAGCTTTAATGCAGCAGGCGGACCATTATTCACCGACTTTACAAGTGCAATGTACGCTAAGAGCGTATTTGGACCTAAGGTCATTAACTATATCTACGGTCTTGGTGGTAGAGACGTTAAGACTGACGATATCGAAGCTGTATTTAATAAAACATTGGAAATTGCCGCAACAGGTAAAGTTGATTCAGTATTCAACTACCTCGGCGTAAGAGAATAGGAGGTGCGATAATGGCTTACAATTTAAAGGAAGTTGCTAAGAAGCCTGAAAGGCTTACTGGTGGACATAGACTGTGCGCCGGATGCGGAGCTCCGGTTGTAGTAAGACAGATTTTAAGAGCTTTAAAGCCTGAAGATCACGCTGTTATTGGTTCAGCTACAGGTTGTTTGGAAGTTTCTACTTTCATTTATCCATATACAGCATGGAAAGATTCCTTTATTCACAATGCATTCGAAAACTCAGCTGCATCAGTTTCAGGTGCTGAAGCTGCTTATGTTGCAATGAAGAAAAAAGGTAAAATAAAGGGTGAAACTAAGTTCATCGCTTTCGGTGGTGACGGTGGAACTTATGATATAGGTCTTCAATCTCTTTCAGGTGCTATGGAAAGAGGTCATGACATGGTTTATGTTTGCTACGACAACGGAGCATACATGAACACTGGTATACAGAGATCATCAGCTACTCCTAAGTACGCTGATACAACAACTTCACCTGCAGGTAAGGTTATTCCTGGTAAATTGCAGTGGAGAAAAGACCTGACTGGTATTATGGCTAGCCACAACCTTCCATATGTATGTCAGACAGCTGCTATCGGAAACATGAAGGACCTTTATGAAAAATCAGAAAAGGCTCTTTACACAAAGGGTGCAGCATTCATGAACGTATTGGCTCCATGTCCAAGAGGTTGGATCTACAATACTCCTGACTTAATGGAATTAAACAAGCTTGCTGTTGAAACTTGCTTCTGGCCACTGTATGAAATTATCGATGGTAAATACATCCTTAACTACAAGCCAAAGAACAAGCTTCCAGTTGCTGATTTCTTAAAGAAGCAGGGAAGATTCAAACACATCTTCAAGGCTGGAAATGAATACATGATCGAAGAAATCCAGAACGAAGTTGACAAGAGATGGGCTGAACTCTTAATGCTTTGCGGAGAAGAAGCTTAATAAGAATTTAATGGGTAAAACCATATATAAAAAAGATGAATCGAAGGATTCATCTTTTTTGTTGTGTGCGTCCAGCCAAGCTGGAGCACACTTGCCAGTGTAAGACTGGCACGGGTAATTACCAAGAAGCCCGTTAGCTAATCCCGGTGCATGTCAGTAATGATATGTGCTGAGCGGGA
>JAEWOH010000013.1 GCA_023460955.1 Bacillota bacterium | reverse complement strand
GATAACTTCAGACTCAGAATTCTACATACCCTACATAAGAATAGAGAGCCAGCCACAAATTAACGCGACTGGCCCTCCGATTAAAATTCAGTTTACTATTCTACCCCAACTATTGACATAGAGCCGTTTTTGTATAAATATTGGTTTATTTCTGTGAAGGTATAACTCTAACGGTTTTAACTCCATCTATTGCTCTGATTTTATCAATAACTTCTTCATTAAGCTCTCCCTCGATGTCAATTACATTGTAACCGATTGTATCCTTGTGACGGGTGAGCATGTCTGCTATATTGATTTTGTTTGCAGCCAGAATAGTTGTCATTTGCCCTATCATATTTGGAATATTACGATGAACGGTAATTATTCTAGTCTTATCAGTAGGCAGCATATCGCAATCAGGGAAGTTAACTGAATTTTTAATCATACCTGTTTCGAGATAATCCTTTAACTGATTTACTGCCATAACAGCGCAATTTTCTTCAGACTCGGGAGTTGAAGCACCAAGGTGCGGTATTGCAATAATTTCATCAATACCAAGCAGTTCGTCCTCAGGGAAATCGGTAACATAGCAGGCAACTGTGCCATTAGTGATAGCCTCCAGCAGATCCTTATTTGATACCAATCCACCTCTTGCAAGATTAATAATCCTGACGCCCTTCTTCATAATATCGAATTTCTCTTTATTAAGAGTATTTTTTGTTTCAGGAGTCAAAGGAACATGTATGGTTATGTAATCACAGGTGGAAAGCAGATGTTCAAGACTGTTTGCCCTGATTACAGAACTGGACAGACCCCATGCGGCTTTTACAGAAATATATGGGTCATAACCCATAACTTCCATACCAAGAGCTATACAATCATTTGCAACCATTACACCTATGGCACCCAGACCTATTACACCTATTTTTTTATTAAGAATTTCAGGACCTTCGAACTGGGACTTGCCTTTTTCTACAAGCTTTGGAACCTCGTCACCTTTACCCTTGAGAGTTTGAGCCCACTCGATACCCTTGGTTATTTTTCTTGATGAGAGTAAAAGTGAGGCAATTACCAACTCTTTAACACCTGTGGAGTTAGCACCCGGTGTGTTGAAAACAACAATACCCTTTTCAGTACATTTGTCTATTGGAATATTGTTAACGCCTGCACCCGCTCTGGCTATTGCCTTGAGGTTTTTATTCAGCTCCATATCCAGCATGTTTGCGCTTCTAACAAGTATACCGTCCGGATTTACTTCATCTGTATTTATTTGGTACTTTTCCTTTGGCATAAGATCCAGACCACAGTTTGCTATTTTATTAAGCATCTGTATTTTATACATTATTGATCATCCTTCCGTGAAATTATTTATTTTCAACCTCAAACTTCTTCATAAAATCAACAAGCTTGATTACACCTTCTACAGGCATAGCGTTGTAAATGCTAGCTCTCATACCACCTATGAGACGATGCCCTTTTAGTGTACAGAGACCTGCTTTTTCAGCCTCTTTTATAAATTTCTCATTCAATTCCTCAGTAGGAGCAGTAAATGGAATATTCATAAGAGATCTGTCCTTCTTATTTACCTTGTTTGTAAACATTTTTGATTCATCAAGGAAATTATAGAGAATAGCAGCTTTTTCAATATTAATTTTCTCTATTGTCTTGATTCCGCCCATATCCTCCAGCCATTTGAATACCAAACCGGCAATATATATGCTGTAGCAGGGTGGAGTATTGTAAAGGGACTTTTCCTTTGCATGAGTGGAATATCTCATCATTGTTGGAGTGATATCAAGGTGCTTTCCTATTAGATCATTTTTTACTATAACTATTGTAAGACCTGCTGGTCCAAGGTTTTTCTGTGCACCAGCATATATAAGTCCAAATTTGTTAACATCAATTTCGCAAGACATTATGTCACTGGACATGTCGGCTACGAGTGGAACGTTTCCTGTATCAGGATATTCAGTATAACGGGTACCCTCAAGTGTGTTGTTGCTGGTTATATGGACATAGTCAACGTCTTCGGATATCTTATAACCCTCAGGTATATAAGTAAAGTTTGTATCTTCGGAGGAGGCAATAACATTTACAGAGCCATATAGCTTTGCTTCTGAAATGGCCTTTTTCGACCAGTTACCGGTATTTATAATGTCAGCCTTTTTATAATTGCTGAAGAGATTCATTGGTACCATTGAAAATTGGGTTGAAGCACCGCCTTGCAAAAATAAAACGGAATAGGAATCATCGATCTTCATTAGCTTACGCATAAGACTTTCAGTATTTTCAATTATGGAAGTGTACACTTTTGATCTGTGACTCATTTCCATCACAGACATACCTGTACCATTGTAATTTATCATTTCCTCAGCAGCTTTTGTCAATACAGGCTCCGGTAACATAGAAGGTCCGGCAGAAAAATTATAAACTCTGTTCATTTCTAAACACTCCTTTTTTATTAAATAAAATATATAAAGGCCAAATCTAGTGATTTGACCTCTGAAACGCAAATAAACGCAAATAAACGCAAATAAAACTATATAAAATAGCATTATAATGCATATACTCTGTCCTTTTGCCTGAGAGATTGACGGATATAATCCGTATTGCCCCTTCGGCGCCAACATTGGTCTCTCCAGAGATCCGTCCTGATGAAGTCCTTTTTTACCTGAGAGTGCTACTCCTTCGGTGCCTTTTGTGTTGCAAAAGGAACTCTCCTCCATCAATCATCCGACACTATTTAGTTAATAATTACATATATTATAGTTCTTATTATAATCAGAGTCAAGGATTTATTGCTGTAGCTTTCCCAGTATGGCAGTAAGTTCGGGTATTATCTTATTAAGAGTTTCAAGATCCTGCTGCTCAAGATTTGACAATTTCTCTGAAAGGGCTGAAATGGTAGCCTGTCTTTTTTCCTCGAGAAATCTACAAGCTTTTTCTGTAGGTTCAATCATAATAATTCTTCTGTCATTAGGATCATCATATCTTCTTGCGAAGCCATCTGCAATGAGGTTATCAAGAATAGGTGTCATATTAGGTTTTGAAATTACCAGATCCTTAGCTATTTTAGATATAGGACTGGGACCGTTAAAGTGCAGATAGAAGATAACCTTCATATGTGAAGGTGGGAAAGCAAACCCTTTGAACATAAGTGTCCGGTTAATTACCCTGCTGTTTATGGCTATAAATAGTAAAAACATATTGTTTGAAAGTGAACTTAAATTTTCTTTGGTAAACATATATAAAACTCCTTTTCTGGTTAATGCAAAAATCATACATTATTTACAAGACTTATGTGCCGTAAAAAAAGTATACTATAAATGGTAATTCTAAAAATGGTAATTCTAAAATCAAACTTTAGTATAAGCAAAAGTAGTGAAATTTCAGGATATAGTGTTACAGTTATTCTAGTAAATATAACTTTGATATTATTTGGCTATTATTAGTAGATATATATCTTAATTTGGAATAAATACGAAAATATTATACACTATTTATAATAATTATACAATAAAAATTATTATTGACATATAATAGTTATATATTTATAATTAAGAACAGTTGAATTTGAATAATAGTCTTTAGACTTGATATACCATCACAAAGTCAATTACTATCGGCTGCCGGTCGATAGTAATTGACTTTGATAAGGACTAGGAAATTTGGACAGAGAGAAAGGAGTAATACATGGGAAAATTATTAAAGCACTTAAAACCGCATATAGTTACTATTATAGGAATTGTAGCGTTTTTGCTGCTTCAGGCTGTGTGTGACCTATCACTGCCTGACTATATGTCAAACATTGTTAATGTAGGTATTCAGCAGAAAGGTGTTGAAAATGCAGTTCCTGAATTAATCCGCAAGGGTGAAATGGACAAGATGACTTTTTTCATGAATGATGCGGATAAGAAATTGGTTCTTGATAACTATACTTTGGTTGAAAGGGCGAAAATATCTCAGGAAGACATTGATAAATACTCAAAAAACTATCCTGAAATAAAAAACAACGATGTTTATAAACTTAATGACATTAATGAGGAAACAACCGACAAATTAATTAAGGCATTAGGAAAACCTGAATTGTTGGTGTATACACTGGAAACCAAGGGTATGGCTGCTTTCCAGGAAGAGGGTAAAGCCGGTAATGATCAACTTTCGCAGAGTCTTGCAAAGCTTCCTAAAGATACAGATCCCTTTGATCTTCTGTCAAAAATGCCAAAGGAACAGCTTGCCGGAATGCAAAGTGCCATTGATAAGAAGTTTGATGCTATGCCTGACAGTATTATCAGTCAGGGTGCAGTTCTCTATGTAAAGGGTGAATATGAGGCTCTTGGCAGAGATACAGGAAAAATGCAGTCAAATTACATTATATTGGCCGGCCTTAAAATGTTAGGCGTTGCACTTGTCGGTATGGTAGCTGCTGTTATAGTTGGTCTTATGGCAGCAAGAGTATCAGCTGGTCTTGGCAGAAGCCTTAGAAAAAATGTATTTGAAAATGTGGTTGCATTTTCAAATACCGAGTTTGATAAATTTTCAACTTCCTCACTTATCACAAGAAGTACTAATGATATTCAACAGGTGCAGATGTTTATGGTTATGTTCCTCAGGCTGGTATTCTATGCACCAATCCTTGGAGTTGGTGGTTTCCTGAAAGCAATGAGAACGGATACCTCCATGTCCTGGGTTATAGGTGTATCAGTGTTGGCTATCCTCAGCCTTGTATTGGTAATGTTTGGTGTAGCTATTCCGAAGTTCAGAAGCATTCAAAAGCTTATTGACAAATTGAATCTGGTTACCCGTGAATCTCTTACCGGTATGCTGGTTATAAGGGCTTTTGGTACTCAGAAGAAGGAAGAAGAGAAATTTGAAAAAGCAAATACCGACCTTACAAATACAAACCTTTTTGTAAGCAGGATTTTGACAGCAATGTTCCCTTTGATGATGCTTATCCTTAACGGCGTAGTGCTGCTTATAGTATGGGTTGGTTCACATCAGGTGGATCTTGGAAATATGCAGGTTGGTAATATGATGGCCTTTATGCAGTATGCGATGCAGATTATATTTGCCTTCCTTATGATTTCAATGGTTTCAATGACCTTACCGCGTGCATCAGTATCTATAAACCGTATTGCCGAGGTAATCGGTACAAAAGGCTCCATTCTCGATCCGGTAAGCAAAAAGGAGTTCAACAGCAGCTTAAAGGGCAAGGTTGAGTTTAAAAATGTAGGGTTTAAGTACCCCGGAGCAGAAGATGAGGTTCTTTCGGATATAAACTTCTCAGCAAATGCAGGGGAGACTGTAGCCTTCATCGGAAGTACAGGAAGCGGAAAGTCTACACTTATAAACCTTATACCTCGTTTCTATGATGTTACCTCCGGTCAGATACTTGTTGACGGTGTTGATATAAGAGAAGTTCCGCAAAAAGAATTAAGAAACAGGATAGGATATGTCCCTCAGAAGGGAGTACTATTCTCCGGTACAATCGAAAGTAATCTTAAGTACGGTTACGAAGCAGCAACTGAGGACGATTTGAAGCTGGCAGCAGATATTGCGCAGGCGACAGAGTTTATCAGCGAAAAGGAAAAGGGCTTTGACACTGAAATTTCTCAGGGCGGAACAAACGTTTCGGGCGGTCAGAAGCAAAGATTGTCAATAGCCAGAGCATTAATCAAAAGGCCGGAGATTTTCATTTTTGATGACAGCTTCTCGGCACTGGATTACAAGACCGATGCAGCTTTAAGAAAGGCCTTGAAAACCAAAACACAGGGTGCGACAGTATTAATAGTTGCTCAGAGAATCAGCACAGTTATGAATGCAGATAAGATTCTGGTCCTTGATGAAGGAAGGGTGGTTGGTATGGGAACCCACAAAGAGCTCCTTGAAAACTGCGAAGTTTACCAGCAGATTGCCCTTTCACAGCTGTCACAGGAAGAACTCGAGACTTCGGTCAAGGATGTAGTCAGACTGGAGTCAAAGGAGGGATTGGCATGAGTAAAAATGAAAATTTAAAGCAAGCACAAAGACGTGGCAAAGGCCCGATGGGCGGCGGTCCCATGGGGATGAAAATGGAAAAGCCTAAAGACTTTAAAGGCACCATGAAAAAGCTTCTGACTTATATAAAGCCCTTTATACCGAGCATAATAATTGTATTTATATTCGCTATAGGAAGTGTAATTGTTGGAATAAGAGGTCCTAAAATCCTTGGAGAAGCCATAACAAAGCTTTATGAGGGTTTAATCGGAAAAGCTACCGGCGGTTCTATAGACTTTGATTTTATTGCAGATACATTAATTAAGTTATTAATATTATATGGTGCCAGCTCTCTGTTCTCCTTTATCGGCGGCTTTATAATGTCCGGTGTGGCACAGAAGATATCCTACAATCTGAGAAGACAGATTGCCGAGAAAATAAACCGTATGCCGCTTAAGTACTTTGACAAAATGACACACGGTGAGGTTCTTTCAAGGGTAACGAACGATGTTGATACAGTGAGCCAGACCCTGAACCAGAGCTTGTTCCAGATAATAACCTCGTTTACAACCTTGATCGGTGTACTTGTAATGATGCTGACTATAAGCTGGGTTATGACCCTTGCTTCAGTAACGATTATTCCGCTTTCAATAATATTCATTGGTATAATTGTTAAGCAGTCACAGAAATACTTTAAAACACAGCAGGCATCCCTTGGTCAGGTCAACGGACACGTTGAAGAAATTTTCAGCGGACATAATATTATGAAGGCCTTCAATGGTGAAAAGAAGGCTATAGAGAAGTTTGACAGCATAAATAGTGAACTTTACAAGTCAGCTTGGAAGTCACAGTTCCTTTCCGGTATGATGTTCCCTATCATGGGCTTTATCGGAAATATAGGTTATGTAATTGTTACTATTCTCGGTGGCTGGTTAACAATAAAAGGTTCAATCCAGGTTGGAGATATCGTTTCTTTTACTCAATACGTGAGAAACTTCCAACAGCCTATAGGCCAGGCTGCGCAGGTGGCGAATATCCTTCAGTCAACAGCAGCTGCCGCCGAAAGAGTTTTTGCTTTCCTTGCAGAAGAAGAGGAGGCAGAGGATGTTGAGAATCCGGCAAGTACCGAAAATGTTACGGGTGAAGTTGAATTTAAAAATGTCCATTTTGGCTACGATCCAGAAAGCATTATAATAAATGATTTTTCTACTAAAATAAAACCAGGCCAGAGAGTTGCAATAGTAGGACCTACAGGAGCAGGAAAAACAACAATAGTTAAGCTTTTGATGCGCTTCTACGACCTCAACAGCGGTGACATATACATTGATGGTATCAAGTCCACCGACTTCAGAAGAAATGACCTTAGAGATATGTTTGGTATGGTGCTTCAGGATACTTGGTTGTTTAACGGAACTATCATGGAAAACATCAGATACGGAAGATTGGATGCGACTGATGAAGAGGTTATCAAAGCTGCTAAAGCTGCTCATGCTCACCACTTTATCAAGACTCAGACCGACGGATATAATATGGTTCTTAACGAAGAAGCCAGCAATGTATCACAGGGTCAGAAGCAGTTATTGACTATTGCCCGTGCTATACTGTCAGATCCAAAGATTCTGATACTTGATGAAGCAACAAGTTCTGTTGATACCCGTACAGAGGTTCTTATACAAAAGGCTATGGAAAACCTTATGAAGAACAGAACCAGCTTTATAATAGCTCACAGACTTTCAACCATAAGAGATGCCGATTTGATCCTTGTAATGAAAAACGGTGACATAGTTGAACAGGGTACACATCAAGAATTGCTGACAGCAGGCGGCTTCTATGCTTCCTTGTACAATAGCCAGTTTGAAGAAGCAGAGGCGTCATAGGCTTGGCAAATTGCTAATTATAAGCAACTTTTCTAAATGATTTGAGAATAGTGAAATGATAAAAATAAAAAAATGCCAAGTCAGAGTTAATGACTTGGCATTTTTTTTGGAAAACTGAAGTAAAAGGAAGCGCCATTATCCAATTCCCCTGTCAACCAAGCTTTTCCGTTATGCCTCTTTAAAATTCTCTGACATATGGATAACCCTACACCCGAGCCTTCAAACTCCTTTGAAGAATGCAATCTTTGAAAAACCTGAAAAAGCCTTTTGGAGTACTTCATATCAAAGCCTACTCCATTATCAGTAATGCAAAAGACATAATCGTTCTGATGTTCAGTATACTCAATTTCTATTGTTGCTATTTTTCGTGGAGCTGTATATTTAAGCGAGTTTGAAAGGATATTGGTAACAAGAATTCTAATCATTATTTTATCACCGACTATTTCCGGAAGACGGCTTAATTTCAGCTCGACAGTACGGTCTGGTTGAGCCAACATAAGCTCTTCATAAACACTTAAAATAAGCTCGCTCAGATTGATAGGTTCAAGAAGCATTTCCATTTCGCACATTCGTGAGAATTCCAGTAAATGATTGATAATGTCTGTAAGTTCGGCAGATTTCCGTTGTATGTTGCTTAGCAGATTATTCCCATCTTCACCTAGTTTATCAAAATAGTCCGCAGACAGATATTCTATTAGTTTACTTATTGATAAGAGCGGTGCTTTGAGATCATGAGCTATTGAATAACAAAAACTGTCCAGCTCTTTATTGGCAAGGTACAAAAACTCAGTTTGTTCTTTGAGCCTTATATGAGTGTTTACTCTGACAAGCAACTCTGTTGTGTTGAAAGGTTTTGTCACATAATCCTGCGCTCCGGATTCAAAGCCTTTGATTATACTTTGTTCGTCATCACTTGCTGTTAAAAAAATGATTGGAATATTTTTATAGTTATCGTTTTGCTTTATGATTCTGCATAATTCAAAGCCATCTATTTCCGGCATGAATATATCCAGAAGAATAAGATCGGGTTTTTGCTTCTCTAAAAGTTTCAGGGCTGCTGCTCCCTTTGAAGCAACACGAACCTTGTAGTTGTTATTTTTCAGAACCAACATAGCCATTTCAAGCTGATCGGGAGTATCATCAATAATAAGAATTTCATATTTATTTATTGTATTGTCATTATTCATTTTGCAGCTCCATTTCTATTGTTATGAATAAAAAAGTTAAATAAACCAAGTAATTTTAATTTATTATAACAAAAAGTTTTGCAATTTTTAAACTAACTAAATATAATTAAATAAAGGCAAAGGTGCCAAGTCATTGAATAAATTATTGACTTGTGCACCTTTTTACTTTTTTGGCGCATCCAGCGAAAATGAAACAGATTAACCTTGATGTCTTTATTATAACTTCTGAATGCGGAGGTGGTAGCACTGAAATCCAAAATAGCTATTAAACAATCGACAATAAGTAGTCTTATACTTGGGATATTTTTTTTAATTGCTGTTTTGTTAATTGGCAGCATTGTTTACATGAGATCCAGTATACAGTCAGAACAAGCAGCTGAACAACGCAGAACGGAATTTAAACAGTTGGGTATATCATTGGCCGATGCTTCGGATTTTCTTACCGACGAAGCTCGAAAATATGCTATAACTACTGATATAGCTCATCTTCAAAGGTACTGGGAAGAGATAAATAATACCCAGACCCGTGATAAGGTAATACTAAAGTTAAAGGAGCTGGATTCGCCTGACGAAGAACTGGAGTTGCTTGCAAAGGCAAAACAACATTCAGATGCTTTGGTAGATACTGAAAGGAGGTCAATGAGGCTGGTATTGGAAGCCTTAAAAGTACCTGAAGCTAAAATGGTTCCTGAAGTGGCTTCCTATGTGCTTAAAGAAGAGGATAGAAGGCTTGGAAGCTCTGAGAAGTTGGATAAGGCCAGAGAAATCATGTTTGATTCCAAATATGATTCTGATAAAAAAGAAATTATGGACCCAATAGCAAAATTCCAGGAAGTGATGAATGCCCGTCTGGAAAATGAACTGGAAACAGCAAGAAATGCCACAGCAAAGGCTGCTGTTGTCCAAACGGTCTTGGCGCTGATAATAATATTTTCAATAGCATTGCTAATAAGTACTTTGTTCAAATATGTTACATACCCGATAAATAGTTACACCAAGCTGTTAAGAAAGCTTACCTTCGAGGATGACAAATTCAACTTGTTACCTGAAGGAACACTTGAATTGCAGCAACTGGCGAATAATTTTAATGAATTGTATTTCTCTTTTCATGATGAGCTTCAGAAAAGAAGGAAGGCCGAAAAAACCATGAGAGCTGCAAAGGAAGAAGCTGAACTTGCCAACAACGCAAAAAGCGAGTTTTTAGCGAGCATGTCACATGAGATAAGAACTCCTTTAAACACAATTATAGGCTATCAATTTTTACTGAACGATACAGCCCTTGAAGTAAGGCAAAAAGAATATTGCGACAAAATCGGAATGGTTACAAATAATTTGTTGGGGTTGATTAACGGTATCCTGGATTTTTCAAAAATTGAAACAGGTAAAATGCAGCTCGAAAGTGTTGAATTTGATTGTGAAAGGGCAATTCAGGATATCTATACCATGGTAAGTGTTAACGCCGTGAGGAAAGGTCTTGAACTAAGTCTCGTGATTAATAATTCTTTTCATAAATTATTATTGGGAGATGTTACACGACTTAAGCAGGTCGTACTGAATTTACTTTCCAATGCCGTAAAGTTTACCGAGAGAGGTTCAATAACAATTAGTCTTGATTATTCAAATATCGATGAAAATTCTGTGGATGTCATTATTGGTGTTAAAGATACCGGGATAGGAATATCTCAAGAACAGCAGAAAATGATATTTGATCGTTTTACTCAGGCAGATGCCTCAACAACACGAAAATACGGTGGTACCGGACTGGGACTGGCAATAAGCAAAAGCATTGCTGAGTTGATGAACGGGTCAATAACTGTAGAAAGTGAAAATGGAAAGGGAGCATGCTTCATATTTACAGCTAAATTTGTCATAGGTGAAGAAAAATCAGCACTTCAGGGCGAAAAAGATACAAGCTGCTTTTACAAGGCTTTTATAAATAAAAAGATTTTATTGGTTGAAGATAATGAGATCAATCTTCAAATGACCGGAGAAATACTGGAACTTATGGGTTTTCAGACATACACAGCTAATAGCGGGCGTTCGGCAATAGAACTCGTAAATGAGAATCAATTTGATGTTATTCTTATGGATATACGTATGCCTGATATGGATGGATATGAAACCACTAAGGAAATAAGAACACTTGAAATGGGAAGAGATACAATAGTAATTGCTTTAACCGCCGATGCTGTAGAAGGAGTTGAAGAAAAAGCAAAGTCTGTGGGAATGAACGGGTTTCTGGCAAAACCTTTATACCCCGATAAACTCTTTCAGATGATAAATAAGTTTCTTAACAAGGATGAGGGAGAAACCAAGCTTACTGAGTTGAAAAATTCATGTAATTGGTCTGGCTTGGAACTTGATGGCTGTAATCAAAATGAAGATCGCATTTTTAAGGATGGGGTTGTAAGGCTTGGAGGAAACCACAGAAAATACATTGAAATCCTTAGGAAATTCATTGAAGAACATAAAGCCGACGGTGAAGAACTGCAACTATTATATGACGGTAATAGCCTCAAGGATTTTGGGAATTTAGTTCACAAGTTAAAGGGTATAACAGGGAATCTGGGTGCAAATAATCTGTTTATTCTATGTAAAAACCTCGAAGAATACATCAGCAACGGGAGGTCGGAGGATCAGATAAGACAAAGCATTAATGCCATAAAAGAAGGACTTGAAAAGCTGTGTATGGCTGCTGTCAATTATATAAATACACAATCATATGCTTATGAAACCAGTCCTGTCGAAGTAAACGGTAACTTCTCTGAAATTGTAGAAATTCTTATAAACTTAGTCTCAATTGCTGATTATGATGCAAAGGATTATTTTTTTGACAATAGCCAGATTATTAAGCGGAATCTTGATGAAAGTACCTATTTAAAGCTTAAACAAGCAATAATGAAGTTTGATTTCGAACAGGCTGAAAATGACTTAAAATCCTTGACACAAGCAATTAGTTAATAGTTATAGTATAGGGGGGAATTCAAATGTACAGGGTACTTATTGTTGACGATGATCTTGCAACTTTATACATGCTTAAACGCTATAAAAACTGGACGGATTATGGATTTGTAATAGCAGGTGAAGCCTGTGACGGCAGGGAAGCATTATCCAAGCTTAAAGAAAATAAGTACGACCTTATAATTACTGATATAAAAATGCCGGGTATGGATGGGATAGAATTCATTCAGGAGCTTCGAAACCAAGACATAAATTCATGTGTAATACTTTTAAGTACGCACAGTGATTTTCAATTTGCGAAACAGGGTATCAGGTTTGGTGTATTTGAATATATGACAAAGCCTTTTGAAGAGACGGTGTTAATAGATATATTGGCTAGAGCCAAAACTTTTATAGATATAAAAAAGGAGCAGGAAGCAAAGCTTAGCGGTCTTGAGAAGGTCAATGAAGAAGTGAACGGAATATATTACCCGGGAGATTTTGAAAATCTGATTATTTCAAACATTTTAATTGCTGACCAACCTCTTAATACAGTAGCAATGGATACGTTCAGGGAGATATGTACTTTGTATGATAATGACTTTTCGAAAGTAAGAGTAATAATGAATACTCTATTATTTAATATTGAAACAAAAATCAGTCAGAGATTTCCATGGTTGAATAAAGTTGAGGGCATTAACACCGGATCGCCTTTTACTGAAGCATCTGACAGAGGGGAGATAGAGAAATATTTTATTTCTCGGCTTACCGTCTTACATGATAGGATACAAAAATACCAATTGAACCATCAGGATAGTTTAATCAGAAAGATTTGTCAGTGTATAATTGACAATATTGAAAATGAAATAAGTCTGGAGTTTATAGCTAATGAGGTGCATATAAGTAAGGATTATGTTGGAAAGTTATTTAAACAGAAGGTGGCCTGCAACTTTAATGACTATGTGACCAAAATCAAGATGGAACATGCAAAATATCTAATTGCATCAGGCAACTACAAAAATTATGAAATAAGTGAGAAACTAGGATACAGGAAGGCGGACTACTTTTCATCACTATTTAAGGCTTATACAGGTATGACACCGATGGAATACAAAAAATGCAATTTTTAATATCCAAAATTGCATTTTTGAGGGGTGAAATTACTTTTTATTGGTGTTTTTTTATTTAACAATAACATGTATTATTGATGTAAGGAACAACTTGATTTATATAAACTTATTTAGTTGTATCCGAATTTAATAAGGTTAAGGTAGCTAGGGCGCTATGGGTAATGAGATAAATGCTCAGACAAAGGTCTGACATGGATCCACTGCTTATAGCGTTTTTTGTTTATCAGGCAAATCGATATCAATAGTGCTATTGATTGATGTCTGAACAATAAGCTGCAAAATTGAAATTATACGTTTATGGCCATAAATTGTATGTATTTATTATTCAAACATTTACAGGTAAATAAATTACGTAAATTCATTGTGTGAGAAAGGTGGTCAAATTATGAAAAAGAAATGGTTAGCACTTGTTTTAAGTATATCGATAGCAATGTCAGCATTATTGGGAGGCTGCGGCGGCAGTACTGCAGCTGATTCCACCGGAGCTTCTTCGGCAGGTTCCTCTGTAGCAGCTTCAACATCAACAGCCTCAGGCGATACAATCAAAGTAGGAATTCTCCATTCTCTTAGCGGAACAATGGCTATAAGTGAAGTATCTGTTAAGGATGCAGAAATGATGGCTATAGAAGAAATAAATGCAGCAGGTGGAGTACTTGGCAAGAAAATTGAGCCCATTATAGAAGATGGTGCTTCTGACTGGCCAAAATTTGCAGAAAAAGCAAAGAAACTTTTACAGAGTGATAAAGTTGCAACTGTATTCGGATGTTGGACTTCAGCTAGCAGAAAAGCAGTTCTGCCGGTATTTGAAGAAAACAATGGTCTTCTTTGGTACCCTGTTCAATATGAAGGAATGGAATCTTCACCAAACATTTTCTATTCCGGAGCTGCTCCCAATCAGCAGATTGTACCTGCTGTAGAGTGGCTGTTAAAGAATAAAGGCAAGAAGTTCTTCCTGTTAGGCTCTGATTATGTTTTCCCAAGAACAGCAAATAAAATCATTAAAGCTCAACTGCAAGCCCAGGGTGGTGAACTGATAGCAGAAGAGTATACCCCACTTGGTCATACTGACTACAGTACTATTGTAAACAAGATAAAAGCAGCTAAACCGGATGTTGTATTCAATACCCTGAACGGTGACAGCAATGTTGCATTCTTTAAAGAGCTTAAAGCTTCAGGAATTACTTCAAAGGATCTTACAACCTGTTCAGTCAGCGTTGCTGAAGAAGAAATCAGAGGTATAGGTGCAGATAATATGGCAGGTCACCTCGTATCCTGGAATTATTATCAAACAACAGATACTCCAGAAAACAAGAGTTTTGTTGAAAAATATAAAGCTAAGTACGGTTCAGACAGAGTAACTGATGACCCTATAGAAGCTGCATACATAAATGTATACCTGTGGGCAGAGGCGGTAAAAAAGGCTGGCTCAACAGATGTTGCAAAGGTTAAAGAAGCTGCAAAGGGCCTTGAATTTAAGGCACCGGAGGGAACAGTAAAAATCGAAGGCGAAAATCAGCACATATGGAAGCCGGTTAGAATTGGTGAGGTACAGCCGGATGGACTGATTAAGGAAATCTGGAGCACACCTGAAAGTGTTAAGCCTGATCCATACCTGAAATCCTATGACTGGGCCAAGGGCTTAAGCAATTAGTCATATTGGTTATGGTATTAAAACTGAAGTATGAATGTCACCTGTGAAAATAACCTCACAGGTGATAATTCATCAGAAAGGAGGGTTTATGAGTACGTATTTATTGCAGATTTTTAACGGTATTAGTGTAAGTTCCATATTAATGCTGGCAGCTTTGGGGCTTGCAATAACCTTTGGACTTATGAAAATAATAAATATGGCACATGGAGAATTGATAATGATCGGTGCCTATGTTACTTATCTGGTACAAAATATATTTGTTAATTATTTTGATAAAAGTGTTTTTAGTTTATATTACATTGCTGCTCTGCCGTGTTCTTTCATTATGGCAGCAATGATTGGATATTTGCTTGAAATATCAATTATTAAAAGGTTATACGGACGGCCTTTGGATAGCTTGCTTGCAACCTGGGGCGTAAGTCTTATCCTGCAGCAGCTGGCCAGAAGTATTTTCGGGGCTCCGAATGTTGATGTGAAAAGTCCGGTCTGGCTGGAGGGCGGATTGGTTTTAGGAGGCATCCAGTTTCCGTATAAGAGGATATTCATTATCGGATTGGTAGTTTTCTGTATAGCAGGCGTTTATATATTCCTTTATCGTACAGCCTATGGAAGGAAGATAAGAGCTGTTATGCAAAACCGTCCTATGGCACAAAGTCTTGGAATCAATACCAGAAAGGTTGACAGTGTAACCTTTGCTGTAGGTTCCGGTCTCGCAGGAATTGCAGGCTGTGCATTAACTCTGCTGGGTTCTATCGGACCAACTCTCGGAACAAACTATATAGTAGATACCTTCATGGTCGTTGTTCTGGGCGGGGTAGGAAGAATAGTCGGAACATTTACCGGTGCGGGGGTCATAGGTATTGGAAATACTACCTTTGAGTTTTTTACAAATGCCTCTTTGGGTAAGGTTCTTGTATTTTTAATGGTAATTATATTCCTTCAGTGGAAGCCACAGGGGTTTTTTACCATAAACAGCAGGGCACTTGATGAATAGAAATACTATTAAATACGCACTTGGCGTGTAAGGAGGGGTTACATGAACAGATTCTCAATTGGTGCTTTTAATAAAGCCGGAAGAAAGAATATAACAATAATTATTATAATGGTACTTTTATGTATAGCCCCGATTTTCCTTTCAGATTTCAGAACCAACCTTCTGGGTAAATTTATAGCCTTTGCAATTCTTGCACTTGGAATTGATCTGATTTGGGGATATACGGGGATTTTAAGTCTGGGTCACGGTGTTTATTTTGGATTGGGTGCATACTGTATGGCTATGTATCTGAAGATTGAGGCTGAAGGCGGAAAACTTCCCGACTTTATGTCCTGGAGTGGCAGGGAAACACTGCCGTGGTTTTGGGCACCGTTTCGAATAGCTCCTGTTGCCATTTTGATGGCGCTGGTTATACCTACATTAATAGCCCTGATTATCGGATATTTAACTTTCAGAAATAGAATAAAAGGAGTTTACTTTTCTATTTTAACACAGGCTTTGTCAATTATATTTGTTGTACTATTTGTAGGACAGCAGGAATTTACAGGCGGTACCAACGGTATAACAAACTTTAAAACAATTTTTCATTTTTCTTTAGCAAACAGCAGCACAAAACTTTGGCTTTACTACATATCTGTAATCTTACTTATTATGGCTTTCATTTTCTGTAAATTTATTATAAACAAAAGAGTAGGAAGAGTATTGATTGCAATTAGAGACGGAGAAAACAGAGCCAGATTTTCAGGGTACAATCCAACGGTTTATAAGGTTTTTGTCTATTGTATATCAGCTGCACTGGCAGGACTCGCAGGAGCAATATATGTTCCTCAGGTTGGTATAATATCACCTGCTGAAATGGGAATCGTTCCGTCAATAGAAATGGTTATCTGGGTAGCAATAGGCGGTAGGGGAAGCCTCAACGGAGCAATTATTGGTGCAATACTGGTCAATCTTATGAAAAGCGGCGTAAGTGAAAAATTCCCTGCAGTGTGGTCGTATTTTATCGGAATAGCTTTTGTGGTAGTAGTAATATTTATGCCTACAGGTCTTGTAGGGGCATTTAACAAGTTGAAGAGCAGGTTGGGAAGAATTAAAGTCACCCAATCAAGTGTTTTGAAGAAAGACAGTGCTTTCGGTGAAAGAGTATAGGCTAAAATGGAGGTGAAAGTATGAAGCCGGTTCTTGAGATAAATGATTTAACTATTAGCTTTGATGGTTTTAAAGCAGTAAACAGTTTAAGTACATCAGTTAAAAAAGGGGACATTCATTTTTTTATAGGCCCCAACGGTGCAGGTAAAACAACACTTTTGGACGCTATATGCGGGAGAGTGAAACCAACCTCAGGGAATATAATATTTCATAACGGAAGCGATGTAACAAAGCTTTCAGAACATGAAATTGTTGAACTGGGTATAGGGAGGAAATTTCAGGTACCATCAGTATTTAATGGCATTACCATATATGAAAATATGGAATTAGCAGCAGTTAAAGTCAGATCCTTGTATTCTTCCCTTTTTACAAAACTGACAAAAGAACAGAATGAAAGAATAAAAGCTGTTTTAAGTACCATAGGCTTATATGAAGATAGGTACGGATATCCTTCAAAGCTTTCCCACGGACAAAAACAGTGGCTTGAAATAGGAATGCTGCTGGTACAACAGCCTGAAATTATGCTGCTGGATGAGCCGGTGGCCGGTATGGGCAGAAAAGAGACAGAAAAAACAAGTGAGCTGCTGAAACAGATATCTAAACAATGCTCAGTTGTTGTTGTGGAGCATGATATGGAATTTGTCAGAGAGTGTGCTAATACAGTAACAGTTCTCCACGAAGGTTCATTGCTGGATGAGGGTGATATGGAATCGGTTCAGAAAAATCCCAGGGTAATAGAGGTATATCTGGGACGGGGAGAGCGTGAAAGGCTAGAACAATAGTACGCGTAATGCGCGTAGATGGGAGGTAATATGCTGGAAATTAATCGAGTAAGTGCTTTTTACGGTGAGAGTGTAATTTTAAGAAATATAAGTATGAAAATTGATCAGGGCAAGGTTGTCTGTCTTTTGGGAAGAAACGGTGTAGGAAAAACTACTTTCCTAAAAAGTATAATGGGTCTTGTTAAAACTCCAAGCGGCAGCATCAAGCTGAATGGGGAAGAAATCATAAAAATGCCCACGTACAACAGAGCAATTAAAGGTATAGGCTATGTTCCGCAAGGCAGAGACATCTTCCCACAATTAAGCGTTTATGAGAATCTTTTACTGGGACTGGAGAGAAACAAAAATAAAGGAACAATAGATGAAAGCATATATGAGCTGTTTCCCATAGTAAAAACCATGCTTAGCAGAAAGGGCGGCGATCTGAGCGGCGGACAACAGCAACAGCTGGCTATAGCCAGAGCTCTGGTATCCAAACCAAAGCTTCTGCTTTTGGATGAGCCTACAGAGGGTATTCAGCCTTCAATTATACAAGATATTGCAAAGGTAATAAAGCATCTGAAAAGTAAGGGCGATATGACAATGGTTATTGTTGAGCAATACCTAGAGTTCGTACTTGAAGTGGCTGATTATTTTTATCTTATAGACAAAGGAAGCATCATCATGGAAGGAAATACAAAAGATGCTAATCCAAATGCTATTCAGGAAAAAATGGCGATATAAATCAGTGTTAATGATTGTAAGTGTAAGAATTAACGATTAATTGTTGTAACGTGTAAAGGTATGAAACGGAGGTTAACATGCATCTGACACCTAAGGAAACCGAAAAGCTTATGCTGCATTTCGCCGGAGAACTTGCAAGAAAAAGAAAGGACAGAGGTTTGAAACTGAATTATCCAGAGGCTATAGCCTACATCAGTGCAGAACTTATGGAGGCTGCAAGAGATGGAAAAACCGTAACTGAGCTTATGCGCTTCGGGGCACAGTTATTGACAGCTGAGGATGTCATGGAGGGAGTGCCTTCAATGATTCATGAAATTCAGATTGAGGCAACCTTTCCGGACGGTACTAAGCTAGTAACAGTTCACGATCCCATAAGATAGGAGGAAAGCCAATATGAAGCCCGGAGAATATTTTATAGAAAATGAAACAATTGTGCTAAACAGAGGAAGACAAACTATTACTGTAAGCGTTTCCAACACCGGAGACAGACCGATACAGGTCGGATCTCACTTTCACTTCTTTGAGGTTAATAAATGTCTGGAGTTTGACAGGAAAGCATCGTTTGGGAAAAGGCTTGATATTCCCTCCGGAACCGCCGTCAGATTTGAACCGGGTGAAGAGAAAGAGGTTGTTTTGACAGTATTCGGCGGGGATAAGGCTGTATTCGGATTGAACGGACTGACAACCGGGAGTCTTCTGGATGCCAACGTATATAAAATAGCTTTAGAAAAGGCTTCCAAACTTGCATTCAAAGGAGTTGAAAATAGATGAGTTTTATAATGAAGGGTAAAGAATATGCCGACATGTACGGGCCTACCAAGGGTGACAGGGTACGTTTGGCTGACACTGAGCTTATATTGGAAATTGAGCAGGACTACACCGTCTATGGGGATGAAAGCAAGTTTGGAGGAGGAAAATCCATCAGGGACGGTATGGGACAAAGTTCTTCAGTTTCAAGGGATGCCGGAGCGCTGGATATGCTTATAACCAATGCTGTCATCATTGACTCCTGGGGCATAGTTAAAGGAGATATTGGCATAAAGGACGGGATGATAGTTGGAATAGGTAAATCAGGGAACCCTGATACTATGGAAGGTGTAACTCCCGGACTGGTCATCGGGGCTGCAACGGAGGTCATAGCCGGCGAAGGACTTATTGCCACTGCGGGAGGAATAGATTCACATATTCATTTTATATGTCCCCAGCAAATTGAAACAGCTTTATACAGCGGAGTTACAACAATGATAGGCGGTGGCACCGGCCCGGCTGACGGAACTAACGCAACTACCTGTACACCCGGAAAATATAATATGTATCGGATGCTGGAGGCAGCAGAGGCGTTTCCAATGAATCTGGGCTTTTTAGGAAAGGGTAATGCATCTTTTCCACAACCGCTTATAGAACAAATCCAGGCCGGTGCTATAGGGTTGAAGCTGCATGAAGACTGGGGCACTACTCCAAAGGCTATCGATACCTGTCTGAGCGTGGCCGATATATATGATGTACAGGTGGCTATCCATACAGATACATTAAATGAAGCAGGCTTTGTTGAAGATACGATTAATGCTATCAACGGCAGAACAATTCATACTTTCCACACTGAAGGGGCAGGAGGAGGCCACGCTCCAGATATAATCAAGGTGGCGGCATTCCAAAACATACTGCCTTCATCCACAAACCCTACAATGCCTTTTACAATAAATACCCTTGATGAGCATCTTGACATGCTTATGGTTTGTCACCATCTGGACAGCAAGATCAGGGAGGATGTAGCTTTTGCCGATTCAAGAATCAGGCCTGAAACCATAGCAGCAGAAGATATTCTTCACGATATGGGTGTATTCAGTATGATGAGCTCTGATTCGCAAGCTATGGGCAGGGTTGGCGAGGTTATAATAAGAACCTGGCAGACAGCTGATAAAATGAAAAAGCAGAGAGGACCTTTGAGTCCTGACAGTAGTAAAAATGATAATACAAGAATAAAAAGGTATATCTCAAAATATACCATAAACCCGGCGATAACCCATGGGATATCAAAATATGTTGGTTCCCTGGAAAAGGGTAAGCTGGCCGATATAGTACTTTGGAAACCGTCTATGTTTGGTGTCAAACCGGAAATGATTCTAAAGGGCGGCTTTATAGCAGCCAGTAAAATGGGAGATGCAAATGCCTCTATTCCAACTCCTCAGCCTGTGATTTATAAAAATATGTTCGGTGCTTTCGGACGTGCATTAAATTCCGGCTGTATGACATTCGTTTCAAAGCTCTCGCTTGAATCAGGAGACCTGAATTCTCTGAAGCTGCAGAAAAAGCTCGTTCCGGTAAGCAACTGCAGAAACATTACTAAGAAGGATATGGTAATGAATGACGCAACACCAAATATTGAAGTAAATCCGGAAACATATGAGGTAAGAGTTGATGGTGAACATATCACCTGTAAGCCTATGAAAGAGCTAGCCCTTGCACAAAGATATTTTCTGTTTTGATGTGCAGATGATGGCTTAAAGTCAGCAACATTCCTCGTTGTAAAATAAAAAATACATTTCATCTTGAAATAAGGGAAAACAGGAGGTTTACATGATTATTGATAATATTGTTTGCAGTAAATCCAAAAAAATGGATTTTACAGGCTTTGATATAGATTATGTGGAAATTGAATGGTATGAGGTTTCAAAAAAAATATTGCATAAAGTCAGTAAAAAGGGTAATGAAGTGGGAATAAAGCTTAATATGGATAGCCCGCTGAAGCATGGTGATATTCTTCATATTGAGGGAAATCAGGTACTACTTGTTGAAATACCAGAATGTGAATGTATAGCACTAAAGCCTCAAACCCTGGAAATGATGGGCAGGGCTTGCTATGAAATGGGAAACAGGCACGCACCTCTGTTCTATCAGGAGGAGAGACTGCTTACGGCTTATGATCCGCCCCTGTTTGATGCTTTGAAAAAATGTGGCTTTGAGGCATACAGGTGTCAGGATCGACTGATTTCTCCTCTTAGCAGACAAACCGGGGGGCATTCTCACACTCATTCTGAACATAAACATTCCCATGAGCAATCATGTGGTCAGGAGCTTTGATATGGAAGCAAATACTTGTGAAATATTCAGATCAAAGCGGCGGTCTTTCCTGCATCTGCTTCATATCAGTGATCCTATGCTTCCCATAGGAGGCTTCACACATTCCTTCGGGCTTGAAACCTATGTTCAGAAGGAAATAGTAAACTGCAGTTCAGCTGCACAGAAATACCTCGAGGTCTATCTAAGAAATAATTATATGTATAACGATTTGCTTGCCATGAGATTGGCATGGGAATATGCAGAAAAAGCTGACATCTGCAATATTATTGAACTGAACAATATAGTTTGTGCATCAAAAGCTCCTAAAGAACTGCGTAATGCAAGCATTAAACTGGGCTTGAGACTTGTTAAAATCATTGAAGCTGAATTAAAGCAGGAGCCACTTTTTGCTCGTTACCTGGAGGCAGTCAGAACGGAAAAATGTGATAGTAATTACTCTGTTGTATACGGGATGGCTGCCTGCTTATTTGGTATACCGAAGGAAGAGGCCATGTGTGCAATAACCTACGGTTCAGCCTCAACTGTAATAAATAACTGCGCAAAACTTATTCCGATAAGTCAGATGGATGGACAGAAAATATTATTCGAAATACAGGATGTACTTGAAGATATAATTACTTCAGTAGAAAGTTTGGGAATTGAGGATTACGGTATCTGCAGTATAGGCTTTGATATCAGATCCATGCAGCATGAGAGACTCTACACCAGGATTTATATCTCTTAATCTTAGATTGAAAGGAATGTCGCTATGGGATACGTTAAAATTGGAATCGGGGGGCCTGTAGGCTCTGGAAAAACAGCAATAATAGAGAGACTTACAAGAAAATTATCAGGCCAATACAGTATTGGAGTAGTAACAAATGATATTTACACAAGGGAAGATGCGGAATTTCTTATAAAGCATAGCACACTGCCTGCTGAAAGAATTATCGGCGTCGAAACAGGAGGGTGCCCTCATACTGCAATCAGAGAGGATGCTTCCATGAACCTTGAGGCTGTTGAGGAATTGACTAATAAATTCAAGGATATTGAGATAGTATTTATTGAAAGCGGAGGAGACAATCTTTCGGCTACCTTCAGCCCAGAATTGGCAGATGCTACTATTTATGTAATAGATGTGGCGGAAGGAGATAAAATCCCTAGAAAGGGCGGCCCGGGTATAACCAGATCGGACCTACTGGTAATAAATAAAATCGATCTGGCACCTTATGTTGGAGCAAGTCTGGAGGTAATGGACAGGGACTCCAGAAAAATGCGGGGCAGCAAGCCTTTTGTCTTTACCAACCTGAATACCAATGAAGGATTGGATGATGTAATAAACTGGATTAAGCGCTGTGTCCTTTTGGAAGGGATATAGTAAAAGACATGACGAGTTGGGGTGGTATTATTGGCAAACATGTTTGGAACAGAGAGCACTCTTTATATTAAAACCGTTCTTTCAAACAATAGGACAAAGATAGAGGATTCCTATTTTACAGCCCCTTTGAAAATAGTAAAACCCTTTTATAATAATGAACAAAATATGGCCGAAATAATGATTATGAGTGCGTCCGCCGGAATTATGGAGGGTGATCGCTATCTTATACAAATTGAAGTTGGAGAAGCTTCTGCTATATCATTACAGTGCCAATCCTACTCTAAAATACATAAGATGCCGCAAGGCTGTGCAAAGCAGAGGAATCTATTTATTGTTAGAGATGGGGGTTTACTAGATTATAAGCCGAAACCGACTATACCCTTTCGGGACTCAGATTTTATATCGGACACCAGCAGTTACTTATATAAGGGATCCAGGTATATTTACTCGGAAATACTGGCTTGCGGCAGGGATAAAAGCGGAGAACAGTTTGAATTCAGAAGATATAAAAGCCATAATAGAGTATACTACTGCGATAAGCTGATTTTCCTTGACAATCAGGATTTAAAGCCCGAGATACAAAACCTGAAGGATATAGGCTTTTTTGAAGGATATACACATCAGGCAACTTTTGCGTATTTTGATGATGGAATGCATCAGGAAACAATGATAGAAAGCCTTTATGAAAAGCTGCAGAAGTATATCGGCATTGAGGCAGGGATATCTGCTGTTAAGTTTGGAGTGGTTATAAGGCTTTTAGCTAATGGAAGTGATTATCTGGAGTGCATCATCGGAGATATAAGAAGTGAAATATATGATATGCAGACACTTAAAAGGAAAGATTTACTCTTATAATTTTTTACGCAAGCTTTTTCATACATCTTGTACATAAAAATACAACTAAAATTAAATGGCTTTGTCTGCAATCCATTTGATTTTAGTTGTATTAATTTAGTTGTATTAATAATGTTTTGCTTTATAAACGCTGCATTAAAAAGCAACTATCTGATTTTCCTGCATTCCAGATAAAATCTCTTTTCCTCAGCCTCTCCCATTGAAAAGGTCTTCCTTGGCAAAGCACCATCCAGGATAACTGTTTTGAAAAGGTCGGTCTTGTTCATGGAAGGCAGGTATATTCCCATGTTGCCCGGCTGGGAACCCAGTTTTGTAACAACATCATCCCCATGTATGTAGTCAATTTTGACCTGTGGATGTTCCTTCAGGTAATAATCCAGGAAGGTTTGAAGAGTTCCGACCTCAAGAGTGCTGACCGGACTTTCAATTGAAACCTGTCCCTTACCCGAAGCGGTTATGTAGGTAAAGTTATGTGCTGAACCGCAAGTACCGCTTATTTGAATCGATGCAGCTGACTTGCAAAAGGACTTGAATTCTTGGAGCAAATTATCCGCATCAACATTGAATAGTACTCTGTGAATAGGTTCAAATACAAGGCCATCATCATGAACATTAACCAGCTCAACAAGAGCATATCTTGCAGGGTGGTTATGCTGTTCTTCGGCAGTCAGGCCCTTCTTAAGGTTTTCCCAATGTCCTTTTGCCGATGCCAGTGAGTGGTTTCCATCACCTACGGCAAACAAAAGTAAGTCTGTTGCTTTATCAACATTGTACTTACTTGAGAAAACTTCCTTTTCAGCTAATTTTGAAAGCGCTTCGGCTATACCATTAAGCTCGCTTTGTTCTGAAATCTTGTAGCCCTTGATGTGACCGCCATTCATCATAAGCTCAAAATCATAGAGCTTTTCAAGATGAGTCGCTTTCTCCGCCAAAGGCTCAATAACAGTTTTATCAGGGTCATCTATCAGAACCATTATATGAGGAAGCTCAATGGGGGCGTTCTGACGGATTTTTATTCTGGGCGGCAGTCTGTCCAGAACTGTTCCTTCAGTTGCACGAATAAGCGCATTTGAACCTTTGTTGTAATCGTAGCATTCAAGATCAAGTGCCAGCATCAGTCCTTTTCTTGATGCTGCATGTGAGGTTTTTCTGTCTACAAAGATAAAACAGCTCTCCAGTTCGGTTAAAACTCCGCTATCTATATAACTCTTCATTGTAGAATTTATAGTTGAAATTCTGTCATCACTATTGCCGTCTTCCAGATAAACCTCGGGAAAAATTATATTTAAGGTGGAAGGCATATCTTTTGTTAAAAGCTCTACCTCTTTCCAGTAATCCCTTTCGGAGGTGTATTGATCACAGGCTACCACCGACCACTTGCTTAAATCGGTATTCTGGCAGGGGAGCATAATTCTGGGTATATGTACGCCTAAGTCTGATAAGATTTTGATATTGTTCATTTGAATCTCCAATCTTTACTATTAATCAGATGATTTATGATATAGAAATTTTTACTAGTGAACCGTCAGGTTACAAATATTCACAGTAATTTTACAATAATCTCAGTTTTTAGTCAATTTTCAAATAATCTGAACATAATTTTAAATGAATTTTATTTGAATTTTTTAAACCATTATAACAAATAATATAGGCATGGTTATCATAAATTTTATTTGATAATGAAGGAGGGATGAGATGCTGAAAAAATATAGTGAGGTACTTGGTTTACCGGTTATTTCATCTACAGATGGTCTTAAGATCGGCACTCTGAAGGATATTGTTTTTAACAGGGATAACAAAGGCATACTCGCCTTCCTGTTAGAAAAGGGAGTGTATGCAGTCAAAGGAACGGTAATAACTCTTGAGAATATTCTGAGTCTGGGCAATGATGCTCTGATTGTAGATAATCCAGACAATTTATTGGAATTCAGAAGGTTTAAAAAAATGTATAACCTCAATGAAAGAAACAACTTAAGGGGGCTGAAAATATTCACACACAGCGGCGAAGACCTGGGTATGGTTCAGGATATCCTTTTTGATTATAAAACAGGAAAAGTTGAGGGAGTTCAAGTATCAGACGGCCTTGTTCAGGACATTATAATGGGCAGAAATATTCTTCCGTTTTTCGGAAAGGTTGAAATAGGCAGCAGTAATATTCTTGTTGAAGAAGAAGCGGTTGCGGAGATGATTAGTACCGGTGGTGGCTTAAGAAGCCGGCTGGAAATTTAATATTCTAATTAATAAGGAGGAATTTCTATGATGAGAAATTTTGCAAGAGGACTTGTAATAGGAGGTTTGATAGGAGCATCCATCAGTGTCCTTACAAACCCGGAAATTGTTGATCCGCATATGAGAAAAAAGATGATTAAGTCAGGAAGAAAGATTTGGCGCAGATCACATCACGTTTTTGGTGACATGCTGCACATGTTAAGATAATAAGCGGAAACCATTAAAAGCCGAACAGACTATGTTTGGCTTTTAATGGTTTAGGAGGGTTGTGTATTGAAAAATATTAAGAAAACAGTATTTTACATAATACTGCTTCTGCTTGTTTTTTGCTTGCTATTGTTCATATATTATTACAGTGATAAGTTGTTAAAGGTCATATCACCTTTTTTAATGTCCATTTTTATTGCTTATGCAATTTTTCCCCTTGTTATCAGATTTGAAAGGAAAGGAATAAAAAGAAGTTATTCAATACTGATAATATACGCTTTTGCGGGATTAACAATTTCACTGTTTTTGTTATATATAATGCCGCACGTTATAAACAATGCGAAAGAGTTATTCAATACCTTACCGGATATAGCAGCCAGATATCGTGAGTTGTTTAATTCCTATGTCTCTAGAATCAAAACCAGTAAATGGCCCGTGGAGGTTAAAAATGCAATTTTCGGCGAACTGAATTCGGGAACCGGATACATTCAGAACTATGCCTCCCGGGCTATGAAGAAATCGCTTGGAGTGCTGGCCTCCTCTGTGGGAATAATGTTTAATCTTGTGTTGTCTATGATAATAGCTTATTACCTGCTTAAGGATATTGAAAATATTAAAAGAACCACCTTAATGCTTGCTCCGAAAAAAATGCGGAACGATTTGATAAATGTGGGAAGGGAACTAAATGCGATTATTACGAACTTCATCCGCGGGCAGCTGATAACAGCCATGATTGTTGGACTTCTGGAAACTATAGGTTTGTTTATTGTCCATATAAAATATCCCTTCATATTGGGTGCTGTAGGTGGCATAGCAAATATAATTCCCTTTTTCGGGCCTTTTCTGGGAGCGATCCCGGCCGTTGCACTGGCGCTCCTGCAATCACCTACAAAGGCGCTGCTGACAGCATTGGTATTTACAATAGTACAGCAAATTGATAATGCGTTTATTTCGCCTAAAATAATAGAAGGTAAATTAGGTCTGCATCCAATTACTACTATAGTAGCAGTATTAATAGGCGGGGAGTTTTTCGGAATCCTTGGCATGCTTTTAGGAGTTCCGGTAACTGCAATGATAAAGGTTATTCTTAAGAGAGCCGTTGACATGATTGTTTAAAATTAATTCGATTCCCCTTGCAAGAAATAATTCCATAGACTAACATAAGAATATGAAAGCTGTAAAAATAAAGAAACCCTTTTGGAGGCTGTTATGAAATTAACCAGGAAGTTAAAACTCAGAATTGTTATTGGAATTGCTGCAGTAATGATCCTTTATGGTATATTGGACAGGTTCTTGAATTTTAATATAAATGATAAAACTGTAAACAATGTGGGAATGATTCTTATGATTGCAGCCTTTGGTCTGCTTTTCAGCCGGGGAGACCAGGAAGGCAATAAAGATGCTAAGCAGCCTGAAACAAACAAGGAAAGTGATCAGACCTCCCAGCAGGATATCGATAATTATGAACAGACAGCTCTTGAAAACGATATGATAAAGGATCAGGATAAAGGAGCTACAAATAATGATAACAGCAGGAATGATCTGCTGTAGGTTTGTCAAACATGTGTTACACAATTAGTAAAAAAATATTCTAGCGTTTCTTTAGGTGATTTCCAGCCTAATGGACGCATAGGAAACCTGTTATACTTCCAATTGTGTATGTAAAGCTGCCTCTTAAAATCTTCATATGAGTAGAATTTATGTATAGCATAAAAGTATTCGTTATCTTTACGGTGGCTTCTCTCCACTTTACCATTGTGCCTTGGAGTATAGGGCCTGATAAGTTTGTGTTGGATACCTAACTTTGCAAGTTCCAGTTCAAATAGGGTTGGTTTATTTTTATGCTGGTTCAGCCTATTCGTAAATTCAATACCATTATCAGTTTGAACGCACTCAACACTAAATTTAAATGCAGATATCATATTTCTTAGAAAAAGCATCGATGTATAAGTGCTTGATTCATCGAATGCTTCCACATACCTAAACCGTGAAAATTCGTCAAGAGCAGTATATTGGTAGAGCTTCTGACCTTTAATATTTCCGACAATACAGCTTGCTGGAACATGTTTAACATCGATTTGGACTCGCTGTCCTGGATAAATCATCTGCTCATAAGGTTTAGGTATGTATTTGGGGTTGGGCGGTTTCACAGCCATAAGAGAGCTTTTTCTAAGAAACCTATACAAGCCAGGAACAGATCTGGTATATCCTCTTTGTCTGAGCTTGACCCAAAAAACAACCAACCCTTCATGTGGATTCCGCTTTCTCATGTCAGATATGAGCTTTATTTCTTTGGGTGTATGCTGGTTTGGATGGCTGTGAGGTCTTCTGGACATATCAGCCAAGGACTCTTGAGTACCATCATAGCGTTTAAGCCACCGATAAATGTACTGCCTGTTTGTTTTATACTTAATGGCAGCTTTAGTCACTCCATACTTCTGTGAATATTTAATTAGAGATAGACGATATTTCATATCCTGTGTTAAACTGTTCATGCGGGAATGTATCCTCCTAATGTATATTTTTGTGTGGTAACTTAAACATACACTATGG
>JAEWOH010000012.1 GCA_023460955.1 Bacillota bacterium | reverse complement strand
TAGGCACGCCGCCAGCGTTCGTCCTGAGCCAGGATCAAACTCTCAAATTATTATTTGAAAAATTTAATTAGCTCATTAAAATTGCTGACTTATTTCCTGTTCCATTTCTGAAACCAGGTTGTAAAGTCCGCAGTGAACTTTAGTTCCTAAAGTTCACTGGTTTAGTACTCATGAATCTGTTAAGATCCGAAATTGATTTGAGTCCTTTACATTTGCATGTATAAGTTTTTAGTTAGTGCTAGGTCTTGTATAAGACATAACTCTCTCAAAAAACTTTTGTCACTGTTTACTTTTCAAAGTCCATACCTTAAAAGCGTTACTACTGTTGCTTTTCAAGGTTTACCGACCGCTTATTGCGACGGCTTAGTTATATTACCATGTTGTTGCCGTTATGTCAACACTTTTATTTTAGCCAGTTTTTGGTAGCTGACTTTACCGTTTTAGGGTAACTTCAAATCCTTAACCGAGCTGTTTAAGCGTTGCCGTCGGATGACGGCTTGACTATGTTACCACGGCCTCTATCGCTATGTCAACACTTTTATTTAGTCAGTTTTTGGTAATTGACTTTGCCTTTTCAAGCTATCTTCAATTCCTTAAACCAAGCTACTTAAGCATTGCTGTCAGCGACAGCCTGACTATACTAACACGTTTACTACCGCTCTGTCAACACTTTATTTAAAAACTTGTATATAAGTACTTCTGATATACAAGTTCTTCTGTCGGTTCCTGGTAAATTCCATACCTTTGCAGAGATATCCCGTTACCTTTAACCGAGCTTTCAAATATTGCTGTAGGCGACAGCTTAGTTAGTATAGCGCTATAGCTGTATAATAGGCAACTAACAATTGGCTTATTTAACTGATAATTTTAATTTAGACTTGATAATAAAAGAAATCCATATATATACCTGAACAATTCTTAAATATACTCAGCCTTCTTATGATATAATATTGTTAATTTCTATTTAACTAATTAATGTTAAGTAGAAATCAAGTAAGAAAACCTTTAAACAGCGCAATAGGATTACTTAGCCTATAGTATAGGAGATTGTTGTATGGATGGAATTATAAGAAGCGATGTAAATGAAGAATGGGCTCATTCCGGAATCGTTGAAGCCGGCGGTTTTGTATTTATTAATTACTGTGTGGGCAATGTAGGTCAGTCCATTGAAAACCAGATTAACGGGGCGTTTGACCAGTTATATGAACGCCTTGAATCCATAGGATTAACATTAGAATCAGTGGTAAAACTTGATTGTTTATTCAGAGATGTTTGGAATATACCTGTAATGGAAAAAGTAATCAAAGAGAGATTTAAAGGTAAGTATCCCGCCAGAAAATCAATACAAACAGAGTTTGCCCATCATGGCGGTCAAGATGGACTTCACTTTCAACTGGATGCAATCGCTTTTAGAGGATAGACTATATTTGAGGACAGATGAAATTGATTATAATTAATAATAAATATATATAAAAGCTATAAATACTGGATTAATACAGCATTATAGCTTTTATAGCTTTTAGTATTTATTACATTTATGTCATTAATTCAACAAATCACTCTTAGGAGGCAGTTTTTCAAGAATTTGTTTTTCAAGATTGTCCAAAAGTTCTTTAGCGTTTTTTATATCCTGTGTTATATCGTTTCTGAATTTTTTAACAGCTTCCTCATTTCCAAGAAGCTCAGCTTCATTAAATGGGAATTGCTTTTTTAGACTATCAATCTCAGATAAGATAGTCTTGGTTTTAGTTTTCATTTTCTTAACAGTTTTCTTCATGTCTTTTTCAGGTTCCTCACTCACTAATTCTGCACCTTGATATTCTGCCATAATCTTTTTATGAAGTTTCTTTAATTTAACTGTATCCTTATTTTCATAAGCTGATCTAACTTTTTTCCAAAGCTTCAGTGTCTGTTTATCTGAATACAATTCAGGATGTATCTTTTCTGGTATTGATAGATATATGTCCTTTAGTTCACTTGCAACTCTTGTAAGTTCTTGGTTCTCTCTATTACAATGAACGTTGTCAATTTCTTTTTCCATTATTTTTAGAAGGCTGAAGTTTTTCTCAAATTCCTTTTGAAGAGTCCTATCAATATGTTCATAATCTAAGGGAAGTTGAAAATGTATACAGGTTTGAAGCATTTCGAGCTTCAACTTGGTTCTGGCTATAACCAATTCAAGCTTATGAAGTTCATACCTTGGTTCACCCAACTTTATGATAAAGTCATTTTTAAGAATTCTGGATTGATATATTTCCATATAATCTTTTTCAACCAGGGCCTTAATTAATAATTTCTTTTGAATTTTATAGTCTTCAATTATTTTTTCCATATTAACACCCCATCCCTCTTCATCCTGATTAAGCCTTATTAATCCTGAGCATTCTCAAATTGACTGTAATATAGTTTACTATATGCTCCGCCTTTTTTCATCAATTGTTCATGATTTCCCTGTTCTATTATTTGACCGTTTTGAAGAACAAGAATCAGATCAGCCTCTTGTATTGTGGAAAGTCTATGAGCTATTACAAAACTTGTTCTGCCATCCATCAATTTATTGAAGGCTTCCTGTATTTTTATCTCTGTTCTTGTATCAACGCTGCTTGTGGCTTCGTCCAGAATGAGCATAGGCGGTATTATAAGCATAACTCTGGCAATTGTCAATAACTGTTTCTGTCCCTGAGAGAGATTTTCACCGCCGTTTGTAACTATTGTGTCATAGCCTGAAGGCAGCTTTCTGATAAAGCTGTGTGCATTTGCCGTCTTGGCGGCACTTATGATTTCCTCATCAGTAGCATCAGGTTTACCATAAGCAATATTTTCTCTGATGGTTCCTGTGAATAACCACGTATCCTGTAAAACCATCCCAAAGGCTTTTCTCAAACTGTTTTTTGAAATATCTTTGATATTAATATCGTCTATATATATATTCCCGCTATTTACTTCATAAAACCTCATTAAAAGATTAACTAATGTGGTTTTACCTGCTCCGGTTGGCCCAACTATGGCTATTCTGGAACCGAAATTTACATTAAGGCTGAAATCCTTTATTAACTTTTCATCAGGAGTATATGAAAATGTTACCTTCTCAAACCTGATGTTACCTTTAGCACAAGTAATTTCTCCAAGTCCCTCATCCTGTATTTCAGCCTTGCCATCCAGTATGGTAAATACTCTTTGGGCTGATGCAATAGCTGTTTGAAGCTGAGTGGTAACACTGGTTATATTATTAATAGGCTGGGAGAAATAAGCCGAGTACGTCAAAAAGCTGGAGATGTACCCTACGCTCAATTTACCTGCAACTGCCGCAATTCCTCCTGTCATTCCAAGTAAAACGTAGGTTATGTTATTTACAAGACGAGTTGATGGATTGACTAAAGAAGAATAAAATTGAGCCCATCTTCCGGTTTTATATAATCTGGAATTAATCTCTTCAAACTTCAGCTGGGCCCTATCTTCAAAATTGAAGGCTTTTACAACCTTTTGGTTTCCTACCATCTCCTCAACGAAACCATTAAGCTCTCCGTTTAACTTGGACTGTTCCTTAAACAACCTGGAAGAACGCTTGGTTATAAATGATGCTATTACAAAAGTAACAGGTGTCATTACTATTACAACCAGTGTTATGAAAGGGTTCAGTACAAACATAAATATTAGCGAACCAACTATTGAAATGATTCCTGTAATAAATTGATTTACAGATTGAAATATACCCTCAGAAATATATTCCATATCACTAGTCAGTCTTGACATAATGTCTCCATGAGCATTTTTGTCGAAATACTTAAGGGGCATTTTGGTTATATGTTCAAAAACTTCATTTCTTAACACCTCAACCGTTCTATTTGCCAGTTTACTGGTCAGAACCTGAAGACTCCATTGAAATAGAGCACTAATAAGATATAAAAGAATTATTACCAATACAATATTGGCAATCCTGCCAAAATCAACTTGGCCCTTACCCCATATCCCATCGACACCCTTACCTATAATAAAAGGTCCCACAATCATAAGTAAATTACTTAAAACGGCACAAATAAGGGCGCCCAAAACATACCCTCGGTGTCTTAGTATATACTTCATCAAACGCTTTAAAACGTTACTTTTCATTATGGCGCACCTCACCTTCGTTTAAAGAGTTCAGGATTTGAGAAGAGTTCCTTGTGGCAGCAGAGTTTTTGCCAGAGTTCTCAAGCCCCTGGCTGTTATATAATTCCCTGTATACAGAGCAGCTTTGCAACAGATCTTCATTACTGCCCATACCCACAATCTCGCCTTCATCCATAACTATTATTAAATCCGAGTTGCGAACTGCCGTAACTCGCTGAGTTACGACAATCACTGTCATATCCGCCATGTTCTCCCTGAGCTCGCGCCTGAATTCTGCCTCAGTAGCATAGTCAAGAGCACTGGTGCTGTCATCCAGAATTAATATTTCAGGTTTTTTAATTATGGCTCTTGCAATAGCGAGCCTTTGTTTTTGACCCCCA
Source organism: Bacillota bacterium (assembly GCA_023460955.1). GTDB lineage: Bacteria > Bacillota > Clostridia > Acetivibrionales > DSM-1351 > Ruminiclostridium. Next base: position 20,582 of record JAEWOH010000012.1, on the reverse strand, counting down.
GAAAGGTTTCTCCCGCCTTGAACCACCGGGGTATTAAAGCCCTCGGGCTTTTTCAGTATAAACTCATACGCCTGTGCAATCTTAGCAGCGTTTACCATTTCCTCATGGCTGGCATCGGGCTTGCCCCATTTAAGATTTTCCTCAATTGTACCTGTAAAAAGTACGGATTTTTGAGGAACCATTCCAATTTTCTCTCTGAGCTCACTTTGTTTTATATTTCTGACATTTTGTCCATTAACATAGACTGACCCTTCAGTTGTATCGTAGAAACGTGCTATAAGATTTATAAGTGTTGATTTTCCTGCACCTGTAGAACCGATAATGCCTATCAGGCTGCCACTGTCAATGGAGAATGAAATATTCTGGAGAACCTTATCCGACCCCTTGTCATAAGAAAAGCTCACACCATTAAACTCTATTACGGTTTTCTTTGATTCAGTAAATTCTCGTTCTTCTTTTTGAATTTCCGGAGTCCTATTTTCTACAGGGTCTACAATAGAAACCTCCATATCCAATAATTCATTGACCCTTCCCGCTGAGGCTGCTGCCTTTGTGAAGGTCACTACGAGGTTTGCAAGTACAATTAAGGCTGATAAGATCATATTTACATAATTTATGTATGCAATTATTTCACCCTGTGACATGCTTCCTTCATAAACCTGTATCCCTCCAAACCAAAGAATTGCTGCAATACCGAAATTAATAATAACTGTTGTTGCTGGATTTAACAGAGCTGAAATTCTGCCTACAACTATGGAATTATCTGCATATTCTCTGTTGCTTTTGGAAAAACGATTTCTTTCATGCTCTAATTTTGCAAAGGCACGTATTACCCGTACCCCTGACAAATTTTCCCTTATCACTGTTGAAAGGTTATCAAGCTTCTTTTGAACGGATTTATACATTGGAACACTTTTAGACATAACCAGATAAAGAAAGAATCCAAAAACAGGCATGGTTATAAGCAAAACAAGTGATAGTTTTAAGTTAATTATCATTGCCATTATTAATCCGCCAATACACAGGAAAGGTACCCTTATAACAAGCCTTATAAGCATGGCAACAGCAAATTGCAGTTGGTTTACGTCGCTGGTAATTCTATTGATAAGCGACGGCGTTCCTAATTTATCAACCTCAGTAAAAGAGAAGCGCTGTATCTTCTTGAAAAGAAGATTTCGCATGGAGGTTCCAAACCCCTGGGAAGCAATGGACGCGTAATACTGACAGACGAACGCAGAACCTGCCCCTACCACAGCAGTTAACAACATCATACCTCCCATGAAATATATATAGGAAGAATTATTTGCTTTAACTCCGTTGTCAATGAGTTTTGCCATCATTAACGGAATAAGCAGTTCCAAAATAGCTTCAAACAGCTTGAAAGCCGGACCAAGTGTAACCTGCTTTATATACGGTTTTAAATATTTAACCAATTTGAACAAAGAAAAAACCCCTTTAAGTGTTTCAAATAAAATGTGTACGATTGCGATGAACTATATATACATATTAGTTAACAATTCTGTTCCTGCAGCTGTTGTGAAGTATTTATCTCTAATTGACGAAACAGATGATTTATCCATGTCTTCCTCATATATATTGACAAGGAAATCAGCTTCTACCAATATCTGAAAATCCTTATCATCAATTTTGTTGTAACTATGATGATTACCTACAATAAAACAAACACGGTCAATGACCTCAGCTTCAATCGGATACTTCTCCATAATGCTTCTGGCAACAGCCGGTCCCTCTTTCTCCTGATATGGTCCTGCTGAAGAATTATACCTTATTTCGGCTTCCTTGATGCCGATGTCATGTAATATCCCACAAAGTTCTATTATCAACCTGCTTTTTTTATCCAATTGTTCATTGCCGGCAATGCAGGCGCAAAAATCATGAACCTTAAGCGCATGGTTAATTCGCCTCACATCTTTTCCAAAATATAAAATCATCTCTCTTGTAATTTGTTCTATCATAATTAAGCCTTTCGTTCTATTCTTTATGGTGTCCTATTAGCTTGTTAATTTCCTTCAATTATAGAATATTGAAGGTCATAAGACAATAATGATGAAAATTTTATCGTAAAAATTTTCTTTCTACTTATCAAATATTATAGTATAATATGGAAGGTTTGAGTCTTTTTGAGTATTTTAATAAAATATGTCGTAAAAACGAGGTGAAATATTGAAGGTACTTAAGAAACTTATCTTATTTGTTGCTATTTTTTATTTATCAACACAAGGACTGATTTATTTCTTTTTACCAAACAGTTTTATATACGATAATCGTTTAAATTATGACGTTTTTAAAGACAATGTCTATACTATTGAGACCACAGTTAAGGCAATCAAATCAATTATTGAAATAGAAAAAGTAGACGATTATGTAGTCTTTATAGGTGATTCTGTCGGTTATGGCACTCCCTGCCCGCCGGATAAAAATATGAGTTCCTATATGAATGAGATAGCCAGAAGGGAAAACAGTACTAAGCGCGTATTTAACCTGGGAATACCCTCTTCAATGTTTGGAGACTTTTATACAGTTCTTTTGCTTCTGGATAAATATCATATATCAACAGATAAAATTATACTAAATTTTAGTTACTGGGAGATTAACGCTAAAACGCCGGCATATTGGTTAAAGCCTTTTTTAAAGGAGCTTGATAATAACAGTTATAACGATATGGTTAAAAGCGGACATATTAAGGAAGAATCTTTATGGAAGAACACCAAAACAGAAATCTATCATTTTATGAATAATAATATTGCGCTTATTGGCTGTAGCGGTTTTATCAGCAACAAGCTCAAAGCAGAGGCCAACAATTTGCTTAAGCAGCCTACCACCGCTATTAAGGTATGGAAGAACAAGCCTCACCTTCCTAAAAGCTTGAACCTTCCTGAAAACCGGTGGTACTATTCTGACAAAGCCTTCAATTTGAGTGAGACAAGTCCTCAACTGTACTTCCTTGATAAAATTGCCGAACACCAGAAGGGCAAAAACACAATATACTTTATGAACGCAATGAATGATGAACTTCTGGCCGAAGCTACCGAGAAAGAAGGGTTTAAGAATAATCTTGTCAATATTGCGCAATGCTTTAATGACAGAGGCCTGAATTATATTGATTATAACAAGAAAGTCGATTACGAGTATTTTTCAGATCATGTTCATTTACTTCCTGAGGGTTATAGATTCATGGCTGAAGACTTGTGGTATAAATTACTGATGAAGGAGAACGAAGATGCTATTTAACTCACTTGAATTTATGATATTTTTCCCGGTAGTAACAATCTTATATTTTGTTCTACCCCATAAAATTAGGTGGTTCCTATTATTGGTGAGCAGCTGTATTTTTTATATGGCCTTTGTTCCCAAATACATATTAATACTTGGTTTTACTATAGTAATTGACTATCTAGCCGGAATATTTATAGATAAAATGGAGGGTAACAGAAAGAGAATATTCCTGATAATAAGTATTCTTACTAATGTAGGTATTTTATTTGTCTTTAAATATTTTAACTTCTTTAATGAAAATGCAGAAAGGCTTGCCAACATGATAGGTTGGAATTACCCAATAAGCAGCCTTTCAATAATTCTGCCTATCGGCTTATCTTTTCATACCTTCCAAAGCATGAGCTACATAATTGAAGTATACAGAGGCAAACATAAACCGGAAAAGCATTTCGGTATCTATGCCCTTTATGTAATGTATTACCCTCAATTGGTAGCGGGCCCAATTGAGCGTCCCCAAAACATGTTATGGCAGTTTCACACAAAGCATAAATTTGATGCTGCCAGAACAGTTGACGGTCTCAAGCTTATGGCCTGGGGATTTTTTAAGAAGCTGGTTATAGCAGATAATCTAGCTATTGCAGTAAATGCGGCATATAAATCACCCGAAGCGGTCAGCGGTCTTACCTTGGTATTGGCCACCTATTTCTTTGCTTTCCAGATATACTGCGACTTTTCCGGTTATACCGATATTGCACGGGGTGCCTCAAGAATAATGGGAATTGAACTGATGCAAAATTTCAAGCTCCCTTATTTTGCAAAGACAATATCTGAATTTTGGAGAAGATGGCATATTTCACTCTCCAGTTGGTTCACCGATTATGTTTATATATCTCTTGGAGGAAACAGGTGCGCAAAATGGAAATGGCAGAGAAACCTGATGATTGTTTTTTTACTCAGTGGTCTCTGGCACGGTGCAGCCTGGACCTATGTAATCTGGGGAGGCCTTAACGGTTTCTATCTGGTTTCGGCACTCTGGACAAAAAGCCTTCGGGAAAAGCTTGTGCACACTGTAAGACTGGACAAGTACCCACTCCTTCAGAATACGGTCAAGGTATTTATAACCTTTAACCTGGTATGCTTCTCTTGGATATTTTTCAGGGCTACTTCCTTTACAAATGCACGCTTTATAATTAAAAAGATATTTACAGACCTCAGTTTTAGCCTTAACTTTGGTAATGTTGGTATCACGAAATATCAGGTCTTACTCTGCTGCACTGTGGTCCTATTCCTGGTAATTGTCCAGCTGTTCCAGCGTTCAAAAGTACTTAGTGAGGAAATAGCGAAGAAACCAGTTGTTATCAGGTGGGGCATCTATTATGCAGGGCTGATTCTAATAATACTGTTTGGTGTATTTAATACAAGTTCATTTATATATTTTCAGTTTTAATAAAGAAAGCATCCGGCATACTTGCAACATAATCCGACCTCCAAATGTCAGACTTAAAAATCTAACAATTGGAGGTCACTTCAACACAGTTTCCGGGTGCTTTTACAGTATTGGTGAAAACAATCTGAATACGCTTTCCTGCATCCTTGAAAAAATACTTCTTTTACCAAACTCTTCCTCGGTAAGAAGCCTGCTTATTTTCAAATCCTCGTTAAAAATCCTTCTGCATCTTTCAGTTATTTCTGCTCCATACATGAAAGCATCTAATTCAAAATTCAGTGAAAAGCTCCTCATGTCTGTATTTGCACTTCCTATTGCTGAACAAAAATCATCCACCACCATCATTTTCGAATGTAGGAAGCCAGGATAAATGTATACCTCAATACCGTAGTCCAGTATATCCCCTATATAAGACATAGTAGCCTTGTAAACATATTGCTTATCAGGAACTCCCGGTATCTGAATAATTATTTTAACTCCTGATAACGCTGCATTCTGCAGTGCCTCCAGAAATGAGGCATCAGGTACAAAATATGGGGTTTGTATTAAAATCGATTGCTTTGCAGAATAAATCATTTTGAGAAAAGCTCTTTTTATTTCCTCTCCGTTAGTGTCTGGACCACTGGACACTATTTGAATACCTGTTCTTCCCAGGGACTCTTTTATCTGAGGAAAATATCTGTCTGAATCAAACCGCTCAGAAGGCTGTTTTGATGAATAAAGCCAGTCTTCAATAAATCTCAGTTGCAAATCCAGAACTCCCGTGCCGGTAATTTTCAGATGGGTATCTCTCCAGGGCTTAATTTTTTTATCGTAACCAAGGTATTCATCTCCAATGTTAATACCTCCGGTATAGCCTACCTTTCCGTCAATTACTACAATTTTTCGATGATTTCTGAAATTAACCTTGAGATAATTATTAATCGTATTTGAAAAATAGCTGTACACTTCCCCTCCGTTTTCAACGATTGAGGAATATGCTTTAAAAGGCATGAAAATATTAGAACCATGATCTATCAGGACCCTTACTTCAACTCCCTCTTTTGCTTTTTGAGTCAGAAGATTTATCAGCTTTTTTCCAATGTTATCATTCTGAAGTATAAAGTACAGTAAATGAATAGATTCCCTTGCTTCTTGCAAATCCTTAAAAAGCTGCCGGTATTTATCCTGGGCAGATGTATAAATTTCAACTGCATTATTATCAGTATAAGCGCTCCGGCAGGTTGAAGCATTAAGCCTCATAAGCTGCTTCATATTCTCCCCGGAATATTCCGGGACTTTAATATCTAAACCGTAGGGTATTTTATTGGAATATTTAAATACTTTATGACTATATTGCTTGTATGACTTTCTTCCCAGCAATAAATAAAGAATAAAACCTATTACCGGCAAAAGTGACAAGGTTATAACCCAGCTTAATGCCTGAACAGGTTTTTTACGTTCAAAAAAAACGGCTGTTATAATGAATACAATGTTTACGCCAATTATAGTTAAAGTAATTGTAGAAGCTAAACCGTTCATATATATTGCCCTGCCCAGCATCCTGCAAAACATCTTGTAAGAAACAGCATGGGCCTGGTATCTCCTTGACTATTTATTGTAACTGTTTTAAATAATCCAGCTTGTTATATTCCTTTCCTAAATGCTCCTTCATGTATCTCTTTGAAAAAATTCCGAGCTCTTTAATGGCCTGATCCGATAATGAAAAGCTGAAGAGCCTTTGAGGACTTATTCGCGTAATATATTTTAAAGCCTTCACCGTTCCCGGAAGTAAAGACATCACCCTGCCATTCCTGTTTACACATTTTGAACATACAAATCCCGAATTATCAAAGTCAAAGTACAAATTCTCATCGTCCTTACTATTGCAGCCTATACAACAATTAACCTGAGGCTCATAACCAAGAAGCGACATCATTCGAATTTCAAAAACCCTTGTAATAAGCTCAAGAGGACGATCTGTTTTAGCAATAACATAGAGTGTGTTTAGCAGCAGCTGAAGAATATCTTCAGAGGGTTCACCCTCTTGAACATTGTCCGAAATCAGCTCTAATATATGAGAACTGTAAGTAAGCTTGTAAATATCATTTCTGATTTCATAATTGGACTCAATAACCTCACAGGAGGACATATTATACAGCTCTTTCCCCTTAAACAACAGGTAATCACTAAAGCAGAACAGCTGAGTTCCGCTGCTCAAGGAATTTTTAGTCCGTCGTGCATTTTTTGCAGCAACAGAAATCTTGCCTTCTTCAGCTGTTAATACTGTTACGATCTTATCCGCTTCACCTGTATTAACTTCTTTTATAACTAATCCCTTGAAATGTACATTCCCCATTTCTATTCGGCCCCCGAGTCTTCATTGCAGAATTGTTTAAATAATAAATACCCTTTGGCGTGAGATTACTGTAGAATATAGTTTCTCTAAAAATGCCAAAGAGTATACTTAAGTTTTGAATATGCTTCTACTGTTTCTTGTTTTGGTAGCCAAGGTTTTTAAGCATATTATCATTATTACGCCAATCCGGCTTAACCTTGACCCAAAGCTCAAGAAAGATTTTTGTGTCCAGTAATCTCTCTATTTCATATCTGGCAGCACTTCCTATCTTCTTTAGCATCTGCCCCTGCTTTCCTATTATAATTCCCTTGTGCGAGCTTTTCTCACAGTAGATAGTTGCCTGAATATCAATCAGACCATCCTCCCTTTCCTTGAAGGACATAACTTCAACACCAACACCATGTGGGACTTCGTCCTCAAGATTCAACAGCACCTTTTCTCTAATCATTTCTGCTGCGATAATCTTTTCCGGTTGGTCTGTCAGAGTGTCCTCCGAAAAGAACTGAGGGCCTTCGGGGATATAATCCAAGGCCTCTTTAAGGATAATATCGGTACCATCATTTTTCAAAGCTGATATCGGGATGATAGATTTGAAATCCATTAGCTTGCTATAGCTGTCAATTATGGAAAAGAGCTTGTCCTTGCTGACAATATCCACCTTGTTTAATATTAAGAACACAGGTGTTTTAACTTTCTTAAGCTGCTCAACAATGTTGATATCCAGATTTCCTGCCGGTGTTGTAGCTTCAGCCAGAAATAGAATTAAATCTACCTCCTTCATGGTTTCTGATGCTACATTAACCATATACTCTCCGAGTTTGGTTTTTGGCTTATGAATACCGGGAGTGTCTATAAGGACAAGCTGGCACTTTTCATTTGTTATTACACCTCTTATTGTATTTCTTGTAGTTTGGGGCTTATCCGACATTATTGCTATTTTTTGGCCTGTCAGTGCATTCAACAAAGTTGATTTGCCTACATTTGGCCTTCCTATTACTGATACAAAACCTGATTTAAATGACATAATTCCTCCATATATTCATTTCAGTGCATAAACTGCACTAACATTTTATTCAACAGTTAATTGTTTAAGGGTTATACATTGTTTAGCTTGATTAATTCTTAAAAGCTTCTGAAGGCATTTGGCAAAACATCACCGAATCGTATAACCTTATACTCTCCGTTGGCTTTTGTGGTGATAACCTCCATTTCGTCATCGGCAAATTCTGCAAGAACCTGTCTGCATATACCGCAGGGAAAAATATAATCAGGTTCGTCACTTGTTATAGCAATTTTAGCGATTTCAAGTTTTCCTTCTTCAGAAACCGCTTTCCAAACCGCTGTTCTCTCGGCACAGTTTGTCGCACCAAAGGACGCTATTTCAACATTACAGCCTGTATATACCTTTCCTGTTTTGGTAAGCAGGGCTGCTCCCACATGGAATTTTGAATACGGAACGTAAGCATTTTCCATAGCTTTTCTTGCATATTCAATCAATTGTTTATCTGTAACCATAAAAACCTCCTGGTTAATCGTATATGTAAATCACATAAAATTATTTAATAAGTACATTAGCTTGTTAATAAGCTTGTCACCAAGAATTATCCAGCCTATAATTATACTGAATATAGCCGACACGAAAACAGCTCCGGCTGACACATCTTTGATGATTTTCGCCTTGGGATGATAGACATCAACAATAATATTTACCATTACCTCCATGGCTGTATTTATTAATTCAAAGCAGATAACCATTGCTATTGTAAGGAAAAGTACTGTCAGCTCAACCTTGCTTACACCCAGCCATAGAGACAACAATAATACTACTGCAGCAACTGCCAGATGAATTTTCATATTTCTCTCATTTACAAAAGTATGCCATATACCCTGAAAAGCTGTCTTAAAGCTCTCGAACAGATTTTTATTTTTCATTAAGCGCTCCGTATCTGCATTAAGTATGCGCAATTAAACTGTATCCCTTTTTAACCCCATTTGCTGTAATATACTTTCCTGTTTGCCAAACATTATTTTTTCCTCTTCCTCTTCCATGTGATCATATCCCAATAAATGGAAGCAGGAATGTGCTGTCAAAAAGGCTATCTCGCGCTCAAAGCTGTGGCCGTATTCCTCGGCCTGCCTTTTTGCAGTTTCGGCTGATATGATTATATCACCAAGCATTAATTCTTCGAGTTCAAGATCATAGTCTCCCTCGTCAGATATTAATTCACCGTTTACAAACTCTGCCATTGGAAAGGAGAGTACATCTGTTGACCTGTCAATTTCTCTATGTTCTTTGTTGATTGCTCTTATCTCCTCGTCATCAACTATCAAAACACTTACTTCATAAGCTTTGTCAAGGCTTTCTGATTTCATACAAAGCTCTATGGTCTTCTCTATTAATTCATCTATCTTCTTTGGTATTTCCATCTTATCCTGTTCATTTTCAATGATTATCAATTGTTACTTCTCCTTTTACACTGTTTCTATTCTTTTCGTCAGCAGTTTCCTTTATTTCAGGATACTGTTCTCTGGCGTGAAAATATCCGCTTAAAACCTTCATAAAGGAATTACCTATTCTATCAAGATCGTTCAAGGTTAATTTGCAATTGTCAAGCTGACCATCGTCTAATTTGTCTTTAATTATTTTTTTTATAACTGCCACAATTTTCGCCTCGGTTTTATCCGTCATTGATCTTACAGCAGCTTCAACAGAATCGGCAAGCATAACAATGGCAGCTTCCATTGTCTGAGGTTTGGGTCCCTCATATCTATAATTCTCCTGCTTTACTTCTGTTTCATTTTCACCCTTTAAAGCCTTATGATAAAAATACGCAACCAGTGTAGTTCCATGATGCTGTTGGATAATATCCAGAATTGCCTGAGGAAGCTTGTATTTTGTGGCAATTTCCAGTCCGTCCTTTGTGTGGGACGTAATTACAAGAGTACTGAGATTTGGTGTCATTTTATCATGTGGGTTCTCGGTAAGCTGGTTTTCCTTAAAAAAGTCAGGTCTTTTCAACTTGCCGACATCATGAAAATACGCTCCTGTTCTCGCCAGCAGAGCATTGCCTCCCAAATCCTCAGTAGCAATCTCAGCAAGGTTTCCCACCATGAGACTGTGATGATAAGTCCCTGGAGCTTCTATCAGTAACCTTTTAAGCAGCGGATGATTTGGGTTGGATAATTCCAGAAGCTTCAAAGGTGTTACTATATTAAACGCACTCTCCAAAAACGGCAGGAACCCGATAGTCAGGATCATTGAAACGAACCCATTCAAAAATACAACAATACTGTCTGTCAAAATTGTTTTGGAATCACTTTTGTTTATAAAATTAACGCAAACTATAAAAGCAACATTTATAAGTCCTAATAGCAGTCCGTTCATGGACATCCTGCTGCGCTGATTTGCTTTTGAAACCATAAATGCCGAAATAACTCCGCAAATCAGTGCCAGGTATAGGAATTTATTATCCCCCCTGCACATAATCGAAATACCGATAGCAAGCACACAATTTAATATAACCGCAGTTTCCACGTTCAAAAGAATTGCTATCAACATGGTTCCCATAAAAATTGGAATCACAAGTCCGTCATAAAAAGTAAAAAGATACCTTGCTAAAACCAGAATTATGGTTGATATCAAGCATATTAGTAAAATATACTTACGACTGTTATATATTTCCCGGTTGTATCTTCTTAAAAATGCTGCAGTTATAATAACAAGGAACAATATTATAAGCAAGATGCCGGACGAAAAGAGATAGTCGTATTTCCCGTTGGTTTCCAGCAGGTTAAGCTCTTGTAATAATCTAAGCTTATCTGTGGTAACAATATCCCCGAAGCTTAATATTCTCGAACCCTTTTTAATCTTTACAATATTTGCATTATCATTATAGGCTTCTTCTCTTTTTTTTGCTGTAGCCTCGCTGTCTATAGACCTGTTGGGTTTCAAAATAGTTCTTACCAACTGATCACCAATATTTTTCAATTCCTGACTTAAACCTTGTTCACTCTGTAAGCTATTCTGCAACCTGTGTATATGTAGAGCTAGATTGCTTTCAGTTACTTCTTCAGCCATGGATTGCGAAACAAGCTGTCTGGTTATAGTTTCAAAGGCTTCAATTTCATTATCGGATGCTTTTATTACAAGATAAGAAATCTGATCCTGAGAAAGAGTAATACCCTGGTTTTTGACCTGCTCCTTCAAGCTCTGAACGGCATTTTCCTGCGCATCCTTAAGGTATTGGGCATAACTCTCATCCTTTGAGGTTACTCCCATATACTTAATGTACTTTTCAACGCTTGTCCTTGAGCTTATTACAGCTTTAAAAAAATCATCCTTCTTATATATTACATCAACGAAGGCTTTTGTATCTTCCTTTGTAACAGGTTCAACATTCTGCATGGCAGCCATTCTGTTCTGCTGTGTCAAAACTTCATTTACAATGTCTCTTGGAGCAGTTATATCATATCTTGAAACATCTCCCGAACCGAGTTTGTATTTTGTCGGTTGAGCTCCTGTTTCAATTATAATAAAAGCCGCTATAACAGTGATCAATACCAGGAATATCTTTTGAACATTGATATTCCTGGCAATTCTTTTTAGTTTCGTGCTGTTTCTTTTTATTTTTTTCATTTGAAATTCCTCAAGAAATTATTTGCCACTCTTATGCAATTCCAGAATAATTAAGGTTTTTCACCGGGTTTCTTATCAAATTTATCATAGGCAACAATAATTTTCTGTACCAGTTCATGTCTTACAACGTCTTTTTCGGTAAGGTATACAAATTCGATTCCGGCAATATCCTTTAAAATATTGGTAACTTCCTTGAGGCCCGATTTCTTTTCTCCGGGCAAATCAATCTGTGTGATATCTCCGGTTATTACCGCCTTGGAGTTGAAGCCTATTCTGGTAAGGAACATTTTCATTTGCTCGGGAGTTGTATTCTGGGCCTCATCAAGTATTATGAAGGAATTATCAAGAGTTCTTCCTCTCATATATGCCAATGGTGCTATCTCAATCATCCCTCTTTCAAGGTATTTCATGTAGAGATCAGCACCCATTATTTCATACAAACCGTCATATAATGGTCTTAGATACGGATCAACCTTGTTTTGCAGATCCCCCGGAAGAAAACCCAGCTTTTCACCGGCTTCCACAGCCGGCCTCGTCAATATAATTCTATCAACCTCCTTGTTTCTGAAGGCTGTAACTGCCATTGCAACTGCCAGAAAGGTCTTTCCTGTACCGGCTGGTCCAATTCCAAAGACTATGTCATTTTTCTTTATAGCATTAAAATAGAGCTTTTGACCATGTGTCTTGTACTTTATCTGCTTTCCTTTAGCAGTAAGACACACATAATCCTGAATTATTTCATCGGCTTTTTCAATCTGCTTTTCATGAGTAAGACCAACCAAATACTGAACATTTTGTCTTGTAATGGATTGTCCCTGCTTTGCAATCTCCAAAAGCTTTGTGACGATTATTTCTGCTTTCTGCACATTCTCGGCTTCACCGCTTATTGTAATGGAGGTTCCTCTGGTTAAAACCTTAACTTTAAAGGCATCCTCAATAATTTTTATATTTTCATCATAGTTCCCGAAAATATTCATTGCGTACTCAATACTGTAAAATTCTATGCTCTTTTCAATCATTTCAGACAAGTATCACATTCCTCCAATCCTTGAAGTCAATTCTCAATAGACTTTGTTATTCCAATATCTTCAATGCATTCTATTATTGCTCTCACTGATTTTACGCCGTTAGTGTCTTCAATTTCAACTATATTTTTCTTTAAGACTTCCGCATGTTGTGGAAGTTGCTTCTGAGCAAGTTCAACTGCTTTTTCTGAGGCAAGCTTTTTTGCTGTAGCCAGATCAATTTTATTGTTTTCAAGCTCGTATTCATGATACTGGTCTACAAGTATTTCAAAAGGTAGGGCAAAGTTTGCTCCAAGTGTCAGCTGTTTTTTTACTTCTACATGTTCAGAATTATTATATGGAATTTTCCCGTGAAATAATTTGAATTTTTTAGTAAAAAGCACCAGTGAATACTGATATTTTTTTTGTCCGGTTCTCCTTGCAGTCACCAGGTTTTGCTCAACTTCTGCAGTAGCTTCGTACCAGGTTCTGGCCTTAATGTTTCCTATGGAGTGTACCATCAAAGGCGGCAGCTCGGGATTTTTAACATTGTCTATTTTTCCTGTAATTAAAAGCTGACCCTTGGTAACAGTATCTCCAATCTTTACGGTTTCAAGTCCTTCCTTGGCAACAATTGAATGAATTACTCCATCCCTGGAAGCTACAATGTCGCACGGGATATTTTTATTAATCAGTACAGGAGGCTTTGTTCTCTCTGTTATATTAACATATATTCGTGTTCCTTTTACCGAAACACTCATTCTTGCCAGATCATTTATTTGAAGCATCATATTTTCCACAACGGTGTCAGTGTTAATACCGAACTTCAGTGCACCGATTTTTACACCATTTTCTTCCAGTCTCTCTTGTATGAATTCGCTTGAAACGTTAGTATTCCCTGTAATCGATATGTCCCATACAAAAGACGATATAAGAAAAAAAACAATTATACATACCGCTGAGCCTACAACAAAAGCCTTTCGGCTTTTATACCGGTTTAAAATAAAGGGAAGTCCCCTTTTCTTTGCTATATGTACCTTGCATTTTGTTTTTTTTACAACCGGTCTGATATCCTTGAAGTCGCTAATACTCAATTTCATTGAAACACTGCTGTTTTTCTGCCACCTGACATTCCATAGCCGGATGTTTCTATGAGTGCATATGTTAATAAATTTTTCCAGAAAGTATCCTTCAACAATAATAATAACATATCCCTTTATATAATTCCACAATCTCCAAATTAACATCTGTTCTCCTTTATTTCATGAATTCAAGTGAACTGATTTCACCAAAAATCATAATACCTTCAAGAGTAATTTCCTTTATGTAAATATTTTTCCCTGTAACCTTTATTATTCCTGAGGTAGTATTCAACCTGATTATACCTTCATCGTATTCAACTATGCCCTTGTAGTTTTCTACAATAAGATCTCCGTTCCCCAGCATTGTAAGCTTGGGCATATTCAGAACTATTTCTTTGGGAAGTTCCAGAATTTCCGTTACTTTTTCTTTAAACCCTGTTTTCTTTACTTCAGGTTCGTCCTTTTTATTCTTTTTCTTTCCAGAAGCCCTTACATTTTGCAATCCTTTTGCGGTATGGGCTCTGTCCTTTTGGGTTGTAGATCCTATTTTATGCACCATATTAATCCCTCATCTGCGCGTACAGCGCGAACACATACAATTACAAACGTCTAGTTGGCCAGATCCTCCACATTTCCAAATTCAAATCCACTGGCTCTTGCACCCTTGATAATCATATCCAGTGCATCTGCATTGTCCTTTGAAACAGCATGAAGAAGGATAATTTCTCCGTTATGCAGGTTACTCATAACCTTTTTGTATGCGTACTCCGGACCTCTAATTTTTTCTCTGTGCCAATCATCATATGCAAAACTCCAGAAAAGATTGCAGTAACCAAGTTTACTTGTAATGCTTAAACTGCGCTCACTGTATTCACCCTTAGGTGGCCTAAGAAATTTCATTTTAGCACCAAATTTTTCATTAAACGCTCTTTCAAGTCCCAGAACCTCTTCTTCTATCTGTGAATCATCCTTTTCGGGAAGACTTGGGTGGTGAATTGTATGATTTCCTACTGTATGACCCTCTTCAACCATTCTTCTGACCAGATCCTGATGTTCATTCAGGTACGGGCCGGTTATGAAGAATGCTGCTTTTACATTATTATCTTTAAGGGCATCAAGGATTTTTGAGGTGTAACCGTTTTCGTAACCTTCGTCAAAGGTGAGGTATATTATATTTTTTGTTACGTCACCTACATACTTGCCCCCATACTTTTTAAGAATTTCATCAGCACCGGGGTCTGCCTTCGGAGTCTGACCATTTGGCTGTCGTAAAATACCCCAGCACCTTTTCTGCTCATATGAATATACGCTTTTCTGTGCTGTATCCTCATCTGATACATCACTGATTTCATCTATTACCTTACCGGTAAGTTCTACAGAAAAATCAACATTTCTGCTGCTGGCACTATAAACTCCTCCCAGATCAGATAAACCTGCATTTATATTGGTTCTGTCACTGTTTATTATGAAGTAATCAAATAGCAGACCAAACACCACCAATATAGTAAATATGGTTATAACCTTTTTTATTCTCAATTCAATTACCCCCATTGACGTAATCCGTACATTAAAATTATTTATATTTATTTATATAAACTTTATATTAATTTGAGAACAAAAAAAGAGCCTTGCAGCATATGTTTTGCTACAAAACTCTTATGGTTTTTTAAACAGTTTTCAACTTATCAATCCTTATCAACAGGTTTTAGTTTATCTGTTCTTTTCAGTTCCTCACTTATTTTAGGAATCTCAACATTGTCGGATTTCTCTATTTTTACATTGATAAAGAGCCTTATACTCTCCATTGGTGAACCAACCATATTGAGGGCATTAACGGCATTATCGGGGTCGACAATGGCCTTAATTACATAAGGCGGAGTTATATGTCTTCCATTTACCATTATATATCCTCCTGCAACCCTTATTTCAGTCATATCGATTATTCTCTGGTCATTTATGGAGAGAGCTTGGGCGTCTGTAGCCCTTAGTTCATTAAATACATATAATATATCATCATCCTCAACCATCATTGCATCTTCTTTGGGAAATGTTACAATTATCCCTTTGCCTTTTACATCTGTCAAGCCTGCTACCATCTTGAGCTTCTGTATTTCCTCGGTAAGAAGTCTTAGATTTTCGTCAGAGTTACCTCTGGCACTTTCGAACTTTTCCACCTGTGTCTGGAGCTCTAGAAGCTTTGCTCTAAGATTCTCATTGTTTTTTTGCTCGTTAAGTATTTTTACAATCAGATCGTCCTTTTTCTGACTCTCCAGTGTCATAACCTTGGCATTATTCCTTATGCTTTGAAACTGCCAGGACAATGCCAGACCAAGGATCACACATATTAATGCTATTGATATATTTCTACTTACCTTTTTTGCTTTCATTATTTATAACCTCCAATTTGGATATCAGACCGTTAATATCATTAGTAAATTTCGGTATATTCATATCTTTTTCAATATTCATTGATACCCTTTTGCCGAGAGTACTCATTTCATCCAGAATTCCGCTTTCATTAAGGGTGTTGAACAATTGCTCAGGATCACCAATTGCTTTTATTTCATACGGGACAGCATACCGGTTTCTATTTACTTTAATTGTGGGTCCGGCACATACTTGCTCGCTGGTAGCAATAATCCGTTCATTATTAATAGAAATTGCCTGAGCCCCTCCCACTCTGAGCTGGTTTACAACATTCAGAATATCTGAATCATGGATTATATAGTCCTTCGCCTCATCACTCTCTACAACACCGGGTTTATAGGCATCATTAAGTGTTATGATTACTCCATCACCGGATACATCTGTAAACCCGGAAATTAGTTTCAGGTGATCAAGCTCATCCTTTGTTTCAGCATTGGCAACATTGTTAGAAGAGGATTTTATAAACGCTTCCTTGGCATTTTCAAGCTGGGCTATTTGAGCTTTATAAGACTCGCCAAGCTTTATTTTTGAATCAAGCTGACTTTTCAACTTATCCAGATTCAACGTTTCCTCGCTCTGCCGCTGCATGCTTACAGTGCTGCGTATCTGTATGGTTGCTAAAGTTCCTAGCAACAAAAATATGATAAATAGAATAAAGAAATTATCTTTGAATTTCATCGCTGCCTCATTAATTGTTTTTAGATAGTGTTGTTTAGCCGACTATATAACAAAAGACTGATATAAGTAATATTAATAGTTAATACTAAAACTACATTCTTAAAATATTCTACTTTTAATAATACCTTTTTTCAAGTAAAGGAGCAATAATATTAATAAATCCCGGAAATATCAAAGTCGAAATTTGGAAGTTATCTCGAATTTTCTCCCTAAACCAACTTCTTTTTCCATTTATCAGTTTTTCCATTGACAAGAATGTTAAGTGTATTGTATACTAATATTCGTCTTAGGGGAGTAGCGCAATTGGTAGAGTAGCGGTCTCCAAAACCGTCGGCTGCGGGTTCAAGTCCTGTCTCCCCTGCCAAAAGAAAAAAGCTTAGAAGATTTATCTTCTAGGCTTTTTTCTTTTCGTACGAATACCACAGGACTTGAACCCGAGAGGGCACGAGCCGTTAAGAAAATATGCTAAATGCATATTTTTAGGCGAGTGTAGGAGCCCGGCACCGTAAGCGCAGCGAGCGGTGGGCGACGTCATTAGTATGCAAGGCAAAGCCGAAGCATACAGCGAGTCCTGTCTCCCCTGCCAAGATTACGCTTGAATAGGTTTGCAAGCAAAAAAATGAGCAATGAAATTATAGTGCATAAGCAATTAAACTGGGATGTATCATGGCATAAGTAGTATTATCTGTAATAATTTGCTTTTTTCTCGGTATAGTTTTATACTGAAAAAATGATTATAAATAATTATCCGATTAATATGAGGAAGGACTACGGTATGTTAAAAGATTTTTTGAAATGGTTTATAATTTTACTACTTTGCTTTGTGGTATCAACCTTCATACATGAAATTGGACATGGTATAAGTGATTATGCAATTGGAATACATGACAGTACTGGCTTTAACAAGGTGGGGCAACCATATAAGAAACCCAGTGACACAGATTTTCGGCAAGGACGAGAAGATTTACAAAATCCATGGGATATGGGTCCTAATGTTACTTTGCTTTTGGCTGTAGGATTTACTTTTATACTAATTAAAGTAAAGGACAAAAACCAAATGGCTATTATGGTGATTGGAGCCTTTGCTTTCTCTAATTCATTGATAAGACTAGTACCAATGATTCATTCATACTTAGGATTATTGATTAAAGGGAGATTTTATAATGAAGATGAAATTGGTACAGGTCTTTCGTGGTATAGTCTTCACCAAATTGAAATATTAAAATATATCCCCTCATCAATTTCCATAATATTATCATTGATTTGCTTATACTTTGTAGTTAAAGCTTTGAAGAGAAAACTTCCAACCCTATTTTCAAAAAGAATAGCTTTCGTTATTATTTGTTTTGTAGCTTACATAATTTCGTTTGCCATAGAAACCAAATTAGACAATATAATAAGGATAAATTGGGTTTAAGCTACTTATTTAACTCGAGCGCATGAACTAACTAATTAATGGAGTACTTATAGTAATAAAAATACATTGACTCCGATTAATACCAAAGGTAGTATAGGTATAAAAGTTTTATGTATTAGACAGAACAAGTTAAAAACTATACGAACTAACGATTATTTATATTAGGTGTGCATTTAAGAGGTAAGATTAATGAAGGTATCGGTACAAGAAATAGGTCAAAATCAGTTAGAGCAGGTAGTCATACAATGTTATAACATAACAGACAAAGTGAATAGTATTATCAGTTTTATCAAATCAACAGACACCTTTTTAGTTGGCTATGAAAATGAAAAAATGGTGGAACTGTTTTTAACAGAAATTTTTTATGTTGAAGCCGTGGATAATCGGGTATTCGCCTATACTGAAGACAAAACATACCAATTGCGGGTTAAGCTGTATGAATTTGAGGAAGCCAGCAAATTCATGCGGTTTTTTCGTTGTTCAAAGTCGATGGTAATAAACTTGATGAAAGTCGACAGCGTATACCCCAATGGACGATTCTCGGCAAAGCTTTTTAACGGCGAAGAAATTATCATCTCACGCCGTTATGTTTCAGCGTTAAAAAATATATTGGGAGGAGGAGTGACATGAGCTTCAGTTCGTTTTTGCGTGATTGTGCTATAAGATTCTTTATAATCGTCACTTGCCTTAATGTGGCAACTGCGGTTTTCGGGTCTATACTTCAGCCCGACTTAACACTTGGTTTCGATTCGTATTATTCACCGTTAATTGGTGCGGCATTAGGTACACTCCCTTCGTTCATCCTTTACTCGCGCAAGGAGCTAAATCTGCGTCAAACAATCATCCGTAAAATTTTGTATTTGTTGGCTTTGGAAATAGTCATCATAGGATTTTCGTTTTTAATAGGAACAAGCTTGAGTTTATTTAAGATTATGCTTTTCGTTGGGATTATTCTTGTCGTATACCTTGTCGTCAACCTTATTGATCGACTTCTTCAATTAAAGGATTCCAGAGAAATAAATTCGGGGTTGAAAGCATTGCAAAATCGCAAGTAATGTAACTTACATCGTTATAACGCAACTTACCTCCTTGTTCGTTGACAGCATAACATGCTGCGGTTATATTAAATTAATCAACGAAAAGAGGAGCGAATTTTTAATGAAAATAGCGTTTTCACAAAACACCCGTATTGGGCAGCGACACTCGCAGGTTTACTTTGCACCCTGTTTACTGGGTTAGGAATGGCGATTTCACAGATAATTGGTTTGGAAGATATACCTACATATATCGTTATGGCAATAGCAGTTTCGGTATCTGCACTTATCGGAATACTTATTATGAAGAAGTCTCGGTTTACAATGAACGAATACGGATTTCAAAAGAATTTAGGCAAAAACGTCGGCAAGGCATGGTTCTTTATTCCGCTTATACTAATCGAACTCATACCAATTATTACCGGCGGCGGGTTCAGCGCTGAAATAAGTCCTGTGCTGTATGTAACGATTGCCTTGTTTACAATTGGTGTTGGCTTTAATGAAGAAATATTTTTTCGCGGTCTTGCCCTTAAATTTATCAGATGCAGGGGAATGAAAAAAGCGATTATATGGTCGTCAGTTATCTTTGGGATTTTACACTCCGCAAATGCTTTTAACGGAAAGAGTTTATTCTATATTATTTTGCAAATCAGCTTTGCGTTTTTGGTTGGCTTTGTATTTGCAGAGATTGTTTGTATAACAGAAAGCATTTGGATAGTGATTTTATGTCACGCCGCACATGACTTTATATCAATGACTTCCAAGGAAGTATTGGACACCAAGGGTCTCATCATTTTAGCAGTTCAAACTGTCATTTTGCTAATTTATGCTATTGGTTTGTGGAGAAAACTCGACGTAGAATACCGAAATAAGCGTAATGCGCAGTAAGGTTAATTCGCAATTATTTTGAATAGATACCATACCAGTATTCGCTTGTGGTGATTGATATACCTAACCAACAGTTATATTCAAACTGTGTTTTTCTTTGTTATCAACCTTTTCAAACAATTTTTTAGATTACACAAATAACAAACTTTAGTTGACTCCAATTTATCCCAAATGTAATATAGATGTATTGGATTTTGGTTTAGGGCAAAAGTAATAAAAATGCATTAACCCTACAATATAAGCTATAGGGATGATTTATAAAGTACATAAAGAAAGACTAACTATTAAAAGTCAAGTGTAAAAATGATATTTTACAATAAAAATGACTTAATATTTCATTGATTTATTTGAACTTTGAAAACTGCATGACAAATAGAGCATCTTTTAAGGTGCT
>JAEWOH010000011.1 GCA_023460955.1 Bacillota bacterium | reverse complement strand
TCCATATATATTCTCCTAAGGAATTCATTTGTATATAACTACGAAACTTGAAATAAAAAGTATTGAAAAATGATATCAATAATAATAAAAAATTCTGATTTATATATGCGTTAAAATAGTTTACTGTTAAAATTAGTTGTATTGATTATTAAATATTTTTAATTCATCAGTTTCACACAAATTATACATGAGACATAAGCAGAAAAGGGAGACCAAATGATACGTTTTAATTGTGATTACAGTGAAGGTGCACACCCAAAGGTGCTGCAGAGACTTATTGAAACAAACCTTGAGCAGACAGCCGGTTACGGCGTTGACCCATACTGCCTTAAGGCGGCCGGGCTAATTAAAAGCAAATGCGGCCGCGAGGATATAGATGTACACTTTCTGGTAGGAGGAACTCAGACAAACCTGACAGTAATATCAGCAGCACTGCGCCCGCATCAAGGTGTCATATCTGCTGATACGGGACACATAAACACCCACGAAACTGGTGCCATAGAAGCTACCGGTCATAAGGTGTTGTCATTGCCTGCAGTCAATGGAAAGCTGACAGCCGGTGCTATAAACGATTTTTATCAGGCTCATTTGGCTGATGAAACCAGGGAGCATACTGTTCAGCCCAAAATGGTCTATATATCTAACCCTACAGAAATCGGAACCATATACAGCAAATCCGAGCTGTCAGCTATAAGTCAGGTTTGCAGGAAAAATGATTTGCTTCTCTTTGTTGACGGTGCACGAATGGGATACGCTCTTTGTGCTGAAGATAATGATCTGGAGCTTTCCGATTTTGCATTGCTCAGTGATGTATTCTATATTGGGGGAACGAAAGTTGGAGCACTGTTTGGAGAAGCAGTGGTTTTGTGCAATGACAAAATCAAAGAGGAATTCAGATACATTATCAAGCAGAAGGGTGGTATGCTTGCCAAGGGAAGGTTGCTTGGGGTGCAGTTTGCCGCGCTTTTTGAGGAGGATTTGTATTTTGAGATGGCAAGCCACGCAAACAGACTGGCAAAACAGATAAAGCAAGCCTTTATCAGAAACGGCTACAGCTTTATTGTTGAATCGACAACAAATCAGCAGTTTCCAATAATTCCTGATGACAGGCTTGCAATACTAAAAGAGAATTTTGAATATTCCTTCTGGCAAAAAGTAAGTGACGATATGACCGCAGTTCGTTTTTGTACAAGCTGGGCCACAGAGCAGGAGGCTGTAGATTTTCTAATAGCTGAGATAGAAAAGCTTGGACCAATAGTTTAGGAGAATCCTATGAGCAAAATATATGAGTTTGAAGCAGAAATAAAGAAAGTACCAGACATTGACGGGGCATACATTGAATTTCCTTATGACGTAAAGACGGAATTCGGAAAAGGCAGGGTAAAGGTACTTGCAACCTTTGACGGTGAGCCATATGAAGGCAGTCTGGTCAAGATGAAAACTCCCTGCCATATAATCGGAATAAGGAAGGAAATTCGTGCAAAAATAGGCAAACAGCCCGGCAATGTTGTAAAAGTAACCATTAAGGAAAGAGAATAGCAAATGAAAAATATGGAATTTAGAGACTACCATTTTAGCAGTGAACTCATAAAATCAATAGAGATGTTGAATTACAAAAAACCTACGGCGGTACAACAGAGGGTTATTCCTGTCTTGCTGGAAAACAGGGATATAATAGTGAAATCGAGGACAGGAAGCGGAAAAACCGCTGCTTTTGCAATACCTTTATGCAATGTGGTCCAATGGGAGGAGAATAAACCACAGGCCTTGGTTATAACTCCCACTAGAGAGCTTGCGTTACAGGTAAAGGAGGATATTTTCAACATAGGCAGGTTTAAAAGACTTAAAGTACCTGCTATATATGGAAAGTATCCATTTTCTGTTCAGGAAAAGGAGCTGAAACAGAAAGCGCATATTGTTGTAGGAACTCCCGGCCGTATTATTGACCATCTGCAAAGAAATACGCTGGATACTTCAAAAATAAGATATCTAGTTATTGATGAAGCAGATGAAATGCTGGACATGGGATTTATAGAACAGGTAGAAGAAATTATTCAGAAAATTCCGGAAAACAGGGTTACGGTACTGTTATCCGCTACAATGCCAAAAGGTATCAGGGAACTGTGTGGCAAATATATGAAGGAACCGGAGTTTGTCGAAATTGAAGAGCAGAATACAGTCTCTGATAGAATTTCTCAGGAATTTTTCCAAGTAGAGTCAAAAGAGAAATTGCGACTACTTAAAGATATTACAATTATTCAGAACCCCGACAGCTGCATAATTTTCTGTAATACAAAACAAATGGTGGATGCTTTGGAAGGTGAACTGTCCAGATTAAAATACAGCTGCGGTAAAATACACGGAGGTATGGAACAGAGGGACAGGCTCAGGGTAATGAATGATTTCAGGCAGGGCTATTTCAGGTATCTTGTAGCTACAGACGTAGCTGCAAGGGGAATAGATATTGATGACATTTCTCTTGTTATCAATTATGATGTGCCGCTTGACAGCGAAAGCTATGTACATCGTATAGGCAGAACAGGCCGTGTTGAAAAAAAGGGAAAGGCAATTAGTTTCGTAACTGCAAGTGATGAAAAGTATTTTAGGGCCGTAGAAGAATATATCGGTAAAAAAATCCCATTGGCACAAAACCCTGAAAAAGAAGCTGTGGAATTAAACAGGGAGCAGTTTATGGAAAAAATGGCTGCTCTCCCAGTTCCAAAACAGTTGAAAGGCACACACCTGAATAAGGAAATTATGAAGCTACACATTAACGCAGGTAAAAAAACAAAAATGAGGCCGGTAGATGTGGTGGGTACACTATGTAATATAAAAGGCATGACAGCTGAAGATATCGGGATCATAAACATAGATGATATTTCAACCTTTGTTGAAATCCTGAATAACAAAGGAGAACTGGTTTATAAAGAACTTCAGAATAGACCGATAAAGGGAAGGCTTAGAAAAGTCAGTAAAGTTGGTCCCAAGAACTCTTAAAAATAGGCTTCTTTTGATTATTCCGAGCTGCTATTAGTGGCAACTCGGAATAACTTCGGAATATACAGCTCATCAATTAGGGTAATTCATGTAATCACCTCAATAAAAACTTTATAAAGTGTCTTAACAAATGGAAAAAAATTCGTCGTAAAAGTAGAAGCCGACACCCTTCGACACATTATGCAAAAAGAAAGAGTTATTATAAAATAATGTGAGTTATATTGTTTGTTAAGAACTAAAGGTGGAAAAATGCAAATGTTCAGCTATATAGAGATTAATATTATTTCGTGTGCAATTATCTTAATAATTTTTTTTAATATTAGAAATAAGAAAGATAGATATTTGTACGACCAAAAGCTTTTTATTTTATTATTATTTTTCAATTTACTTATCATTATAGTAGATACTGCTATGTGGGTGGCAAATATGAGGACGGGGGAAACTGCCAGATATGTCAATATTATCTCGTCTTTGATCTATTATATGTTAAATCCTGTACCTTGTATGCTATGGTCCATTTATGCCGATTTTCAAATTCATAAGGATGAACCTCGAATCAAGAGGATAAGTATTCCTTTGGGTATTCCTGTGGCTATAAATGCTATTTTAGCACTACTAAGTACCCGCTACGGATATCTCTTCTATATTGACAGTTCGAACACGTACCATAGAGGTTCTTTTTTCATTATAATGTGCATAATCTGTTATTTTTATTTTATGATCACATTCTTGAAGCTGTTAAGATATAAAAATTCTTTAGACAAAAGGCAATATACTTCTCTTATATTCTTTGGATTTCCGCCTTTTATAAGTGCGGTGTTTCAGATATTATTTTATGGTATATCTGTTATATGGGTATCAATGTCGTTTTCACTACTTATTGTATTTTTAAACATTCAGAATAATCAACTGTATATTGACTATCTTACGGGAGTTTTTAATCGAAGACAGCTTGACAACTACCTTTATCAGAAAATAAAAAGCAGGATAAAAACCAGATACTTTGCAGGTATTATGATTGATATTAATTGTTTCAAACAGATAAATGACGAATTTGGTCATACTGCAGGAGACAATGCTTTGATTTGCGTAGCAGATATATTAAAAATGAACTTCAGAAAAAAAGATTTTATCGCCAGGTATGGCGGAGATGAGTTTATAGTTGTAATGGAGATCAAGGATAAGTTCGAACTTAACAAAGTTATAGACACTTTAAGGGAGAATATTCATGACTTTAACGTGAACAACAATCTTCCATATGAAATCAGCTTAAGCATAGGTTATGACATATACAAAACTAAATCGGGAGTATCTATTGAAAAGTTTTATAAGCATATTGACAAATTAATGTACGAGGATAAACGGAAAAAAGCAATAAGCTAAAGATAAAAGCCATAATGTTTCTGCATCATTATGGCTTTTATCAGGCTAAATTCCGTATTTACCTGTATCAGTGTCCAAAAATATGGGTAAATGGGGAGGATTTACGGTCCAGGCGATATATATAATTATTATTGCAAAAACAAGTGTAATCGTGATTAATATATTAATACCTTTTGAGTATTTGTATATGTGATAGCCAAGCAGCTGCCCGACACCATCTGCCGAAAGCAGTATAAATATATCCACTGTCAATAGCTCAATTCCAAAAGCCTGTGTGTAAAAATAAAACAATAAAATTGTTAAAAATATTGAGGTGATTAGTGAAACCACCATTCCGGTAAACCATCTATTTATTTCAATATTATACTTATAGTGCTTTGCAAGATAAAATATCAACCACCAGCCGATAACCGGCAGTAGCGACATTTTTGTATGCTCCCAGACACTTTCATTAACGGGAGTTATCATGCCTATTATAAATATTTTGCCGGTCAGCTCATAAAGGAAATGAAAAACTGATCCGACCAAAAAGATAATTGGTATTGACCAGTAAACCCATTTTTTAAGGTTAGGTTCATTAACTATAGCAATCTCCGCCTTTCAACATTCTTTAATAAAGTATAGTATTAATTATTCGAGTTTATTCACTGAAATAAATAATAAAAGGCGGATTAATAGGCTGTTGTTAAAACTTCTTAAATGCAAAAAATACTGCACCAAGGATACATAGGAAGGATAGCAGATAATTTAGCTTAAAGCTCTCCTTCAGGTAGAGTACGGAGAAAAATCCGAATACCACCAGGGTAATGGCTTCCTGTACAATTTTCAGCTGAGCGGTATCAAAATTTTTTGACGCAAGCCTGTTGGCAGGTATCATAAAGCAATATTCAAAAAAAGCTATACCCCAGCTTATTAGTATTATAATAGGAAGAGATGCGGAATTGTCACGGAATTTTAAATTTCCGTACCAGGCAAAGGTCATAAAAACATTTGAAATTATCAGCAGCAAAAATGGCCAGAATTTTAGTAGTGATGACATATGTATATCTCCTAAAGCTTTATATGTTAAGACAACAGAGTTATTATAACACAACAAATACATTATGGAAGAGTAGTTATGTTTTTTATCAAGTATTAATATATTGTTTTATTAATCAATTAAAATATATCATTTCAATTTAAAAAAATAAATTAAGGGAGGAAAATGCGTTGAAAAAACTATTTTTTGTTTTAGCTGTACTTGTAATTGTAATGGCCTTCACCAATCCTTCACAGGATGACTATAATTCATGGGTCAATGACAAACTGGCTCAAAAGCTTAATTATAATTCAGAAGGTACCATAGGAAAAGCAATATCTCCAATGACCAGTTTTTTGTTAGGAGCTGTTTCAGAAAAACATAATTATGTAATATTTTCAATATACGAAACCAAAGCTTCAAAAACTCTAGGAATTTTCAAAATGTTTTTTGATTTAAAATAATAGATTATTCAAATCAGTAAACATATAAATCCTGATTCATATAATGGTTACATACGATATTATTGAAGAGGAAGTATTGTATGAGTATTGCATTATTTGATGAAATAAGAATCTATTACGGAAGTGACAAACTGATAACTATTTTTAGGGATCTTGTGAACAACAATTCAATGGAGGCAGTTAAATCTATCAATCAGAAAAGCTTGCAGTTTCCTTCATTATTTGCACTATATCCGGAAGTTAAAAATTCCGGACTTGAAAATCAGTTAAATACCAGAAACAAATATGCCTGTGACTTCATATCCAAAGGCTTGTACGAAGAGGAACTGGATTCCGAAAGAATTCTTTCTGATAATTCTGAGGATAATTTTAACACAATAAGGTGGATTCTAGAATCAGGCTATTCTTCAGATGGAATGGGTGAAGAGTACGATCAGATAATTGATACGTCTGCTATCGTCCTTTGCAGACTTTATAATGACAAAAGCTGCTTGAGAATTATTGAAGACCTTATTTTTGACCGCTATAGAAAAGGGGCTTATATTTACGATCTTACCTGGGCCTTTTTTGAGAGTATTGGTCCTCAAAATCTACATACTCTCGCAAACAGACTCCGTTCCGCAAATCCTAAAGATGTTGAACTGGCACGCAGATTTTTAAACTTTATACCGGATATGAATAGCAGAGAAGAAGATTCAAAAAAGCTTTATCAAAGTGCCATAAAGTGGATCAATTCAAATCTGAATTTTCTGTTTTATACAGGAACAACCAATAACCAAACTACAAATCCTGAAAGATATGCTTTGTCATTGGAAGCTAAATACCTTCAAAAACCGGCAAATATGGTGAGAGAAGGCCAATCCAGAACTTTGAAAAAGGAAGAAGCAGAATATCTGGATAATTTCAGCAAACTTGAGGAAGAAACAAAGATTCTGCTTTCAAAGTGTTCAGATTCACTTTTCCGTTTTAACAGAAACAAATGGAGTAAGTGGCTTCAAAGCCCTATTAAAAAGCAAATAGAGGTAGCTCGGAGGGTGGTGGATTTAAAATGATCAGAATAAACGGTAAACCTATTGACTCAAATTTTCTTGGTCAGTACCCTTCAAGTAGTGTTGAGGGGAAAACCTTGAATATATTAATGTCAAGTGATCAGGTTTATAACTATGATTCCTTAAACCAGCTTACCTTTGAACTTACGCTTAGGAAAAGTATTGTAAATGCGGCAAGGGACATGAATAAAAGTCGTATGGATTTTGCAGTCTTCAGGAAATCCAGATGTAATCCTCAATTTTGGATACGGACAGGGGAGGGCGGTTTTGAATTAAGGCCTGGAGTCAAGCCGTCCGACGCTATAAGAGATATTTATATCCATAGCTCCCAATATGCTACAGAATGCGCTACAGCTATGGTCATAGTATATTATAAGGCACTTGTTGATGTACTGCCGGAGGCGCTGTTTAACAGAATGTTTTCTCAAATATATCTGATGAATTGGCAGCACCTTGATTATAATATGGGCTTGGTGGATTATATGAGGGTACCGGACTACCTTCCCGGAGATTGCAGATATTTTAAAAATCCTGATGTTGACCCCATGAAGCCTGAATGGCAGGGAGAGAACGTTTTTTTACTTGAAAATGGTATGTACTTTGGTCATGGAATCGGCATAACTACAGGGAACAGAATTATAGAAGAGCTCAACAAAAAAAGAATTAAAGGTTCCATGGTTTCCGCCTATCTGCTGCCTTCTGCCAAAAGACTGAATTTTAAAGCTCTAAGCAGCAAGTATTATAGTTTTCCTACTAGAAAGGAAGAAGATTACTCGTATATAAAGAATTTGAATTAAAAATTCTCCTTCTGTTCTGACTCATAAAATGCTAAGATATTTATTGTATGCAATTAATACAAATGGAGGCAGAGATATGAAGGGCAAAACAAATTGTGAATGCTGCATTAGTTATATCTATGATGAAGAATTTAGCTGTTACCAGTGTGAAATTAATTTAGATGAAGATGAAATGAGCCGGTTTTTGACAAAATCGTTTGTTAATTGTCCATATTTTCAGTTTAAGGATGAATATAAAACTGTAAGGAAACAAATATAAAAATATAGTAAATATTAAACCACATAAAGAGCATAATAATCTTTAGGAGGTGCTTTTTTATGGATGGAAATGAAGAACTCTTAAATTATATTCATCAGAATTCTGAAATGGGAATAGGAACTATACAGCATTTACTGGAAATTACAAAGGATGAAAAGTTTAAAAAGACCTTGGATTCACAAAAGAAGGAGTATGAAGAAATAAACATTGCAGCCACTGAAAAGCTAAAAGAGAGAAACAAGGCCGCAAAAGATATAAGTGCCTTTGCAAAGGCATCGTCTAATGTGATGATCGATTGGAAAATCTTGGCAGATAAATCAGCTTCCCATATATCTCAAATGATGATTCAGGGAAGCACAATGGGAATCATTGAAATGACTAAAAAGCTTAAGGAATACGATAATGCCGACAGTGATATAGTGGAGCTTGCAAACAAACTTCTGCAGTTTGAACAAAAAAATGTTGAAGAGTGTAAAAGGTATTTACATTAATACAATCCTTTAAATTTAATAAATTATATATATAAAAGGCTGATTTCGTGGTTGCGAAATCAGCCTTTTTAGCTAATGATACTCCTGGCTATAAAGCATGAAAGTCAGAGAGGAAGGGTATGGAGCACCCTCGCAATGCAAGAATTATTATAGACAAAATATGTAAGATAAATTATAATTATTTGAGCTAAAAACACATAAATGGTAACGACTGGAGATGGAACTGAATAAAAGGAGATAAATATGAAAACAGTAGAAAATATCAAAAAGAATATTAAGGCAGATATTGAAAGGGTAAGCAGCCGTCCGTTTTACTCAATGTATTATTATGGAAACTATCATTTTAATGAATATCAGAAAAAGGGTGCTCGTGATATAGATGAATTCGTCAGTTATATTCTAGAGACCGTTATTGATGATGGGGAGAAACAAAGTAATTATACAAATTTCGGTTGTGGAGTATTTGTAGCAAAGAATAACGAAGGAGATATCATACTAGCTCGAAATATGGATTGCGAATGTGCAATTCCAATGCTTATCCGGTTAAGTGAAGGCCCCGATTATAAATCCATGGCTCTGGTTAATATGGCCGAACTGGAATGGGACGAGAGTACATATGATACATTGGATCAAGACGCAAAGCTGACATTGGCAGCTCCATATAGTCCAGCCGACGGAATTAATGAACACGGACTAGCAGTTTCAATTATGACTGATGTTAATGCTGTCTATCCAAACACTAGTAATAAAGTCACAATATTTGATTGTACACTACCGAGATTATTATTGAACAAGGCCAAATCCGTTGATGAAGCCATAGAGCTTGCAGGGAATTACAATTTCTTTTGCTGTCCGTCACCGTTGCATTTTATAGTAGCAGATGTAACAGGGGCTGCTGCGGTAATAGAGTTTGTCAATGGAGAAATGGTGGTTATAAGGAAAGACAGTAATTATCAAGTTGTTACAAATTTTACTTTATACAATAATCCAAATCATGAGGGCTTCGGGAAAGATAGATATGAAAATATTGATAACGAGTTGAAAAATTGCAATGGAACTATTTCTGAAAACAGAGCCCTGGAATTACTGAAAAGTAATGTAATCCCCGGGGATGAACAATGGTCAGCTATATATAATTTGACTAAAAAAAGATTAACGGTAACTTTCTCACGTGACTACAATAATGTATTTGAGTTTAAACTCTAGTAAATTCGATAAGAGTTGAGAAAGTTGGTTTGGTACAATGTTATTATAAGGCAGTTAATATTATACACAATTGGGGGAAATAAAGAATGTATCAAATTATTATACCAACCGTTACAAGTATAATATTTGCAGTTCTGTATTGTTTATTTTTTTATAAAAGGTATGGCTTTCTTATAGCCGACTCCGACAATCTTGAAAAGCTTAAAATTGAAGAAAAAGAGCCAAAATTAAACAAAAAGAAACGAAAAAGACTACAGCAGGATATTAGATCACTTGAATTGGCTATAAGCAAAAAATCAACTGAAAACTATAAAAAAGCAAAACGGGAAGTCATGCTTGTATGGTGTTACTTTAGTGTAATGCTAATAAACATATTTTATTTATTACTCAAAAAAAGTTTTGTCATAGATATAAAAGATAACTTTAATGACAGTTTTGATATATATAGTCTGTTTATAGCTTTGTTGATGATTTGTAGCAGCCTTGTCATGTGGCTTTTGATAAAAGACAAAAATCAAAGACGATCAGGAGTACAATTGTACGTTACAGAGGAGGTAGCTCGACAAATGACATGTTCCTACGTTGTTGCTATTTTTGCGGTAATCGGGAATCTTGTTATAATCGGGAGATATGGTGCGGCGTATGCTTGGTTCCTGATATTGATCGGAAAATTTTTGTGGTTTGACTCATATAGAATATTTAAGATGGATTTCAGAGTATTTTTTAGTAAGTTTAAGGATATGGAGTTTACTGTAATTGCACTTCTGTCAGTAGGCTTATATTCATTAACGGCTGTAGGATTAGCCCATAATCTTAATGTGTTATCCTTAACCATGATGACTCTGGGTATTACCCTTTTTACAATCGGATTAATAACAGTTGGGTTTTCAATATATCACATTAAGAAAAAAATATGATTGAAGTAAACAATTTTACAATAGTTAAAAATAATGAAACCTTGTGAGGTAGTTCATTTTCTGTTATTATTATCACATACTTTTCCCAATAGATTCCAAAGTTAATATTGTTTTCGAATGATTTTGAATTTGGAATAGAGGAATTGTGTGCTGTGTTTACAAGAATAAAAAATCAGGAGGTTATATATGGGTATTTCAAAAAAAACAGTCAAGGATATCGACATGACTGGTAAAAAGATTATTATGAGGGTCGACTTCAACGTTCCGATGAAAGATGGCGTTGTTCAGGACGATACACGTATAAAAGCGGCTCTTCCTACAATTCAGTATATTCTGGAGCAGAATGTGACCGGGCTTATACTTATGAGCCATTTGGGTGATCCTAAAAAAGACGGTCAGAAAGCCAAGGACAAGGCTGCTGCAGAGGGTAAGACCTTTGATGAGGCAGCATACATTGCCGGAAAACATAAGTTGGCACCTGTAGCAGAATATTTTTCAAAGCTTGTGGGCAAGCCTGTTCAGTTTGCTTCTGACTGTCTGGGTGAAGAGGCTAAAGCTAAAGCCGCTGCACTTAAAAACGGTGAAATCCTCATGCTGGAGAATACCCGTTTCCATAAGGAAGAAACCAGCAAGGATGCGGCTGAACGTGAAAAAATGGCCAAGGAACTGGCTTCTTATGCTGATATTTATGTCAATGATGCTTTCGGAACTGCTCACAGAGCTCACGCTTCAACAGAGACTATTGCACAGTACCTTCCTGCAGTAGCAGGTTTCCTGATGGAAAAAGAACTGGTTTATCTCCAGGAGAAAGTAGTAAACAATGCTACTAAACCCTTTATTGCTATCATTGGCGGAGCAAAAGTTTCATCCAAACTGGCAGTCCTTGAAAGCCTGTTGAACAAAGCAGATGCGCTCATCATTGGCGGCTCCATGGCTTATACTTTCTTAAAAGCCAAGGGCATTTCAACAGGAGCATCTCTGGTAGAGGATGACATGCTGGATACAGCAAGGGCTATTATTGCAAAAGCAGAATCCATAGGCTCCGGCATATATCTTCCGGTGGATCATGTTGTTGCAAAAGAGATGAGTCCGGATGCTGCAACAGAAATAACTTCCGATGAAAATATCTCAGGTGACTGGAAGGGCTTTGATGTTGGACCAAAGTCGATAGAACTGTTTAACAAAGTTCTTTCATCAGCTAAGACAGTTTTCTGGAATGGTCCGGTAGGTGTTTTTGAAATGCCTAATTTTGCGAAAGGAACTTTTTCTTTAGCACAGACAATAGCAGGCTTAAACGATGCATGCACAGTTATTGGAGGCGGCGACAGCGTTTCGGCTGTTAATAAAGCAGGTCTTGCAGATAAAATGTCACATATTTCTACAGGTGGAGGCGCCTCCCTTGAACTGGTTGAAGGCAAGACTCTCCCGGGAGTTGCGGCACTTCAAAATAAATAGTTTCAGAAAAAGGTTATTAAAGAGCTATATTACACTTTAATACTTAATATATATATATTTAATACATATATTCAATGTATGTTAAGTTCCCTCAGACAAATTGTTTGGGGGAATTTTTGTTGTGGGGGCGCACTCGACGCAAAAATAAAAGATCAGAAGGAAAAGGATTTATGAATGTATTGGCAATATTTACAAAATTACCCAATGATATGATATTATTAGTATGCTTTATCAAATTTTTCGGGGGAAAATTATGTATAAGGTTTTTCTGGTGGAAGATGAAATTGTAATACGAGAGGGTATCAAGAACAAAATTCATTGGGAGGAAGAAGGCTTCACTCTTGTTGGAGATGAGAGCGATGGTGAATTGGCTTATCCGATGATTATAAGAGAACAGCCCGATATTCTGATTACTGATATAAAAATGCCGTTCATGGACGGCCTTGAGTTGAGTAAATTATTGAAAAAAGACATGCCCCAGCTGAAAATCATTATTATCAGCGGATATAGTGATTTTGGTTATGCACAGAGGGCAATTGATATTGGCGTAAGCGAATATCTGCTTAAACCCATTACATCAGGTAAGTTGGTAGCTGCAGTAAAAAACGCTGCCTCAGTTATTGAAAAGGAAAGAAAAGAGAAACAAATACTGGAACAGTATCAGCAGTTAATTTATCAAATGCAGGGTGAAAAAAGAAAAGATTTTTTTAATGCATTAGTCAGTGGGAAGATGTCTCTTTCACAGATAATTGAACAAGAAGTACAGCTTGGAATTAATATGGTAGCAAGAGCTTTTTGCGTTTTACTGTTTCAATTCAAGGGACAAGAAGATATGTACGAATATTCAAATAATATAGTCCAAAGTGAGACAAAAATGAATCAAGCTCTTAATAAATATCCTGACCTAAGAGTATTTGAACGCGGCATGGATGGATGGGCTTTTATACTTATGGGTGAAAATGAATTGCAGATAAATAACTTAACCCGGGAGCTACATGATTTATTAAGTCAAATCTGTGAAGATAAAATACATTATTTTGGTGGCATCGGCAGAGTGGTCCATCGTGTACGTGACATACAACAATCCTATCTTGATGCTAACAGTGCATTTTCTCTGCGATTTTTTGAAAACAGGGATCAGTTCTTATCCTATAATGATGTACATAATTTTAAAGCTCAAATGGGTAATAAAATTGATGTAAGTGACTTGAATCTCGAGAAACTTGATAGAAATTTATTGGAAGAATTCTTGAAAAGGGGTACCATCCATGATGTAGATGAATTTGTCGACAGCTATTTTGATGGATTTGGTTCAAATGCCATGAATTCAACCATTTTTCGTCATTTTATAATAATGGATGGATATTCTGCTATCATGAAATTTCTTAGGACTCTGAATTACCCGAAGGAGAAGATAGACAACAGCCTTAATAGTAAGATTGATCATCTATCCAGCTTTGAGGACTGTAGTAAATTTTACAAATCAATACTTAAAGAAGCAATTGAACTGCGCAACAAGAACAGCCAGAAAAGATATGCCGGTCTTATTGAGAAGGCAAAGGAATATATGCATATTAAATTTGCAATGAGTGATCTTACACTAGATCAGGTTGCATCTGAAGTTAATCTCAGCCCCAATTATTTCAGTTCACTTTTTAATCAGGAAACAGGGATGACCTTTATAGAATATCTGACCGACCTCAGGATGGAGAAGGCTAAAGATTATTTGAGATGTTCAGGTAAAAAGATTACTGAGATTGGATTTTTAGTTGGTTATCTGGATTCCCATTATTTCAGTTACATATTTAAAAAGACACAGAATTGTACCCCCTCGGAATACAGGCTACAGGGTAAAGGTGAGATATGATTAAATATAGCTATAATAAACCAATCAAATATCCCTTAAGTCTTAAACTTTTCATGGTAGCGGTTGTAATTATTATACCAATGATTATTCTCTCGGTATACCAGATTACTGCTTTGCATAATTATAGTACTGCTTATGACACCATAGTTCGCAGAATTACCTCAGCAAATAATTATAATCTGAATTTCAAAGAGGAAATGGACGAAAGCATGTACAAGATTGTTGTAGAAGCAGAAACTTTCGAATCCATTGATAAAAACAGCGATTTAAAGAATCCTTACAAGCTTATAGAAGATGCACGAGTGAACTTTACTAATCTGCAGAAGATAACCTCCAGCAGGGAAAGTCTTGATTGGATTAAACGTATTTTGCTAAATCTTGATACTCTCAAGGATAGAATTAATGAAATTCGTGATAACCTGCAGCAGACAGGCCATTACGAAGAAAACATAAAGATGCTGGAATCAGATATCTATATCCTTACAGAAATGTTTCAGGAGGAAATTCAGTACTACATTTATTTTGAAACACAAAATTTTGAGGCGAAAAGACAGAGCCTTGATGAACAGGTAACCAGTGTAATTGTGACTATGATAGTGGCGTTATCCTCTATTATTGTTGCATCAGTTTTGGTAAATATTCTTGTAACGGACAGCATTACAAAACCAATCAGGACACTGTGCGATCAGACTGCAATGGTAGCAAAGGGAGACTTTACTGCGAGGACAACCTGTGATAATCATGATGAGTTGTCCATATTATCCGACAGCTTTAACGACATGGCCTTCAAACTGGAACAACAGGTTAAAAGCATAAAACTGGAACAGGAAAATCTAAGGCATATGGAATCAAAGCTTCTGCAAACTCAGATTAATCCTCATTTTCTATACAATACCTTAGAAACAATTATCTGGCTGATAGAAGGAGATAAAAATAAGGAAGCGATTGATATGGTCGTATCCCTTTCTGAGTTTTTCAGGATTGTGGTCAGTAAGGGGAAAGATTTCATCACAATTCGTGAGGAGGAAATACACATCAAAAGTTATCTTCAGATACAACGGTCGCGATATAAGGACATATTGGATTATGAGATTAATATCCCTGAAGAACTTTACAGATATCAGATATTGAAGCTTACCATGCAGCCAATTATTGAAAATTCCTTATATCATGGTATTAAGATGTTAAGGGCAAAAGGTAAGATAACTGTCACAGGTCAACTGCTTGCCGAGGGGGTTTGCTTCCATGTAATTGATAATGGGGTTGGAATGGATGAACATGAACTAAATGCTTTAAGAGAAGAAATTGAAATGCCAGGCAGTAAACAGAGTTCAGGTTTTGGACTGGCAAACGTTAATAAACGAATTAAACTGAACTACGGTAATATGTTTGGTCTGGATATACAAAGCAAAAAAGGAGAGGGCACAGATATTACAATAAAAATTCCTGCAAGGTTGGTGGAGAATGAACGAATTGAGGTAGCCGCAATATGAATAAAAGGATTAAAATTATTTTATGGGTTTTCTTTATTGGTTTACTAGCTCTTGCCAGTTACAGTCTGTGGCCGTTTAAAAATCTCCGGAATAATGAAACTGAAAATACTGAGAATATAGATTCTGATTTGACTATTGTTGGTTTTTCGCAGCTAGGTTCAGAATCAGATTGGCGTACTGCAAATACTAAATCTATCCAGAACGCACTTACAAAAAAAAATGGATTTTCTTTGATTTTCTCAAATGGAAGACAAAGTCAGGAAAATCAGATAAAGGATTTGAGAAGTTTTATTTTTCAGGAGGTTGACTATATAGTTATTGCCCCGGTGACTGAAACGGGCTGGGATACTGTATTGGAGGAAGCAAAACAGGCCGGTATCCCGGTTATAATAGTTGATCGTATGATTGAAACAAAAGATAAAAGCCTTTATGTAGCAAGCGTAGGTACTGATAAGTATGCTGAAGGTGTTAAAGCTGGAAAGTGGCTGGAGAAATATTTAGAGCAACAGAAAAACGGGAGTCATATTTCCAGGAAACAGGGGAATTTACTTCAGGAGCCAGCCTTTAAGGAAAAGATTGGACAAAAGGATACTACAATCAATATTGTAGTCCTCGAGGGTACCTTAAATTCAACGGCTCAGATAGGCCGTTCCAAAGGCTTTGAGGATGTAGCCAGAGGTCATAAGAATTGGAATATTCTTGCACATGAAAATGGTGATTTTACCAAAGCAAAAGGCAAGGAAGTAATGGAGAAGTATTTAAAGAAATTTGATAAAATTGATGTATTAGTCTCACAGAATGATGATATGACCTTTGGTGCAATAGAGGCGATACAGGAAGCTGGATTAACCTGCGGCATTAACGGTGATATAACCATCATTTCTTTTGACGCAGTTTCTGAAGCCTTTGATAAGATGGAAGAAGGCCTTATTAATGTTGATATTGAATGTAATCCTATGCAGGGACCGATGATAGCTGAAATAATCAAACAACTGGAAAAGGGAGAAAAGGTTAATAAACTATCATATGTGGATGGAAAGGTCTTTGAAGCGGAAACTGCAAGCTCGGAACGTATTGGCCGCAGTTATTAGAACGTAAAAAAATAAACAAAATTCATAAAAATCTTAACCAAAAAATAACGGAAAAAATAAGCCAGTAAAAATAACTACAAACACTGGAATTTTTTCCGTATTTTTATGCGTATATTTTTTATATACTTGTTCAGAAAAAAGAAAACTCAAATTGAGTTAAAAATGATTGGGAGGAGAATATCCATGAAGAAATTAATTTCCTTAGTACTGGCAATTGTACTGGTATTTGCGCTAGCAGCTTGTGGAAGTTCATCGGGTAGTGGAAACAAGAAAGTAACTGTAGGTGTTGTACAGACAAATGCCAACGAGTCAGACTGGCGTACTGCAAACACAAAGTCCTTCGAAGATGCATTCTCGAAGGCAGGCTTTGAGCTTAAAATGGTTTATGGTGAAGGTGACCATGCAAAGCAGATTTCTCAAGCAAAACAGCTTATCCAGGAAGAAGTTGACTATCTTGTTGTTTTAGGACTTCAGGCTGCAGGCTGGGAGGATGTGGCAAAAGCTGCCAAGGATGCTGGAATCCCATTTATAATGGCTGACCGTAAACTTGACTTGGACGAGAAGCTTTACACCGCTATGGTATGCTCCGACTTCGAAGCTGAAGGTAATAAGGCTGTTGATTGGTTGAAGAGTCAAAAGCTCGCTGATAACAAAATTGTTGTGCTTGGTGGCGACACAGGTGCTACCGCTCAGCTCGGCCGTTCCAAAGCCATTGAAGATGGTGCAAAGGCAAATGGTTGGGAAATCGTATTCAACCAAAATATGAAGGGTTGGGACGAAACTCTTGCTAAGCAGGCTGTTGCTGATCTTATCGCTTCAGGAAAGAAATTCACCGTTGTTTACGCTGAGAACGACAACATGGCTCGAGGTGCTTGTGCAGCGATGGATGCTGCTGGTATTAAATATGGTAAGGACGGAGATGTAAAGGTAATTGCTTTTGACGCAAATCAGTGGGCTCTTAAGTTGGTGCTTGAAGGGAAATTCAACCTTGACGTAGAGTGCAATCCACTTCATGGCCCTCGTATTGTAGAGCTTATTAATAAGCTTGAAGCTGGCGAGACTGTTGAAAAGAATGCCTATGTTAAAGAGGATGTATTTGACTGTAATACAATAACAAAAGAAATTGTTGATGCACGTAAATATTAATTACATAATCGTTTCTGTTGATAATCCAGTGATTTCAACAAGTAAAACAAGGTAGAGATATTGATAGAAATGCGCGGCACCGAGTTTGTGGATATTGTTTGCAGAGCTTGGTACCGCGCATTTCTAAAATCAATTACTTAAATGACCTAAAAGGCTAGTGCTGAACCATAATCATATTTGTGAAAAGATGTGACACGAGCATGTTGTGTATAATGTCTGAACGGAGGTTTGAATATTATTATCATGAAGAACACCGTACTTACAATGCAAAATATATATAAGAGCTTTCCCGGTGTGAGGGCATTGCAAAATGTGGATTTCACTTTATGCGAAGGAGAAATTCATGCTCTGATGGGCGAAAATGGTGCCGGAAAGTCTACCTTAATAAAGGTTTTGACGGGGGTATACTCTAAGGATTCCGGAGAAATCTATATTAAAGGCAGCAATAAGCCTGTTAATATCAAGTCGCCACAGGAGGCTCAGAAGCTAGGTATAAGCACTGTATATCAGGAAATTACTTTATGCCCTAACCTGACAGTTGCCGAAAATCTGTTTATTGGTAGAACTAATGAGTTAATAGTTAACTGGAAGAATAGCAACAAAAGGGCAGAGAAAATTCTAAGCAGTCTGGGGATACCTGTAAAACCAAACCAGCAATTGTCAAATTGCTCCATAGCAGTTCAGCAAATGGTAGCGATCGCTCGTGCTATTGACATGGACTGCAAGGTATTGATTCTCGACGAGCCTACTTCCTCATTGGATGAACAGGAAGTGGCCAAACTGTTTACTCTGATGCGTGAACTCAAAAGCAGAGGGGTTGGAATAATATTTGTAACACATTTTCTTGACCAGGTTTACGCACTTTGTGACAAAATAACGGTATTGCGCAATGGCGAGCTGGTTGGGGAATATCAAATTAAAGACTTGCCTAAGGTAGAGCTTGTTGCCAAAATGATGGGCAAGGAACTTGGTGATTTGTCTGACATACATAACGATGCGAAAACTAGTGCCCAAGACGATAGAGATGCAATAATAGAAACGGAGGGACTTTCAAGTACCTCAGGAATAAAGCCCTTTGATTTCACTGCGTATAAAGGTGAAGTTACAGGATTTGCAGGGCTTCTGGGCTCCGGACGTAGTGAGTGTGTACGCGCAATCTTCGGCGCAGACAAGGTCATTAAAGGTAAATTAAAAATAAAAGGCGAGGATGTGAACATTACATCTCCAATAAAAGCAATGAAGAAGGGAATCGGATATCTATCCGAGGATCGTAAGCGAGACGGAATTATCGGTGACTTGTCAGTCCGTGAAAATATCATACTTGCTCTACAGGTTATGAGAGGCTTCTTTAAGCCATTTACCAAAACTCAGGCGCAAGCATTTGCAGAAGAATACATCGGTCTGCTTGGCATCAAAACTGCTTCAGCGGATACTCCCATCAATTCATTGTCTGGGGGAAATCAGCAAAAGGTAATTCTGGCCCGTTGGCTGCTCACACATCCTGATTATCTTATTCTTGATGAGCCAACGCGTGGCATAGATATAGGTACTAAGGTTGAAATTCAAAAGCTGGTGCTGAAGCTGGCTTACGATGGAATGTGCATCACATTTATTTCATCAGAGATTGAGGAGATGCTGCGTACCTGCTCCAGACTGATTGTTATGCGGGATCTTTATGTAGTTGGAGAATTAAAGGGTAAAGATATGACACAGGATAAAATAATGTATACCATAGCGGGAGGTGTAAGTCAAAATGACAAAAATCAGTACCAAACTTGATGCCGACCGTTCAACGTTTGCTCTTAAAGCAGTAATAAAGCATAGATTGTTTATTCCAATTGTGTTTCTGGCATTTCTACTATTAATTAATATATTTATCAATCCGGGTTTTCTGAGAATCAGCCTGGGGAGAGATAGTCTCGGCAATCCTGTACTGATAGGGAATTTGATAAATATATTAAATAACTCCACAGAGCTGGTTATTCTATCTATAGGAATGACACTTGTTACAGCCTCTTCCAGAGGTCAGGACATCAGCGTAGGTGCAACAATCGCCATAGTTGGAGGAGTTATAATGCGAGTTCTATGTGGCAACGAAACCCAACCCACCGATTTGAAGGCACCAATCATTGTTGCACTTATACTTGGATGCCTGGCAGGCATTGCTTGCGGAGCCTTTAACGGTATTCTTGTATCTAAATTTAATATACAGCCTATGGTTGCCACTCTCATACTCTTTACGGCAGGTAGGTCAATTGGTTCAATGGCAATGGGTGGACTAAAGCCTAAAGCTGCGCCGAGTTTTGGATATTACGGAAACTTTATTCCGGGGCTTCCAATTCCTACACCAATACTAATTACGGTTTTGGTTGCAATTATAACCTTTGTTATGTTGAAAAAAACGAATCTGGGTCTGTACACTCAGGCTGTAGGCATCAATGATAAATCCTCACGACTGAACGGTCTTAATCCTTCTATGATTAAATTTTTGTCATTTATAATTTTGGGTCTTTGTGTAGGCATTGCAGGTTTCATTCAATCCAGCAGGGTACAAACTGTAAATCCGTACACAATAGTACCAAGTATTGAAATGGATGTTATTTTGGCAGTCGCTCTGGGGGGTAATTCGCTGGGCGGCGGCAAATTTAATATGACAGGTTCAATTATTGGAGCATATACTATCCAGACTCTGACCTCCATGTTAACAACGCTCAATGTCAACACTAATGCGGTTCCGGTCTTTAAGGCAGTTATAATTATTATACTTGTTGCTATACAAACACCTATTGTAAAAAGTATTTTTGGTAAAAAAATCACACTATCCAGATTAACTGCAGGTGATGTAAAGGAGCGTGGTTAGTATGTTATTCTTGAAAAGAACTCAAGGTGCCGACAATATCACGGTCATTCGCAAGAAGCTGAAACCTAAGGAGTCTTTGACTGATACAACCTTCTTGCTGTCAATAACTATTTCACTGTTTATAGCAATATATGTACTATCGATTGTCTTCCTTGGGGATAAAGGTTTCAGTAAAGTTCAGATGTT
Source organism: Bacillota bacterium (assembly GCA_023460955.1). Lineage (GTDB taxonomy): Bacteria > Bacillota > Clostridia > Acetivibrionales > DSM-1351 > Ruminiclostridium. The sequence goes on along the minus strand of JAEWOH010000011.1, from coordinate 12,945 downwards.
TTTTAACCTTTTCAACGAAAACGCCGCTCTGATTGTAATTGCCTGTGGACTTTCCATTGTTATGATAACAGGCAGCATTGATATTTCTGTCGGTGGTTCCACTGCACTTATTTGTACAGCCTGTATAGTATGCTTGAATAATTATGGCTTCAACTTCTATACATCACTGATTTTGGCCTTGGCTATCGGTCTTGCCTTTGGTGCGGTTCAAGGATTTCTTGTGGCATATTTGGATATGCAGCCCTTTATTGTTACTCTGGCAGGAATGTTTTTAGGTCGAGGGTTAGTAGCATTAATCGAAGTAAATCAGATACAGGTTGATAATGCGGGCTTTGAAAAGTTGTCAGGTGCGCGGATACAAATTCCTTTTATAGGCGATTACAATAGGAAGGGCGTTTTCATTCAGTCAAAGCTGGAATACGGCGTTATCGTTGCACTTTTAATAGTTTGCCTTATGTACTGGCTGCTCAAAAAGACAAGACTTGGACGCAGCTTCTACGCAGTGGGGGGGAATTCACAAAGCGCCCTTATGCTTGGTATTAATGTCAAGAGAACCAGGTTTTATGCACATTTACTCTGCGGGTTATTAGCGGGTATAGGCGGTTTCCTGTACCTTTTTCACACGCGGTCGGGGTCGGTTCAGCAGGCTACCGGCCTTGAAATGGATGCTATTGCTGCATCCATAATCGGTGGTACACTGCTTACCGGCGGTGTAGGTAATATTTTTGGTACTTTGTTCGGCGTATTGACCAGCGGCATCGTATTACTGGTGGTTACTGCAATAGGCAGCCAGGATCCATGGTGGCCGCAGATCACGCGAGCAGCAATGCTCTGCTTCTTTATAGTACTTCAAAGTGTAATTTGTTCGAGAAAGAGAAAGGTACGTGAGGAATAAGTAATCTCTTAACGGTTGAATAATCCGATGACTTTCTTTCAGTATCGTGTAAACTTATGATAAATAATTAAGTTGCTATTGAACAGGGGAAATAGAAAATAATGCTAATTCCTTTCTGTGACAGTGGAAATGCTTAAAATACAGACTTAAATTGACCAATTTATATTATTTTAATTTGATAGGCGTTGTGGGAAAGTATATAATAAAGCAAATATAGCAGATAAAGTAAATAGAGTGAAAATAAGCAACTACATAACTTTATATTTATATGCTATTAATAAACAGCGTGGTAATCAAAATAATTTTACTACCTGTTTTTTAACAAAGGAAAGAAGGTTAAAAAAATGAAGAAAATTGCAAAGTTTTTATTACCCATTTTATTGGTGGCTCTATTATTGCTGCCTTTCGAAGTATTGGCTAATAGAACTACCGACATTGGTGTTGCAGCAACGGATGGCGGTTCTGGTGTGCCAACGCAATTGTTTGAAGATGTGCCAACCAGTGCATGGTATTTTGCAGCAATACAGTCTGCTGTACAAAAGGGTCTTATGGCAGGTGTGAGCGATAAGCACTTTTCGCCAAATTCAAAGATGACCCGTGCTATGCTGGCGACGGTACTTTACTGCCTTGACGGAGCCCAAAAAACTGATAAGACGATGGTCAGATTTACCGACGTTACAACTTCCGCCTGGTACTATGCCGCCGCCGAATGGGCAGCTTTGAACAAGATAGATATAGGCTTCACTGACAGCGTTTTTGGAGCAAACAGTTTTGTTACACGTCAGCAGATGGCAAAGGCATTTCAATCTTACGCAAAATACAAGGGACGCAATATCGACAGTACTGCAGACTTGACTGTCTATAAAGATACCTCTGACGTTGCAGACTGGGCTCAAAGTGCAATGAACTGGGCAGTATCAGGGGGACTGATAACAGGAACCAATGGTTCATTCCTGTTACCTAATAGTCCAACTACACGAGCAGAGGCAGCGTCAATGCTGATAAACTATATTAATGGTGCTGCATTGGAAAACCGCACTTCTGATTACATTTCACAGTTTATTAAGGGTAACTTTAATAACTTTTATAAAGACTATAATGAAGAATTAAAGAAAAGTTTCACTTCGGACTTATTGGTCAGTAGCTGGATTTCGGTAATTCAAAAATCAGGGCCCATAAAAAAATACCTTGGTAGTACATATACAAAGCAAAACGGCTATAACATTGTGGACAGTTCCTTTGATGCAATGCTATATAACTTTAAGATAATAATAAGTTACGATAAAAATGGCAAGCCGGATGGTCTCCATACCAGGTTTTCACCAAAAGAGCCTCCCGAACCGAAGTCTTCTGATAAATGGGAAGAGGTAGCAGTAAAGGTTGGAGACAAGGAATTACCGGGAATGCTCACTTTACCAAAGGGTGTTCAGAAGCCACCTGTATTGATTATGATACAGGGTTCAGGTCCTTCGGATATGAATGAGTCGCTGGGTACTACGCCCAACCGCCCGTTTGAGGATATTGCCCACGGTCTAGCCGATCAGGGAGTGGCAACCTTAAGATATAATAAGAGTACTTACCAATATCCGAATGGTGGAGGAGACACAATCCAGGATGAAATCCTGGACGATGCTGCTGCTGCTGTTAAACTGCTCTGTAATGAAAAAAGAGTAGATGAAAATCGTATTTATGTCCTCGGTCATAGCCTGGGCGGTATTATGGCTCCTAAAATCACTACCGATAATTCTCAAATAAAGGGCTTTATTTCGTTAGCCGGCTCGTTGCGAACTCTTCAGGACATAATGCTGGATCAGAATATAACAGCTGTCATGGCAGCAACTTCACTTACTGAACAGCAAAAGAGTGATCTGATTTTACAGGTTAAATCAGAAATTAATAAAACTAAAACTCTGGAGGACGGTGGCACCGGCTTTATACTGGGGGCAACAACAAACTATTGGAAAAGCTTGAATGCCATTGACAACTTAACTCTGATTAAGAATCTGAATGTACCTATGCTCATTATGCAAGGCAGTTCCGATTTTCAAGTCTATGCGGACAAAGATTACAAGCTTTGGCAGGATACGTTGCAAGGACGTAATAATGTCACATTTAAGTTATACAACGGTCTGAGCCACCTTTTCATGACAAATCAGATTTCTCCAAATGGCGTAGCTGATGCGTCGTTATATAACGCTCCGAACCATGTAGACCCACAGGTAATTGCAGATATTGCCACATGGATTAACAACAGATGAGGGCAGCACAACACCTTTTGTTTTCACTTAGGAGAGGATGCAACAATTTCATGGAGTTCATGGAGCCGATTTTAATAAAAAACTATAGAATGAAACAACACCCGGAATAAAGTTTGAATAAAAATGGTGCGCAAAAAAATTTTGCGCACCATTTTGTTTTACAGTGTATAAATAACTAAAATGACCATTTGTTTATTTTTGATAGAGTTCAACTAAATCTGCTGATATTACATAGGAAATGTATTTGGTAATAGTGGTATTTTGGTGGTGTATTAAGTGTGATTTGTAACAGCATTTATGTTCAAAAAAATATTGTAAAATAATAAAGGATTTTAGAAATATATGTAGAATTATAGCAACAAAAGGTAAGATTTTCCTTCATTAGTTCATGTTCTATGTAAGAAAATTTATATAAATTTAAACTTAATAAAAAAATCCGTGGGTATAACTATAAAACGTGATTAAGGCTTCAAAAGCTCTGACTTATGTAAACGTCCTACAAAAGCAGTATTGGTTAATTACTTCTGATAGTCAGAATTAGTGCTCTGGTTATCGGTCGAAAATTATATAAAAATTTGTAATTGATAGGGGGATAACAACATGAGTACTAAAGGATTTAGTAGATTTAGAGGGTTGAGTTGGAGGATTTTTAAAGTATCTGTTCTATGTATGGTAATACCTATGTTTATAAATTTGATTACAGCCAGTTACTTTTTTCAAAAATACTTGGAAGACTCAGGAAGTAACGCGTTATCAAATATTGCTGTTGAAAAGAGGAATCATATTGAATTGGCCTTATTTGATCTTGAAAAACAGGCACAATCAATTGCGATGCAACCATTAATTGTTGATCCCCTAAGCAAGGCCTCTGCCAATTCCACTGATCCTGGCAGGTATGAATTGCAGATGATTTCAAAAAATCTAGAAGATAATTTTAAGCTTGCAAACGGTCTTTTCGAGAATGTATTTTTAATGTATAAAAACAAGGATATAGCAGATGGTATCGGAGGCAAATCCGTCGGATGGGAAAATGAAGTGATGGGAAGCGCGGAAGATATGCTGATACGTCCAGCAAAAGCATCACCCACTACCGGGCGGCCTGTTATGACAATTGTAGCCCCTGTCAAGGACGAGGGCAAACAACTGGGAACAATAGCTATGGCTATAGAACTAAATAATCTGTCTGAAAAAATAGTTACTGGTAATTCAGCTGACAATCAATTTAAAACACTGATTTTAAATTCAGAAGGACTTGTTATATCCTCCATAGAGCAAAACCTGGTTTTGTCTTTAAATTTTCAAGATGAGAAGACAGGGTTGCAGGATTTTTATAATACCATTAAAACTAATGAAAAAGGTATTGATTATTTCATCCTTAATGGAGAAAAATATATTGCTGCATACAGTAACAGCAGCAAATACGGCATGTACATATTAACTTATCAGCCGGTATCTGCATTCTCTGAAATGGTAAGAGGTGTAAAATTTATGCTACCGGGTATTAATATAGTAAGTATTATACTGGCTTCAATAATAATTTATTTATCTTCCAGAAAAATAACAAAGCCTATACTTGCCGCTTCGGCACAAGCCAAATTATTGGCAGAAGGTGATTTGACGGTTAATATTCCTGAGGATTCTCTCAGAAGGAGGGATGAACTTGGACAGCTTGCAAATGCATTTTCTAGGATGATTGAAAATTTTAAAACAATAATTATGCAGATAACTGAAGCAGCTGAAAAGGTGGCGGCATCCAGCCAGGAATTGTATGCATCTGGTGAGCAGGTCGGAAAGGCAGCGGAGGATGTTGGCAATACAATCTATGGTATTTCGACCGGCGCAGATAAGCAATCAGCAAAGATTAATTCCGCATTGTCTAACCTTGATAATTTGATCAGCCAGATCAATGAAGTAAATACCAGTACTGATAATATGCAAAAAACTACAGTGGATATGCTTGGGGATATTGACAGAGGAAGCAGAACAGCATCTGATTCCATCAATAGTATTAATAATCTGAAAGCAGATGTTGAGGGAGTTTCAAAGGTTGTTTTCAATTTGGGGAATACCACTAATCAAATCGGTCAGATTATTGAATTGATAAGAGGTATTGCTGATCAGACAAACATGCTTGCCTTAAACGCTGCAATTGAGGCTGCAAGAGCAGGAGAATCAGGGAAAGGATTCAGTGTGGTTGCCGATGAAATCAGGAAGCTGGCTGAAGAATCTGCCGGTGCCAGCCGCAGGATAGCCAAGCTTATTGTTGAAATAAGGAGTGGTGTTGACACTGCGGTTGATAAAATGGATGGAAGCATTAAATCTTTAAATTCAAGTGTAACAGCAATTCAACAGAACGGAGATATTTTCTCGGTGATCTATCAACAGGCTGAACTCCTGAAGGATATCGTAGCAAATGTTACTCAAAGTGTAAAAATAATGACTGGAAGTAGTCGTGATTTTGATCATACCATGAAGGAGATAAGTGATACAAGCCATGAGTTTGCTGCTGACTCCCAAGGAGTATCAGCTGCCAGCGAAGAACAGATAGCTTTGACTGAAGAAATAATATCTTCATCAAAAGCAATGGCTGATATGTCAGAAGAGCTATCAAGCCTTATTAAAAATTTCAAACTGTAAAATTCTATGAAGTATATATATGTTTATAAAAAAGTATACGGACGAAACATCGTCCGTATACTTTTTTGCTTAGAATTTATAGAAAACACAGAATGGCCTTAGGACATTTTTTACATTATTTATAAATCTTGAAAACCTTTTTTCAAGTTATTACAATGTACAAGTGAAAGGTAAAAACCACATGTGGAGGAATACACTTGGAGATAAAAGAAGTGAGCAACATGGTGAGCTATTATGGTAAAGATATTTATAACTTTTGCAGGCAGCTGACCAGAAATAAAGAGGAGGCTGATGAGTTATATCAGGACACGTTTTTAAGAGCAATAGAGCTATGTCACAAAATCGATCCTGAAAATAATCCTAAAAGCTTTCTGATATCTATAGCCCTGCGATTGTGGAAAAATCGAAGAAGAAAATTAGCATGGAGAAGCAGAATAGCTGCAGTCGAAAGCTTCAGAGAGGAATCGGTTTTTGAAGGTTATGTCATAGTCTCTTCAGAGAATCCGGAGGAAGATATTTTAAGAAAGGAAAAAAAGGAGTTTGTGGCTCTTACGGTTAAAAAACTTCGCAAAGAATATCAGGTTGTTTTATACCTGTATTATACTGCAGAAATGTCAATAAAGGAAATCGGCAGAATCTTGCATCTGCCTGAGGGGACCGTAAAAAGCAGGCTACATAAGGCAAGAAATGAAGTAGGAAAATATTTGGAGGCTGATGTAAATGGATGATAAGCAATTAGATATATTACTAAAAAATACCCTTAAATCAGATTATGTTCCGGATTACCAGCTTGATTTACAAATTATTAACAAGGTAAAGGAGAAGGAAGATATGAGTTTAAAAAGGTTAAGAGAAATTCCGGTTTTTTTTATTGTATGTTGTGCACTTTTATTTTGTTCTGTTTCGGTATTTGCAGCGTGGAGGCTTTTATCCCCTAAGGACATAGCAATGCATATCGGAGATAAGCAGCTTTCAAAAGCTTTTGATAGCAAGGATGCAATATTAATGGATGAGTCTCAAAAATATGGTGACTATACAATTACATTACTTGGGACTGTGACTGGAAGGAATATTACTAATTTTGTTACAGAGGGTGATACAGTCAGCCCTGACAGGACTTATGCTGTAATTGCCATATTAAGGACGGACGGGACTCCAATGCCAGATATGTCATCTGAAGAATACGGTAAGACCCCATTCTTTGTATCTCCCTTAATCCAGGGCTTAGATCCAAGAAAATACAATATTGTCACAATGAATGGCGGATATTCCGAGATCACTAAAGACGGTATCATGTACAGAATAATTGCATGTGATAATGTTGAGATATTTGCTGACAGAAAAAACTATATTTGTGTGACTAATACGGTATTTTATGAGAATAATGCATTTATTTACAATGAAGATACCGGCGAGATATCTATAAATACTAAATATACCGGTATGAATCTGCTGTTTGATTTGCATCTGAATAAAAATAAGGCTGACAAGGAAGCTGCACAAAAGTATTTAGAGGGAATTAACAAAACTCTGTATAATGAGTCAACGGATAAAGGAACTGAACAGAAGAAATCCGAGGGCACAGACAAAACAGTATTAAAGGGTGAGAATTACGCTAAAGGCCCAGAAGTACCTTATAGGTTAGAAGAAATATTAGATAGCTGGACTTTTGTTGCAGAGCAGAGAGTGACACCTGATAAAGACGGAATGGTTTCTTACTCGTTCAAAGATAAGAACGGAGGGTCATCAGGAGGTACTATTGCAACAAAGGCTCTGTTCGATAAGCAGGAGACAGGATACTCAAAACTTGTTTCGTTTTCCAAAGCTGATGAAATTACAGAGGCGTTCCTTGTCTATAAGGAGAAAAATGGAGATATAACTATATCTATGTATGAGAAACGTGATTGATGTTTATTTGTCATATTCATACCAATAAAGGTATTTTATAAAAAAAGTAAACATAAATTACCAATTGACGTTAAAATTTTTCCAATTAGCGTTACAATTTTACTAATATATATTGTATAATAAGTCAACATTAGTAAAATTATGAACTATGAGGATTAACAATGTACGATAGTAATTATTTGAACACAAAATTGTATATGCCCTCCGTAAGGGAAAACTATGTAAGCAGGGAAACTTTAATTGGAAAAATTAATGAGAATCGGAAAAAGGAACACAAAATAATTCTTGTTTCTGCTGAAGCCGGGTATGGTAAGACTACTCTCATATCTGGCTGGATAAGCCAGCTCAATCAAAACTTTAGTTGGCTGTCTTTGGATGAATATGACAATGACCCGATAACATTCATAAAATATTTTGTTATGGCCATCAGAAAAGTCAACGAATCATTTGGAAAGACTATTGAAAATATTTTGAGTACCATAAAGCTTCCAAGAGTAGAAGTAATCAGCGCCTATATACTTGAAGAGCTTGCCGGGCTTAACAAAGGATTTATTCTAGTATTAGATGACTATCATATTATAACTAACACATATATACACAAATTAATGCAGCGATTGATAGATTCCAACGTTAATAATATTCTTTTTACAATAATTACCAGACAAGACCCTCCGTTTAATATCTCCCGATGGAGAGCCGGAGACAGATTAACAGAACTGAGGTCTTATGACTTAAGGTTTGAGACTGATGAGATTAAAGAGTTTTTTAATAAGAAATTCAATATCAGTTTCGAGCATGAGACACTAAAAATACTGGAAGAAAAAACTGAAGGATGGGCTGCGGGCTTGCAATTAATAGGCTTATCCCTCAAGAACATTAAAAAGGAGCAGCAGGAAAGTAGCTTTATCGAGCAATTTAACGGTAATAACCGATTTGTCGCGGACTATATTATGGAAGAGGTTTACCAAAGACAGGATGCTCAGCTCCGGATATTTCTGAAAAAAACCAGTGTACTAAAAAGCTTTAATGCAGAGCTCTGCAATACTGTTACAGGACTAAGCAACAGTAACCAAATTATAGAACGACTCGAAAGAGATAACCTATTTATAGTTCCACTTGACAGCAGTCGTACCTGGTATAGATATCATCATCTTTTTTCCGGATTTCTACGTTCCGGTATTGACGAGAATCTGAAGACCGAAATATTGAGGAAAGCTAGTGCCTGGTGCAAAGCTGAAGGGTTTATTGAGTCAGCCTTTGAATATGCACTTGATGCTAGAGATAGTGGAATGACACTAAGTCTTGTTAATCAAGTATCCTCACAGTATTTGCATAATGGTGCAATAGAAACACTCCTTGAGCTTCTGGATTCTGTGAAAGAAATATGTAATAAAACAGATCCCAGGATAGAGACATGCAGGGCTTGGTGCTTGTTTCTGCTGGGAAAGACGGGACAAGCATATAAAATACTAAAGGAATTGTTAGGATTGCAAGGAATTATGGATTCAGAAATCTATGGAAAAATACAATCCCTTGAAGCAATTATTTACACAAATATTGATAAAAGCAGAGCTGTTATGCTTGCCGAGGAAGCAGTCTCAATTTTAAAGGATGAAGACAGATTATTTTATAATATTGCATTAAGGACTCTAGGCTTAGTGAAAATGTCAGTAGGTGCTATACCCGAAGCTGCCTCTGCTTTTAAAAAAATTATTGAAGATGTTGAATTTAAGAACTATCGATTTATAGAACTGTCAGCATTTATAAACTATACCGAATGCCTGATTGCTATGGGAAGAAGGCGGGAGGCTCAAAACTTATGTGAGGAACTGTTGGCAGAATATACAGACCAATTTGGAGAACCACTTGCAATGGCAAAGATGGTATACCTTACAATGGGAAAAATTTTTTATATAGGAAATGAATTGGAGAAAGCGAAAAGATATCTTCATGAGGGAATCACTTTTTTAAGAGAGATAAAACTGGTTTCAACCATAGGTAATGCAGAGGGCATCTATATAAAATTACTATATATAATTGGAGAAAAGAGCAATGCTTTTAAAACTGCCTATAAATATAAGAACATATCAAAAATCTCAAATCTCTATAATGTTTATGAAAAGCTGGAAGCTTTAGAAATAGATCTTAGTATTAAAGAGAAAAATCATCTCAAGGTGTTAGAATGGGTGAGGGAGCGGGAAGAATTTATTAACAGCGTTCATTGCCAACTTTCCGGATACGCTAAAATAACATACATAAGAGCTCTGATATATAAGGAAATGTATAATGAGGCTGAAAAGGAGCTAATGTTTGAAAAGGAATTGGCGAAGAAATGTGATAATTATGAACAATTGATAACAATACTTATTCTGACAGCATTAGTTAAAAAATATAACGGAGCCGAGAGTGAAGCCCTGATATATATTGAAGAGGCTGTGAAATTGGCAGCTCCCGAAGGATACATTAGGAATTTCCTTGACGAGGATAGTGATATTTTGACATTGGTTCAAAAGGTACGTGAAGTAGCTCCGGATTTTGTAGATCAAATGGATGGGAAAAAACCTGGACATGCAAATGTTCTTGTAGAACCTCTTAAGGCTAAGGAGTATGAAATTCTAAAACTGATAGCAGCAGGTTTGTCAAACGCTGAAATTTCTAATAGACTTTATATTACTACGGGGACTGTCAAATGGTATATTAAAAACATCTATTCAAAGATGGGAGTAAACAAGCGAACCCAGGCAATCAAAAAGGCTAGACAATTTGGAATAATATAGTTCATTTTAAAAGACCTAACTTTTTACCTAACTTTTGATAGGTGATAAGTCAGGTCTTTATATTTTATTATATAAATAATATGTCGACTTTTGGGTAGACATAACAAATAATCTTGGGGAGGGAAATCATGAGAAAAATAATGTCTGCAATTGTAGCTTTGGCAGTTTTACTAAGTTCATTTTCAATATCATTTGCAGCTACAGATTCTACCAAAACAGCAACAGACCAAATGATGTACAAAGATGTTAGTGGACACTGGGCGGCTCAGGCGATATATAAGTGGTCTGACTATGGAGTCATAAAAGGAAACAATGGTTACTTCAGACCTAACGCCTTTATTACCAGAGGTGAAATGGCTTGTATTCTTAATACAATTATGAACTATAATACAGCTTCAAAAAATACATTTACTGATCTGAAAAACGGGCAGTATTATACTGAGGCTGTATTAAAGGCAAATGCAGCCGGAATCATCAATGGAAACGGAAGTTCTCTGCGTCCGACCGATAAAATTACCAGAGAAGAAGCGTCAGTTATGATAGCAAAAGCCTTTGCGGTTAATGGAGGCTCCAGTGAGAATACTAAATTTACCGATGCAAAATCGGTAGCATCATGGGCTAAATCCTCGGTATTCGGTTTGGAAGCAAAGGGTTACGTAAACGGAAGCAACGGAAAGTTCAATCCTAAAAAGAATATTACAAGAGCTGAAATGGTTGCTATTATAGATAGCATTGTAAAAGCATATTATACAAAAGCTGGAGCCTATACAGGCAATGTAGCAGGAACTGCTGTAATAAAGGCATCAGGGGTTGTTCTTAATAATGTGAATATTTCGGAAAACCTTATTATTGCTGAAGGCGTAGGTCAAGGGGATGTAACACTTAATAGTGTTTCAGTCAAAGGAAATACAGCTGTCAGAGGCGGCGGTAAAGATTCCATACATATTAACGGAAAATCTGAGATTAAAAGTATAAAAATAGAAAAAGCCGATGACAAACTTAGGATAGTCATTGAAGATGGTAATACAATCAATATTGAAATTGCAAAAGGTGAAGAAATCATAATTACAGGTACTGTAGGAGATTTGAAGATAAATACATCAGATGCAATTGTATATACAACAGCAGCAAATATATCAAATGCACAGGTAAAAGGTAGTAATGTTACTATTATTGCTGACAAGGAAACAAAAATAGGGCCTGTATCTGTAGATAGTACCGCACAAGCTACCAGCATAAAAACTGAGAAGGGTGCTGTAGTAGGTACTGTTACAGCAGCTGCTAAGACTGATATCAGCGGTGAAGGAATAGTTGAAAAGGTTGTTCTCAATGAGGGTGCAAATAATTCCAGTGTTTCAACTCCCAATACCCAAATAACAGCAGCTGAAGGAGTTACTGGTGCAACTGCCGGCGGTGGAGTAGCAATTGCTGCAGGAAGTACAACAACAAATAACAATACCGGGAATGGCACAACTCCAGCGACACCGACGACACCAACGACACCGACGACACCAACGACACCAACGACACCAACAACACCAACGACACCAACAACACCAACAACACCAACAACACCAACAACACCAACAACACCAACAACACCAACAACACAAGTAAGTGCTATTTCAGTCTCACCAGCAACAATGACCTTGATAGCAGGGGGTGAGGCTCAGACAATAACAGCAACAATTACACCAACAGATGCGGCAAACAAGGAAGTTACTTGGACCTCCAGCAATCCTGCCGTAGCAACAGTAGTCAAGGGTGTGGTTACCCCGGTTTCAGCAGGAACTGCAACAATAACTGCAACCTCAGTTGCAGATCCGACTAAAAAAGCAACCACACTGGTCACTGTAACAGCAAAGCCGGATACTGCTGTAACTACAGTAAGTGCTATTTCAGTCTCACCAGCAACAATGTCCTTGATAGCAGGCGGTGAGACTCAGACAATAACAGCAACAATTACACCATCAGATGCGGAAAACAAAGAAATAACCTGGACCTCCAGCAATCCTGCCGTAGCAACAGTAGCCAATGGTGTTGTTACCCCGATTTCAGCAGGAACTGCAACAATAACTGCAACCTCAGTTGCAGATCTGACTAAAAAAGCAACCACACTGGTCACTGTAACAGCAAAGCCGGAGACTCCGAAGAAAGTAGAAAATATTACTGTCTCACCAGCAACAATGACCTTGATAGCAGGTGCTGAGCCTAAGACAATAACAGCAACAATTACACCATCAGATGCGGCAAACAAGGAAGTTACCTGGACCTCCAGCAATTCTGCCTTAGCAACAGTAGTCAAGGGTGTTGTTACCCCGGTTTCAGCAGGAACTGCAACAATAACTGCAACATCAGTTGCAGATCCGACTAAAAAAGCAACCACACTGGTCACTGTAACAGCAAAGCCGGATACTGCTGTAACTACAGTAAGTGCTATTTCAGTCTCACCAGCAACAATGTCCTTGAT
>JAEWOH010000010.1 GCA_023460955.1 Bacillota bacterium | reverse complement strand
GAATATTCAGTGTTAAACATGAAACCGCTCGACTTGCATGTGTTAGGCACGCCGCCAGCGTTCGTCCTGAGCCAGGATCAAACTCTCAAATTAAAATTTATATGATTCGCAGTAAACTGCTACTCATTTAACATATTTGATAAGCTTGACTGCTGAATTTTATTCAGCATGCTCATTTAAAATTGCTGACTTATTTCCTGTTCCATTTCTGAAACCAGGTTGTAAAGTTCGCAAGTGAATTTAAGTTCGTTAGAACTTGAATTCATTAACTCATTTTTTAGAATCCATTGGATTCTGGAATTGTTTGAGTCCTTTACAATGTACACGAATGTACATACATTTGCATGTATTGTCACTGTTTACTTTTCAAAGTCCATACCTTAAAAGCGTTACTGCTGTTGCTTTTCAAGGTTTATTGCTGTTCGCTCACCGCAAGCAGCTCATTTATAATATCACGTCGTTTTCTTGATGTCAACACTTTTTTTAATTTCTTTTAGGCTTTTCTAAAGCCTGTCTGAGTTTTATTCAAGTGCGTCTCAAGTAGCGACGGCTTATATATACTAACATAATCTAGTTTTTATTGTCAAGGCTAAACTTGCTATTATTATTTGATTTTGGGCAATTATTCGGAAATATATCTCATATATTCTTAAGTTCTAAAAAGTTCTACTGTTTTCTATTAAATCCAAAATCCACTTTTATTAAATCCAATAGTATTAATTCATCTGATAATAACTACGTAGCAAACTCTATATGGCTTAATAATATAAGATCAGCTGTGTCAGCTGATCTTATTGTCTTATCTGAAGGAGTACTTAATTTAGGTTATAAATTATAATTTATTTATATCCTTTTAATGATTGATACCTTGTTTCCACAGCTGTTGAACCTGACCTTATCGCAAAGCTGCTCTACTATAATTAAGCCTCGGCCGTGTTCGTTATACGATTTATTATTCTCTTCAACATATTCGTTTAGTTTGTTAATGTCGATTTTATGGTTAAAACCGCAGCCTTCATCTCTTACACATATATAAAGGTATGATTGATTGACAACTTTTATAGTTACATAAGTATCTTTTTTGTCATCGCAATTATTACCATGACATATAGCATTTACAATAAGTTCATTGAGTATGACTCTTACCTCAAAAAGAATGTCCTCACTTACTAAATTATCCTTATTAATTGTCTTTAATATAGTTTTGATGAGAAATGCAAGGTCTTTGACATCTTGCTTTATGGCATAAGTTACGGCTTTCACAAATTACACCCACCTAGTTTAGAATAATAATATAAATACCCACTATTTATGTATATAAACATAGGCTGAGATTTTTAAAGTAAAGTACGAAACCTGTCCAGTATTTTCTTTTCCATTCGGGAAATATACATTTGTGATACACCGAACTTTTCAGCTATTTGTTTTTGAGTCATATTTTGAATATACCTTAGTATTATAAATTCACGTTCAACCTCCCCAAACAACTTCAAGGTCTTCTCAATAAAATCTCTGTTTTCAATTTTTTCATAGGTTTTTTCATCATACCCCAATACATCACTTAAATCAGCTTCATTATCTTGATAAATATTCTGATCAAGAGATCTTACAGCATTTGAACTGCCTGCTTCAATTATTTCTAAAACAGTTTCTACACTAATACCCATATATGCAGCAATCTCGTCTGCCCTTGGAACGCGCTTCAACTGCTGGGTTAGCTCATCGCGTGCTTTATTAAGTCCCTGTCTTGCTTCATAAAGTCTTCTGGGTATCTTTATTGACGTACTCTTATCTCTGAAAAATCTCTTTATTTCACCAAGTATAGTTGGAGTAGCAAAACTAACAAATTTAACCCCTTTGTCAGGACTAAATCTGTCAACAGCTTTTATTAAAGCCATACATGCCACTTGGTATATATCATCATAATCGACGCCCCTGTTAACAAACTTTTTTGCTAGGAAATCTGCTAAATTTAAATATTTTGAAACTATCGCATTCCTGTATTCCAGTTCTTTAGTTTCTATGTAGCGCGAAAACAATTCAGCATCTTCCATCTTTATGTAACCCAATTCAACTCTTTCCATATGTTATTCTCCAATCTTTTTGGCCATAACTATGGAATTGCTGTCATTACTAAGCTCAACAGAGTCCATTAGAGCTTTCATAATGTATAGACCATATTCATTTTCAAGTGAATCTCTCAAATACTTAAAGGGGGTATTTTCTCCTGTAAAGCTTATTTGTAGGATATTCTCTCTAATGCAGAAAGAAATTTTGTATTGTCCTACTTCATTTGACTCTTTAGACAATATAATATTACATACTTCTGAAACGGCCACCTTAATATCCTCTACCTCATCAATATTAAATCCTACTCTATTTGCCACACTGGATGCAGTAAGTCTTGCTGTACTAACATACTCTCTTTTCATAGGTAGCGTAAGTTCAACATTGTCATAAGCCACATTATTATTCATAAAAAGTCTCCTTTAAAATTATTAAAATGGGTACACATTTTATGTGTACCCATAATTTTAACCCTACAAACTACTAATCAATTATAAATAATTTATCTAGTCCGGTAATAATAAAAAGTTTTTTAATATTATCTTTTAGATTACAAATATAAATGTTGTTATTCTCTTTTCTGATTTCCTTTAGTGCTCCCACAAGTATTCCAAGGCCTGTGCTATCTATATACGATAATTCTGTACAATCTATATATAAATCACCCTTGTATGAATTAACCACTTCATTTAGTTCATTTTTGAAAGTCTGGCATGTGTAAATATCTATTTCACCGGAAAGGAAAATCTTCGTTCTGTCTCCGACTAACTCTTTCTTTATCCTGAACTCACTAATATCCATGATAATACCCCCATCTATATAATTTAATGACCTTACTCTATAATTTTGAGTTATTTGAAATCTATTTTTACTTAATGCAGCCTTACTTTGTAAAAAGCTTTATTAACTTCAATACCAGATCATATTTCTTGGGTTCAGCACGAACAACCAGTATTTTTTCAGGTCCGATTATATTAATATCCTTAAAAAATTCACTATCGGTTACATCAATTCCATAAAGTCTCGGTATACTGTCAACATATGTTTTAGGTTCTAATTTGCCCGGTTCAGAAGTTTCCTCCCACTCATCCACTACTCTTAATTTCAAGTCTTCGCTTTTAGAAATATCAATATTAAGATCTGCCGCTTCTTCATCCAGAGCTTTAAAAGCACCATTTTTAGCATAAGTATCAAACGCATATTTGTTAACTAGATACAAATCTATATCAGAGGCCACAATCAGTGTCACTGCCTTCTGCAAATTGGCATATGACTGGGCATCATTATAACTGGTTGACAATATAGCAGCGTCAAACTGAATTTCCTTGAGCTCTGGGACGCTCTCTGTTATTTTTGCTTTCAATTCATTCTCAGCATCATAATTTATTTCACCCAATAAACCTATTGTTATGTCAGGCTGAACTCTTGTAACCATAGAATGTACAGATATAGCTATAATAATTATTGCTACAATACCAATTAGAATATGGTATTTATAGTAATGAAAAAAGTTGTCCGCTTTTTTTCTGTCAAGACCCACCTTTCCCAAAGCTAAATCAGTGTATGTTTCTTTCTTCTGAATTTCAGGTTCGTTTACCTCGTAGCCCATTAGAATCCGATATGCATCCGTACACTTCTGGAATTCAGCTTCCTCATTTTCGTGAAGAGTACCATCAAGTTTCATTATTCGATACTTCTTAAGAATAACGTCGTATTTTTTTTCTATATCATCTTTTGATGAGGCCTTTGTTACACCTAAGATTTTTCTTGCTTCCTGTAAAGTATACTTCAATCCCAACCCCTCCTAGCATATCCTTAAACAGCCTTAAGTTACTCTCTAGGCTTCATTGTAGGGAATAGCAATATGTCTCTGATGGATGCTGAGTCGGTTAACAATATTATAAGTCTGTCGACCCCAATGCCTAATCCGCCTGTTGGTGGCATTCCATACTCCAGTGCAGTTACAAAGTCATCATCCATCATATTAGCTTCTTCATCACCGGAATCTCTCTTCTTTACCTGATTAACAAATCTTTCCTTTTGATCTATAGGATCATTCAACTCAGAGTATGCATTACCCATTTCACGACCAGTAATAAAAAATTCAAATCTTTCAGTTAATTCAGGACAACCCGGTTTTCTTTTTGTAAGCGGTGAAACCTCTACCGGATAATCATAAATAAATGTAGGTTGTATAAGATTACTCTCGGCAAACTCTTCAAACATCAGGTTCAGAATTTCTCCACGGGTCATACCCGGCTTAACATGAACCTTCTTTCCCTCAGCTGCAGCTTTTGCTTCCTCATCGGTTTTAATAGTATCAAAATCAACACCTGAGTACTTCTTAACAGCTTCAATCATAGATAATCTATTCCAAGGGGGTGTAAGATCAATTTCCTGCCCCTGATACATTATTTTGGTTGTCCCCAGGGTTTCCATTGCTACAGTTGATATAAGGTTTTCTGTTAATTCCATCATACCCTTATAATCATTATAAGCTTCGTAAACTTCCATCATGGTAAACTCAGGATTATGCTTTACGGACATACCTTCATTTCTGAACATTCTACCCATTTCATATACTTTTTCCATGCCACCGACAATAAGCCTTTTCAAGTATAACTCCGGAGCAATTCTTAGATACATATCAATATCCAGTGTATTGTGATGAGTTATAAATGGTCTTGCGGTAGCTCCACCGGGAATTGTATTTAATAAAGGAGTATCAACCTCAAGAAAACCCCTGTCATCAAGGAATTTTCTGATAGATTTTATTATTTTACTTCTCAGTATAAATGTATTTTTAACCTCAGGATTAACTATAAGGTCAACGTATCTCTGTCTGTATCTTAAATCGGTATCCTTTAACCCATGCCACTTTTCAGGCAATGGTTGAAGTGATTTTGCAAGCAGAACAATTTCCTTAACCTTAATTGATATCTGACCCATGTGGGTTTTAAATATCTCGCCTTTTACGCCTACAATATCGCCAATATCATACTTTTTAAATAACTCATAGCTTTCATCTCCAACTTCGTCTTTTCTGACATAAAGCTGAATTCTTCCATCCCTGTCCTGTAAATCGCAAAAACCGGCCTTTCCCATTCCCCTCTTAGACATAATTCTTCCTGCAATAGAAGTATTCTGTCCTTCCAACGCTTCAAAATTATCAATAATATTTTGTGTGGAATCTATTACATCATACTTAACTATTTTAAAAGGATCCATGTCTTTTTCTTGTAAATCCTTTAGTTTTGCCCTACGAACTTTTAGTATTTCATTTAAATCTTGTTCCTCATTTTGTGTATTTGACTGCAAATTTTCTTCTGACATTATATCCTCCATAAAAACTATGTTAATCTATCGCTCGCCTGAAAACTTAAGTAGTCCAGACATTGTCCCCTCGTTATAAAAAACAGTTTACATTTTTTAATGTAAACTGTCAGTATAATTATATATTAGTTTAGGTTTTAGTGGCAACACATAATTGTAAACATTTATATTAGCAAATGTACTATATTTTAGTTATTATTTTGATATCTCTAATATTTTAAATTTAATAGCTCCATCCGGAACAGCTACTTCAACCGTTTCACCAACTTTATGTCCCATCAGGGCTGCGCCTACAGGAGATTCATTTGATATCTTCGATTTGAGTGGATTCGCTTCAGTTGAGCCAACGATAAGATATTCAACCTCTTCTTCGAATTCAACATCAAAGAGCTTAACTTTAGCACCCAAACTGACTACATCGGTCTTAACTTCATCTTCATCTATAAGGCGGGCATGTTTAAGCATGGATTCCAGCTGAACTATTCTTCCTTCCACCTGAGCCTGTTCATTCTTAGCTTCATCATACTCAGAGTTTTCTGATATATCTCCAAATGAAAGTGCCTGTTTTATTCTTTCAGCAACTTCCTTTCTTTTAGTTCCTCTAAGAAACTCCAATTCTTCTTCTAATTTCTTTAAGCCTTCGTAGGTTAATACGACTTCTTTTGCTGACATTTGAAGCCCTCTCCTTTACCGTTAATTTTTTCTGCTAACCTTAGCACAATTAAGTGTTCTGTTATCTTATAACCATAATTATGCCTTTATATCCAACAATTTTGTAAATATAGAAAAAATTTTAAGCGTAGGTCAGCTGTTATTGCTAACTTATTATAAATTACATATTTTATAATGTCAAGAAGCCTTCCGCCAATATTTTACAACAGTTCAAATGTCTGTAAAATGGTCTGTCGGCTTACTTTCTATAGAATATGCACTATACTTCTTTTTAGACCTGACTTCTAGCAGTTTTCTATAATCATGATGACGATAATTCCTTATCTTTCAGAATTACATCATGGGCTCCGCCCTCTTTGATACTTGTTGCCGATACAAGAGTAAGTCTTGCCTTCTGCTGAAGTTCTGAAACAGAAAGAGCACCGCAGTTACACATTGTTGACTTAATTTTGTGTATTGTGGTATCCAGGTTGTCCTTAAGTTTTCCGGCGTAAGGTACATATGAATCAACGCCCTCCTCAAAGCCCAGCTTTGAATCTCCACCCATATCATATCTCTGCCAGTTTCTTGCACGATTTGAGCCTTCACCCCAGTATTCCTTAACGAAGTTTCCGCCAACCTTTATCTTTCTTGTAGGACTCTCGTCAAATCTGGCAAAATATCTTCCAAGCATTACAAAGTCTGCTCCCATAGCCAGAGCCAATACTATATGATAATCATGAACAATGCCGCCATCAGAGCATATAGGAATGTATATTCCTGTTTCCTTCAGATATTCATCTCTTGCTGCAGAAACTTCAATAACTGAAGACGCCTGACCCCTTCCGATACCCTTCTGTTCTCTGGTAATACAGATTGAACCTCCACCGATACCAACCTTAATAAAATCAGCTCCAGCTTCTACTAAATACCTGAAGCCTTCTCTGTCAACCACATTTCCCGCGCCGACTTTTACTTCACCGTTGTAGGTTTCCTTTATCCATCTGATAGTGTCTGATTGCCACTCGCTGTAGCCATCAGAGGAGTCAATACAAACCAGATCTACACCGGCATCTACCAATGCCGCTACTCTCTCTTTATAATCTCTGGTATTTATTCCTGCGCCAACAATAAGACGCTTGCTTTTATCCAATAATTCGTTAGGATTCTCCTTATGGCTGTCATAGTCCTTTCTGAATACAAGGTAAACAAGATTTTGCTTGCTATCTATAATCGGAAGGCAATTCAGCTTATGCTCCCAAATCATGTCGTTGGCTTCTTTTAAGGTTATACCTTCCTGTCCATAAATCAATTGTGAAAACGGAGTCATGAATCCATGGATTTTCTGATCCAGGGAAGCCCTGCTTAGTCTATAGTCACGGCTTGTAACTATACCTACAAGCTTTCCGGTTGGTGTACCGTCTTCGGTAATAGCAATTGTAGAATGCCCTGTATTTTCCTTTATATCAACAACATCTCTGAGGGTATTATCCGGTCTTAAATTACTGTCACTTACAACAAAGCCTGCTTTATATTTCTTAACCTTTCTTACCATCTCCGCCTGATTTTCAATGCTTTGTGAGCCGTAAACAAAGGATACACCTCCGCACTTCGCCAAAGCAATTGCCATATTATTGTCTGATACGGATTGCATGATAGCAGAAGCTACCGGAATATTAAGATGTAATGAAGGTTTTTCTCCAAGCTTGTACTTAACTAACGGGGTTTTAAGGTCTACATTCCCTGGCATACATTGTTTTGTACTGAGATTGGGAACTAAAAGATATTCGCTGAAAGTTCTTGATGGTTCATTGTAAAAAAAAGCCATTTTCCAAAATCCTCCTTGATCGGAATTTTAAAATTAAATTAATAAAATTATTTAAAAGGCAAATGGCTTTGAGCTGCCATCTGCCTTATTATTATCCTTTTGGTTTATTCAAATACTTTTCTTGGAATATATTTTTTAAAGGATTCAACCATCTTGGGATGAGGCTCAAAGAATACAATACATTTTTCGCCGCCCTCTTTTGTTGTAGTAATAAAATATACATCCTGTGATTCAAGTGTTGTTACAGCAACAATACGTTTCTTTATGGTATCAAAATTACTATTGTACTGTCCGCTTGTAAGTTTAGCTACCATCTCAAAATCCTTACAGTTACCCGAGAATATTCTTTTTCTTTTTCTTTGTGCAATAATCATATCAATGTCAAGATCACCATTGGTAACAATATATTCATATTCCACATTCTTATTTCTGATAAGCATATAAGCAAGGTATCCCAAGCCCACTACAAGTAATGGCGCAAATACAGTAAGAAATTGAAGTGACATTACAAACATTATAAGAATAATTGCAGTTAGAACTATACTTACAATTATTATATAATCCGAAATAGTCCTTTTACGCTTTATGAGCTTCTCTAAAAATATATCCAAAGCAGACCCCTCCTGCAAAATTTATAAACACCAAACATGCTCTCGTAATATAATATTTTAAATCATAAAATAATTAATTTATCTAAGCTTGTTATACATAATAATAAATTAATGAAATAATATCAAGTATTATTTCTAATTAATTTTAAAAATATTAACATTTTTTTCACTTCAAATAAAAAATTTAAGAGGCTGGCCTGAAATATAACTCCAGCCAACCTCTTTATAGCAACTAATCTTAATACATTCCGCCCATTCCGCCTGGCATTCCTCCTGGCATTGCAGGAGCTTCAGGTTCTGGTTTGTCAGTAACAAGACTTTCAGTAGTGAGAACCATAGCTGCAACTGATACTGCATTTTGAAGTGCAGATCTTGTAACCTTTGCAGGGTCAACAATACCATTTTCAATCATATCAATGTACTTTTCATTAAGAGCATCAAAGCCGATACCTTTATTGTCAGCTTTAATCTTATCAACGATTACTGAACCTTCCAAACCTGCATTTGCTGCAATTTGTCTAACTGGTTCTTCAAGAGCTCTGAGTATGATCTGAACACCTGTCTTTTCATCTCCAGATGTAGTTTCAAGTAATTTAGCTACATCAGGAATTACATTTATCAATGCTGTACCACCGCCTGCTACTATACCTTCTTCAACAGCAGCTCTTGTAGCAGCAAGTGCATCTTCAATTCTCAATTTCTTTTCTTTCATTTCAGTTTCAGTTGCAGCACCAACCTGAATTACAGCAACACCGCCAGACAATTTAGCAAGTCTTTCCTGGAGCTTTTCTCTATCGAAATCAGAAGTAGTATCTTCAATCTGAACTTTAATTGAAGCTATTCTGTTCTTGATTTCTTCCTGGCTTCCAGCACCGTCAACAATTATTGTATTTTCCTTCTGAACTATTACCTGCCTTGCTCTACCAAGTTGAGTAAGCTGAGTTTCCTTAAGGTCAAGACCTAATTCGTCAGTTATAACTTCTCCACCTGTTAAAATAGCTATATCCTGCAACATAGCTTTTCTTCTGTCACCAAAGCCTGGTGCCTTAACAGCTACACAAGTAAAGGTTCCTCTCAACTTGTTAACGATAAGGGTAGTAAGAGCTTCGCCTTCAACATCTTCAGCTATAATTAAAAGCTTTTTACCCTGTTGAACAATCTGTTCAAGAACAGGAAGGATTTCCTGAATGTTTGTTAACTTTTTGTCTGTAATAAGTATATATGGGTCATCAAGAACTGCTTCCATCTTCTCAGTATCAGTTACCATGTAAGCTGAGAGATAGCCTCTGTCAAACTGCATACCTTCAACTACTTCAAGATTTGTACCCATGGATTTTGATTCTTCAACAGTGATAACACCGTCGTTTGTTACTTTTTCCATAGCGTCAGCTATAAGTGTTCCAACTACTTCATCATTAGCTGAAATAGTAGCTACTCTTGCTATATCTTCCTTACCCTTTATTTTACGGCTATTTTCCTTGATTCCTGCTACTGCTACTTCTACTGCCTTAGCTAAACCCTTCTTTAATATCATTGGGTTAGCACCAGCAGCTACGTTTTTCATACCTTCTCTGATTATAGCCTGAGCCAGCAGGGTTGCAGTGGTTGTACCGTCACCAGCTACATCGTTGGTCTTTGTAGCAACTTCCTTAACAAGCTGAGCACCCATATTTTCAAATTTATCTTCGAGTTCTATTTCCTTAGCTATAGTAACACCATCATTAGTGATCAATGGTGCTCCGAACTTCTTATCCAATACAACATTACGACCCTTTGGTCCCAAGGTCACTTTAACTGTATCAGCTAATTGATTAACACCTCTCTCAAGAGCGCGTCTAGCTTCTTCACCAAACTTTATTTCCTTTGCCATATTATATTGCCTCCTTATGATTTAGATCTCAAACTTCGCAATAACTAATTATTATTCAACTACTGCAAGGATATCGCCCTGCTTCAGTATTGTATATTCCTGACCATCGAATTTAACTTCAGTGCCGGAATATTTGCTGGTCAAAACTCTGTCTCCAACTTTAACTTCCATTTTAATTTCTTTTCCGTCAACAACAGTTCCAGGACCAACAGCAACAACCTCAGCTACCTGTGGCTTTTCCTTAGCGCTGCCTGGTAATACTATTCCGCTCTTGGTAGTTTCTTCGCTTTCTAGCATTTTAATAACTACTCTATCACCTAATGGTTTTATCTTCATTGTTTTACCTCCTCAAAAATTTGTTTCTCTTGTTAGCACTCACTATAAGCGAGTGCTAATTACATTTATTATATTATCTATTGACTAAAAGATAATCAAATATCTTTTTTGCTGGAAATTAACTATATTTTGGCACAATAGTCATTCTTGCTATTAGAATCTATTATTTTCTTGTAATTGCTTAATTTTTCTTAAAATATCATTAAACTTCAACATTTAAGATTTTTAGCGCTTTATTTAAATCACTATTAGTAATTTTATATTTAGAAACCAGCTCTTCCTTCATCATTTGTATGGAATATTGTTTGCAATACAGGTATTCAAGTGCTGCCGAGTACATGTCATAGCTTCCGTTATCAGGCACTAAAGGTTCCGTAAGGCCCGTTACAGCAGAAGTGAGTATCCCTATTATCTCCTTTTTGTATAATCTACTATACATTATTTCCCTGTTTCTTACCGCGACTTCAATTATAGGATAATACTTTTTTGACAGCTTCAGTTTATTCTGCTTATTCTGATCTTCAGTAAAAATTCTGTATATTGAGGGGTCATATTTTAAATTATTCTTTTCACCTGTTAACGAGAAAATCTTAATATATTGCTCAACAGCCGAAGAAATAACAGCATTTTTGTTATTAGGCTGATTTACAAATTTGAGCCACTCTTTAAAATCCTGATTTGCTGCTGCATAGTTTTCCAGAACAGCATTTATTTTTTCCAATTCATCAGTATTCCCGTTTATTATATATGTCAGAAGCAATACTGAATAAATAAACTGGTCGCTATACTCAACCGCATACTTCTCAATAAATTTCTCAAGCTCTGGGGTTTTTCCAAAAAGAAAAAGAGTTGTTACTGTACAAAGCAGTTCCTCCCTGTTGTTAATTTGCCTGTATGGAAGCATCTCAAGGTTACGCTGAAACTCAGCTTTCCTTTTTGAATTCTTCAGAAGGTAGATGGAAAGGCAAGTTCCCCAAATATGCTCCCTGTTTATGGTTTTTACGGTTGAATTGATATATACTGAGCGAATAAACTTTTTCTCCAGCATTAAAGCAAGTGTAAGGCAGTTTCTCGCCTCAATGTTCAGTGGATTTAATTGAATAGATTTGTAAAGATATCTTATTGCTTCTCCGGGCTTGCCTTCACGAAAATACTTTAGAGCCTTTTTGAAATTGTTTTCAGAGTTTTTCAAAAACTTATTATCGTGTGAGACTCCACTATATAGTTTGAGATAAAAAGCCATTTCGGAAATTTCGTAACTGAATTCTCCCTCTGAATCAAAATAGAGATATTTATCAAAATACTCTGCTGCTTTCTCATTGTTACCCTCTTCGAAGCTATTACAGC
The DNA here is from genome assembly GCA_023460955.1 of Bacillota bacterium. Lineage (GTDB taxonomy): Bacteria > Bacillota > Clostridia > Acetivibrionales > DSM-1351 > Ruminiclostridium. The sequence continues at coordinate 53,640 of JAEWOH010000010.1, read as the reverse complement.
CCAATCCAAAAAAGCAATCGAACATGTTAGGATCAAAGTTTATCAGTATATCGTTAAATATTCTGTTTGCTTCCCGAGGACGTTGAAGTTCAGACAAAAAGCAAGCCATATTGAACTTGTATTCACTGTTGTCAGGCTCCAGTTCTAAAGCCTTCAACAAGCTCTTATATGCCTCGCTTAAATTTTTTTTGTTTGCTAATCTTAAACCCTTCGTAAAATAGAATTCGGGATTATTTCTATATTCACTTATACTTAGGATATTATTTTTCACTTATCTACGTCCTTTTAATTCGCCATAAATATCGTCGAGGGTGACTCCTCTTTCAACCATCAATACCATGAGATGATACATTAAATCCGAAATTTCATATCTTATCTCATCCTTTGACTTATTCTTTGCAGCTATAATAACTTCAGCTGTTTCTTCCCCAACCTTCTTTAATATCTTATCAAGTCCTTTTGTAAATAAGTAGTTGGTATATGAGCCTTCTTTAGGATGGATAGTTCTGTCAACAATAACGTCATAAACCTCTTGAAGAATCTGAGCTGATAGTTCCTCTACATTATTTTCTGCTGCTTCCTTCCAGGAACCCTCTGAAAGTGTTCTGTAGAAACAGGTCTTGTTTCCGGTGTGACAGGCTGCGTCAATTTGTTCAGCTTCTATCAATATTGTATCACCGTCGCAATCAAGCTTGATGGATTTAACCAGCTGATAATGTCCTGAAGTTTCACCCTTTAGCCATAGCTTATTTCTGCTGCGGCTAAAATATGTAACCTTACCGGTTTCAATTGTCTTGTCAAAGGCTTCACTATTCATATATGCAACCATTAGTACTTCCTTAGTCTTGTAGTCCTGGGTTACAACCGGTACCAAGCCTTTATCATCAAATTTTATTGAATCCTTTAAGTTTTCCATGAAAGCGCCTCCATATATTTTTATTCTAAATGGCCGTTTTATGTGCAAGTATACTGCAGCGACCGTATAAATCTATACTCAACTATTTATTATAGTCTAGTTTCTATTCCATTACTACTTAAATATCTTTTTAGATCGCGGATTTCCATTTCTCTAAAATGAAATAAGGATGCAGCAAGCACCGCATCTGCCTTACCTTCAACAAGCGCTTCCTTGAAGTGCTCCATTTGACCGGCGCCTCCTGAAGCGATTACGGGGATTTTAACATTTTCAGAAATTGTTCGGGTCAGCTCAATGTCGTAACCGTCTTTAGTACCATCCTTGTCCATACTGGTAAGCAATATCTCACCTGCTCCAAGCTTTTCAGCTTCTATGGCCCACTGTACAGCATCTTTACCGGTGTTAACCCTTCCTCCGTTAAGATAGGTATCCCAGCCTGAACCATCAGACCGTCGCTTGGCATCTATAGCCAAGACCACACATTGACTTCCGAATTTCCAAGCAGCTTCAGATATAAGCTCCGGCCTTTTCAGTGCTGCCGAGTTAACTCCAACCTTGTCGGCGCCTGCCTTTAAAATTTCTCTGAAATCCTCTGCTGTTCTTATTCCTCCACCCACTGTAAAAGGAATAAATACCTGCTCGGCTACCCTGCTGACAACATCGAGCATTATGCTTCTGGCATCGGAGGAAGCTGTAATGTCAAGAAACACCAGCTCGTCAGCACCAGCCTTGTCATAGAATGCAGCAGCTTCAACCGGATCACCTGCATCTATGATATTAACAAATTGAACACCTTTTACAACTCTTCCCGCATGAACATCCAAACAGGGGATAATTCTCTTAGTAAGCATAGTATTTACTCCTTTAGGAATGACCGATTACTTTGTTTCAACTACTTCATTTGCTAATCTTTGAACCGAAATATTAATAATGCTTTTATCTACTGATTATGCGTCAATTGCAGCCTTTAGGTCCAGGTTTCCCGTGTATAACGCCTTTCCCACAATTACACCGCTCACACCTGTAGACTTTAAATCAACGATATCCTTCAGACAGCTTACACCACCTGATGCTATTACTTCTATTCCTACAGCCTTCGCCATTTCACTCATAGCAGCAAGGTTAGGACCCTTAAGCATACCGTCCCTTGATATGTCTGTGTAGATAATGGTTTTAGCTCCCAGTTCTTCAACCTTCCTTGCAAAGCCCACTGCTGTGAGGTCACTGGTCTGCTCCCAACCGTGTATGGCTACCTTGCCGTCTTTTGCATCTATTCCCACAACTATTTTTTCCTTATATTCTTTTAATGCCGTTTTCAGCATTTCCTGATTATTAACGGCAGACGTTCCTAAAATTACTCTGCTTAAGCCTCCGGATATAAGACTCTCAATTGTCTCGAGGCTCCTTATTCCTCCGCCAACCTGAACAGGAATCTTTAAAGTTTGAGCAATCTGCTTAATTATTCCATGATTTTCTGTATTACCTGATCTGGCTGCATCCAGGTCAACAACATGAAGATACTGCGCACCCTGACCTTCCCATTTCTGTGCCATCTCTAGCGGACTGTCACCGAAAACGGTAACTTCACTGTAGCTCCCTTGCTGAAGCCGTACACATTTTCCATTTATAATATCTATTGCAGGATAAATTATCATTTAAATCTCCATTCTGCTGTATTGTTTTTAAAGGGCAGCAAAGTTTCTAAGTATACTCAGTCCAACATCTCCGCTTTTCTCAGGATGAAACTGTGTTCCCAAAATATTGTCCTTTTCAATTGCAGCATCAAAATTTATACCGTAATTACAGGCTGCTGCAACATGACTGCTGTCACCAGCGGTCAAATAATAGGAGTGAACAAAATAAACGTAACTGTTCTGCTTTATTCCTTTAAAAAGCCCATTCTGCTGCTTGATGCACAAACTGTTCCAGCCCATATGAGGTACCTTCAAGCCCATATCCAGAGGAAATTGCCTTACGCTGCCTTTAAGCAGACCAAGGCCGGGAACCATTTCTCCGCCCTCGGTGCTATAGTCGAACAGAAGCTGCATTCCCAGGCAGATGCCGAGCAATGGTGTGCCTTTTTCCGCAACCTTTTTTATAATTGGTATCATATTTGTTTTTTCAAGACTGTTCATGGCATCTGCAAAGGCACCTACTCCCGGTAGAATGACCTTGTCGGCAGCAAGTATTACCTCAGGCTCTGACGTTATAACTGAATCAGCTCCGATAAAGCTTAGGGCTTTATTCACACTGGCTAGGTTTCCGACACCATAATCAATTATTGCTATCATAAGTTTTATCTCCAATCATGTTGCGTAAAAAGTTAATTCTCGTATTTGACTATTTGAACTTAATTCCGGTAATTCTTTCATAGGCTTCAATATACTTTGCTTCAGTCTTCTTTATTACTTCTTCAGGAAGAGCAGGAGCAGGAGGTTGTTTGTCCCAAGTCAAAGTTTCCAGGTATTCTCTTAAATACTGTTTGTCAAAGCTCTTTTGTGCTCTGCCGGGTTGATATTCGTCCATAGCCCAGAATCTGGAGGAGTCGGGAGTGAACATTTCATCGCCAACCACAAGCTGACCGTCTGACATACCAAACTCAAACTTTGTGTCCGCTAATATAAGTCCTACACTCTCAGCATGCTTGCTGGCCTTTTTATATAGGGCAACACTGGCGTCCTTCAGCTTATTTGCCATCTCCGTACCGATTTTTTCACAAAGCACTTCAAAGGAAACGTTTATGTCGTGACCTTCGGATTCCTTTGTTGAAGGAGTAAAAATAGGTTCTGGGAGTCTGTCACCCTGCTTTAGTCCAGCAGGAAGCTTTATTCCGCAAATCGTACCGGTCTGCTGATATTCTTTTAAGCCTGATCCTTCAAGATATCCTCTGACAATACATTCAGCTGGCACCATATCTATTTTTTTAACCAGCATGGATCTTCCTTCAAGCTCTTCCTTGAATTCAGACAAACCAGCAGGGTATTTACTAACGTCAGTTGTTACTACATGATTTCCGATAACATCCTTGGTATAATCAAACCAAAAGGCAGAAATGCTGTTTAATACCTTTCCTTTATTAGGGACTAATTCCGAAAAAACAACATCAAAAGCTGAAATTCTGTCAGTTACAACAATAAGTAGTTCATTTCCAAGATCGTAAACATTTCTAACCTTACCTTTGATAAATAATGGTAACTTAATAAAATCAGTGTTGTTGATAAGCATAATATCCTCCAAATCCATAGTGGCTTCTGCCATATTTGCAATAATAAATAAAAATTTATATACAGGAATTATTAATAGCTTTCAATTAATTATCCTGATAGTCGGTTAAAGGGTTCCTTTTGTAGACATAACTCCTATTATTCGGGTGTCAATCTTGGTAGCTTCATCCAAAGCCCTTCCAAAAGCTTTAAAGATGGCCTCTATAATATGGTGACAATTGCTGCCGTGCAAAAGTTTAATATGCAAGGTGATTCCGGCATTAAAAGCCACAGCTCTGAAGAATTCTTCAACAAGCTGAGTATCCATTTGTCCCACCATTTGTTGTGTCATAGAGACATCAAATACCAGATAAGGTCTGTCACTCAAATCAAGAGAAACCAGTGCCAGAGCTTCATCCATAGGGACATAAGCTGTCCCGTACCTTTTTATGGATTTCTTATCGCCCAGAGCCTGCCTTATGGCAAGTCCCAATGCAATCCCCGTATCTTCCACCGTGTGGTGCGCATCTACATGTAAGTCTCCGTTCACTTCAAAAGAAGCATCCATTAAACCGTGTTTGATAAAAAGTATAAGCATGTGATCAAAAAACCCTATTCCTGTTGAAGCACTGCAGTCTCCTTTGCCGTCAATATTTATCTGGAGCTTAATCTGGGTCTCTTTAGTGTTTCTTACAACCAAGCCTTCTCTCAAAGGTATCCCCCCGTTCATCATATCAAAGGTTCAAAATTAATCCGAACGATTTTTGATATTTTCATTTTAATGTTCGTTATTTATTATAGCAGATGGCTGAGAGTTCATCAAGCAGAATAGTATTTTGCTGGTGAGTGCCCACACTGATTCTCAGACAATTTTCCAACAACGGAGAAGAACCGAATATTCTTAAAAAAATACCTTTTTCACATAATTTCTTATAAACATCTCTGGAATTATTAATTCTAACCAATATAAAGTTTGAATAGGACTCATACACCTGAACCTCGTCAAGCTTTGCAAGCTGGTTTGAAAGCCAGGCTCTTTCAGATTTAAGATATTCGATATTTCTGAATATCTCCTCTTTTTCCTCCAATACCAATTGAGCTGCATACTGCGATAGGCTGCTTATGTTATAGGGAGCTCTAGCAAGATTCACTGCAGAGGTCAGGGCAGAACCGGCAATTGAATAACCGCATCTGATACCGGCCAGACCGTAAGCTTTTGAAAAGGTTCTTAATACAATGAGATTTTCATATTCATCAACATAAGGAATTACTGTTGTATCACAAAATTCTGCATAGGCCTCATCTACAATTACCACTGCGTTTTTGCAATATCTGACAACCTCAAGCACATCTTCTTTCGCCATCAGATTTCCTGTTGGGTTATTTGGATTGCAGATATATACCAGCTTTGGTCTTTCCTTGTCATATGCTTCAAATATTGTGTTTTTTGAGTACTGATATTTTTTTTCGGGCTCAAGTATATACTTCACCGGAGTCCCCCCTGCTATGATACAGGAATCAGCGTACATACCAAAAGAAGGTGCGGGATAAAGCACTTTATCCCCCCGACCTATAAATACATTTGCTATAACCTGAATTAGCTGGTCTGAACCTGTTCCGACTATTATTTTGTTATAATCCACAGACCAATGCTCCGAAAGAACCTTTCTGAGTTTAACAGAGTCTGTATCCGGATAAAGGTTCAGTTCAGGGTTGTTCAATATAAACTCAGCCAACTTCTGACGTGCACTCTGGGGCATATTAAAAGGGCTTTCATTTGCATCCAGCTTTATCTTATAGGGCTGCTGGTTTGCATTATATGGTATAAATGACCTTATTTCAGGCCTAATTAATTCTTCAATCATAATTTCTCCTGTTCTGTTCAGTTCCAGTACGCAGCGTAATGGTCTAGCTCCGTATCTACTAGCTTCTAGCTTCTTTACTACCAGCTTCTTAGTTCCTGCTTCTAGCTCCGGAATCTTACTTTTATGGCATTTGCGTGAGCATCAAGGCTTTCAGCTTCAGCAAAACTGATTATGTCCTGGCTGGTCTTCTCCAATGCTGCTCTGTTATAGTAAATAAGACTGGATTTTTTTATAAACTGATCCACATTCACCGGAGATGAAAATCTTGCTGTTCCGCTTGTGGGAAGCACGTGGCTGGGGCCTGCCATATAATCTCCCAGCGGCTCTGGAGAATAGTTACCTACAAATATCGCTCCAGCATTTTTTATCTGCCCCAGCAGACTCATGGGTTCTTCCACACAAATCTCCAGATGTTCCGGTGCAATATTATTTGATACTTCTATTGCTTTTTCAATGCTGTCTACAAGTACTGCATAACCGAAATCCTTTAGAGATTTTTCAGTAATAGTGCCTCTGGACAATTCTGATAACTGCTTTTCCAGTTCTGTTACAACCTGTTCTATTAGCTTTTCATTATTGGTCACAAGTACAGATGAAGCCAGTTTGTCATGTTCTGCCTGGGAAAGCAGATCGGCAGCAACATATTCCGGCTTCGCGGATGAATCGGCAATTATCAGTATTTCGCTGGGACCTGCAAACATATCTATATCACAATCCCCGAAAATAAGGCGTTTTGCCGTTGAAACGTACACGTTGCCGGGGCCGCATATCTTATCGACAGCAGGAATTGACTCTGTGCCATAAGCCATGGCACCCACAGCCTGAGCACCGCCAACACGGAATACTTGATCTATTCCCGATTCCTTTGCTGCTACTAAAATCGCAGGATTTACACTGCCATCCCTTGACGGCGGTGTGCACATTATCACCTGAGACACACCTGCAACCCTCGCAGGGACAGCTGTCATAAGAACTGAAGATATCAGAGGCGCGGTTCCTCCTGGAACGTAAAGCCCTACCTTTTCTATGGGTCTTACAAGCTGTCCAAGTACTGTGCCGTCCTCTTTTGGGTTTATCCAGCTGTTCTGAAGCTGTTTTTCATGAAAGCTCTGGATATTTTGCTTAGAACGTTTTATAGTTTCAAGCAGCTTTGGTTCTATTTTACTGTAGGCTGCCGTAATTTCTTCCTCAGAAACTTTGATACTTTCAATGTCTGCGTTATCAAACTTTTTACTATACTCTTTAAGAGCTTTATCACCATTTGAGCGTACATTTTCCAGTATATCTGCAACTACCTTAATAATGTTGGCTCCGTCCTGGGATTTCGTTCTTTGTGTCAGTTTTGTATAAAGCTCTTTAGCTTTTATATCGTTTTTGTCGTTTGTCAGATCTAATATATTTATCATTCTAACCTCCATTATTGATGGTGAGCGGTAAGATCCACTTTCAAGGAACAAAGGGGTCTTATAAAACACCAAATTAAGCCCAAGTTTCTTCATGTAAACGTCTTAGTTGAATTATGTTAATGTTTAGCTGAAGCATGTTAACCTCTTAGTTGAGTTATTAACGTTTAGCTGAAGCATGTTAACCTCTTAGGCGAAGCTGTTCCCTGACTCCATCAACTATTCTCTGTATTCTCTCGTTTTCCATCTTCATACTCACTCTGTTTACAACCATTCTTGCGCTGATATCTGCGATAGTGTCAAGCACCACAAGTCCGTTTTCCTTAAGTGTCCTTCCGCTCTCGACCAAATCCACTATTACTTCGGATAGGCCGACAAGCGGAGCAAGTTCTACAGAGCCATTGAGCTTAATTATTTCAACGCTTTCTCTTCTGGTTTTCTCAAAATAATTTCTGGCAATGTTGGGATATTTGGTTCCAACTCTTTTTATAGTAAGTTCTTCGATTTTGCCCTCAAGGTCGGCAGGTCCCGCTAATGCCATCTTACAGGCTGCAAAGCCAAGATCAAGAACTTCATACAGATTCCTGCCCTCTTCAAGTATTGTGTCTTTTCCGACAATACCTATATCTGCAGCACCATACTCCACATAAGTAGGAACGTCGGCAGGCTTTGCAAGAAAGAACTTTATCTTGTTTTTTTCATCTGACAAGATCAGCTTTCTTGTTGATGACTTTAATTCCGAGCAATCTATACCAATAGCCTCAAACAGCTCTACCGACATTTCTGTGAGCCTACCCTTTGATAAAGCAATCGTTAAATACCTCATAATCCCTCCGTTACCTTCTTTTCATGATTTGTTCAATACTGGTTTCACTTATTGTACCGTTTATAAGATCGTGAATTTTAATGCTTCCGCCTTCATCTATGAATATTACTCCTCCAATTTGCTTCGATCGGGCATAATCAATTGCCTTTTCAATACTGTCGTTAACTACCATGGATTCTATATTCATATCTTGCTTTCTTAAGGTCTCTGCTATTTCAATGGCACTTTTCCTATTGGTTTTTCTGTAACAAATCAGTGAATCCACACTTGGTCTGTCTTTTGAAAGAGTTTTCCCCAACGCCATCATGAGCATGTTTATACCAATTGAGAACCCTATTGCAGGACAATCTTTTCCAAAGGTTGAGGTAAGGCTGTCATACCTGCCTCCAGAGAGTATCGGAAAACCTACTCCGTAGGTAAAGCCTCTGAATATTATTCCTGTATCATAATCAGGTCCCTTCAGCATACCAAGGTCTATTGATAAAAATTTGGTTAAACCGTAGTCTCCAAGAATGTTGATAACCTCTTCAATATTCTCAAGGGCAGCCAGACTTCTTTTGTTTTTGGTTATTTTTTTAAGCTTTTCAATTACATCCAATGAGCCGAAAAGTCCGGGTAGTTTCAGAATAAGATCTCTTAATTCAGCTGAAATATTATATTGATTAACTATTTCTTCAACACCTACATAATCTTTTCTGTCAATTAGCTTTGATATCCGGGCAATGTCCTTATCTGACAGTCCGGCTTCTTCAGCCAGCCCGTTGAAAAAATCCACCTGTCCGATATCTATCTGGAAATTCTCCAAACCTGCAGCCTTTAAAGTGTTAATAGCTACTGCAATTATTTCTGCGTCACTTTCCGAAGAGGAATCTCCCAGGAGTTCCACTCCAACCTGTGTGAACTCGTTCTGTCTTCCGCCTCCAACCTCATTGAATCTGAATACATTACCTATATAGGAATATTTTATAGGGAGCTGAACATCACGGTTTTTTGTAGCTGTTATTCTTGCCACAGGAACTGTAATATCAGGTCTCAGTACCAGAATACGTCCCTTTGGGTCAAAGAATTTTACCATAGCCTCCTGAGGGAAGGACTCAATGTCAGTCGAAAAGACATCGTAGAATTCAATAGTGGGTGTTTCTATTTCATAGAAGCCGTAAGATCTGAAGGTTTTCCGGATTCTATTTTCCATTTCTCTTTTTGCATAGCATTCATCGAACAGGATATCCTGCACCCCATCCGGAGTATAAATTTTCCACTTTGTCATAGCTACCTCACTCGAATTTTAAAATTAATCCATACCGGGCTTTAATAGGTATTTGATGGTTTTGTGTTGATTAAAAAACATATTAAACTAAAAATGTAACTTCGTTGCGCTTTGATAAACCATTCAGCTATAATTGTTAAACCATTAATAATAGTCCATTAACTTTATTATGGTAAAGCGTTAAACTGGTAAATCAATAAATTACAATTATTATAATTTATTTTATTATATCAGTCAATAGGTAATAATTTAAAGTGTATTAAAACATAAAAAAGCCGCCGATGACTTACACCCTGTCTTCTTAACAGGGTATAGTCCGCAGTGGCGGCTATCAAGTTTATTTCTTTATTTATAAGGACTATGCCAACTTGAATATAATTTCCTCCGAGCCCTCTTTAGGCACAAGTTTTGAGCCCAATGTATCCGATTCGAAGGCAGCCCCCTTAAGGTCACATATACTGTTAACATTTCTCATCAGCACTTGAAAATTCTTAAGACCTTTCGCCTTAATAGTGACCAGCTCTCCATTTCTGTATGCCTCTATATATCCTTTTGCCCTTCCTTCTATTGTATAAACGATTGCAGTTGCAGGCTCCTGGTCGGAAAGTTCAAATATATGAAAGGTAGTTCCTTCAAGATAATCATAATCTGGTACATTGTTATTACTTCCAACAGCTATTATGGAATTTGGCCTAACCATAAGTGGAATACTCATAAAATCATGCTTTTCGTACTGCCAGCAGCCACCGATCAACTGCCGGTTATCTATAAAGTTGGTCCAGTTTCCCTTGGGTAAATAGTATTCCACATTTCCATCAGCTCTGAATACCGGAGCAACCAACAATGCTTCTCCAAGCATATACTGGGTATCAAGGTAATCACAGGCTCTGTCGCCAAAGAACTCCATAACCATTGAACGCATGGTTGGCAGGCCGGTCTCAGCCGTATTGCAGGCAGTGCTGTATAAATAAGGCATTATGGAGCATTTAAGCTTGCTAAAATAGCGTAAGACTTCAACAGCCTCTTCATCAAACAACCATGGAACTCTGTATGAACTGCTTCCGTGCAACCTGCTGTGAGTAGATAGCAGACCAAAGGCTGCCCACCTTTTATATAAATCCGGTGACGCAGTATTTTCAAAACCACTTATATCATGGCTCCAGAAACCGAAGCCCGACATGCATAAAGATAATCCTCCCCTAAGGCTTTCAGCCATTGACTCATATCTAGAGACACAGTCGCCACCCCAATGTACGGGAAATTGCTGTGATCCGGTGGTAGCACTTCTGGCAAACAATATTGCTTCTTCTTTTCCCAGCCTTTTAACCAACACCTCATAAACAACCTTGTTATATAAATAAGTATAGTAATTGTGCATTTTAATAGGATCGGCTCCATTGTGATACACAACATTTGCCGTAGGTATTCGTTCACCGAAGTCGGTTTTAAAACAGTCAACTCCCATTTCTATCAACGAGTTAAGCTTATCTGCATACCATTTGCAGGCCTCCGGGTTTGTAAAGTCCACTATTCCCATACCGGGCTGCCATAAATCCCACTGCCAGGTTTGTCCGTCCTTAAGCTTAATCAGGTAGCCCTTTTCAGCGGCTTCAGCAAATAATGAGGACCTTTGAGCTATGTAAGGATTAATCCATACACATATCTTCAAGCCCTTTTGCTTAAGCCTTTTAAGCATGGCTTTAGGGTTCGGGAATACGTCCTCGTCCCATTGAAAATTGCACCACTCATATTCTTTCATCCAAAAGCAGTCGAAATGAAATACTCTTAACGGTATGTCCCTTTGTGCCATACCATCAACGAAGGAGGAAACTGTATTTTCATCATAATTTGTGGTAAAAGAGGTTGTAAGCCATAGTCCGAAAGACCAGGCAGGCGGCAAAGCGGGTTTGCCTGTCAGCTTGGTGTAATTTTGAATTACCTCCTTCAAATCAAGCCCACCAAGTACAAAATAATCCAACTTTTCTCCCGGTTTACTGAACTGAACTCTTGATACAGCTTCTGAAGCCACTTCAAAGGAGACCTTTTCGGTATGATTTACAAATACACCGTAACCCCTGTTTGTAACATAAAAAGGGATATTCTTATATGCCTGTTCTGAAGAAGTACCCCCATCTTCGTTCCATATATCTATGCTCTGACCGTTTTTTACAAATGCTGAGAAACGTTCTCCTAAGCCATATACGCATTCTCCAACTGAAAGATCCAGCTGTTCCCTCATGTATGCCCCAGTATTTTCGGAAGTATTTTCAACAGTAATATAAGCCAGCTGTCCTGCTCCGCTTTTTGTAAGCAGTCTGTCCCGGTAGTAAAAGCTCAGGGAAAAATTCCTCTTGTCTATCCTTACCGAGGTACTTCCGCTACTCATAACTATTTCTGCTTCTACGTCTGTAATAATGGGAAGAAAGACAGGATCAGTATTAAGTTCAAATTCCGGCCCTTTACTCCTCTGTATAAAATGCTGAGCTACTACTCTGATTACATCATTGCAAGGAGAACTTATTTCAATTGTCAACAATGGCCCTTGCAGTGTCTGACCCCTGTGTACAATCTTTGTAACAGGCGCATACAATATAACTGAATTTTCAGTAATAGAGTAATCTCTTACCTCTGCTGGAGAAAAAATATTTACACCCTGCTTTTTCAGCCAAAATCCATCTGTAAACTTCATATTTACCCCATTCCAATGACTATATTCTTTTCAGGTTTGCCATAGAAGCCATTAACCTCTTCATGCCGGCTCCATCAAACTGTATTTCAAGCATCTGGTCGCCGTTATCAGCTGTGACCTTAGTAACAGTTCCTTTTCCGAATTTTTTATGTTCAACTTTTTCACCTGTGCTAAAATCTGCCGAACCTGAATATGAAACCGATTTACCTGTTGCGAAACCCGAACCTGACGAAGCTGGGTTACCGCCAAAGCCACGAGACACTAGATTTGAGTTCAGCAGTTCCTTTAAGGAACCAGTTGTTTTTCCTGCGGTGTTTGGCGTTGCAGGCTTGCTTTCCCATGGAAGCGACGAACCCTGTGTACCCTTATTCCATCCAATATTCTCTCCCGATTGTCTGGAAGTGCTTCTTGAGGAACCAAAGGGGTATTCAACCAATTCCTCAGGTATTTCCTGAAGAAACCTGGAGGGTTTATTATAGCTCGAATTACCAAAAAGGGTTCTGAACCGGGCGTTTGAAAGGTAAAGCTTCTCTCTTGCCCTTGTTATACCCACATAGCATAATCTTCGCTCCTCCTCAAGTTGCTCAGGCCCTTCCGTTATTGCTCTGTAGCCCGGAAAAACGCCCTCTTCCATACCCGGAATGAAGACAATAGGGAATTCAAGTCCTTTTGCACTGTGCATTGTCATTAATACCACATAGTCCTGTTCCTCTTCAAGGTTGTCCAAATCGGAAACAAGTGAAATATGTGCCAGGAATTCTTCGAGACTGTTGTCTTCATACTGTTTTTCAAATTCCATGGCAACAGACTTCAATTCTTTTATGTTTTCAATTCTTGATTGTGCTTCTACAGTGTTTTCTATCTCGTATTCTCTCAGAACCCCCGTGTCCTCTACTACCATCTCAAGCAGCTGGGCAATGCCCATATTTTCCTTCATGGTTCTTAGTTTCAAAATCATTGTAGAGAAGTTGCCCAGCTTATTTGCAGCTCGTTTTAAAGAAGGACATTCCTCTGCATTTGATATGATAGTAAAGATGGAAACTCCGCTTTCAAAAGCCAAACCTTCGGCTAAATCCAGTGTAGCATCACCTATCCCGCGCTTTGGAACATTTATTATTCTTTTAAGGCTTACGTTATCAGTTGGATTTTGTATTAGTCTCAGGTATGCAATAATATCTTTGATTTCTTTTCTGTCATAGAACTTCTGTCCTCCGACAATTTTATATGGAAGACCCTCTCTCATGAACATTTCTTCAAGTACGCGAGACTGGGCGTTAATTCTGTATAGTACGGCAAAATCCTTAAACTTCCTGTTTTCTTCCTTAATCAGCCGTTGGATTTCACGAGCTGCATACAAAGCTTCCTCATGCTCATTGTCATTTTCACACATCACTATTTTGTTGCCGCCCTCATTATCAGTCCATAGACTCTTACATTTTCTTCCGGTATTATTCCTGATCACATGGTTGGCGGCATCAAGAATAATTTGAGTTGATCTGTAATTTTGTTCCAGCTTCACTGTCTTACAGCCTTTGAAGTCTTTTTCAAAGTCAAGGATATTACGGATGTTTGCTCCTCTCCAGCTATATATCCCCTGGTCGTCATCACCTACAACACAGAGATTTCCATGTGCCTCCGATAACTTTCTTACCAGCATATACTGTGCAGTATTTGTATCCTGATACTCGTCAACGAGTATATATCTAAATTTCTTCTGATAATAATTTAATATCTCAGGATTTTCTACAAACAGCTTAATGGTGTACATTATAATATCATCAAAATCAAGAGCATTATTATTTTTCAGCTTTTTTTGATAAAGAGAATAGAGCTTTGCTATTTTACCCATACGGAAATCAGATGCATAGAGTTTTTCAAAATGAGCAGCATCAATAAGCTCATTTTTCTGCTTTCCGATATTTTCAAGAACAGATTTGGGAGGAAAATTCTTATCGTTTATATTAAGTTCTTTAATACATTCCTTAATTACTACCTGTTGGTCCTGTGTGTCATAGATTACAAAGCTTCTATCAAAACCAAGCTTTTCTATATCTCTTCTCAATATCCTTATGCAAATTGAGTGAAAAGTACCAACCCACATATCATTACTCAAATCCCCTATGAGACTGTCAATCCTTTCTCTCATCTCACGAGCCGCTTTATTTGTAAAAGTTATTGCCAATATATTTGAAGGGAATACGTCTTGTTCTTTTATTAAATATGCTATTCTGTTAGTAAGAACTCTGGTTTTGCCAGAGCCTGCACCTGCCAAAATAAGAAGAGGGCCTTCATTGTGAAGTACTGCAGCCTTTTGTTCCTTATTCAACCCGTTTAATAAATCCATTCTTAACTCCATTCCTTTAGGTGTGTTTTATATCATTTGAGCTTAAAAAGAAAGAACAACCAAGCTCCTTAGTTGTTCTTTTATTATATTTCATTTTTAGCTTTATTTCAAGGAAGCCAGCTTGACATGAATTGCCTCCAGAGTGTTCTCTAAAGAGTTTTTAGAGCAGTCAAGCTTTATATCGGAATATTTATCATATAGAGGTGTACGTTCCTTAAATATGTCTTCAAGTGTTTGGCCCTGTCCCAGAACCACACCTCTGGTCTTTAGATTTCTAAGTCTGGCAGTAACAGTATCCATTGTAATGTAAAGATATATGACAACTCCATTTCTCTTAAGTTTTTCCATAGCTTTCTTGCTGTATACCGCACTTCCGCCGGTAGCAATTACTGTATTAGTACATTCCAGAGACAGAATTGCATTCTCTTCCTTCTCCAGGAATGCATCTGTGCCTTCTGAATCAATTATCTGCTGAAGCAGCTTTCCCTGTTGAGTTTGAATCAGAACGTCGGTATCAACAAAGGACATCCCCAGGTTTTTGGCAATTATTACTCCAACAGTGCTTTTCCCGGCACTTGGCATACCTATCAATACAATGTTTTTCAAAATCCTCATCCTTATATATATTTGAGATATTTGGTCTTATATCAGATATTTTGGTCTAATATTAGATATTATTGAAATATTATTTATATTCTTTTCCTCACTACAGATTATTCATTCTTTATCTGTTTTTGAAAAAATCAGATCTTATGGCTTTATCTGCATATTCAAGCCCCATCAGCATGTCGGTCTTCTTTTTCTCATCAATTTTTCCCCTGAATTCCCCATTTGAAAGCAGAACATAATCCTCTTTTGTATTTAAGAGATTTCTTCCAAATACTGTAGATTCATATTCTTTTTCGTCAATACCCAACGCGTACAGAAGTGTCGGCATTAAATCTATTTGACCTCCCGTAGTATGAATTGTTTGCGGTTGCTGTCCCTTGGTATATATAATCAATGGAATCTTCTTATCATTCTCCAGCCACCATTGCTGTGAGGGCTTAATTCCTTGTATTTCGTCATTAAAATATTTGTGGACAGAATCATGATCACCATATATCACAAGGACAGTATTATCCAATGTCCCGGACTTATCAAGTTCTTCGAGGAACTCGCCAATACACTTGTCGGTATAATTAATACTTTGGAAATAACCTCCCAGTCTTGTGTCTGCCAGGTTTTCACCCAGTTTTAGTTTCTGGTGCCTGGTAGGCATCTCAAAAGGCGAATGGCTTGTTAAAGTAACCATAAAATTGTAAAAGGGAGCTTTCTGATTTATAATTCTATCCTTCACCTGTCTGAAAAATGAACCGTCACTTAAGCCGAGAAAGATTACTTCATCCATGCTGAAGCTCTTTGAATCAATACATTCCTGAAAGCCCATATTATCAAGGGCTTCCATCCAGTTCCAATATTCTCCGTTATCAGGATGAATAGCTTTGGTATTGTAACCATGTTTTCCTAAGATTTCAGGCATGGAGTTGTATTTGGTGTAAGGAAATCTGAAAAATGTGCTGCCCTTTCTGACAGGAAATACTGACGTGTTAGTCATTAAATCCGCATCTGAACTTGTTCCTTCATTAATCTGTGTATAATAATTATCAAAATATATACTGTTTTTTAGAAGCTTATTTAGTGTGGGCGTTATTTCCTGCCCATCTACGGAATTTCCTATTACAAAATTCTCAAGCGACTCTACTTGCAGAACCAGTAGGTTCTTCCCTTTATAAATACCCTTATAACTGTTTGGGGGAAGCTTTTCATTTTTCCTGTCTATCCAGCTTTGTATCTCAGACTTATCTTTATCTGAAATGTTGTAAGGTCTGAAGTCAGAAAAGAATACATAACTGTCGTATATATGATAACCCATCGGCGAGGTATTTCTTATTGTTTGAGCCGGATTCCAATGGGTGTAAAATATAAAGTCATTTTTGTCTTTTCCGTAAATATCAATAATTATATGGTTTGCCGTTATATATCCTATCGAAAGAATAACTATTGTAAAAAATGCTATTAGCCTGACTTTTAGACTTGTATACAGTGGGGAGGAGTAATATAGTTTTCTTGTTAAAATCAGCAACACGGCAATAATTGGTATATCGAAGTAGAAAATTATGTCACATGGCCTGAACATTGCAAATATGCTGTCCCAGAGATTGTTTAAATTTCCGGTTTGCCTAAGAAGCTGAGTAGATAGAAAATTCCCGCTTGCCCTGATATATACCGCATCAAAGGAAAACAAGAATGAACATAAGAAATTGATTATAAGTAAAAGCCATAGTCTTCCCTTGTTTTTAGCTAGAAAGCTCAAAGAAACAACTATCAAAAGAAAAGCAACACATATGGACATATAGGTGATATTTTTTATACCCCTGGACATGTCAATAAGTGATTGGTTACGGCTATTTACAAAGCCCATCAAAACTATTGATTTTAGAAGCAGCATACCAAGCGTTAAAAAAAACAGCCATTCCTGAGCAAGGTAACCCAAGAAACCAAACCCATTGTTTAAGCTTCTTCTATGTGCAACTGTGATACCATAAGAAGTTTTAGCCATCATATTTTATTTTCTCCCACAGAAAAACATATTTAAAAGCAAAGTTGTAGTAATTATATTACTTTAGCAGATATAAAGTCAATTACTGTAAGCTTAAAAGCCTACCCCAAAATATTACAATTCTTTCTCCCAAGGTTTTTACCAATATAAAAGCTCCTTTCCTAAAATTAATCTTCGGAAAAGGAGCTTTTTGTTTAACAAGTATTAGAATTCAGGCTCAATTAACCCATAGTTACCGTCTTTACGTTTGTAAACAACATTTACCTGTTTAGTATCTGCATTAAAAAACATAAAGAACTCATGTCCAAGCAAATTCATCTGTAATACTGCTTCTTCAACGTCCATAGGCTTAACTGCAAATCTCTTTGATCTTACAATCTTGAAATCCTTCTCTTCAGGAATCTCTTCAGTAAACTTTACATTATCAAACCTGAAATCATGTTCATGAAGTCTTCTTTCCAATCTTGTTTTGTTCTTTCTGATCTGTCTTTCAAGTAGATCAACAGTTCTATCTATTGAAGAATACATATCTTCGTTTGATTCTTCGGCTCTGAATACTATGCCGTTAAAAGATATAGTTACCTCCACAATCTGTCTTGTCCTCTGCACACTTAATGTAACATGTGCCTCAGTTTCGCTGGTAAAAAATTTATCAAGTTTGTTTATTTTTTTTGTTACCCTCTCCTTAAGTCCTTCGGTAACATCAATATTTTTTCCTGTAATGATTATTTTCATAATAACAGCCCCTCTCCAAGTTTTGTGTGCGAACCATTAATTGAGCAATAAAAAATATTGGTACTTGTTATGTTTTATATTTCTACATGTAATAGACAAAATCCTTCAAAATTATTCAAATGATTTGAACTAAATTTTTATATAACAGTCCAAATAATTAATTATCTAGTAGATGTACGAGTTTTACACATTTATTCAACAAAACATGTGTTTTGTGTATAGATTTCTGTGGATAATGTGAATAACGTTGTTTATAAGTGCTCTTTTAAGGAATTTAGCCTGTGGATTACTTTTTATACTCAATTAAATAGTTATTTTTATTATTACCCATTCTATATATTCTAAACATAATATTAGTATTTTTTCTCACATCATACTCATTTTAGTTAATAAATTATATGTTAGTAAGCATTCCTAAAGAACATAAAAAAAGTAGGTTGACTAGTGTCAGCCTACTTAAATATTTATTTATTGATGATCTATCCGTTTAAATGACTATTTTTTATTTGAGTAACATTTACTACAGAAAACAGGCTTGTCTAAATGTGGCTTAAAGGGCACCCTTGTAGTTTGCCCGCACTCAGCACATACCGCATCATATAGCTCTTTCTTAGTCGAATGATCTCTTTTACTTCTACATGCTTTGCATCTTGTAGGTTCATTCTGGAATCCTTTTTCAGCATAGAACTCCTGCTCTCCTGCAGAAAAAATAAATTCCTCACTACATTCCTTGCAAACCAAGGTTTTGTCATTATACATTGTATCGCCCCTCACTTTAACAGGTATTTTAATATTTTACATTATATTACATACGTCACCATTATTCAATATGATTTTTTATCCGGCCTGTCGAGGGGCCTCTATATAACTTGCTAAGGCCCGAACAGCTAAACCCGATTTAAAAACTACCAAAGGTTTTCAGGATATTTCCCCTCGAAAACCATATCTCGTATTGATTGTTTTACAACCGGTTTATCCTCCTGATAAGTAACACCATACCACTTGTCTGTTGTTGAAAGTACTTTAACGTCCGCCTTTCCCTTCTTGATCAGGTTATCTACAACTGTAGGAAGAAAATACTCTGCCTTCAAAAGGTTATCCTTATTTTGTTCAAGAAATGCCGGGAATTGCTCCTCAAGCTCATTAAAAAGGCTTAAATTAAAGCCCCAGGTGTTCATTGAAACAATATTTCCTTTCGGTATAACTATCCAGCTGCTGTCATCCTCAGTATACTTTGTTTCATTACCAAACTTCATAATTTTCGTTCTTTCCTGGATATCCACCAGATTACCCTTTTCGTCGACCTTGCAAACTCCTCTTGCCACATGACCGTTCTCCGTCAAGGTATTTTCTAAGATAAAACCCACCATGCAGTATTTATACTTATCCGGCGTATCCATACTATTTGCAAGAAAATTGTGAAGTAGCTTATATGTATTGGCTCCATAAAAATCATCAGCATTTATTACTGCAAACGGAGTCTTTACAGCACCCTTCGCACTAAGCACAGCATGTCCTGTCCCCCATGGTTTCACCCTTCCCTCAGGCACAGAAAAGCCTTCGGGTAAATTATTTATCTGCTGGTAAACGTATTCAACATCAATCAAACTCTCAATTTTTTTACCGATAACCTCTCTAAAGGTTTCTTCATTTTCCTTTTTAATTATGAATACAACCTTACTGAATCCCGCCTTAATTGCATCATAGATTGAATACTCCATAATTATTTCGCCGTTTGGGCCAACAGGATCAATCTGCTTCAGTCCTCCGTAGCGGCTTCCCATACCTGCTGCCATGATTACCAGAGTTGTCTTATTATTCATATCAATTCCCCTTAAAGTTCTTAGTAATAAACTTATTTATACCCTTCAGGGTTTTGTGACTGCCATTTCCAGGAATCTTTACACATTTCGCTTATCTCTTTTTCTGCAGCCCATCCCAGTTCAGCTTGTGCTCTGTCCGTTTTAGCATAGCAGGCTGCAATATCACCGGGCCTTCTTTCAATAATTTTGTAGGGCAAATCCTTTCCGCAAGCTTCCGAAAAAGCTTTTATAACCTGAAGCACACTATAACCGTTACCAGTACCGAGGTTATAAGGTCTTATTCCTATATGCTCCCTCTGTAGTTTTTCGAGAGCCTTCACATGCCCCTTTGCCAAATCCACTACGTGAATGTAGTCTCTTACACCAGTACCATCGACTGTGTCATAGTCATTTCCGAACACCCTTACCTCTTTAAGCTTACCCACTGCGACCTGGGCAATATAAGGAACAAGATTGTTCGGAATGCCATTGGGGTCCTCTCCGATAGTTCCACTGCTATGAGCTCCTATGGGATTGAAGTATCTCAGGAGCGCAATATTCCAGGTGTTATCGGAATAATGCAAATCTCTCAAAATATCTTCAATCATTAATTTCGTCTTACCATATGGGTTTGTTGCAGAAAGAGGAAACTCCTCAGATATTGGAACACTGGCCGGATCACCGTAGACCGTGGCGGAAGAGCTGAAAACAAGATTCATAACGTTGTATTTCTGCATCAGTTCACATAAATTAAATGTGCCGGTTAAATTGTTATGATAGTATTTTAAAGGTATAGAAACAGACTCGCCTACAGCTTTAAGCCCTGCAAAGTGAATAACACAATCAATTTTCTCGTTTTCAAATACCTTTTCCAATGCTTCCTTATCAAGTAAATCGATTTTATAAAACTTAACAGCACTGCCGGTTATTTTTTCAACTCTTTCAACTGCTGTTTCTTTGCTGTTGCTCAAATTATCAACTATTATAACCTCGTAACCTGCTGAAATCAATTCAACACAGGTGTGAGTCCCTATGTATCCGGCCCCTCCGGTAACTAATACTGCCAAAAAAATCCCTCCATTCATTTTAAGTTCTTATTGAATAAAAATTTCATTAAAAAATGGTAAATTATACATATATAGAGTACCATTAAATTTATAACATGAAATTAATATTATCTTAATTTTATTTATCAATTAATTTACAAAATAATTACTGTCAGTAAATATTCTATACAAAAATAGAAGATAAAACAACCGTGGAAAACCTTATGCTACTTTTTATTAAGTTGTTTAAGTACCTCATCCAACTGTACGCTGTTGTTGCAGTTGAGCATAGGTTCAAAAAGATCACCTTTTCTTTCAATCCTTTGGGCAATATTTTTTAGAGTAAACATCTCAGGCCGGATTTTACCCAGCTCACTCCATTCAATTGGGGTAGAAACTGCAGCACTTTTTACAGCTCTTGCAGAGTAAGCTGTAATCATACTTTTACCATGCCACATTTGCAGCCAGTCAAAGTATATTTTACCATCACGTTTCTTCTTCATTCTTTCTATTGTAACGTTATGGTGAAGCTTATGAGCAAAATACTCTGCAAAGAATTCATTCAGCTTTCTGGCAGTATCATAATTATATCTCTCTCCTGTCGGTATAAATATTTGAAGCCCCGTTGCACCTGAGGTTTTTATAAAACCTGTTACACCAAGCGCCTTTATTGTCTCATAAATACTCAAGGCAACTTCGGTAACTTCGTCAAAGGTATTGCCTTCGTCTGGGTCAAGATCAAAAACAAGGCTTGATGGATGATCAGGTTTTTCATGAACATTGAAGCTGGTATGGAGTTCAAGCGCCGCCTGAGTGCAGAGCCACACCAGAGTAGCTGCCGAATTCAGAGCTATATAGTTTTTATCATTAAATAATACGGTTTTTACCCATTCAGGAGTATTAACGGGCTTTTCCTTTTGAAAAAAGCTTTTATCCCCAATACCATGGGGATACCTTATAGAAGTCAGCATTCGATTCTTGGCATATCTTATGACATAAGGCGCAAGCTTTGTCATAGTCTCAATAAACTCAAGCTTTGAAACGCCTGCTTCAGGCCAAAAAAGCTTATCAGGGTTCTTTACACTTATTATTTTATTTTCTATTTCCACTTTTATATCAACTATTGTTTCCATCAATCCGTTAACACCTTTCCGTTTGCTTCTTTCGCAGGCAGATTAGTAAAGCCGAGTATTTTAGGATGCCTGAAATGACCGTCATTGGACAGTTCCAGAAAACTAATCCAACAGGTAAGAGCAGGAACTGTCCACGTTAATTCTGTCCCTGATTTCTCAAAGGCTGCTGAACCGGTTTGGTCAAAGGGGCATTCTCCCATTATCAGATCATCCTTGTACTGCATCAGGAGCTGCAGGTCGGAGCCTTTAAGTCCAAGGGAAGCCCTCCCCATGTAGATCAGTTTGGCACTTTCTTCAGTTGTTATGCCCATAAGCAGTGAGTTCGGCCTCTTGTCCTTCCACTGGATGCCCCCTACAATGCACAGCATTCTCTTTGTGAACTTTGTCTTGAACCACTCTTCGTGCTTTTTGCCGGGCAGATAAAAGCTGTTCAGTTTTTTTGACACTATACCCTCCATGTTTTTCTCCTTCATGGTTTCATATAGTTCTCTGCCATCTTTAAATACCTGTGACAAAAAAACTGTGTCGCAATTATTTGTTATTGAGGAAATAACTTTTTCAAGTATCTGCTTCCTTTCAAAAAGTGGAATTTTGGTTAATAGCTTATCTTTATCCATCAAAATATCAAATACCATATATTTAACAGGATAGTTCTTTAAATAGAATTCCAGATTCCTCTTGTTTTTTACTGTTTCCCTTATAAGGACATTATGGAAACTGGGTTGACCCGAATGGTCCAAAACCACTATTTCTCCGTCTAGAACCACATTCCGGTCCTTCAATACTTTATTTATTACATCCAGTTCCGGATAGAAACCTGTCCTTTCATTCCCTTTCTTAGTAAACAGTCTCATTTCTCCATCCTGTAAATAAATCAGACCTCTGATACCATCCCATTTAATTTCATGAATAAAATCGCTGTCGTTCTTTACCCTGTTCAGGCTCACAGGTTCCATCGGATTTATCCATTTCATGTCTTAACTGTTTCCCTGGCTTTGGCAGGCTTTTTACCCCTAGCTGCCGGTTTCTTTACTTCTCCTTCGTTATCAGTAGCACTTTCAGCCTGTACTTTCTCAGCCCTGGGGGCTTCAACTTTATCTCCGGGTTGTTCTTCTTTACTTTCATTTGCGGAAGCCGGCTTTTTTCTGCCTCTTGAAGCAGTTTTCTTCTCACTGCTATCTGCATTTTCAGTGTCCTTTAGGCTTTCTTCTGACTTACCTGTTTTTTCCTCTGTATTATCTTCTTTTGAATTGATTTTATTGCCTTTTGACATTTGAATACTTTGCTTGAGAGCTTCCATCAGGCTTACGATATTTTCCTTGTCAGTTTCTTTCTTAACTACAAAGTCCTTACCCTCAACCTTTGCATTAATTTTTTCAAGAAGTCTTTCTCTGTAAGTATCGCTATATTTACTTGGATCAAAAACCGTAGTCAGGTTGTCTATCAGCTGTGTAGCCATATCAAGCTCTGCTTTTGTGGTCTGAAGGTTCTCCGGAACTCCGGGTACCTGCTTTGAGTCCCTGACCTCATCCGGATAAAATATCGTTTCTAATACAAGTACGTTGTTATATACCCTTATTACCGCCAGTGATTCCCTGTCTCTGATAGTTATTTTGGCAACAGCAATCCTCTGCTTTCCGCTGAGAGCTTCTCTCAGCAGTGTATATGCCTTTCCTCCTGTCTCCTGTGGTCCAAGAAAATAAGTCTTGTCAAAATATATGGGATCTACCTCTTCAAGCTTTACAAAATCCAATATCTCAACCGTTTTCTCACTTTTTATCTCTATGGAATCGAAATCTTCATCTGTCAATATTACAAACCTGCCCGGCTCATATTCATAGCCCTTGACAATATCCTCGGGCTGAACATCCTTATTGCAGGCAGGACAGGTCTTCTTGTACTTTACCGGAGTATGACATTCCTTATGAATATATTTAAATCTTATATCCTTGTCCTCTGTTGCCGTAAACATTTTTACAGGTATATTTACCAGGCCGAAACTGATTGAACCCTTCCATACTGTATGCATATATTCTCCCATCTCGCTGCTTAGCAGCAATAGAGTTACTAGATTAACGCCCAATGTTGGTTTAAAAATTGTATTACTACAAACCAATGTTCATATTAGTATTTTCCGTCTAAAAAAATTAATTATACGCAAAGCAAAATCCACAAGGTTTTACCAAGCGTACATTTGTGCTATAATTTATTTGATTTAAAAAATATGGATTTATGGAGTTGAAATTATGCCTTTTTACGATTTAAAATGTCCTAAATGCGGAAATGAGTTTAATATAATGGCAAAAATGAGTGAGCGTGAGAACAATCTGATTAATTGCCCACAATGTGGCAGCAATAAGTTGGAGACAATTTTTAAAAGCGTTAATATTATTCAGTCAAGAAAATCGGAGGGTGCGGAATGCCCAAGCAGACATGTATGCGGAGGTTGCTGTAATCACTGAATTTCATAGATAAATACTTATCCGTGAAATTAAAAAAGAATACAAATCTAATTAAAAGAATAAAACCCAAGGTATCTTACTTTTTTGTTTCCCGGATAGTTAAATCCAGTTACCCTCAAATAAGATACCTTGTATATATGAATTCTTTGTTTTGGATTATTCCAGAGGATCTAAATCATCCTCTATATCAGCGTTTGTTTTCTGATCTTTTGATGGATTATCCTTTGTTTGGTTATTTTGATCCTTTATCTGATTGTCTTTATTGTTGTTATTAGTATTGCTGTTAGCTTTGTCCTTATCTGAGTTTTCTTTATTTGTATTGTTTTTATTTGTGTTGTCATTGTTAATATTATTCTTATTGTTTTCTTTGGCGGCACCGTCATCAAGTTTTATAACATCCTGCTCGTCAGGCTGAGCTGTTAGGTATGCAGATCTTGGGAAGGCTACATCCAACTGATAGCTGCCCTTGAATTCCTTCTTAACTTTTCCGTCTATTTTAAACTGTACTGTGTTTATATCCTTTATTTCGGTTAATGTATTTACTATAGAATATAAAGTAAGCTGCTCATTCTTTTTTCCTCCCTTGTGCTTATCTATAAATTCTTTTGTGAGGTCAACTGTAGCAGTACCACTCTTAATGGTAACGTTTGAATGCACTTTTGTTTCCTGTGGAATGGTTCCGGTAAGCAGACTACCTTTAGCAGGACCATTAATGAGCTCTTTTACGAGAACAGTTGCAATGTTCTCATTTCCTTTTGCAACTTCAGTGTTGTCAATGTACCTGGTTTCCGGAGCAAGTTTACCCTGATCATTTATAAAATACAGCTTATATGGAGTTTTGTTTTTCAATTCTCCAGCTTGGTTCTCACCTAAAGAAACACTGCTTGCAGGAGTTAACTCATCAATTCCCGAATTATTGTCTGCCGATCCGCATCCGGAAAACAAAGCCATTGTGATTACACACACCAAAATTAAACTAAATATTTTTCGCATCTCTCTGACACCTCACATAAAAATGTTAAAAGCAAATAATATGAATATTCATCCTTACACAACTATTTCTATGCCCAAGCTTATTTAAGTATTCTAAACTTGTCAGTTTTTTTATTACTTTTTTGTAACACCTTTAGGGGGAGAGGATATTTTTTTGCAACAAAAAAGATGGTCTCAAACAAATTTCACTCCTGAGCCATCCTTAAATAATATACTGTCTAATTATTGTGCAGCTTTAACAGTTTTGATTACCCTTTCAACAGGAAAAAGCATATGCATTGTAGTTCCCCTGTTTACCTGACTGATAATTTTAAGCTGTCCATTGTGAGAATTCATAACTTTGTAGCAGTAGCTTAGACCTAATCCGAAATTATTCTTCCCATCTTTTGTTGAATAAAATGGCGTCATTACTTTTTCAAGAGCTTCTGTTCTTATTCCTATACCGTTATCTGTAACAGAGATGATGAACTTTTCTTCTTTAATAGCTGAATCTATGTATATAATACCTTCGTCTTCTATAGCTTCTATAGCATTTATCAGAAGATTACGAAGTACCTCGGATATATGTACTGCATCTATCATTATTGCTTCGTCATATTCTATCCTGTTTTCTATCCTTATATTCTTTCCGTTAATCATTGGCATAACCTGATCAATGGATTTCTCAACGAGAATTTTAAGAAAATAAGGTTCCATATCCATTTCCATAGTTCGGAACTTATTTATTCTTTGGGTAAATTCAGTAAGGTTCTTACTGGATTCTTTTATTATAGACAATTTACGATCTGTTCCGGGACTGATATCTTCTATTGACCTTATTGTGTCAACACATAGGTTTATAGTACAGGCTTCATTCTTAATGGCATGAGATAACATGCTCATTCCGTTTATCATAGTGTCTATTGTTTCATCTAAGTTAAATCTTTCAAATTTCAACCTTACACCAAGAATACCACGCTTTATTGCAAAATATATAAATAGAACAAACTGGATAAGGATAATCCAGATATTCAGATACCAAACCTCATGATAACCTACAGCAACAGATAAATAACTGGTCCACATTATGCCAAGAGTAGTAGGTATGGCAAAAATACTCGTTGCGGTTTTGCTATTTCTTTTGTGAGAATCTTTTTCTTTTAATATGCTGATAATCAAAATAAGATTTGAAGCAACGGTGTATACAACCACCCAGGACGCCAGAACCTTGTAATCAGGCTCAAAGTAAGGATTTAACGGGTATAGAAAGAACATAAGGATACTTGGAAGGGATAGAAGAAGCATAATAATTACTTTAGTACGCGTTCTCAATTTTATATCAAGGAAGTTAGTCAGGAATAATGTAAATCCAATTAAAGCATAAGTAGCTAGATAATGTTGAAGCACATCCGCTATTCCTTTCCCAAAAAGGCATAGCAGATTAATATCTTCACTGTTGAACCTTTTTGCAAAAGGAATAATATTGTCCTTAAAAATAACCGCAACTCCACCAAAGCCGTTTAGGAACAGGCAGCCGCTAGCCCACCACGCCCATGCAGCTTTGGGATTGGCATAAATTAATACGATTGCTATGAGCCATAATAAAATAAATATAACGAACATGACCATGTCTCCTGTTTTGAAGCTGCAGCTTGATAGTGCTCATATTTTATCATAAAATGGGGAATTATTCAACTAAGCCTATTCTTTACCTTAAACTTCTGACATACTCAATTATCTGCCTTGCTGCCAGTGCTCCCTGTCCAACTGCGGTAGACACCTGCTTTAGTCCTCCAGTACAATCTCCGGCAGCAAAAAGTCCCTCCAGATTGGTTTTCTGTTTATCATCAACAACAATTGCATTTTTATTAGTTATGACACCAAGTTTCCTGGCAAAATCTATACTTGTGGCAGAATCATAAGCTATAAACAGGCCGTCAAGCCTTTCTTTACTGCCGTCTTCAAATACAACATTCTCTAAAACGTCCTTGCCTTCCACAGTTTTAATCACATCATTGTTCACCTTAAACCTGGCTGCTACGCTTTTATACTTTTCCGACAACTCAAGCTGCTTTCCGTTTGTAAATATAGTTATGTCGGTTGTAAGCGGCTCAAGCTCCATGGCCTCGTGTATGGCATAATCCTTATAGCCCAGAACACCAACTTTTAAACCTTTGTAGAAGAACCCGTCACAGGTGGTGCAGTAGCTGATACCATTTCCCTCGAATTCGGTAATCCTGTCTATTTTAGCCTTTGCAATCTGTTGTCCTGTAGCCAGTAAAACCGCTTTACCTGAATAGTTCTCACCAGTTGTGTAAACCTCAAAAAACTCTCCTTTTTCAAGAGCTATTACTTCATTATTATCAAATTTTGTACCAAGCTTCCTAGCCTGTTTTTCTCCTTGCTCCAGGAGGTAACTTCCGGAAACGGCGTCCGCAAAACCAAAATAATTTTCAATCCTGTCCGCCTTTAACAGTACACTTTTATCCTGACCTATGACCAGTGTTCTGAGTCCTGCTCTTACAGTGTAAATAGCAGCTGATAGCCCCGCGGGACCTTTGCCTACTATAATGACATCAAACATTGAAACCTCCAGACTGCGCACCTTACACGCATCAAACGAATTAAATATGTGACTTACCTCTTATATAATACACCATCTTCTATTTTTATAAAAATTATTTTTTCAGTTGTAACAACTTTTATTAACACATCATAGTATGCATTATCTTAAATATTTTATTGGAGGTAAAGTTATGGGATGTTTTGGTGGAAACAGTAATGGTTTCGGATGTGAATGGCTTATAATCTTGGCCATTATATTCTTCTGCTGCTGTAACAATGGTTCAAGCGGATTATCAGACCTGTTTGATGACTGTACATTAGTATGGCTCGCAATAATTCTCTTGTTATTGTTTATCTGCAACAGCGACAATTGTAACGAAGATTGCTAATCTATTAACGATCTTCCATAAGAAAAGTATTTGAATAGAAGCTTGGGATAATCCAAGCTTCTATTTCAAATTATCAAAATTGGTTTTTACATAATAGGCTTGTCAGCCTGCATACACTGTAATAGCTACTTTTATAATACTTATTAAATACGCTGACTACCAGCGGAACGGGGGGAGTTTATGGGTGAGAATTCATTAAGTAAGAAGCTACAGGAATTATTGGCAGATAAAATGGTGCAGTCAAAAGTTAATCAGGCTATAGATATGTTAAAAAAGGATAACACTGAGGATTTGGCAAAAAAGCTGGAAAAGATCGACAAAAACGAGCTTATGGAAAAGATAAATGAATATGATGAAGAAAAACTTAGAAACATTAAAATTGATAAGGATGAAATAAAGAAAAAAATATCTAAGGGCGACCTGGATAAACTTGAAAAGCTTCTGGGAAAAGACAGTAAGGATATTATGAAGAAAGTAAATGATTACTTAAATTCATAAATAAAACATAAGCTGCATTGGAGGTATTTTAAATGAGTGACGACATGGGTGATAAGATTAAACAAATAGCAGATATGCTGGGACAGAATTCAAATCCCAACATTCCGGATAATGTGAAGGGTTTACTAGGCATGCTCATGTCCAATAACGGTTCAAAAGAGGAAGACTCTTCTGAGGATTCCCCTCAAAAGTCCAGAAGTAGTGAAAACTCAGGCAATAATGACGCCGATGACTTTGCCGACATGGCCAGAAAAATGAAAAAGGCAATGGGTAAGCTTAATACAGGAAGTGACCCCAGAGTGAATCTCTTAAACGCTATTCGACCCTACCTCAATAAAAACAGGCAAAGAAAGCTTCAAACCTGTATTAAGCTTATGAGGATCGGCAGTTTAACCCAGATATTGGATGATTCGGAAGAGCGGCCTGTATAAAGGAGCATCCTATGATTAACTGGAATTGGAGTGAATATAATGGTTTACAGGAAGCGTCCTTCAAAATCGAGAAGATATAAAAAGGCTCATTCTGAGGAAAACCCTCACCATAAAGAACAGAATATTCAGGAAGCTGAAAGTAGTTTTAGCGAAGAATCCTCAATAACCAGAGCTGAAGGACCAACTGAAGCTCAAGATCGAAAAAAATCCCAACCTCTGGGTTTTCTCTCCTCTTTATTCGGAGGTGATAAAATTGAGAGATCGGGAAGTCCTTTGTTTACTATTTTTGATTTTGACATATACCTGGATGACTTAATTCTGGCAGGCCTAATTATACTTCTTCTAACAGACAAGGTACAGGATGAAATACTCCTGATTGTTCTCCTGTATTTACTGCTGGATATTTTTTAATTCAGCACTTTTATACTGGTTTTTTTCATTGAGTTTGTGAAATGAGGCAAAAACAAAGCACACCAAAACGGCAATAAAAATGGTCTTGAATATAATATTAACTATCAACAGTACATTGCTTGTTGCACCGGATACTACCTGAGCATTGGCCATGGAAAAGTTTGCAATAACATAAATAACATCAAATACAGCAAGTATTACATCAAAAATAATAAATCTTGATAATAACTGCCAAAAATGGTTGTCTGATATTTTCTTTGCAACTTTAAAATGATTTTTATCATATATGAATGCCGAAGGATACCAGAATGATATATACTGTCTGAAAAATGCGAAGCTGAAAAACAAAACTACTATTGTTACAACAAGTAAAAGTACACCGGCAACAATATTGACGTCCCCATTTAAAGCATTGTCTATGAATATGGCGGCGGGAACTGTTGCTATCAATGCATAAATTGCAAAGATTATAGTTGAACTGAGAACCCACAAATTAACTGAAATCATTTTGAAAAAGTATTTCTTTATCCCGGCAAGAAACTCACTTCCCGGTTTCTTAGGTTTACCCTGTACAGCATTTGTAAGTATACTAAAGTATCCGGACAACAGCAGTCCGAAAATCAGTGAAACAGCAACTACAAGTATAATTAGTGCGAAAATTATTTTTACTGCTGTTTGCGGGACAAGTACTGTATCTATTACAAATTGAATAATATTTACATAGTCGTCAAAAGGGCTTCCAGTTTTAAACATTGTTATACCATAAAAAAGGGTCATCATCAGATTTTCGACAACACAGAGTATTGTACTTATAATTATGGTTAAAATCAGTATTGACGGCCTTTTCGCCAGTAATCGGACAGCATAGTTAATTGTCTCCATTCGGTCAGTCCCTCTTTCATATTTCTAAATCATAAAATACATAATATCATAATTAATAATTCAAATAAAGTCATCAACAGTAATTCCATCAGTCTGAAAAACATTTTATTAATTCAATTCTCTCATGCTCAGAGATATTCTCTTCCTATCAGCATCAACTTCTATTACACGTACTTTTACAATATCTCCGACTGCAACAACTTCCATCGGATTTTTAACAAACCGGTCCGCCAGCTGTGAAATATGAACTAACCCGTCTTGATGAACCCCAATATCAACAAAGGCACCAAAATCTGCTACATTTCTGACTGTTCCTGTGAGTACCATTCCGGGTTTAAGATCCTCCAAATGGAGAATATCGGTGTGAAGGACCGGCTTTGGCAGTTCATCCCTGGGATCTCTTCCGGGTTTTAAAAGTTCGCTAATTATGTCTTTAAGTGTCGGCAAACCTATTCCCAATTCTTCAGCAACCTTTACCCGTCCGGTCTCTTCAACTTCTCTCTCTAAATCACGAATATTTTTGCTGCTTACATCGGTCAGAGAATATCCCATTTTCTTGAGCAGCCTCTCGGCGGCTGAATATGATTCAGGATGAACAGAGGTATTGTCAAGTATGTTGTCTCCGTCTGTAATTCTCAAAAAGCCTGCACACTGCTCAAAGGTTTTGCTGCCTAACTTTTTAACTTTTTTTATTTCATTTCTGCTCTTAAACTTTCCGTTTTGCTCTCTGTATTCCACTACGTTTTTAGCTATTGAAGATGATATGCCTGATATATACGATAATAGCGGAGCTGAGGCTGTATTAAGATCAACTCCTACATTATTAACACAGTCTTCTACTACGCCCCCAAGTGATTCATCAAGCCTTTTCTGATTCATGTCATGTTGATACTGCCCGACTCCAATTGCTTTGGGATCTATTTTAACCAGTTCTGCCAAAGGGTCCTGAAGCCTTCTTGCTATAGACACAGCACTGCGTAGAGCGACATCAAACTCAGGGAACTCCTCTGCTCCGAGCTTTGAAGCAGAATACACTGAAGCTCCGGCCTCACTTACCACCATGTAATAAATCTTCCTGTCAATTTCCTTTAAAAGGTCAGCTACAAACATTTCTGACTCCTTGGAGGCAGTGCCGTTACCTATAGAAATGATATCCACTTTGTGTTTTTCAATCAGCAGCTTAAGCTTTGCTTTTGCTTCTTCAACCTTGCTTTGAGGAGGAGTAGGATAAATAACTGTTGTATCCAGAACCTTTCCCGTTTCATCAACCACAGCTATTTTACAGCCTGTTCTATAAGCGGGGTCCAGTCCCAAAACTACTCTGTCCTTTACTGGCGGCTGCAACAAAAGGTTTCTCAGATTTTCCGCAAATACCTTCATCGCTTGCTCCTGAGCATTTTCAGAAAGCTGATTACGGATATCTCTTTCTAAAGACGGGAATATGAGCCTGCTGTATGCATCCTCAACTGCACGCTCCACATATCCGGCCATCTCGGGATTTGTTTTCTTAACTATTTTACCCTTAAGATAAGTCAGACACAAGGCACTGTCTACATCTATTTTGACCTGAAGAAATTCCTCCTTTTCCCCTCTGTTTATAGCCAGAATCCTATGATTTGCAACTTTAGAAACAGACTCTCTAAAATCATAATACATTCTGTATACCGAATCCTCTTCTTTTTTTGCCATAGATACTATCAGAGCATTTCTGAATATAATCTCTCTGAGAGCTTTTCTAAATTCCGCGTTATCTGAAACTTCCTCAGCTATTATATCCATGGCTCCTGCCAAAGCTTCCTCTGCAGTATTAACTCCCTTTTCAGCATCTATATAGCCTGTTGCCAGCTGCAGAACGGGAGTTTTTAATGACATTTGGGCGAATATTATTGCTGCAAGAGGCTCTAAGCCCTTTTCTTTTGCCACAGATGCCCTTGTTTTTCTTTTGACTTTATAAGGTCGGTAAATGTCCTCTATCTCCTGAAGTGTAACAGCCTTCTCCAATGAACGAGCCAGTTCTTCAGTAAGCTTGCCCTGCTCATCTATAAGTCTCTTAACGTCCCCTCTTCTTTGCTCAAGGTTTCTTAAATAGACAAGTCGTTCATGTAATTCCCTCAGTACCTGGTCATTTAATTCACCGGTAACTTCCTTTCTGTACCGGGCAATAAAGGGAATTGTATTACCTTCATCTATAAGCTTTACTGTATTTTGTACCTGAAAGGGTTTTAGGCTGAATTCCTTAATTAGCTGTTCAACTATCTCCATATTGTCCTCCAAATTGTATTTTACTTGTTAAAACATTTTGTCCTTATTTATTCTGTATTTATAAGTATTAATCTTCGTTAATCTGCATCTCCTGCAGCACAACGCTTTCCTTCAGCTTTTTTACTTTTTCCACATCTATGTGCCCGATCTCCAAAAATTCAGTATTCGAGGCCGCACAAGCACAACCCAGCCTAAAGGCCTCAGCTTCCGAAAGCCCTTCCGATATACCCCTGCATATTCCTGCAACCATTGAGTCTCCCGAGCCTATGGTGTTTGCCACCTCAACCTTGAGTGGAAGGGCTTTTAATACTGTGTCTTCAGTCACCATAATAGCACCTTTTTCACCCAAAGAGGTCACCACAATCCTAACCCCTTTTTTTATTATCTTACGGCAGGCTTCTACAATATCCCGGTCGTTTTCCAGCTGTAAATCAAAATAAGCATTCAGCTCCCGCAAATTTGGCTTTATCAGATATGGCCCCGCTTCAATTCCCTGCCTTAACACCTGACCGCTTGAGTCCAGAATTGTTTTGACGCCAAATTTGTTTGCTTCAGCTATAAGCCTGGCGTAAGTATCTGTGCCCACACCTTTGGGAAGGCCACCCGAGCACACCAGCAGCTGTGATTCCGCGAGACTGCAGCGGAAAGTATCCAGGAAAGCTGCCCAGGCTTCCTTATTAATTTCCGGTCCTTCCTCAAGGATTTCTGTCTCCCGGTTATTGATTTTATCTATTATGTTATTGTTGGTCCTGGACAGGCCTTCCACAGAAATAAAGCGGGTTTCTGCATCCAATGCTGCCAGGCTCTTCTCCAGCCATTCCCCGGTACTTCCTGCTTTAAACCCCAAAACTCTGACATCAGCCCCAAGTGTTTTTAAAACCCTTGAAACATTAATACCTTTGCCTCCTGCAGATTGCAGGCAGTTCCCAACTCTATAAAGACTTCCCGCTGAAAAGTTATCAATCAGGTATATCTTATCTATAGCCGGACTTAAGGATAAAACTGTTATCATACGTATACCCATACCCTGTATCTTAACTAATGTGTATAAACCAATAGTTCCTATTATATCATTATTTTTGTAGACGGCGGAAGCTGTGCAGGAAATTTCGTTTCTTATCGCTTCTTCTGAGGTGGAAAAGACCCTTTTGAAAGTACTGACCACAGCTGCAATAAATGAGAATGTCAAAAAAAGAGAATTGGGGGTCGCCCCCAATTCTCTTTTCAAAAGAATGTACATTTTAACTATTTCTTAGGCTTGATGTTACCCTGACCGCCTCTTGGCCCGCCACCGTTATTGGTTTTATTTTCTCCCAACTGGTCATTGTCAAATGAAACATCGTTATTCTGGTCCTTATTCTTATCCTTAGCCAATTTAAAACATCCTCTCTGAAATAAATTCTACCTTTCAGGTATTCATAAATATTCTTTACACTTTAGAGAAAAAATATAACTGCCCAATACGCCTCATACAGCATAAGCATTTTCTTTAAAGCTGGAAAGCGGCTTTATTGACCCGAACTATTCCCTCCTCCATGGCAAGCCTTCCGGTGAGCTCCAGCAAAGCCTTGTCTTTCATTTTAGCTTCCAGCATTATATCTATGTCCCGGTTTACCTGTTTAGTAATATTAAGAAATTCCATAAAATCAGCAAAATCTATATAATCTGCATGACTGCGAAATTCCTTTTCACTCTTGGGACTTGAGAAATGAACCTTGGGTGGGAACGGTTCCCCATCCCAGGTTTTATATATATCAGGTAATAAATCCAGCAGCTTTTCTCCATTATTAGCACATTTATGATGGTGAACGTCCAGTACCATTGGGGTCTCAAGATCTTGGCAGAGTTTGAGTACTTCTGCCGCAGTAAAGCATTTATCATCATTTTCGATAATTATTCGCTTTCTTATTTTATCGGGAAGCTTTACAAAGTTATCCTTAAACCTTTCAATAGAACTGCATTTATTCCCATACAAACCACCCACATGAAGTACAAGCTTGTATTTGTAATCATCCAGTCCCATAGCTTCATAGAGTCTCACATGATAATCCAGGTCGTTGATAGATGCCTGTAAAACCTCAGGCTTAATCGGATTTAGTATAGTGAAATGATCCGGATGCGCACTAATGCGGAAATTGTTTTCCTTTACATAATCACCAAGCTGTCTGAACTGCTCGGCAAACTGAATATGGTAATCCCAACCGGCCAATTCACTGTGGGTAGCAAGTGGAATGAGCTTGGAAGTAAGTCTGTAAACCTGGATATCCATTGCCCGGTTATATTTAAGAATTCTTAAGGTATTATCAATATTCAGCTTTGATACCCTTTCAAGCCTTACTTTCCTGGCAGGCTCGTCCTTAAGCTTACTATAAACAGCATAAGTAACTGTTCCTGACGGCGAACAATTCTCTAGGGAAAGGGTCATTGCAACATATCCAAGTCTGAAAATCAAACTGATTCCCCACCTTCTTGTTTTTTTCGTTTTTAAATAAAATAGATTAGGTATATTATTCCCCTATCTAAAATAAAAAAACATTTATAAAAAATTACGAAAAACTTTTTTACGTTTGTGGCTAAAGTAGAGATATGTAGAAAGCTAATTGAATATATCTATTTTGTTGCTTTTACCATGTGGATTTTTTGATTGCGTTTTATCTTAATAAGTATGCAATTGCCCATGTTAAGAACTGCGCCCAGAAGACTCATGGCAATATCTCTTTGTGATGTCCACATATCCCCTTGAGCCTCTTTCAATGTTAATATGGCTCGAGTACTGCTAAAGGATGCCACTAGCATATCGGCCAGGGAATTAAGTGCACAAAAGGCAACAATAATTAGAATAGAGATAAGACACGCCTCTGTATACCTAAGCCTGAACCGGTGGTACAGAATCTCCATAACCGGTGTTGAAATCAGCAAACCAAAAGCCAGAAACACTAATCGGTCGTAATTATTTCTACCCCCGCCCAAAAACCCCTTCATCCATTCACCCATCGGGCATTGGGAATAAGTATAATGGGCTCCCACAGTGTGAATTAAAAGGAAAAGCAGTACACTAGCATAAGCCATATTTGTAAGCCTGCTATTCACATAGAAGAGACCGAGGATTAAAAAAATCAACACAGAAGCTATGTTCATATACCACCATTGCACATAATCCGTCGGTTCTACTGCCATAAAAATAAAAACAGATAAATATATTAACAGCATAATTTGAAGAGGTCTGTCTTTCTTAAAAGGTACTGCATGTTTTGAGGCATATATTAAAGAGTATTTTTTTCTTTTGACAGCCATATAAACGTCTTTACCTTTCCGGCTCACATCTCGTCTATAATACAGAAATGTGGTAAAAATTCATAATATTATATATACTTAAATCTGTGTAAATATGTCATTGTAATAACGTCATCCAAAAGGGGTAAATTATGAAAAAAATTACAGATTTGATAAAGAAACTATTGGATACAAGTATCGTAAAATACGGTCTGGTTGGAGTTTTAAATACTCTTGTAACAGGAGTGGTAATATTTACTTTGATGAATGTATTTTCAGTTTCTTTAAGAATTGCTAATATTGCGGGTTATGTGGTTGGCTTTATAAACAGTTTTGTATTGAACAGATCCTGGACCTTCAAAGGACATCAAGCTTCCACTATTACACAATTTTTAAGGTTCACAGGAGTTTTTGCCGTATGTTTTCTACTTCAGCACGGTCTTGTTATAATGTTGGCAGAGAAGCTTCTTATTGATAAAAATATTTCAACACTTATCGGTATGATTTTTTATACAGGTATAAGCTATGTTTTGAACAAGTTGTTTACCTTTAAAAAATAATCTGAATAGGGCTTATTTCCATAATAAATGCAAATACTAAGCGTGAATCCCACAGCTGGTATTTTTCATTTAACGGAGGTAAGCATCATGAATAACAGAATTACTGCGCTTTACACAAACCTGTACGATGCAAGCAGTGTAATGGGAACCTTGAAAACCAATGGCATAAGTAAGGCTTGCCTGAATACTTCTGAATGCGGACTAAATTTTGGGAAAGAACCAAGGCAACGAGCGCATAAATTTCCCGGAGCAGTACCTTCTACAATGGTTAAACTAGAAATAGATGTCGGTCCTGACAACAGGGAAGATGCACTATCAGTATTGGAAAAGAGTTTTGGAGTTATTGAGTAATAAATTAACGCCTTATCGTAAGATGAGTTATCTTGAATAAAGAGGATTATTATGTAACATATGGAATATAATAATAACAAAATACCAGTATTGTGGGATTAGTTTTTCATTACTATATACCAACGTGTCCCTTAACTGAGCGAACTAATGAGCACAGGAGGGCTTGCACGTAGAGGGAGGTCAGGGTGAAAGCTATTATTATGGCCGGCGGGGAAGGCTCCAGGCTTAGGCCCCTTACATGTGATTTACCAAAACCTATGGTACCCATACTAAACAAACCAGTTCTTGAACATACTATTGAGTTGCTAAAAAGTTATGGAATTACTGAAATAGGAATTACATTGATGTATCACCCCCAACTTATAAAGGACTACTTTGGGAGCGGGAGGAATCTTGGTGTAAATATAAAATATTTCATTGAAGAAATTCCTCTTGGAACTGCCGGTGGTATTAAAAATGCAGAGAGTTTTTTAGATGAACCCTTTATAGTTATAAGCGGAGATTCAATAACTAACTTAAATCTAGCCAAAGCGATTGAATTCCATAACGAAAGTAATTCTCTCGCAACAATTATTTTATCAAAGGTTGATGTACCCCTTGAGTATGGTGTTGTTTTAACAGATTCCAGCGGAAAGGTTACCGGCTTTGTTGAAAAACCAAGCTGGGGTGAGCTTTTTAGTGATACTGTAAACACAGGAACTTACATATTGGAACCAGAAATACTAAACTACATTGAAGCAAATAAGAATACTGATTTCAGTCGAGATATTTTCCCACTATTGGTCAGCCACAATAAAAATTTATATGGCTATGTTTCACAGGAATACTGGTGTGATATAGGTGATATAAGATCATATTTAAAAGTACATTATGATATCCTTGATAAAAAAATCAAATTTAACTATGATGGTTTTCAGTTAAGTGAAGATGTATGGATCGGCGCCGGAACAATTATTGAGCCGAATGCAGAGATAAAAGGTCCCTGCATTATAGGCTGCAACTGCA
Organism: Bacillota bacterium; assembly: GCA_023460955.1. Lineage (GTDB taxonomy): Bacteria > Bacillota > Clostridia > Acetivibrionales > DSM-1351 > Ruminiclostridium. Next base: position 15,748 of record JAEWOH010000010.1, on the reverse strand, counting down.
GGATAGGTAATGGTACTCTTATTGACAATTACACAATTATAGGAAATAATACAACCATCGAGGACGATGTTTCTATTGCCAGAAGTATAATATGGGATAACTGCTATGTTGAGTATGGAAGTGAATTAAGAGGAGCTATTCTTTGTAATAGAGTAAATCTCAAGCACTATAATTCTGTTTTTGAAAATGCAGTTATCGGTGAGGATTGCAAGGTTGGAGAGCGTGTGATAATAAAACCCAATATTAAAATATGGCCGTCTAAAACAATTCAGCCCTTCGCAATTATTGATAGAAATATGATCTGGGGTTCGAAGCACTCGAATAAAATATTCGGATATAATGGGATCTGCGGCTTGGTCAATGTAGATATATCTCCGGAGTTTGCCACAAGGCTGGGTGCGGCTTACGGCTCACAATTCAAATTAGGTGCCAGAGTAGTGGTAAGTTCTACAAACTCCAATTCCGCGAGGATGTTCAAGCACGCATTTATTTCTGGAATGTTGTCAGTTGGTGTGGAAGTATTCAACATGAGCAGTCTACTAACTCCAATAGCAAGAACAGCAATTGGTTACCTTTCCGTTGAGGGTGGCGTTCATATAAAAACCGATAATGAGAATATTAATAAAATAAGATTGGACTTTATGGATGTAAGGGGAGCTTCAATCAGCAGATTGGTCGAAAGAAAAATTGAATCCTCTTTCTTCAAGGAAGATTTCAAGAGGTGCTCCTCTCAGCAAATAAGCAGGTTAAACAATATAACTGATTTTAGCAAATATTATATCAGAAACCTCTGCAACAAAACAAATATTGAGCTTATCAGGGAAAGCAAGCCTAAAGTTTGTATTTATTCAAAATCAGAATTTGTATTTTCTATTTTGAAACCACTATTTATAGGAATCGGCTGTGAATTTAGCTGTTCTTCTGACTATGGTGATATGGCTAGCATTGCTGAAGGATTAACCTCTGCAGGTTATGATTTCGCAGCGATTATTGATAGAAATGCCGAACAGCTTGTCCTAGTGGACAAATCAGGTAAAGTAGTACAGGAGGAGCTTTATAAGGCTCTTATTGCACAGATTTTATTCAGAACCTCCTCCGGGTCCACTTTCTTTACTACAATTACCGGTTCCGAGGTTTTTGAGAGACTTGCAGAGCGGTATGGAGGTACTGTCAAGCGGACAAAGAACTCCTCACAGGCTGTTATGGACGAAATATTGACTTACATAATCCGCACAAGTGAAGACTCTGAAGTAAATCTCCCAAGTTATAACACCTTCCGTCCCAGTCAGTTTACTTTATGCTTTGACGCTATTGAAGGCCTTATAAGAATTATTGAGTACCTTTGTTATACAAAAACCAGCCTTAGTGAAGCATTATCGGAAATACCCGAATTCTACATGGTAAAAAAGAGCATAAGATGCCCCTGGGAATTAAAAGGAACAGTTATGCGAACAATTATTAATGAATATCGCGATAAAAAACTGGAACTCCTTGATGGAATAAAGCTATATACTGAAACGGGCTGGGTTCTTGTGGTACCTGATGCAGATAAACCAATTTTCAGGCTAATCACCGAAAGCACTTCGGAAAGTCACGCTGAGGAACTTTGTGATAAGTACTACAGATATCTTGAAAGCTTAATTAATTAACGATGGCTATATACTAATAGACGTTAGTTACAAATAATATACGTTAGTTATAAATAATAGACGTTAGTAATAAATAATATACTTTTATTTACAATAGAAAGCGGAGAACAAATGAGAACGGTAACAGCTAAAGAAAAACACTCTGGTAAGAAAATTGATAAGGTTATACGAGACTTTTTCCCTAATTTGTCCTCGGGAATGTTGTTCAAAACTCTGAGAAAGAAAGATGTTAAGGTTAATGGTGTCAGAGTTAAAGAGGATTATTCTGTCTCGGAAGGCGACAAAATTGAAATCTATATCATTGATGAATTCCTGCTTGGAAAGGATGATGAAGGCTATTCGGTAGTTTTTGAAGATAATAATATACTTGTGGTGAACAAAGCTCAGGGAGTACCCGTTCATCCGGACAGAAACCAGACTGAAGCCACTCTTATTGATAAGCTCCAGAAAATATATGGTCCTGAATTGGCCTTATGCCATAGACTTGATAGAAACACAAGTGGCCTTGTAATATTATCCAAAAACAATGCTACTCTTGAAATAATGCTGGATAAAATCAAGGATAGAGAAATTGTTAAATTATATACCTGTATTGTTTCGGGTATAATGGACAAACGGCAGGACGAGCTTGTAGATTTTTTGGAGAAAAATGATAGGATAAGCCGTGTTTTTGTGTCAGATAAAAAAACAAGGGATTCACTTGAAATAGTTACACGATATAAAGTACTGAAAACCCTTGAAAATCTTAGTCTTCTAGAGGTTGAACTTGTAACAGGAAGAACGCACCAGATCCGTGCGCACCTGGCCTTTTACGGTCACCCGATTATTGGCGACGGAAAATATGGCAGAAATATAGAAAATAAGCATTACAACGCAAAATACCAGTTACTTTGTGCAAGCAGTCTGACTTTTGATTTCACATCGGCCTCAGGACATCTCTCATATCTCAAAGGCAAGACAATTTCCATTAATCCACCCTTTAGTCTTGATAATATAGTAAAAAACAAAAAGTAGAAAATTTTAATTTATGGAACCTTAAACCTTAAAGGAGCTGCAGTTATCACTGCAGCTCCTTTAAGGTTTAAAACTATGCTACTTTTTAATGAACAACTGAACAAATAGCTTGCCATAGGTAGGGCTTTCAACAATACCTATACCTGTGGAGTTAAATTTGTCATTGTATATGTTGTTGCCACTTTCTTTCAGCCATGCCTTTACAACTTTTTCAACAGATTGATTGCCTGCAATATTTTCTCCTGCGGTACTGAACTTAACACCATACTTTTTCATCATATCAAAGGGTGTTCCATAATACTTAGAGGTGTGGCTGAAATAATTGTTATCTCTCATATCCTTTGCTTTTAGCCTTGCAATTTTAACAAGACTTGCATCAAACTCGAGAGCTTTTAAACCCTTTTCCTTTCTGGCCTTATTTACAAGATCAAATAAACTTTGTTCATCTGCCGATATATCCTTTAGCTGCTGTACTGCTGCGGGTTTGACCGTGGCTTTACTCTCAGCTGTTTTGGTGACTGCGTTGCCGGATGAAACAGATGACTTGGAAGCAGCATTATCAGTCTTAGGTACTGTTGAAGTACCACTGCCTTTCGGGGACGTGGATGCTGCCTGTTTAGTAGCCGATTTAGTCTTCTGCTCATCAAGTTTTATATAATGTGAGGAAACAGCTCCGACATTTCCTGTTCCGCTTACATACACAGCGTACCAGTCTCCCAGTTTTCCCAACACTGTAACCTTTTGATCTTTTTTAAGCTTGCAGAGAATGTCAAAAGTAGTAGCCGGTCCTGAGCGCAGATTTACTTCATTTGCAGTTATTTTTCCCGAACTGACTTCAACCTTCTGATATGCCTCCGAAGCTGCAACCATATACTGACCTGTTCTTACCGGCAAAAATGTAAAAGCCATTACCAATAAGGCCGCAGTTATTATAAACATTTTGTTTTTTTTCATAAAACCCCTCCTACACAAATACTTACTGTTGTTACGTTAAATGGTAACAGGAAATTAATCCTTGTATTTATAGTATTGACAGGTTTTTTATATTTATTTACCTTTATGGGAAAAAACTAGAAAAAATATGATTATGAGAAATTTTTATTAAAAAAGGTCTGCGGTTTCTCCGCAGACCTTTAACTTTAAACTTGTTAATATGCCTTACCCCAGTAAACCATGGTCTTTGCCGGTTTCCCGCAGCACATACACTTATCTGAAAGCTCTTCCTGTTCAAAAGGCATACACCTTGCCGTAGCCCCGGTCTTCTCCTTAACCTGATCTTCGCAAGCCTGATCACCACACCACATTGCCTTTACAAAACCTGGAGTACTATTTATAATCTGCTCAAATTCATCAAGGGTTGTGGCAGTATAGGTCTTCTTATCTCTCATTTCTCTTGCTCTATCAAGCAGGGACTTTTGAATGTCTGCAAGCAGTGTTTCTACAGTCTCCTCAAGATTATCCATCGAAGTGAATACTTTTTCTCGGGTATCCCTTCTTACTAAAACTACCTGATTTTTCTCAATATCCTTAGGACCAACCTCAAGACGCAGCGGAATACCCTTCATTTCATATTCTGCAAATTTCCATCCAGGCATTTTATCACTGTCATCAATCTTTACTCTGAACTTAGCTGATAGATTATTCAAAAGCTCATTTGCTTTTTCAAGCACGCCTTCCTTATGCTGAGATACAGGAATTATAACAAGCTGTGTCGGAGCTACTGCAGGAGGTAATACCAAACCGCTGTCGTCACCGTGCACCATTATGATTGCCCCGATTAAACGTGTTGTTACACCCCAGGATGTTTGATGAACATATTGAAGCTGATTGTTTTTGTCAGTATATTGTATTTCAAATGCCCTTGCGAAGCCATCTCCGAAATTATGTGAAGTTCCGGATTGTAAAGCCTTTCCATCATGCATAAGGCTCTCAATGGTGTAGGTGGCTTTAGCACCTGCAAACTTTTCTTTATCGGTTTTTCTTCCTTTAATTACGGGAATTGCAAGAACATTTTCACAAACATCAGCATACACATTAAGCATTTTAATAGTTTCTTCCTGAGCTTCTTCTGCCGTTGCATGTGCAGTATGGCCTTCCTGCCATAAAAATTCTAGCGTTCTAAGGAAAGGTCTTGTAGTTTTTTCCCAACGAACAACCGAACACCATTGATTATATAACTTTGGCAGATCCCTGTATGAATGAACTATGTTTGAATAATGCTCACAGAACAAAGTTTCAGAAGTAGGTCTGACACACAATCTCTCTGTGAGTTTTTCATCTCCCCCATGTGTTACCCATGCAACCTCGGGTGCAAACCCCTCAACATGTTCCTTTTCCTTGAGCAGTAAGCTCTCCGGAATAAACATAGGCATATAGACATTTTCATGACCGGTTGCCTTAAACCTTGAATCCAATGCTTTTTGGAGATTTTCCCAGATAGCATAGCCGTAGGGCTTTATTATCATGCATCCTCTCACGCTGGCATAATCAACAAGTTCAGCTTTCTTAATAACATCGGTATACCACTGCGCGAAGTCATCATTCATGGAAGTTATGGCTTCAACTAATTTCTTATCCTTGGACATCTCGAACTCCATTTCCGGAACAGGCTTTTTAATCATATTTACCAATGGTAATAAATGTAATAGTACTTTGTTTAAGGGATTTGCCTGCCCATTTCAATTTTAATATATAAAATATGTTATTAATATAAATATTTAATAAACCATTTTCAAAGAAAAGCGCCAACTAATATTATATAATATATGTAACTGGTAATGTCAATACACTTGAAGACACATAATGGGTATAATATAATGTGATTGAAAAATCCATATTAATCAGGCATAGCAAAATATATAATCCATAAAGGGAGAGCAAATATGAAGGTAGGTATTGGTCAGGACAGTCACAGATTTGACTTTGAAAATAAAAATAAGAAATTTGTATTAGGTGGAGTGACCTTTGAAGGCATTACCCCACTAGCAGGGAACAGCGACGCCGACGTGGTTTTACACGCCATAACCAATGCTGTATCCGGGGTTACCTGCGTTAATATACTAGGAAGAATTGCTGATGATATGTGTATGAAAAAGGGGATAAAGGACAGTTCTGAGTACCTAAAGGAGGCTTTAAAGTATCTTGTGGATGTTAAAATAGTACATGTATCGATTTCAATAGAATGCTCCTACCCACGGATTACGCCGATGATACCAGAAATGCGCAAAGTAATATCTAATCTTCTTAGCATACCTGAAAACAGTGTGGGAATAACAGCAACCTCCGGAGAAGGCTTAACCCAATTCGGTCAGGGTCTGGGGATACAAGCTTTTTGCATCGTCACAGCTCTTTGAGTAAAAAATTTTATCGAGGGGATGTTACATTAATAGTGACAGCAAATATAAGTTGCCCGATCAATTCTAGTTTTTGAGAGCTACATACTTCTAAGAATTGATTCTCCAATTGCAATATCTTCAGGTGTTGTGATTTTAATATTTTTATAACTTCCCTCTAAAATCTTCACCGGGATTCCCATTTTTTCCACCAGGACCATATCATCAGTTCCCACATACCCATTCTTAATTGCCTGGTCGTGGGCATTCATAATCAATTTTAAATTAAAGCACTGAGGAGTTTGAATACTCCAAAGACAATTTCTGTCCGGCGTGGTTGAAACAAAGCCCTCCGAGTCGGATATTTTTATAGTGTCTTTTACTTTAACTCCCAGTCCGCATGCCCCGTAGATTCTGGCGTTATCAATACACTCTTCTATTTTATCAACAGTTATGAAAGGTCTTGCTCCATCGTGTATCATAACAATTTCAAAAAGATTATCCACGGCACAAAGCCCTTTATATACAGAGTTTTGCCTTTCAGCTCCTCCGCTGACCAGCGACGTAACTTTTGAAAGACCATATTTTTCAATAATATTTGTCTTGCAATACTTTATATCTTCTTCATTTATTACCACTATGATTTCGTCAACCCTGGGAGAATCCTGAAAGGGGAATATTGTCCTTGCAAGAACCGGAATGCCTCCGAGGTCCATGTATTGCTTATTTATATCGGACTTCATTCTTGTTCCTTTGCCTGCAGCGGTAATTATTGCTGCCACCTTCCCATTTTGCTTTCTAATATCTGTAACCAAAATTTATAAGCCTCCGAAACAATCTACTTATTAGGTTTTGCAAACACCATTCTGCCTGCTGAGGTCTGAAGAACGCTGGTTACCATAACCGGAATAGTCTCTCCGAGATGTTTTTTCCCGCCTTCCACCACAATCATGGTTCCATCTTCCAGAAAGGCTACTCCCTGACCTGCTTCCTTACCGTCCTTAACCACTTGCACATTCATTTCTTCACCAGGAAGGGCTATTGGCTTAACAGCGTTGGTTAGTTCATTTATGTTAAGTACTTTAATACCCTTTAATGTAGCAACCTTGCTCAGATTATAATCGGTTGTAATCAGTTTTCCTTTAAGTTTTATTGAGGCCTTCATAAGCATCTCATCAGCCTCAATATTACTATAATCAAATTCCTCAATACGAACTTCACGGTTACTGTCTTTTTGAAGAAGATTCAGAATATCCAGCCCTCTTCTTCCCCTTGCTCTTCGTAGACTGTCACTGGAATCTGCAATATGACGCAGTTCTTCCAGAACGAAGGAGGGTATGACTATATCTCCGTCAATAAAGCCTGCCGCACATATATCAAGAATCCGTCCGTCTATTATGGTACTGGTGTCTAATATTTTAGGAACCAAGGAGCCGCTTTTTGTATCTCTGAACATATCAAGAAAGTTTTCGTTTCTTTTTCTGAGAGAAATCCCAATTCCGGTAAAACCAAACAAAATATTGATAATTACTGCTAAAGGTACTCCAATTATCTGAATTTTAATAATAGGTATGCTTATAAGATTTGCAACTATCAAACCGACAATAAGACCCAAAGCTCCAAGGAGCATTTCTGACAGAGTGATATTTTGAATCCCGTTTTCAATCTTGTCTATAAATAAACCGACAAATTCAATAATTTTTGATGCCATGAAATAAAACAAGGCACCAAAAGACAATGCAAATAAAACGAAAATAATGTTTCTCCAATTTTCGCTTACCTGAATATCATTGCTTATGAAAACTGTCCTTAAAATTGTAAAACCGGTAACAGCACCAAGAATAGAAAAAGAAATTTTGATTATCCTGTTTAGCACATTAAATCTCCTTCAAAAGGTATTTTCTCTCAGCCATAAAGATATTCCTGAATTTTGATTTCAACTTCATGCTGATTTAATCCTTTTGCGAGTACTAATTCACTTATAAGTATCTGTTTTGCACTAGTCAACATCTTCCTCTCTCCTGTAGAAAGCCCTCTCTCCCTGTCTCTCTGCATAAGAGATCTGACTACTTCCGCAACCTCAAAAATGTCTCCGCTTTTGATTTTAACCATATTTTCTCTGTAGCGTTTATTCCAGTTGGCAGATAATTCATGTTGACTGTGCCCAAGAGAGTTGAATACCTTGTCCGCCTCGGAAATGCTAATAACGTCGCGAATACCAATGTCATCCACATTATTGGTAGGTATCATCACCTTAAGGTCACCAATAGGAATCTTCATTACGTAATAGCTACACCTTTTCCCAAGTATTTCCCGTTCCTCAATAGACTCAATAACTCCTGCACCATGCATAGGATATACAATTTTGTCTCCTACGTTATACATAGTAACCTCCAAGTAACCAATGCAAATAATTTTTTGTCTTTTGTATATCCAGCAAAAATATAAAGGTTAATCACCGAATATCACTTACTACGACATATGCGGCAACAATTGGGTGGTAAAATACTAAAAACGCACCATAATATATCGAGTGCGTTTGATTGTGTCATTACATTACAGTATTAAGCTCTTATAGGACAAGTATACTACAAACTGTGGGCCTTGTCAAAAGTCACTGGTAATAAATTTGATTTTTCCAATAAATTTGTAAAATATTTGATTTTGTTTGACAGTATATAAATTTTAAAAGTATAATAAAAATAGACATCCAAATATTGAGGTGAACTACATGAAAGATATACTTATTGACGATTTTCAATACACTGCACAGGAATTATTAGTTAGAAATAAAAGTATTCTTGATTTAATAACGAAATATCAGGATTCAAATTCCAGAGTTAACAGAGCTATAATTAAGTCAGTTACTCAATGCGGCTGTCTGACTATATCTGCACATAAGCAGGAAATTCCTGAAGATGCAAGCTTTGATGAAATGAAGAATTCTGCTGATGCTCATGTAGAAGGCACGCTCTGCGAGAATTGCAGAGATGCCATCGAAAGAGACATGGGCAGGAATGTTTTCTATCTGGCATCACTTTGTAACTCCTTGGATTTGAACCTTTATGATATTATTCTTAAAGAAAATGACAGAATACGTATGCTTGGAAAATATAACCTCAGATAATTTTTGAATTTAATAAGGCTGGCCGGTGCCAGCCTTTTATTTATTTCTCAGATTTTCTTAAAATCTTCCTTAATATCTTTCTTTAAACAAATACTGTCTTCCATGCCTTCATAGGGTCCGAAATTGTTTATTACTTCATATCCACACTTTTTATATAAATTCAGGGCCTCCACGTGCTTATGGCCTGTTTCAAGTATGCAGGTTTTATAATCCTTGCTTAAAGCGAGACTCTCCAGTTCCTTTACGACTGATTTTGCCAAACCCTTTCCTCTATGCTCCTTCCTGACAAATATCCGTTTAAGTTCAACTGTGGAGGCATCGTATTCCTTAAAGGCACCGCAGGCAACTGCCAAATCACCCCAATATATTAAAACAACATCTCTGATGTTGTCTATCTTGTTATGCTTATTATACTGCTCCTGCAAAACGCCGTTGCGGCTGTTCAGGTCAGCGTCCAACAGCAGGATTAGCTCTAAAAATGCTTTATTTTTATTGTCTGTTATCATTACCTCATATTCAGTGCTGATATTCTTCATCTTGACCTCCACGGTTAACTAAAATTTATTAAGCCTCGCATGCCATTTTGTTATCGACACACGAGGCTTTTTATTATTGTTGTTTTTTCATTACAGGAAACTGAAGCTCGGTTACAAATTCATTTGGGTCTTTTGTTATCCATTCGCCTTTGAGATATATTTCTCTCGGTGCCTGGATAATTTCATAATCATTATCCTCTATCCATTTGGATATTGCAGCGTAAGCGTTATGCAAGGTTTGAAATGGCCCTTTGTGAACGAGGGTCGCCATCTCTTTAGCACCGTCAAGCATTTTGCACTTAATTCGATTACTCTCAGGGAAGTTTCCACTGACAGGATCAATAATTTCCACATCAATCCTGCCATCTTTGCATTCGGTATCATGGTAAATAACCATACATCCGGGAAGTATTTTTACTCCGTGTTTCTCCAGATAACCGGCCAGTTCTTCCCACAGATGCCCCTGTTCGCTATATTCCGGTATAAAATCTCGTACTGCTGCCACCAGTATAGGTTCAATTTCCTTTAAAACAATATCATAATTCATATAGAATGCCTCCTGTTTACATATTTTCAGCAAATTCTCAACACGGGACAGCCTTTCCTGATCAGACCGAATTTTATCAGCTATTTCCATATGCTTTATCTCCAAAAGTGTTTGTATCTGTTCTGATGACATATTTCTTTCTAGTATCAGAGCTATTTCTCCCAGAGAAAAACATACTTCCTTTAATGCAAGTATTTTGTTTAATCTTGGCATCTGGCTTGCTGAATAGTATCTATACCCTGTAAAGGTATCAATTTTTTCCGGCTGTAACAGACCAATACTGTCATAGTGTCTTAATGTTTTTATAGAAACTCTGTTTAGCCTTGCAAAGTCTCCTATTTTAAACATTACAATCTCCTTCTGCTGTTTTTCAGCATTAAATTACCGCTTGCGGCCGGTCTGCTTGAAATTATTCAATATTTATTTTCAAGCTTTCCTTTAAAATATGCACATATTTGAGGTCCTCGAAAGTATAATACACCCGGACCTAACAGGAGAGTCAATACTCATTTCTGAAAAACATTTTTTATTACATCCTGAAGAGATTTACATTCTATAATTTCTATATTCTTAATATCCTGGGTACGGATTATTGCGTTTTTAGCTATGTAAACCTTGGTAAAGCCTCTTCTGTCCAATTCCCTTATTCTAAGTTCCAGAGAGGGTACCTTTTTTAATTCTCCGGTAAGCCCTACATCCGATATAAAGGCTGTATTATTTGGTACTTCCTTATCATATACCGAAGAAACTATACTCATAATAATGGCAAGATTTACAGCGGGTTCCTTGAATTTAAGCCCTCCTGTAGTTTTAATAACCACATCCTTGTCATACAGAGAAATCTTTCCCCTTTGTTCAAGTATTGAAATCAGTGTACTTAGCTGTTCTCTTCTGATACACTCACCAATTCGTGACGGAAAGGGCGTAAAAGTCTTTGATACCAAGCTTTCTATCTCTACAATTATAGGCCTGGAGCCATCCTTAACCACAGTTAGTGCACTCCCAGAAACAAGTTCGTTTCTATCCCTTATAGTCATAAAGAACTCAGAGGGGTTGTCTATTGAAACCAAGCCCTTCTCTGTCATTGAGAAATAACCTCTCTCCCAGGTGCTTCCGAATCTGTTCTTTGAAACAGACAAGCCCCTTAATTCTTCCTCGTTGTCCCCGTCAAGGATTAAAACGGCGTCTACAAGATGCTCAAGAGAACGAAGTCCTGCTATTTCCTCATTCTTATTCATTTGTCCTACAAGAAATACCGCTCTTGGCCTTGAAGGATCCTTTGCAAGCTTCAGCAGCTCATTTGCACACTCCATAGTCTGTGTGGGCGAACCGGCTCTCGAACCGGGAAAACCCTCAAGCACAAAGGTTTGAATACTATCCACAATCATCAGGTCAGGATCTATTTGTCCTACAACCTCAAGTACATTATCCATGCTGTTATCAGAATACACCCATAGACCTGTTTCTATCCTGTCAAAAAGCCTGTCAGCTCTGTTTTTGATCTGGCTTTCACTTTCTTCGCCTGAAACGTATAAGACCTTCAGACCACGACCGGCAACATCAGCAGCCACCTGTAACAGCAGGGTGGATTTTCCCGCCCCGGGCTTTGCAGTGATTATAGTAAGTGAGTCCCTAACTATTCCTCCGCCCATAACACGATTGAACTCATTTATCCCTGTAACTATACGGTCACTGTTACCGGCTTTAATATCAGATAACCGTGCAATGTTCTTTACTGAACGGGGCGCTGAGACTTTCCCGTTTTTCTTTGCCTCAACCGTCATTTCTTCAAGGGTGTTCCAATTGTCACATTCCGGGCAGCGCCCTACCCACTTTGAGGCTTCGTAACCGCAGTTACTGCATTTGTAAACTGTTTTAACCTTAATGTTAATCAACTCCTGTTGTTCCAAATTCACACATTACCGTGGAATTCTCATATTATATAAATATAGAAACGTGAAGGCATTATGGAAAGGATTTTATAAGAATATATGGTTTCAAAGCTGAAAAAGATGTTCTTTTACCTTAATCTTATTGTTAACCACGGAATAAGTATTTCTACTATATTAAACTCAAAGCACTCCAGCATCGACAAGCTCTGAAAGCACCTGAACGTACATGGCGTGGGACCAGGTAAGCGGTATTACCCAATCGGGCTTTCCGGAATCCTTGTTCACCTGCTCAGGAAGGAACCCTAATTCTGTTTTGCAATTTGCTGACCAGAACAGATATTCCTTTGCTTTATTATAATTACCTGTTTTTGCATAATATAAGGCTACCCAAAGCGTAGTAAGAATCCAAGGATTCCCTCCTATATAGCTATCGTTCTCATAACGTTTGATTCCGCCTATGCCCTGAGATGTTAGCGTTTGTTCAATTAACGCAACAGTGCTTCTCATTTTATCGTCATCCGCCGGCAATACCTCAAATGGAACACTAAGACCAACAAGACTTACATCTACAATCCAATCCTCAAGTGAAAAATCTCTCACATAGCCTTTTGGGTTAACCTCCATAAGGACAGTATTTTGTGAAGGTTCCTGACCCCAACCGTTTAATTTTACCCTTACACTTCTTATAAATCGATTGTAGTCTTTTTTCCAGAAACAATTTAATATGGACTGTTTCAGTCTATCTGCCGACGCACTCCACTCAAGGCTTTTACCGTCCTGTTTTCCAAGGATTTCTGCAACTTCTGCTGCAGACTTTAAGCCACCATATACCGCAGCAGAAGAATATGCGTGTTCTCCCAGCCTTTCCTCCCACAGATCAAAACTCGGCTTCGGCAAGCCGGTAACCTGGTCAAAAAAACCGTTTAAAAAGTCTGCTCCAGCTCTGACACTCTCCCATACGGACTGTAAAAATTCAATATCATTTGTATTCCTATAGTGTTTTAACATTCCCCACAGAATGGTGCCGGTCTCATCAATCTGTAAACCCCAGCAAGGTGCCAGATTTCCGTTCATATGATACCTCTGCTGCCAGCTGCCATCCTCTTCCTGAACCTTTACAGCCCAGCTATAAAAGTGGTTTACGCATTCTGTAAGACCTGCTTTATCAAGGGCTTCGGTTATAAAAGCTGCATCTCTACCCCAACAGTAAGCATATCGACCGCATTTTGTAAAATATTCATCCACCTCCGGAGCCGCCATCACTCCCCCGGTATTTTTATCATACATAAGTTTAAACACAAGGAGGGATCTTTTATAAAGATTATCCAGCAAGCTGTTACCCGTTTTTATCTGTCTGGAATTATTGATATATTCCCTCCAATATCTTTGAGTCGTATTGAAGAGCTTGGCAGCTCCATAATTCCTGCACTCTTTTGTCAGCCTTTTACATTCCTTGAGGTTGTCAGCTGCACATATGAATAAGCTAAGGTCTTTAGATTCATTTTTTGAAAAGCTCCCCAAATCCCATGAAACAGCCGCATCCTTCATCATCCCAATATCATCCTTACCAAAAAGGTAAGTGCTGATGGCTGAATCATACGAATTGTTCCCTATCTGAAAACCGCATACAGGCAGATCAGTGGAAATAGAAATATAATTATCATATTTGTAATGAAGGAGTGCTTCATTATTAAAATCGAACATCGTACTTGAAACATCTGAATCAGAAACTACAGCTGCCGAAAATAGTACAAAGCCCAGTTCTCTTGATTCACTGGACAGATTTTCTACTTCGCATTTTCTTACAAGCACATCAATATCGGGATGAACAAAATCGTACACTATAACCCTGTAACCATCAAAATGGTTAGTGATAATATTTTTAACAATATTAGTATCGGAAACATAGTCCTGTTGATGTTCACAACGATGATCATTAAGCCACACCGTACTTCCACTGCTGTTTTTTATATATATTCCTATCAGAAATTTATCGAATTGCTGCATGTAATCAATGTTTGGCCAGAACAGTCTGAGCAATTCAGCTCTTTCGCTGAAAGTTGCCAGCATGGATGAGTTACCAGTTATTGCATTGTTATAATAGGATTTTTGCATAAAACCTCCGAACCGGTAATGTGTGTATGAATAACTTAATTATAGCATATTAAGATTCTGTCAAATCAGTTCATCATAAATATTTATCGATCATTTTGTACAAACTACTTTGGAAAGGAATGATTTAATGAGAAATATTATATATTATACAATTTTTTATTTCAGTGAACTGATTCAGGTATTAATCTTTATTGCAGGTTGTTATTTTTTTGGAATATCTATTTTCGGTTGGGTTAAGAAAAAAGATAAGTTAAAACCTTTTGCTCCTCAAAAGAAATTTGCGGTTGTTGTCGCTGCTCATAATGAGGAACTGGTAATAAGCCATATTATTGATAGCCTATTTAAACAAAATTATCCCCGGAAGCTGTATGATGTATTTGTAATCGCTGACAATTGTTCCGATAATACCGCAAAAATTGCAGAATACCATGGTGCAAAGGTACATATCCGTGAGAATGATGCAAAACGCGGTAAAGGTTTCGCATTGGAATGGATGTTTGACAGAATATTTAAAATGGATGAAAACTATGATGCTGTTGCGGTATTTGATGCAGATAACCTGGTATCTCCGAACTTTCTGACCGAAATGAATAATCAGCTGTGCAGTGGTCACAAGGTGGTTCAGGGTTATATTGACAGTAAAAATCCCTTCGACAGCTGGATTACATGTTCTTATTCCATCGCCTTCTGGCTTTCAAACCGAATTTTTCAACTACCAAGATATTATCTCAGGCTAAGTTGCGGTTTGTGCGGAACAGGCTTTTGTGTTGATACCTCGGTACTCAATGACTTAAAGTGGGGTGCCACCTGCTTAACTGAGGACCTGGAATACACAATGAAACTGGCACTTAACGGAATAAAAATCAGTTGGGCACATAAAGCCGTTGTTTATGATGAAAAGCCTCTTACGCTGAAGCAATCCTGGAAGCAGAGAAAGCGCTGGATGCAGGGGCATGCCGACTGTGCCTCAAAATATCTGAGGCCTTTATTTAAACAGGCCTTTACCCAGGGAGATCTGACAGCGCTGGACTGTGCACTTTACCTTTTTCAGCCTATACGCTTTATTTTTGTGGGGCTTATGACTCTTTTGATGTGGATTCAAACAGTTTACCCCCAGTTTCCTTTGTTCAGTGTGCAGTATGTTTTTCCTGTTCAGGTATGGTATGTTATGGGCTTGTTTGAAATGCTGTATGGTCCGTTAATAATTCTGGCTGAAAAGAAGTTTAGTCTGAAGGTTCTGCTTGGGTTTGTAATTTATCCCTTCTATTGTTTGACATGGGCTCCTATTGCCTTACAGGGCTTTATTGAAAAGGACAACAAAGAATGGAGTCACACTACCCATACCCGACAGCTTAGTATTGGTGATGTAGAAAACGGGAACTAGCCAGTTTTACAAATTATAAGAGGGGGCTGTCTCAAAATAGAAATAAACATTCTATTGAGAGGCAGCCTTCTTTTTGTCCCCAAAAAGTAAAAGCAGCCTCCAAAGAAGCTGCTCTTAGTGTATAATTGAGTTATGCGAAAACAATTAACACA
>JAEWOH010000009.1 GCA_023460955.1 Bacillota bacterium | reverse complement strand
CTACTGGCTACTGGCTACTGGCTACTAAAATTTGGAGGGAAAAAATGTTTGCATACATAAAGGGAACGCTGGAAGGCAAAAGCAATGACAGCATTATTGTGGAAGCGGGCGGCATCGGCTACAGGATTTTCACTGCACTCTCAACCATTAACGGTGCAGGTCAGCTGTCTTCACAGATCAAAGTTTACACCCACTATTATGTAAGGGAAGATATTGCCGCCCTGTACGGCTTTATAACATTGGAGGAACTGGGAATGTTTGATATGTTGATAACAGTCTCAGGGGTTGGACCCAAGGCGGCAATATCTATGATTTCAACGCTTTCGCCATCAAGGTTTGCATTGGCGGTAGTATCGCAGGATACAAAATCACTTTCCAAAGCACCAGGTATAGGGCCAAAGATGGCTCAGCGAATTATTCTGGAGCTGAAGGACAAGATATCCAAGGAGCAGCTGACCGGAAGCAACTCTCCTGATACAGCTCCGATTTTGGAAAATGGCACCTTGAATTCAGTTTCAGAAGCAGTCAGCGCTCTTATGGTTCTGGGGTACAGCTCCTATGAGGCTTCGGGTGCCGTAAGCAAGTCTTATACTGAAGGTATGGAAGTTGAAGAACTGATTATGAAGGCGTTAAAGTCTTTATCCAAATAGTTTCATTAAAATAATTATAAATTTACGCATAATCGCGTAGATGGGAGTTTTTATGTCAGAGGAAAGATTAATTGACAGGGAATCACGGGTTGACGATTTTGATGAGGTGAGTCTACGCCCTAAAAAACTTGAAGAATATATAGGCCAATCAAAGGCAAAAAATAACCTTACAGTTTTTATTGAAGCTGCAAAAAGAAGGAAAGAGGCATTGGACCACGTTCTGCTTTACGGACCTCCTGGTTTGGGCAAAACTACACTTGCAAGTATAATTTCAGCAGAAATGGGTGTGAATCTCAGGATTACATCAGGTCCTGCAATTGAAAAAGCCGGTGATTTAGCTGCCATTTTAACAAATCTGGGCCCTCATGATGTACTTTTTATAGATGAAATACATCGGCTTAACAGAAGCGTTGAGGAGATATTGTACCCTGCCATGGAGGATTATGCCCTCGACATAATAATAGGAAAAGGCCCCAGTGCAAGATCTATAAGGCTTGATCTCCCGAAGTTCACTCTTATCGGTGCAACAACCAGAGCTGGTCTTCTTACTGCACCCTTGCGGGACAGGTTTGGTGTAATTAACAAGCTTGAAATGTACACTGCTGATGAATTGAAACAAATAGTCAAGCGTTCTGCAGGAATCCTGGATATTGAGCTTCAGGAAGACGGAGCCTTTGAAATTGCCAGAAGGTCCCGTGGTACGCCTAGAATTGCAAACAGATTATTAAAGAGGGTCAGAGATTTTGCTCAGGTAATAGGTGGAGGAGTAATAGATCTAAAGGTAGCAAAGCATGCACTTGATGCGCTTGAGGTAGATGAAATAGGTCTGGATGGAGTTGATAGAACAATGCTTTTGAGTATTATCAATAAATTCAGCGGAGGTCCGGTAGGTCTAGATACTCTTGCAGCTTCAATCGGAGAAGATCCGGGAACAATTGAAGATGTATATGAGCCCTTTCTGATTCAGTTGGGCTTTATAAATAAAACTCCGAGAGGAAGAATGGCTACAAAGAATGCCTACAGTCATTTTGGACTGGAGTTTGAGGAGTAATGTAAGAAGAAATAATGGGAGTAATATAAGAAGAAATAATGGGAGTAATATAAGAAGGGAAATCAAGATAATAATATGAAGCTATTATTGCACATGTGCTGCGGACCCTGTTCCACGTATCCATTACAAGAGTTATTAAAAGAAGGCTTTGATATACAGGGTTTTTTTTATAATCCCAATATTCATCCAATTGAGGAGCATACCAGAAGAAAAGAGAATGTTGAAAAACTGAGCAGCTTAGCAAAGCTTCCTGTCGTATACGATGATGACTTCAGGCAGGAAGAGTGGGAAGCTATGGAGGATAAAGGCGCTCCCAGATGTAATCGTTGTTACAGTCTGAGAATGGAAGCGGCGGCGCGCTGCGCAGCCCAAAACGGATATGAAGCTTTTACGACAACCCTTCTGGTCAGTCCATATCAAAAGCACGATCTAATAAAAGAGCTAAGTGAACTCTACGCACAGAAATATGGTGTCAAATTTATATACAGAGATTTCCGACCCGGCTTCAGACAGGGTCAGCAGCTTGCTAAAGAAATGGGTCTTTACAGACAAAAATACTGCGGCTGCATCTTGTCAATAAATGGTTGATTTCATCCGCTTTTTTACAATTCAATTACATTTTATTTAAATATACTGCTATATTTATCCTGTAGCTGCAAACTAATAGTATAATAAATAGGAACAATATTGTTTTTACCACAAATAATGACTAAAATTTTCGACGGGGTAGACAAATGATGAAAAAAGCAGGATTAATGAAGCTATTTACTGGGATTATTATTCTTTTGATAGTAATAATATCTTCCGGCGCGGTTTTTGCGGCATCAACATTAACGCTGAAATATGACAATAAGGCTGTAAAGTATACCGGGATATCCTATAAAATTACAATTGATAACAAGGAAGTTAAAACAGATTTTCCAGGCATTGTGTTCAACAAAGCTACAATGCTGCCGGTTAGAGCTGTTTTTGAATCCTTAGGAGGAACTGTAATCTGGAATTCAAAGACTCAGATTATGGATGTTACATATAGAGGCATAAAATACCAGTTCCAGAATAATAGCTCCAATGTTAAGATATCCGGTAAAGCTTTGAAAATGTCTTCTGCAGCTAAAAAAATTAATGATAGACTCATTATCCCCACAGATTTTCTAAAAAATATAAAAGGCCTCAATGTGACTGTGGATGCAAAGACAAAAAGCATAAATATTACCACAAATTTTATTGGCTCGGTAAAGGAAATAAGCAGCTCCAATGTCGGAGAAAAAACCATTGTCACATTAAAGATGGATGACCATAAGGGATACCAATATTATCGACTTACCGATCCTAACAGGATAGTTGTTGAGTTTAAAAATATAAAGGCTGTACAACAAGAGATTAATACAATATCCAGCCAGATAGCCGGAATCAGTGTTGTGCCTTCCTCAGATACTTCAGTTAGCATTACTATTAATCTTAACGAGATGTCTAATTTTACAGTAGCAGATATAAGCGGTGGCTGTAAAGTTACAATAGAAAAACCGATTAACACCAATCTCTCATACGAGAATAGCTTTGACAGGGTATATCTTTCTTTTAAAGGCATAAAGCTTGCCGATATAAAATCTGAAAATAACAACAGCTACATAGCAGAAAGATACAAACATGATTATGATACGGAAAATTTTAGGTATACAATTACAATAGATGCAGCATCGGCAGTAAGTCTTAAGGATGAAGTGTACAATATAAACGATCCCAGAATAAGTACCGTTGAAATATTCAGGGACAAGGAAACAAAGGACACAAAGATTATTATAAATGCAAAACAGGAATTTACATATTTTGTGTCTTATAATGATAAAAGAATGCAAAGTGAAATAGATTTGCTGACACCTGCAAAAGATGATGAAATGCTTGTAGTTATTGATGCTGGCCACGGCGGAGAAGATCCCGGTGCGAGTAATGGCAAAGTACTGGAAAAGGATATAAATCTGGCTATAGCACTTAAACTAGAGGCATTATTAAAACAGAATAATATAAAAACCTTTATGCTTCGCCAGGATGATACCTTTGTAGGACTTTATGACAGACCATATATAGCAAATGCCTTGAATGCCACATTGTTTGTCAGTATTCATAATAATGCCATAGACAGTTCAAAAACCAGTGGTACTGAAACTCTGTATTTTCCGGAAAGAGATGGGGATCCTGCCTTTACGGGCGAGAAATTTGCAAAAATTGTGCAGGACTTATTAATTAATAATCTTAAATCTGTTAATAGAAAAACAGTTGAAAGACCTGGACTGGTAGTTCTCAAATATACGAAGATGCCGGCGGTTCTGGCAGAGATCGGGTTTGTAACCAATAGTGCCGAGGTAAAGAATTTAATCAGTGAAGATTATCAACAAAAAGCCGCTCAGGCACTAAATGATGCTATAGTAAAAGCACTGGACATAATCAAAGCTGAAAAAAAAACCGACGATAAATTGGAAAATGAAAGCAATATTGAACCCGTTCCCGATACAGAAACAACAGAAGGAAGCACTGACGGTGAAACTGCGGAACAAACTTGATGCTTGGATAAGCCGCAGCCAATAGTCTGGACAATTTCCCTGTAATCAGCTTAGCAGTAAAGCCCATGGGAAATAATAAAAAGTTATAAAGTAGTCTATAATTATTTTATGGAAATTTTTTCTAAAATAAGGAGGACTATTTTTTATGAAAAAAATTGTATGTTTAATTTTAATGGTTATGATTGTTTTATCAGGTTGTACATTTATAGGACAGAAGGATGCTGCCGATGATGAACCGATAATTCCAGTAGCAATAAACTCGAATGGCTCGCAGGACAATTCCGCCAATACTGCTGTATCGGCGAGCAGCACAAGCGGTGATAGCAGTTCGGCCGGAGGTAATGTCTCAAGTTCAGCAGTTATGGAAAATAGCGAGGATTTATTCAGTAACAATATACTCATCGATAATGGAACTGGTGAGGGAGTCTCAGCAAATTCAAATGATAAAAACAGTCTTTTGATGACTCTTTATTACCGTGATACGGATGGGCTTCTAATACCTGTCACAAGAAATGTTACAAAGCAGGAAGGACTTGCAAAGGCTGCAATCAACGGGCTCGTAAATGAACCGGTTACAAGAGAACAGCTGGATTACTATGGCCTATATCCCGTATTGCCTCAGGGGACAAAAATTAAGGGTATGACAATCAAAAACGGAAGTGCGGTAATAGATTTTTCTAAGGAGTTCATGAACCTTGGAACAAAAGAAGATGAGCAGTTGGCTGTTACATCAGTAGTATACACACTTACGGGCTTTAAAACAATATCTGACGTAAGTATAAGAGTTGACGGAAGAACAGTAAATACACTTAGTAACGGAACAGACATATCTGGTGTAAGGAACAGGGAAAATACCTTCATTAACTCCAGCGATACTGAATTAAAGGCAGGCTATATTAAATGCGACCTTTACTATATGACAACCAGTAATGACCAATACAATTACATGGTACCTGTATCAAAGCTTATTCAGGAGACTGATGAAAGCAAATTACCCGGAATTATTTTTGCTGAGTTGGCCAAAAATCCGGAAACAAAAAAAATATACACATCTCTTCCGGAAGGAACAACATTACTTTCCTGCAATATGCAGAATGACTTGGCTGTGCTGGATTTTTCAACTCAGTTAACCAACTATGGCGGTAATGAAAAAGAGAATGGCCTGATAAATCAAATATACTATACCCTTCGTCAGCTAAAGGGAATTGCAAAGGCTAAAATACTTGTTGACGGAAAAGAAACGACACTTCCGGAAGGCTCAGAAATTGCTTTTGAAAAAACTCTCCCTGCCTCTGTTAATAATGTAATGGATAAATAGATTCTGCACTAGTTACAATATACAAAACAGATAACTTTTTATCATGTTATTTATTTAATTAGGCTGATGATTTTTACAACAATTTAAGTTATTATTAAAATCAAAATTTATGTTTGTGACTTTTCTTGAAAAATTATGACAAAATATATGACATCAAACGTATTGTATATGGAGGAATTATGTTGAGGCAGGACGGTAGAACACATTCACAGCTCAGACCTGTAAAGCTGACAAGAAATTATATTAAACATGCGGAAGGTTCGGTACTTATTGAAGTTGGTGATACTAAAGTAATTTGTACGGCAACTGTAGAGGAACGAATACCACCTTTTAAAAAAGAGTCAGGAGAAGGTTGGGTAACCGCTGAGTACGCTATGCTTCCAAGGGCTACAGGAGTAAGAAACCCCAGGGATATTTCAAAACTTAAGCTTAATGGGAGAGCACAGGAGATTCAAAGGCTCATTGGACGTTCTCTAAGAACAATAGTAGATTTGAAACTACTTGGTGAAAGAACAATTACTATTGACTGTGATGTTATTCAAGCTGACGGAGGTACCAGAACTGCCTCGATAACCGGTGGCTATGTTGCTTTGGTTGATGCATGCCACAAGCTGATGGCTAATGGGATGATTACAAAGATGCCTGTGACAGGCTTTGTTGCTGCTACAAGCGTAGGAGTTGTCAATGGGCAGGAGCTTCTCGATTTATGCTATACCGAGGACAGTTCTGCTGAAGTTGACATGAACGTTATCATGTCAGATAAAGGCGAGTTTATTGAAATACAGGCAACTGGTGAAAAAACTTGTTTTAGCAGAAGTCAGCTGGATCTTCTTTTAATTCTTGCACAAAAAGGTGTGGAGCAGCTTATTGATATTCAGAAGGAAGCATTGAAGTAAAAGAGATTAGTGAAATAAGAACGGAAGAAATGTATTAGGGGAGTAAGTATGGAGAAATTGGTCGTAGCAACAAAAAATAAAGGTAAGATAACAGAAATTAAGAAAGTGCTGCAAAACATGCCGTTTGAAGTATTATCAATGGGTGATATTGGGATAACCGTCGATGTAGTTGAAGATGGAAAGACCTTTGAAGAAAACTCATTAAAAAAGGCAGTTGAAATTTGTGAAATTTGCAAGACCATTGTAATTGCTGACGATTCGGGTATAGAGGTGGATTATCTTAATGGAGCGCCGGGAATATATTCTGCAAGGTTTGGAGGACCGGAAGCGTCAGATGCTGACAGAAATGAAAAGCTTCTTAATATGCTCGTTAACGTACCATTCGAAAAAAGGACTGCTAGATATGTATGTGCGATTGCCGTGGCATTTCCGGATGGAAGGTCTTTTGTAGTTAGGGATACCTGCGAGGGCTACGTTGATTTTAAGTGCAAGGGCGATAGTGGCTTTGGTTATGATCCGCTTTTTTATTTAAGCGAATATGATAAAACTATGGCAGAAATAAGCATGGAAATAAAAAATAAAATAAGTCACCGTGCTAAGGCATTGGAAAAAATGTCGTCAGCGTTGAATAATTACCTGTAGGCAGATTATTTTGTATAATTGTTGATTATTAGTGGATTTGTTTTAACATAAATTGAAGTTTATATGTTGTTATTTTGACTCTATGGGGGAAAGACATAATGAAAGTGCTGGTAATGAGTGATACTCATGGATACATATTTAACGCTAGGGAGGCTTTGGACATGCATCCTGAGGTTGAAATTGTTTTACATCTCGGAGATTATTGGAGGGATGCATCCGAATTAAGTCAGCTGTATCCGAATATAAGGTTTGAATGTGTTTACGGCAATTCCGATATAGGAGTAGACACAATTAGTGCCGAAAGAACTCTTGAAATTGATGGAGTAGTTATATTTATGGCCCACGGTCACAGATATAGCGTAAAATGGGATTATAACAGAATACTTTCCAGAGCACAGGAAGAAAATGCGACAGTAGTACTATACGGTCACACGCATGTTGCATTAGTGGATTATGTTCAGAACAAACTGGTTTTAAATCCGGGAAGTATCAGTGAATCCAGAAGCAGCAAATCGGAATCCTATGCAATACTTAATATTGATGGCGGAGAGGTTAGTGCTGATATCATATATATGTAATTTTGTATGGGATTTAATGGCATAAATATTTGCAAAAAAATATAATTTTATGTGTTGACAAACTAAAAAGTGCCCTGTATAATAATAAAAGTCGGCTGGCGAAACCACTTGCAAAGCTGATACAGCAGGGTGTATGCGGGTGTAGTTCAATGGTAGAACATCAGCCTTCCAAGCTGATTGCGTGGGTCCGATTCCCATCACCCGCTCCAATCAAAACTTAATATGTGCCCATAGCTCA
>JAEWOH010000008.1 GCA_023460955.1 Bacillota bacterium | reverse complement strand
CGGCTTATCTCCGTCTCTCTTAAACCTTCCATCGGGCTTGCCATCTCGACTGAATTTTGAAGCCGGCTTTTCTCCCTTACCGCCAACTTTGAATTTGGTTCCTCCAAAAGGCTTCTTTCCATCCCTGTCAAACTGCTTTTCACTTCTGTCGTCTTTATTATTCTTGAAATCTGATTTATCCTTATCATGCGGTTTGTACTTTCTTTCGGGCTTGTCGGATTTATCAAATCTCTTTACATTCTTATCATACTTGTCAAATTTCTTTTCAGATTTATCTGACCTTTCAAATTTCTTTTCGCCCTGTTCATCCCGTCCGCGCTTGTATGGAGGTCTTTCACCTCTAGCACCTCTGTTATCCTTATAGCCTTCTCTATCAGCTTTTTTATAGTCGGTTTTCTTAATATCCTTGTTATTTGAAGTTTTATCGTCAGTGCCCTGACCTTCTTCTTTCTTGCTGTACCTTTGTCCGTATTCACTGGTAGTATCCAGCTTTTGTTTCTTTTCTTTCTTATATTCAACAATCAGTCCATTGTACATGGATTTTGGAACCACTGTTATTCTTAGTTCCTTTTCAAATTGCTTAATAGTCTGTATCTCTCTCTCAGTTACAATAGAAATTGCCATACCTTCATTGCCGTTTCTGCCAGTTCTGCCTGCTCTGTGAAGGTAATCCATAGCCCTTTCAGGAATATGAACATTGAAAATATGGGTTACTCCTTCAATATCCAGACCTCTTGCAGCAACATCCGAAGCTATGAGCAGTTGAAGCTTTCCGGATTTGAAGTCATCCATTGTCTTTTTTCTGTCGCTCTTTATGTTAGAGCCATGCAATCCATCTGCTCTTAGCTTGTGGAACTGCAACTTCTCTGTTGCTTCTGCAATGTCATCAGCATTTCCGAAGAATGCTATTGCCTTTGGCGGATTAATAATTCTTACCAGTTTGCGAAGAACATCTATTTTATCTCTCTGCTCTGCCACAAAGTATAAGTGGTCAATTGTTTCAGGCACTTCTATGGCTGTCTTGCTTTTTATTATCTGAGGCTCCTTCATCAGAAGTTTTGCCCTCTCAATTGTCCTTGCTGACATGGAGGCAGAGCACATCACTATCTGTCTCTCTTTAAGGGTAGTCTTTATTACAGCTTTGATTGCTTCAATATTGTTATCATCCAGCAATCTGTCAGCCTCATCAATAATAATTGTCTTCATAGTGTGTGCCGATATTTTCTTTTTCTGTATAAGCTCAAGTATTCTTCCGGCTGTACCAACTATGATATGGGGCTTTGTTCTGAGCTTGTCCACCTGTCTTGTTATATTTACATCTCCAATTATAGGTGTGGAGGTTGCCTTGATATCAGAATTAAGAGATAACAGTTCTATTACCCTGATTACTTGTATTGCCAGCTCGTGAGTGGGCACAAGAACAATTGCCTGCATTTCCTTCTTCTCAGTATCGATTTTCTCGAAAAGAGGCAGCAGGTATGCCAATGTTTTTCCCGTTCCGGTTTCTGACTGAAAAATCAGGTCTATGTTCTGTTTTGCCTGAGGTATAACCTTCTGCTGTATCTCTGTAGGTACGGTTATTTCAGCCAGCTTTAGTGCTTCAATAAGCGTCCTGTTTAACTGCATGCTTTCAAATGTTTGTTCCATTTGTTCTCCTTTATATGTTGCTATATTTAATAAAGATTGTGGTTGCCGGGCGGTTACCCGCCATTATACCCATATCCCTTCAATAACCTGATTTGTAAACTTGTCTATATCTATTTTGTGGATTTTCTTAAACTATATGATATTTTGTTTAGGAATTTCATATTAAGTCCATGCTATACCATTAAAGCTGTTTCTGATTTAACTTCTGTTTTTACTGTTTTCTATTCTTTCAGCTAAATCATATAAATATGTCCAGCGTTCCATAAGGTAATCCAGCTCTTCCTCTACTTTTTGCTGCTTTTCCAGCAATACCTGCAGCTTCGCAAAGTCACTGGCAGCTTTGTTTACTTCTTCCTTTACCTGCTCCAGCTCACTTTCTTTTTGAGCCACTTTATCATCTATTTCCTCGAACTCTTTTTGTTCCTTGAAGGTAAATTTTAATGGCCTTTCCTTTTGTCCGTTTCTTGTATCTGGTGAAACCTGTTCCTCTGACTGTCCGGGATTTCTTTTATCCGCTGATCTTTTATCTTCCGTTTTATTCTTGGAGGCTGACTGCTGGTCAATTGACGAAGTATCTCTTAGCCTTGCTTCTCTATAATCCGAGTAATTTCCTGCATATTTATTTATATACCCGTTTCCTTCAAATGCAAAAATTCTCTCTGCTATTCTGTCAAGGAAGTACCTGTCATGGGATACTGTAATAACAGCTCCGGGGAACTCCTCCAGATAGCTTTCCAATATGGTCAAAGTGTGTATATCCAAATCATTTGTAGGCTCATCCAGTAAAAGTATGTTTGGTGAACCCATTAATATGCTGAGAAGATACAGCCTTCTTTTTTCACCGCCTGAAAGCTTGGATATGGGTGTCCACTGTGCACTTGGAGGGAACAGGAAGCGTTCCAGCATCTGTGACGCACTGAGGCTGCCTTTTTTAGTCTCTATATGTTCCGCAACCTGACGGATATATTCTATGACCCTGAGATTTGGGTCCATCTCTGAGCTTTCCTGTGTAAAGAAGCCTATTTTAACTGTATCACCTATTTCCACACTTCCCTTATCGGGTTTAATCTCTCCCGTTATGATTCGAAGTAGTGTGGATTTCCCCATTCCGTTAGGACCGATTATTCCTATACGGTCATCACGAAGCAATATATAGCTGAAATCCTTTATCAGCAGTAGGTCCCCGTAAGCTTTCTCTATGTTTTCAAGCTCGATTATTTTTCTTCCAAGTCTTGCTGCACCAACCTCAATTTCTATATTGTCATCCTGTTTTGGGGCATCAATATCCTGAAGCTTCTCAAATCTGTCTATTCTGGCCTTTTGCTTGGTGGACCTGGCCTGGGCTCCTCTTCTTATCCATTCAAGTTCACTTCTTAAAAGGCTTTGACGCTTCCTTTCAGATGCCTGCTCCAATTCTTCTCGTTCGGCTTTCAACTCAAGGAATTTACTATAGTTTGCCTGATAACTGTATAGCTTTCCATTATCCAGCTCTATAATTCTATTGGCAACTCTCTCAAGAAAATACCTGTCATGGGTTACCATAAGGAGTGCCCCTCTTCTGGCGTTCAAATACTTTTCCAGCCAGTCTACAGAATCATTGTCAATATGGTTTGTGGGCTCGTCCAATATTAGCAGATCTGTTGGGTTTATCAAGGCCCCTGCCATGGCAATCCTTTTCCTCTGCCCCCCTGACAGTGCTGCCACATCTGCATCAAAATCCTCTATTCCCAATCTGGTCAGTATGGTTTTCGCTTCACTTTCCAGAGTCCAGGCATTTAGTGCATCCATTTTCTGCATCAGTTCAAGCAGTCTTTTCTCCAGTTGGCTATCTCCCGGCATGTCCTGACTTTTCTTGATTACCTGTTCATAATCTCTCAACAAACCCATTACGGGGGAAGGTCCTGTAAATACCTGCTGAATCACCGTAGTTCCCGGTTCAAAGTGTGGATTCTGCTCCAAATAACCTATACTTGCATTATTGGCTTTTATAATTCGTCCTGTGTCAGGTGTTTCCAAGCCGGCTATAACTTTGAGAAGGGTGCTCTTTCCTGTACCGTTTATTCCGATAAGACCGATTTTGTCGCCCTCTCCTATGCCCAGCCATATATCATTAAATAGTATTTTCTCACTGTAGCTTTTGGAAATACCTTCGGCAGATAAAATGTTCAATGAATATTCTCCTTCAATTACTAAAACAGTTTTATAATTCGTATAACATTGTCTAAAGTATTATTATACCATTTTATATGCATTTTCATATAATAAGTTATACATTACTTAACCTGCCTAAACATTTTTTGTTTACAGTACTCCCGAAAAATTTAATTAATGGATTGCACCCAAAGCAGGTGTTGGAATTACAAACGGCTCATATCAGCCTTATAGCCGTCGCACAACAAGGCACCTCCTGTGTCTCTTATGCTCAATCAGTCCTACCGTTTATGTCTCTCAGCATATCCGCATCTCCTGCACAAATCCTCAACGGCCTTTCGTGCTGTGAACCCATCGTATATGCTTTTGGCTCTTGGGGATAAAAGTATATCCTTTAAGGGCTGCTCAAATATGTTGCCTAAGGGTATATTTCCGTCACTGTCCAGGCAGCAGGGAACAACTGTGCCATCTGCAAGGATTCCAAACTGATCCCTTAGGCCATAGCAGAACACGCCTTCATTTGAATCAGCTCTGTCTATGTCGGGCCACTCAAACTTTTGCGCCAGGTGCAGGAAGACCTTATCAGTGAGTTTTGTGTTCTGGCGCAGCAGGAGGTCTTGCAGCACTGTTGTATCGTTGACCTTTGATGCATCGGATAAACCTTCTGGCGCGAAGGCATGCAGCAGTGCTTTTATTATTGTGACGTTTAATGTGTTGCTGGCGGGAGCGCCAGCAGTTCCACCGTTCCAGAGCCGAAACTCGCAAATGATTCCCTTCGCGCTTGCTCTCCTCGCAAAATCTATCGTTTCATTGAGATAATTTTCAAGTTTGAGTTTTTGAGTATTGGCTTCAAAACTGTGCAGGGATATACTCACTTTTCTCAGCGAAGCAGCCCTTAATAAAATCGCTTCATTGTGCTTAAGCAAAATCCCGTTGGTTGTTAGGTTTACTTTAATGGCATTTTCCGAACAAATAGAAAGGAAACCTTCAAGCCGCGGATTAAGCAACGGTTCACCCATAAGGTGAAAATAAACATGGTCAGTAAATGGTTTTATCTCCCGGATAACATGGCAAAACTCATCCTCTGACATATATTTTCGTGCTCTTTTTGTATCCGGGCAGAAACTGCAATTTAAATTACAAACGTTTGTTACCTCTATATATACCTTTTTATATTTTTTCATAAGCCAACTCCAAGATACTAAATAAAATACTACTCGATTAAAGCTGCTACATATTATTAATCCCGATAAAGCTCGAGCTTACTCCAGCTTATCGGGATATTAAAAAATAGAATATTAACTTGTAAGCACCTCTTAACATTCCTCGTAAAAATATTATAGCATATTCAAAATTCCAACGTAAACAATTAATAGGCGCATGAACGATAGTAAGTAACTTTAAACCCTTGACATCGAATAAATTCCAATATAGAATTAAATTGTATTCAATTTAATTCTATAAAACTATTTGGTCTTGAGGATAAAATGATATCTAGAGGAACAAATCATAAACTTACTTGTGGAGGCTTAAATTAATGTCATTTGAATTTTATCCGGATGGAGTATGCCCAATACAGATAACATTTGATCTGGAGGGTGATGTTGTAAGGAATGTCGTTTTTGTTGGTGGATGCGATGGCAATCTCAAAGCCATTAGCAGAGTTGTAGATGGAATGACAGTAGATAAAATAGAAGAATTTTTCAGAGGTATACAATGCGGGCGAAAAAACAGCTCCTGTACAGACCAGCTTGCAAGAGCTGTCCGTTCAGCTTACGAAGATGCAGTATAAGGAGGATGTGGAGGTTTTATGAAATATGATAAATTAAAACTTGAGAATCAGCTTTGCTTTCCTTTATATGCCTGTTCAAAGGAAATTATAAGAAAGTATAAGCCGTTCCTGGACCCTCTCGGTCTGACCTACACCCAGTATATAGCTTTGATGGCCTTATGGGAGGAAGATAATTTGACAGTTAAGTCATTGGGAGAAAAGCTTTATCTGGACTCAGGAACTTTGACACCTCTTTTAAAGAAGATGGAGTCCCAGAATTTGATCAAACGTACAAGAAGTTCTTCCGATGAGAGAAATGTTTATATTAAGTTAACCGAGGATGGTCAGCGCTTAAAAGATACTGCCGCCGTAATCCCCGATCAGATAGGAAGTTGTATTTCCTTGACCGGAGAAGAAGCTATGTTGCTACATCAAACCCTTCATAAAATTCTCAAACAAGTATGATGTTCAACTAACCTTTATCATATTTATGTATTAACTTTAATCTTATTTATTAACCTAATCAACTGTCAGTCTTTCAATTTTAGCACCAGCAAAGCTTGAAAGACTGACTTTTCTTTTGGAAATCAGTCCGGATATTTCAATATTATTTGCAACTGCAAATAGATAAGTGCCTTTCTCAAGCTGGTTCGTAGCTGGGTTGGCGTTTATATACAATTCAGCAGTATTTTCTTCCGTCCAATAAGCTTTAAGAGCATCATTTATTTGGTTCTCAAGCTCTGAAGGCTCACTGACCCACCCCCTCACCATAGGTTTATCGTTAACTGAAATGCAATATTTCAGCCTGTTATTTTCTACAGAAGTAGTACATAGCAACAATTTATCATGTATATCCAGGCCAGCTAAGCCACTATTAGCAGAAAACACTTTACCAAAAACTATACCAGCCTTGTCGATATCAATTTCAACCTTGTTAAGCTGAGTTTTACCTGAAGTTTCAGAAAACCCATCAGATATGCCTTCTATACCCGTACTTACGTTGATCTCCTGCACCGCTGAAGTAACCGCGTAATCCATAGCTTTTACCAAGGTATTACGTTTACATGTATATATGGAGTAATCCGCTACATTTACAAATACGATAAGCGCGGCTAAAATTATGGAAAGGCCTGTAAATAATACTCCCAGACCTCCTCCATACTCATTTTTCATATGTTTATAGACATTATTAAGCTTCTGTTTCTCAGCTTTCATAGCGTTTTTCAATTCTGCATAAAGCTTGCGCTTTAAAACAGAGTTTCCCGCTTCCCTCGTTATTATTTCTTATTTGTGATAATAGACTCTCGTCGTGTGACATAACTGTAATTTTGAATACTTGACCTCTCTGGAGTATATCTCCAGGTGTATACGGCATAAGTTCAGATAATTGCCCATCAGCATTAACGGATCCATATTGCAGTAAGATATCTGCTTCGTTGAAATTATCAAGCTGATTTAACTTTATTACCAGCTGTGATTTATCTAAAGCGGTATATACCCCTGTAATCATGGTCTTATGAGCCGCTGAATCCACTGAATTTTTTATGTATCTCTGTTTTGTATCAAAGTCATATAAGGCTATTGATCTAAAGATTAGTAATGCTATTATAGGTAAAATAATTAAAAAAGCATATATTTTGTTCATCAACCACCTCAACAATTTGATAAAATTGGATTTACTTTATATTGTCATTCAGGTCCTCAACGGTCTTGTAAACTTCCGAACCGGTTTCAGATATGAGTTCTGATACCGGAATAACAGTCCCTATTACTAAAGCCACGCATAATGCAAACATTATTATTGTAATCAGAATGTTCTTCATAGCGCCCCCGTTTTAAAATGCTAGCCTGCAGATCTGCTTATTAATGTAGATATAGTGTTTATTTTTGTATCCACAGTATCAATCTGTGTCTCGACCTTTTGACCGTTCTCTTTTCCGTGTTCGGCCAACGGAATAATAACAGCAACCAAAAGTGCCATTGCTATAGCAAACATTGCCACTGACAAAATTATTTTTTTCATACTGGTTCACTCCTTTAGATAATATTTTTATTTGTATAAGGCTAATTAGCCTTTTTACCGGATTTATTCCAAAAGGGTTCCTACCTTTGACAATACAATCCTGCCCTGGATTATTGCCTCGTTTCCTGTCCCTGCTCCATGCTCCAGCAAAGGAATTACTACTCCTATAATCAGTGCAAAAGCAACAGCTAATAAGATAACAACCAAAAGTATCTGCTTTATATAACCACCCCCTTTGTTTACCTACCTGCTAATGTAAAACGGAATGTACTAAACAAATTGAAAAGCTTTATAGACAATATCCAGCATAGGATTAAGCATTAGTTTAGCCAACTCATAGACAAGTGGTACTATGCTGAGAAAGGCAGCCATATCAACAAAATCAACTGTTTCATCAGCTGTCATAATCAGAGCTTCATCTCTCTCCATTATTTCTCTTTCAAGAATCTGTACAGCCGTGGTTTTGTCAGTAAGGCTGTATATCTCTAAAATATTAGCCATTCTGGATAAGCTCTTAATATTTTTGTTTTTGAGATATTTAAACGCTCTGTTTTTATCATACTTAAACAAATGTGAAAACTCCGATAGATACTTCGAGTAAATTTTTGAGGATTTCTCAAGTTGGTTTATTATATCCTGAGTTTTAATACCGTCAACTTTAGACAGTAGTTCAAAAACGTATTCAAGCTTGATAATCTCCCTCTTATACACAGCTCCTTTAACCAGCCATTTTAGAAGAAAATATATTTCAGGGAAAAACAATGATAGAAAAACTAAAGTAATGTCTTTAGGTTTAAATATTTCCAGTGAATTTGTACGCTGCCATACGTTAACAAACCATTCCGCTTTGTCCTTTAAAACTTTGGTATCGCTGGTGTTTAGGGATTCAGCCAGTGCATCCTCCGCCATACTTTGCTGTACTGATTTACTGCTATGTTCGAACTTCTTTATATTAATATGCTTTAAAGTCTGTTTATAAAGTTTATATCTGGATTTATCAAGTATTTGAGATGTGCTGATAAATATTCCGTCAGAGTCTGAGGCTGTTTGAATTATAATTTTAGACTGATAGGATGTGTTGCTGAAGCAAATTATTAAGGTAATTGTAGAAAAAAGCATAAAAGAAACAAGCTTTAAAAAATATAATTGTTTTAAATTTATCCCGGCTTCACTAAGTTCAAGTATTTTACACTTGTACTTGTTTATCCATAGGTCTTTATTCCGTGAGATAAGCGTCAGAGGCCCTGAGATGATTTTTGATTCAGTAATCTTATCGAATATGTTCAAAAAATTTCTCTTTTGTTTATCAACGCCTTTTTTCTCTATAGATATTCGTACAGCCTTGAATAACACGCCTGCTATAAGAAGTATGCTGCCTGTAAGGCATGCTATTGCAAGTAAAACATTTAACATCAGTTTTCTCCTCTACATTCTTCTTAGTACTCTCACAATCAACAAGGCTGTTAGTGAGAAAACAGCTATTTTTGCAAATGCCGATGCAGAACTATAATACCCTGCATCCGGGCCAAGTATCATTCTGTTTATCAACAATATGGCAGGAATTGAGAATATACTGGTCCCCACCGTAAATATTTCATACCATATAAGCCTTTTATTTTTCTTTTTTTCTATATTGTTATACCTTGTGATTGTCCTGTTCAGTTTATATAGTTGAGCTATAAGCTCTCCCCCATTCTCCCGGTAATTTATAAGCATGATAATAAATATATTGAACCAGGTATCATTAATTCTTTCCCTCATTTTATCAAGACTTCCATTCAAGTCACTGCAGTCTGAAGCTCTTAAAATTATTTTCCCCAAAGAGCTGTGCATGCTTTTACCGCAATCCAAAAGTGCAGGCTGAATACGGTAATAGAGCATAAAGGAGCACCTAAAATTATCAATTAATTTTGGAATCTCTAATCTAAGACTATATTTCATATAATCTATTACTAATGTAAATACGTAATATGGAACCATTAAGCACAAAACAAATGCTGCAAGCTTGGTATACCAAATAGTAAGAATAGAGTTCAGCGATATGTACATTATTATTCCGATGCCCGGTAATACAAGAGACAATATTGCAGCAAGCTTTGTCTGAACTGCATTTTGAAGTAGAAAAAATGATAAGGAATTCTCCAACTTGTTTGAAATTATTCTAAGGGGCAGTTTACTTATAATTGTTTCCAGCTTACCCTCGCTTTTTAGCTTTTTAATAGCTTTCAGCCTTTTGACATTACTAAGTACCTTGTTTTTATATACAGAGAAATAAGTTCCCCAAATAGTAAAGATTAATCCCAGAATAATTAAAGAAAAGTAAATACGATTACTAAATATGTATAATGCAGGACCTGTTTCTAAGGAGCTGATCATATTTCCTCCTCATGGGTTAAACTCCCGGAGTTATTTTGAAACAGGCTATGAAGTTCCTCCACATCCGATTTTGACATTTCATACTCCATGCAGGATGACAGCTGTTCCTTTGATAGTCCGTCATTATTAACCCAATACCTTCCCTTTTCTTTATCGAAGATGAATAGATCATTTATCCGAAAGGACATGCCCTCTTCACTTGCAATTACCTCTGAAACTTTGTAGACGTATCTTTGACCTGTTTCTCTGTCAAGTTTAATATGTACGACCAGGTCCACTGCATCAGCTACATCAAACTGCGCTTCCCTGTAATCGGTATAATAGCCGGTCTGCATTAATAGCTGTCTGAGGTCGTGAATCATCCTTCTGGTGCTGGAGGAGTGGAAGGTAAAAAGGCTTCCTCTTGCCTGCCTCAGCATTGCTTTAATCATCTCAAAGGCTTCATAAGAATTCCTTACTTCTCCGTAAATAACTATATCTCTGTTAAGCCTGAAAAATATCTCAGTTATGTCTGAGGGTTTGAAGTCCTTTGTATACTGTAGTTCAACAATATTTTTCTCAGGATAGTTAGCTGAAACATTAAGTTCATGTATATTTTCTGCCAGCCCAATGCTTATATCAGAGTCGAGCTGCTTAATAATCAATTCATCAGCAGCAGTCGTTTTTCCTGAGCCCTGCTCTCCTATTATTGCAACATTTCTTCGTCCCTTTCCCGCCAGAAGTTCAATAATTCTCGCTATTCTGTCTTCCACAAAACTGCTGCGGTACTTTACAAGTTGAGCCTTGGATGCATAGAGCCGGATATTTACCACATAGTATTTTGACAAGGGAGGTCTTAGCGCAGTCACTCTGGCACCGTTTTTCAGGATTGCATTTACCATGGGATAGCCAGCGTTTATCTCCTCCTTGGCTGTTGAGGTCAGTCTGTTTTCAATTACCTTCCGATAATCTTCTTCGTTCTTAAAAACAAAGTCGGGATTTGGTATATGCCTTTTAATACCATTATATTGAAGCCAGATATAATCTCGTCTGGTACAGGCAACCTCATTAAGCAAAGGGTCAAATACAAGTTCATCTAGAATTCCGTATCCGTATACTTCCTGATACACTATTTGGGTAAGCTTTTGCAGCTTGGTATCAAAGTCATCGTGAATACTTATGGAGTACTTGCCAAGATAACGGCTTATTTCAATATCTATTGGTTTTTCTGAGTTACATTCGTCTATTCCCGTATAAATATTGTGATAGTAATTTATATGGTATTCGCATAATATCTGGTCTATGTTATCCTCATTTATTAAGTCTGATTTTTCTATAAGCATGAAGTATATGCTGTTCTGGATAAACTCTCTTGCCTGTATTCCACCATCCGCCGCAAGCTGCTTCTGTGACTGTTTAACTTCTTCCAGATAAGCAGCTCCAGCTTCTCTGATTTCACGAATTGCTGCAAAACCATTTATTCTGAGTTCTTCCTCAATATAATTCATTAATTCCTTAAGACAAAGTTTTTGCAAAATTCTCACTACTAAGCTCCTTTTCTACAACACTTATTTACCTTGTTACTTGTTACTTTCTATTCCAACCCGTCTGAAAAACCGTTCCAGGCTCCAAAAAGAGAATACCTGATGTGTGTTTTCTTCAGTTTTTTCCCGCTGTATTTCCAGTAACTGAAGAACATACTCGGAGAGCTTTTTTACAGACCTATTGGCTGCGCTGTCTCTTTGCAGATACAAGTGCAGTCTGTCGCGGTTTTTCATCTCCTGAAGAGTTTCACAATATTCATGGACAAATATATTCTTATCGTTCAGGCTTTTCTTAAAATCAGCCTCGTGAGGATATATATCCCGATATTTTGCTATCAGGCGTATAGTTTTCTTTAGGTTATTAACACTGTCCCCGTTCAAAGAAACCTCATTAGCCGACTGCTCTCTTATGTTCTCAATATCTTGACAATATAACTTAACAGCTAAATCCGCTTTTTGAAGAACGAGTTTTGTCAGTGTATTTTCTTTTGCTGAAACAGTATCCACAATAACCAAATCGAAATTCTTTTTTAACGTATCCAATAAACCGGAGTATTTCTCTTGATTTCTTATGATATAACTGTTTGTGGATTTATAGCTGCCCAAGAAATATATGTCCCCACACCTGGGGATGAGACTCATAAGGATGTTCTCTTCCAGGCTTTCATAAATTCCATAATTTATAAGGTCTTCTATTCCGGTCTCAAAAGGTTCGACTTTAAAGAGGTAATATAGAGAACTATATTTAAGGTTTAGACAGCACACCAGCACTTTTATTTTTCTGCTCTTTGTAATCTGGTTTGCGAGCATATACGTTATTACAGATTTACCGGTCTTTTTCGAGTCTGAACATATAGCAAGTATTTTTCCCATAGAAGCCTCCCCACAGCAACTGCACTATCGTTTAATCCTGGTTCTCATCACAATATAGTTCATATATAAATTGGCCTTTTGTATTGCAGGTGTATATTTTCTGCCTATCCTCCCTACCCAGCACAAGTTTCATATATGCGGTCTTAGAGTTAATACCCTGAATTGCATCAATTGGATTACCGTTTTCGTCCAACATTTCCTCAACTTTAACCTTTTTCAGAATTGTTTCTATCAGAGCTGTTGCATCACTTTTTAGTAGAATATCGATGTAGGAATTTTTTTTAATGAGATTGGCAAGACGTTCTTCTATGTTTACCGGAACTATAATTATTCTGTCATCGCTGGCATACCAGTTTTCCTTGTTCACCAGATCATAATTTCTTAAATAATCATTTTTCAGTATTTTTCCGGCAGTCTTTTTACCTATTACACTACTAATATCCTTTTCCATTACTTCATTGGATGCCGATAACTGAATCCTTTTTGTCCTGACATGTCTTTGCTGGATTATTGTACCCGGTTCAAGATCGGCTATTGCAACAACTACAGTTACATATTTTTCTGAATCGATGGGATATTTTTTGAACACGATGAATAATACAATGGAGTTTATTATTAAAAATATCCCTATAGTTATAAGTGCAGTTTTTACCGCAATTCTTTTTCCCAATTGCCTTTTACCCCCTCTGATGCATGAAAAATTTCTTAAATGGAATCAGCTGCTTAGCTCCCTTAAAAGGAAGTATTCCTGCTGCAATCTGTGATATAGCTGCTCCAAACCCGTCCGCTGCCAATTCACGTTCGAATCTGAGTGGCTCTCCAAAGCCGCTGTATGCCCATCCGAGATATATCCTTTTATCATACGGAACCTCATAGATTTTAGACAGAGAAATAAGATTTCTGAGATAATCCTCATCAAAATTGTTGAAAAGCATATTATGAAGGATTATGGAAGAGCTTAATTCACCCTTGTAGAATTTATTAACGATGAAAGATATTTTTGAAATACCGTCAATGTTCAGCTTTTCGGTTGCAAGCCTGTCTCCGAGCTCTGATATGTTTAATGGATTCATGTCACATACCAGATAAATGTGATTAACATATTGCTCAATCAGCTTCAGGACTGGCAGGTCTGTATCAACAAAAATTAATGAGAATTGATCCTGTAGCTGCGAGAATTGCTTGTAAAGGACTAAAGGATCAGTATTGTGAATTAAAGGATTAGTATTATCGTAGGGATTCTTATTTGACAGCGAAATTGAATTGCAATCCCCGCAAAGGTTTTGATAGTAAAGATTATTTGTAACCTTTACAGGATTTGATGAGCTTTGACCATTAAGTAATAGACTCCTTTTAAGTGCTCTTGTCCTACTTAAATCCACAATACAAACTTTGCTTTCTCTCTTTGCAGCATACTCTGAGAATGCTGCGCAAAGTGTGGAGACTCCTGTCCCTCCGGCCCCTGCAAAAGCAAATATTTTTGTTAAGTGGCTGTTTTTTTGATTAATACCTGATGTGTGGTGAATTGTTTTATTAATGCCCAGAGTTTTTAGCTCTTTCATCACCTGAGAGGCACTACGGTATCTTTGATAAGGGTTTAGCTCTGTACATTTTTCCAAAATTCCCGCTAATTCAGAGGACATGAAATCTCTATATTTTTTATCGCGGTACAATTGGGCTGATTTCAGTGGATTAATTCCCGAGGCCAATTGAATCAAGGTAATACCAAGGGAGTAGATATCTGTACTTTTGCTAATACCTTCACCACTATACTGTTCGGGAGCAGCATAGCCCTTGGTCCCTATAAATGCCGTTTCTGACAATAATGCAGTTTCATTTAAGTTATCCGGCTTATCCCTCTTAGACTCTGTTTTAGAAATACCAAAGTCTATCAGCTTAATGAAACCTTCCTTTGTAAGTATAATATTATGGGGTTTCATATCACCATATATAATGGGGTCTGGAGTTTGATTATGTAAATAATCCAGAACACTGAAAAGTTGGATTCCCCAGTCAATAACTTGCTGTTCTTCAAAATTTTCTTTTAAATCCAGTTCCTGCTTTAGACAGACACCTTCGATATAATCTTCTATGATGTATATTTCAGTTTCATTTTCATAAACATCGCATATTCTCGGGAGAGCAGGGTGGTTAAGTCGCTTCAGAATTTGAGGCTCAATATAACCGCT
The DNA here is from genome assembly GCA_023460955.1 of Bacillota bacterium. Lineage (GTDB taxonomy): Bacteria > Bacillota > Clostridia > Acetivibrionales > DSM-1351 > Ruminiclostridium. The sequence continues at coordinate 35,399 of JAEWOH010000008.1, read as the reverse complement.
GACCGAGCTGCTGCCTTCCTTTTGTATAACTTTAACCGCCCAGCAGTTGCCCAACTTTCTGTTTTCAGCGAGAAAGACCTCTCCGCAGCCTCCACGCCCCAGGGGCCTTATGTACTTGTATTTTTGAAAGAAAGTATCATCCTGCATGGACACAGAACCTCCACAGAACAAGGTAAAACTTGTAAATTAAGAAGGAAGGATAAAATAGAACTTGAATAACGTTCAATGAAATAGCAAGAAATAAGAAAATTTGTTTGTTTTAATGCTTAAAATTGGAAAATATACAAAATTTCTTTTGTATGGTTTTTGTTAATAATCTCTGATGAATGATTACTTATGAATGAATACTTATAAATGATTATTTATAGAAAATTATTTATAGAAATTATTTGTAAATGATTTCTAGTAATGTAAATTATATAGCATGGTTCGGCTTAATGCAACAGGTTTTTATAAATAATTTTAAATTTTGTTTATTTTTTACAATTACAAATTGTTACATAAGGCTCTTATGCTCTCTTTACGTAACAATTTGTCAGTACATCCAGGTCCTCCGCTAAACTCCTTCCAGATTAAAATCCGGAATATATTGAGTATCGGAGGAATGCCTCTCCTGCACATAACCTTCCTCCAACCCTAATTTGTAAAGATGGTCTACCACCCTGTCATATTCTTTTCTGGTTATAGGCCTGTTTATTTCAGGAAACTTTTCAACTGCGTAATACGGAGTATACTGGCTCATCAATGAGACATAAATACTTTTCGGGAAATTTTCACTTATCCAGTTCAGAATGCTTATACTTTCTTTTGTGTGTCCAGGGAGAATCAGATGCCTTATGATCAAACCCTTCTGGATTATCCCGGTTTCACCAAGTTCCGGACTCCCAACCTGTCGATACATCTCAAGAACTGCTTGCTTACTCACTTCGGGATAATCCTTTGCTTTGGAATATTTAAAAGCAGTCTCCACGCTTGAATATTTTAAGTCAGGCAGATAAACATCAACTATCCCCTCTAGAGTTTTTAAAGTTTCAACTGTATCATACCCGCTTGAATTGTAAACCACCGGTACACTAAGCTCCCCTGATTTTTTTAAATCATTGAGAACTTGCTTCAATGCTTCTGTATAATGGGATGGATTGACCAGGTTAATATTATGTGCGCCTTGCGCAATAAGTTCCATAATGATTTGCTTAAGCCTATCTAATGATATTACTTTACCGAAATTGTCCTGACTTATCTGGTAGTTCTGGCAATATACACATTTTAGATTACATCCCGAAAAGAAAATAGTACCTGATCCTTGCGTTCCGCTTATGCAGGGTTCCTCCCACATATGCAGGAAGGCCTTCGCTACTTTAAGCTGGTTAGTTGCACCGCAAAAGCCAGTTTCCAGTCCTGTTCCTACGCTTCGATCTACATTACATTTTCTTGGACATTGATTACATAAATCTTTCATGTTTTGTTCTCCATAACTGTATCTATTTCCAGATAATCCGACTTTTGGCCCGTAAAAAGGGTTTTATGCTTAATTGTAATTTCTTAACAAGATATAATGTATTTACATTCATAATAAATAAAAATATAATAAAACTTGTATATCGTTTCGTCAATAGTAATTTTGGAGGTTTTATAATGCAGCTCAAACCTGTTGCCTTTGCTGAGCGCAAGAGTGTTTTGCCAAAAAACATTTTTGTCGCTTTAATATATATAATAGTACTTCTTTTTATAGCTGTTGGTGTTATCTCTTTTGTTGCAGCGTGGAAAATAACCCACCCTTCAAAAATAACAACTCCTCAGATTTCGTCGAATATTGCACCTGATTATAAAAATGTCAGTTTTTATTGCAGTGAATCAAAGGAAAAATTAAATGGTTGGTTTTTCCCGTCTATCGGTTCAAAAAAAACAGTGCTGATGATTCACAGCTATGGAAGGAACCGTCTTCAATTTGACGAAGATACCTTCAAACTGATTACCAGGCTTAATAATGATGGTTTAAATGTGTTAACTATTGATTTGAGAGGCTCCGGAAATTCTGCCGGATCCATGTCAACTTTCGGGAGAAATGAAACCACCGATGCTTTGACCGCAATAAAATATCTTAAACAGCAGGAAACCGAAGAGATTTTCTTAATGGGCTTTGGTACAGGGGCTTCTGCAAGCCTTTCAGCCGTGACAAGATCACCTTACAGAGATAGTATTATTGGGGTTATAGCTGATAGTCCATATTCAAAAATCGAGAATTATCTTGATTACGCAACCAAGAAGTACACCTGGCTTCCAAAGTACCCTTTTAATTTTGCTATAGATTTTTTTGTTAAAAGACTTACCAAAATCAGTAATGATATGGATATAATCCCTCAGATTCCATCTATTATACCCACTCCATTGTTGTTAATAGATGGTGCTCAGCAGGATTTGAATACCTTTGATAATACAAGGCTTCTTTACGAACTTTATTTCAGAAAGAGCCCTGTACCCGTCCATTACTGGAACTCAGGAGCAGCCCAATACGGGCAGAGCTTTATTGAGAAGCCTGAAGAATACATGGAAATGGTGTCAGAGTTTATAAGGGAGTGTGTGGAGGAAGGGAAGTAAAGGAGAAAACACCCTCCTCACATTTTCTGTTGTTCCTTAAAGAAAATATTGGTATAACCGATTAGCTTGAAATAAAAGGTTCTTTTTTCTTTCGTACAACTCTGATTATCTTGTATCATAACATTCCCAGCTGCTCCTGAAACACTCTGAAATCCTCATCCTCCGGTAAAATATCATGTAAGTTGTCAAGTTCTTTCCTTGCTTCGGTATGCTTTTTCTCATCGATCAACCGTTGAATATGTATCTTTTTAAATAAGATCCAACCATCTGCAAAATCTATTACGGCACAGCAAAACTCTCCCATAAAACAAAAATTAAGAACTTGATCATCTGGAACATTTTCAAATTTTATTAGCCACAGAGAAATGCGCATAAATAAATCATTACGAAGCTTCTTTATACTATCTGCTTGCCCGATTAACTCGCCTAAATTTTCCTTAGTAGCAAGCTGTGTTGTATATTGGCATGTGAGCATTTCAAATAGATGGTTCAATTTATTTGAGTCATCATTTTTAGCAGTTATCAAGACATCGAACGTATCCCTCAAAGCATTAAGATAAACTACTAACAAAAAATCCTCATTCTGAGGAGTAAGTGCATTATAATGTATTAAATACCTAAGCATAGCCTTATACAGAATAATATCCGCCTTTACACGGTCGGGATTAAACTGATAAGATATCGATTTTTTTGATAAATAATATTTGTGCAGTGACTTAGAAATAATACCAACACGTTTTGCGCTTTTGAAAGTTAATATTGTATTATATGTGTCGCCTCCGTAACCTTTAGGAAAATTTAAATCATCTGAAGGATCTTGTATTGTTTGTCGCAGCGTAAATCCTTTAAATAATTTGCCCCAGGTTGTTCTCATGAATACATGATAATAAGGGAAATAATCTGCGAAGTTACGGCCATACAGAATAATGTTTTGCTTTAGCAATCTTTGTGATACCAATGCATCATTTTGAGCCACACTCAGAAAATCACTACCACAAACCGCAATATCAAGACTGTTTTCTGCCATAAACTGCATCATGTCCGCAAAAAAAGTAGGCTTATATTCATCATCTGCATCAAGGGTGCAAAAATAATCGTCATCCTCAATATTATATGGCAGATACAAGCATTCTTCTGTTTCTTTGTAAGCTCTATTAACAGTATTATAAAACGGCTTAATTCTTAAATCGCTCTTCGCGTATTCTTCCACAATGGCACGAGTTCCATCGGTCGAACCGTTGTCGCAAAGATAATATACAAAATCACTATACGTTTGGTTTAAAACACTTTCTACTGCTCTTCGTAAGGTTTTTTCTGCATTGTACGCATAAGTTCTTATATATATTTTTCCCATTGGCAATCTCCTGTTTCAATAAATAAGTAGTATTATTTCATAAACGATACAATATAATCAGGTATTGCATTTTTAATATATACCGGCATTTGATCTGATAAGCTTCTTTTAATCTTTCTTTCATCGGCTATAAGATTGGCAAATACTTGTATTAAGTATTTTTTATCAGATATAGTTCCTACATCAAGCACATAATCTGACATTCCCAGATCTGTAGCAATACCGAACGCCTTAGAGGAATACCCAAGAGCAATCGTAGGCACAAGCGAAGAATATGCAGCTATGCAAGCATGTGTCCGTGCAAACATACCAAACCTAGCACCTGAAATAATTGTTTTATACTGTCCTGCCGAAAGCTTGTCCGAAACTAACTTGACTCTCTGTGGTTGATCTACCTTGGAAAACAGTTCGTTCAGAATATCATAATCATTATCTACCTTTGCCAGAACATGTGGAACAAGTGCAATATCAAAATCTGTTTTGCTAAGAATATAGTCAACCAATTCCTCAACAGCTTTCTGCACTATTGGATTTTTACGAGCAACTAACGGGCTTAAATTAATTGTTACATAATTCTGCATTTCAAATGTTGTTGGTTGCTTTTGCAAAGTAAACGCAATATCTGAAACTTTAACAACATTAGATAAACCAAGACTCTTCAATGCTTTATAAGTAATAATTTCCCGCGAAGCAATCAAATGATGAGTACTAAGTGCATTGAGCATTTCGTCATCTATCTCTTCAGGGTCAATGGAACAACTCCATAATATGCTTTTTGCACCTTGTTTTAGAGCTCTATCATGTATCATTGCATATCGTTGCCAATTTTTATAACAGTAGTTATCTCCCCCTATGTGTATGCACACGGTGTCCTGTGTGATGCACTTTAGAGTTGATTCATAAATTTGTTCATTTGTAGTACCAGCCGTATTGCGCCAAACAAACTCATCTGCCTCAACAGAAAATTGTTTATCCTGTTCAGGAAAATGTGTTGATAGCGTTATTTTGCAATTAGGCGAAATTTGTCTTAGAAATGCGATTGTTGTCTGTACTAATGCTTCAGCGCCGTGGTTATATGAACCGCCGTGTCCATAGAGTAAGTAATGTTTTGCCAATGAACCGCACCCCCCCTAAAAAATTTTCACATGATGAATCCTTTTGTTGATTTCGTCATAGACTCCACAATAAACCTCATCAAAGTCGTTAAGATTAACGTTTTCATGTGGAACGAAGTTTGTTACACGAGGATTTCCACGGAAAATTTCTTTATATTTTTCCTCGCCAATTATTGTAATATCAGTAAAACGATGCTCAATATACAATTCATTTATCATAATATCTGTTATACTTACAGAATGGGTCTGTAGCAATCCAATAGATTTCCGTTTCAGCCCGTCTATATTATATAATTTTTCTTCATTTACAACATTTTTACCGAAGATATCCATAACAAGACCGGATCTACCCTGCGGGACTTTTATTTCCAACATTTCCAATATAGTCGGATAAATATCTACAGTCCTCATTCCAGAGATTGTAGAATGGTGTATGCCTTTTCCGGCAGCAATAAACGTTCCCTTCAATGCATGTGCAGTAAACAACAGGGCTCCATTGTGCGCACCAAAAGCGATATACCCGTTTTCAAGCCAAATAACTTCATCTCGAGCCGCAAATGCTTCGCGTTGAACAACTTTATCAGAGCAGGAAATCAAATCTTTGAAATTTTGTTGCCCATGGTCAGAAAGAAACACCGAAATCTCAGGGTCAAATTCATCGATTAACTCTCCCATTGTGCGATCAATCATCTGATATGCTGAAATCAGAACAGGATTGTCATCGCAGCACATGCAACAATGTGCGATAACATCTGGAGTTGGTGTAAATAAATATAAGACATCTACCGGATGGTCAATCTGTACACGCTTTATCGCATTACTCCAATATTTTAGTTCGGCTTCAAAGTTAGATAATGCGTCTTGAAAATGATATTTTGAAATTGCTTCTGCTGCTAACTTCGGATCCTTTTTCAACTCGTCAAAGTCATATCCCTGTTGAGCAAGAGTCTTTGGATATATACGTGGGACAGGCTCTCCTTCCAGATATTTGAATATAAATTGATCTTTTTCACATAAGTGAATAAACCGCGGTGTTTCACGGTTCTCAATGGGCGTTTCTATCATTGTGTATTTGACCGAAACAGAATAACCGTCAATTGGTACAGGAGAAGCACAATTATCTGCCGCCCATAAGCCTACCTTATATCCATGCTCATTCAACACTCTCCAAAATGGTTGTAGATTATCGAAATCGCTCATTACGGGCCTACGTTTTTCACCACGTACGTTCATCGTAGTTATTTGGTGTTCATTTGGTGTCAATCCAGTATAAATTGACGCCCAATTTTGCTCAGATGAGTAAGATCCATTATATCCCTTTTGCACATAGGCAGAATACGCAGCTGAGGCACCACAATTCATTAGTGTGCTAAATGTTGGAAATAACTCCTTGTTTTTATATATAATATCTGGAGATACTGAATCTGCAGCAATAATTAGCGCTTTTAACATCATAATTGCTCCCCTGCCGGCAAACGTTTATTCTTATCTTCTGTACCATACTCTCCGTTGCAATAATCACAAGCAAGTATGTGTGAAACTTTCATTAGACTTAGCAATCGCTCTTTTCTCTCCTCAATACTACCTGTGAAAATATCAAAATAATCTTCAGCTCGTACCGGAATTTTACCCACCTCGGTTCCTCTGATAGAACGTCCGCACCAATGCATCTGCCCGCAGCGTATATACCATGAGCCTGCTCGTTTAACGTGCGAGCACTTTGAGAATACTTCAGCCATCTCCTCTTCAGTACGCCCTTTTTTAACGAAGTCACCCTGGTCAACCCAACCGTCATAATATTGCTCATCCCCATAGTATTTTAAATATTTATATGGGATGCTATTATCTTCAAATGTACTCCGTAATTTTTCACTAATACCCGGATTTACACCATAATCACTTGCATGAATAAGTATTTTATCTTTATGCTTTTTTAGAGTATCTATTAACCTAGGACTAGCATTAACAGCGCAATTCGTAAATAACCACAGCATATCAAATTGCGCCTTATACTTAAAACTATTTTCTATCATATCTGGTAAATCGGTATGAATTAACGGTTCACCACCAGTAATCTGCAATTTACCGATATGGTCAACTACTTCAAATATAGCTTTAAGATTATTGTCAAACTCCTCCAATGTCATATGTGGACGATATTCATATTGTGGAACTAGGACACCACATAATTTGCACTTCAAGTTACAACGCATTGTTGGCGTTATATTAATCATCGGAAGATGAATTGAATTCGGCATATACTTCTCCTTTCTCTTCAATAAAATAATTTTCTTGCAATTATCAAATCTTCTGCAGTATCAATTTCAAACCATCTGTCTTGAATAATGGAAGGATATATATGAACATTCTCGGACTGCACCAGTTCTCTTAATACCATTTCATAATAATGATTTTTACCATTTTTCTCAATATGTGCATACAAAGCCGGTACATAAATACCTCGTATAAATTCTTTGCTAAATTTATAAATATTTACAGTTTTATACGATACATCAAAATCTTCGTGTTGGAATTCTTGTTTGCTAACAAACTTTTGTATAGAATTCTTATTTAATATGACTGTGGTCCCGTCCATCCAACTTTCATATTTAGCCACAACGGCGACATTTGGATGTTGCAACACCATTAATTCTCGTATACACATCTCATCAAAAATAAGATCTGATTCTAGCAAAACAGTATCATCCAATGAAAAATATTCATGTGCTAAATACAAAGACCAAATATTATTTGTGACATGATAATCCTCATTACGCACAAAGACAACTTGCATTCCAACCGAATGTTGTAAAATAAAACTCTCTAATTTGTCTGCATTATAGCCGGTAACCACAATTAATTTAGAAATACCTGCATTTTTTATAGCATTGACAGCATGTTCAAAAAGCGACTTGTTTGCAACTTGAACCATACACTTGTTTATTTGAGTATCCAAACGCTTACCCATGCCTGCCGCTAACATTAGAGCTTGCATTGCCCTCCCCCTATCTTAAAGCTGGAAATTTAAATGTTTCAGTCGTTTGTTCAGCAACAGGTAAACTAGTCAAATTATCAGTTTTTATTCCTGTACAGTACTTACATACTTCTAAATATTCAGTCTTATACAAATAGTTCTGAATTGAAATGCATAAATCTTTGGGCGAACCTGAAAAATTCAGTACATCAACATAACAACTCTCCGGCATGTCAATAAGATTAAGCGCATACATCGCTTCGGCATCATTACACAAAAATGCTTTACCATCATAAAGATATAATGCTCGACAACCTATACATTTAACAAACTTATCTTTAAGTTCAGTTTCGGTCAAATTCAGTCGTAAAAACTCAGCTGGTTTAAACCAATGGGATTGGAAATTAATCTCGTATCTAATGTTATTTTGTTTACATAGACTGACTAACTCATTCATTTTATACGAATAATCTCCATAATCAGAGATTCTCAATATTACCTCGTGTCGTTTTAATAAATCAATAAGCGAGTCATTAAGCAACAGCGTTCCGTTGGTAATTATAGTTATGCCCTCAACAGACTTCTTTTTTACAAGCGCTTGAATTATCTCGGGCAATTGCCTATATAACAATGGTTCTCCACCGAATAAATTTACCATTCTTATAGTTTCATATGCATCTGTAATTTTGTCAATACAAGTGAGCATATCATCAGCATTACAATCAGTACCACGTTCATAATAGGAAATATATGCATCACACCAGCGGCATCTTAATGTACAACGTGTTGTCAAACGCAAGTACAATAAATCTAAATATTTGTTTTCTGCTTTGACGGCACCAAAAAAATGACTTATGTATAAATCAACAGTTCTCTTAATTTGCTCAAAGGATAAATTAGTTTCAAAATCTGAAAAATCAACCTCCATAAACAATGAAACACAGTCGAAAATTTGCGTAAATCCTTTTGACACTAGTACGTCTCTAATTCCGTCTGCATGATATGAGCAGAGCAAAATAGGCGTATCTGTGCCAAGTGTAAACAATTCCTCAGGAGACATTACTGGATGATCATAATAACTCTGTTGTTGCTTCATAGGATTACCATCACAGAACCCAAATATCTCAACACCTTTTTTCGAGAGCGCATAATATGCTTCCGCACCATGTACAGCTGCACCATACAGCACCCATTTCCCACTATACTTATGAAAATCAGGTTTTTCCCAGTCAACAAAAAATTCAGGGTGATTATAACGATAAAGCATAATTTTACTCCTTTCGCAAAAATTTATATACCACTGTTTTTAGCCTCAAATCATATGCATCAACTAAAGTGAAACCTAAAGTTTGAAGGTATAATATTAATTGATAGTCAAACAGTGCATTATTGCGAGACCAATGCGTTTTGCGATACTCTCGATTCATTCTCGAAAAATCGTGATGTCCTAAAATAAAGCAATAACAGTTATCAGACACAAATTTTAAAAAATACTTCCAATTCATAACATATCCAATTGTATCAACAGAAACAATGGTCGTGGTTTTGGGATTATATTTGTGAATATTGCAATCGGGATATTCGTTCTTATTAAAATCACAAACAATTGTATCCTCCGAATAACGTATATAATCTACAGGAATAAACTTGATATCAGGTGGTAAAGCTATTCCCAAACGTCCGTTGGCTGCACCCAAATCCATCACCGTTTCAGTTTTTTCATAATCAATCATGCTTGCTATAAAATTATAACGAATCAATGAAAAATTTCCTTTTTCTATATCTTCTATTCTGTCTGCATTTTTGGATGCGTCATTCCATTCAATATGTCTCCAAAGTCGCGGACATTTTTCATCACCGCAAAAGGATATCCCCCAAATGAAATTTTTATCTTCTTCAAAGCCCATATCCAACAATTGAAATTTAAGTTCGGTATAATAAACAATGCTGCCGATGAGGATAATAATATTCTCTTTATTTTCACTCAAAAGTGCATCAGGGTGTTTTATTTCCTTTCCAAGATAAGTTGTTCCGATTAAATCCGGATTATTATCTACAAAATAATCAATTCCATTGAAAATTGCATCTTGATCCATTTCGTAATGTACAGCGTAGTCAAAACCTCCAAAAATTATATGCTTCATTTCTCTAGACTCTCCTTTAATATTTCAATTCCACATTGCAATGGGTCATATACAATTTTGTTCAGTTTATTATCCTGTGACTTAATCAAATCATATAGTACAGGTAATTCAGTGCAGCCCAAAATGATGCTTTTGCACGGTGCCTTACTTATGAATTCAGCAAAACTTTCAATTATCTCAGTATTTATATTATTTTTTTTCACAGCCTCTATGAAAATGCGAAGTTTACGAAGTTCATGTTCGTCAGGATAAATTATCTGAGTATCTTTTTGAAAATAACTATCCCAAAGTCTTGTTTGAGCTGTTCCCTCGGTGCAACAAATATACACTTCTTTTTCTTTAATTGCGTCGACAGTTCCTTTAAGCAAATCAATTGATGTAAACAAATGTGGATATGTAATATTCAAACTATTAAGAAAATAGTGCGATGTAATACATGCCAATATTATTTTATTACAACCTAAAGAAACCAATCCATCGACTGATTTTGAAAGCTCATCAACCAATTCATCAACGTTTTCATTATAGAGTATTGCACGGACGCGGCTCGGCATTACGCAGTTATTGTCAATGATAATCCGAGGGCGCTCCCACTCCTTTTCCGCGGGGAATGAATCAATTATTTTACGAAAAAAATATGCTGTTGCGTAACTGCCCATTCCACCGACAATCCCAATAATATCTTTTTCTATCATGTAGTGTCCACCTATCTATAAAAATCGCTTAAAAAGTAATTTATTTTATCGTCATCCCAATTCCACCATTGAACATTTTCCAAAATTGCTATTTGCGCATATGTGAACCGGTGTTTTTTAACCTTTACAGGAATACCCACAACCACCTCATAGGGCGGTACATCCTCTAAAACAACACTTCCGGTAGCAATAACCGCACCATTGCCGATTGTTTTTTATTTTGAGCAATTGATGAATGCTATTAGCACCTATCCATACTTCATGTCCGATTTTAAGCTTGTGGCTTTTTTGATGTAAAAATGTGAACTTGTTGACGGATTAAAAGAATGGTCACCTCCATACCCCAGAGTATGATTTATCGAACAAAATCACCCTACTGACCAAATGTAATTGGCGGTAGCGTAACGAACTAAAGCTTAACATAATTGAAAGTGTTTACCTAAAATCACATTGTTAAACTAAATATCATAGTTTACTTCTCAATATCAAATAAACCAATCTTCTCCATATTATCCTAGTTTTAAACAATTATCACAAATAGAATCAATAGCATTTAACCCAAATGGGACAACGATCAAAAAATGTTTTTCGGGTATTAGCGTTTCAGGTGGCACCACGGCGCAATTATATCCTTGAACAGATAATATCTTCTATCAACCAAAAATAATATTTTGCAATTATAACTTTCATGCATCTGCCCAACGAGTCACACATATAACTACATCCGTACAACACAACATCACACTTATATGCCCGGTGTAATATTGACTCAACTACTCTTTTAATATTATATATTTTTCCATCCAAGCCTTTTCTAAATCAAGCGAATATATACTATTCATAAATTCATTATAATGTTTAGCCAGCTCGCAGCGCATTTCTTTCAAATGTATTTCGCAGTCGGTCAAACTGTTTGACATAATTTTATTGACCATTGAGATCTGAAAAGAAAAATCAAAATACCACCAGTAGTCAGTGTTGCTAGGAAATCGCTTACACAACCATTCTGTACGCTCTCGATAAGCTTTTCTATATGCTTCAAGATACGAAGGAGATATGACACCGTCCTTTGTTGTTGCATACGAATTATTGTTCTCGTGACGATAGACCTTATATTTTGGAATACCGTGATACACAACAGTATCTGCTTCTGCTAGCACTTTGTATAGTATCGAAATATCATCGTATTGTCCTGTATTGGCAAATCTTATTTCTTGAAATGTCCTTGCCGAAATTAACTTTGTAGGAAATCCAGTGTTATACAGCTTTCGCCACATCAACGTAATAATAGATTCTTCGTTATTCATTACTACTAAATCGTGGGCAACTCCAACAGTAGTAATCTGACCGTTTTCTTCCTTTAAAGCGCTACATATTGATATGTCAGCATGATGGTTAATAACCAAATTATACAAAAAACTTAAATAATCGGGCTCACATTCGTCATCATCATCGACAAAAGCAATATATTCCCCTAATGCTTCCTCTAAACCGGCATTACGCCCGCTGCCAATATTTCCGCGTTCTCGATGGAGTACTTTAATTCTCGAATCTTTTGCCGCATACTCATCGGCTATTTTGCCGCTTTGATCATTAGAACCATTATCTATAATAATAAACTCAAAATCTGTAAATGTTTGAGCTAGTATTGACTCTATAGCTCTCCCGACAAATTTTTCTCGGTTATATGTAAGCATTATTACACTGATACTTGGCATACTATTCTCCCTATAACAGTAATCATAATTTCTCTACCAAACCTTCCACTTTGCATTTCCAGAATTCCACATGCTATCCAGCAGCCCTTTATCTCTTTGCGTATCCATACACTGCCAAAACCCATCGTGCTTGAATACCATCAATTCGCCTTCTCTGCTTATAGTTTCCATTGGGCCTCGCTCAAAAATGCAATTATCTCCATCTAAATAACTAAATATCCCTGGTTCTATAATCATAAAACCTGCATTTATCCATCCGCCATCTTCTTTTGCTTTCTCTATAAAACCTTTTGCAATGTTGGTATCATCATCAACATCAATTACACCAAACCTGCCACCAGGTTGTACCGCTGAAACAGTTACTAATTTTTTGTTTTCTCTGTGATATTCCCACAATCTTATTATATCAATATCTGATACACCGTCGCCATATGTAAGCATAAATGTATCATTGCCAATATAATCCTTAATCCTTGCTATACGACCACCTGTTTGAGTGTTAAGTCCGGTATCAACAAGTGTTACTTTCCATGGCTCTGCAACATTGTTATGAATAGTCATCTCATTATTCTTGGTAAAATCAAAAGTTATGTCGGACATGTGCAAGTAATAATCGGCAAAAAACTCTTTTATCATATATCCCTTATAACCTAGACATATAATGAATTCGTTAAACCCATAGTGTGAATAATGTTTCATAATATGCCAGAGAATTGGTTTTTCTCCAATTTCAATCATGGGTTTTGGTCTTAAATGTGATTCTTCACTGATTCTTGTTCCGTATCCACCTGCTAAAATAACTACCTTCATAGCACTAACCCCTTCAAAGAATTTTAACATCTTTTGGTTTACACAAATTACTTTTTAGTATCGAAGTAATATGATTGCTGTGGTAATTTTGACGCTATATTATAGCCGTTATTTGCAATCTGGCCTTGTTTAACTTGTTTAATTTGCGTACTGAGATCATCCATTAACTCTTTAACTTTATTATTATTTTGATTTTCGATTACTTGGATCTGTCTCAAAATATCAGAAATAGATGTGATAATCTGCTTTAATTCTGCTGAGCCATTAATTTCAGACAGTCTTAATTCTTCCAGGCTCTCAACTCCAAGGTCCGACTTCAACCTGAAGTAATACACTTCAAACTCATCGTCAAGCTGGTCTATAATATCCATCTCTAGTTGTTTTAAGTCTAAAAGTTTTTGAAGTCCTTCAATGTTATCTTCTGAAATAGCAAGACTTTGCTCCTCTGTTAGCTTCAATATTTTTATTAATGCTAAATGCTTCTTTTGAGATAAATCTATTAGCTTATGAATATATTTCTCTTTGGTCATACACTACCTCCCAACACCTTCAAAACTATCCTTTATTATACAGCCTATTATTATAGTCAAACACCCCGTACGCTCAAAAGTGTACGAGGTGCGTTCTTTATGGATTCAATATAATATTTACTTTGCCATCGCCTCTTGAGCCTTAACCTGCTGTTTAGCAAGTTTCACAGCCTGTGCCCAAGTATCTCTTAATTCCTTAGCCATCCCCAGCACTTCATTAAGAATTTCCTTATCCTTTTTAATATTAGCTTGTATTAATCTTCTATGCATATATTCATACAGACTATCCAAATACTTCGCTATCTCATAATTTAAATCAAGAGTTGCACGAAGTTCAGTTAAAATATCTTCTGCACGGATTATTCCTTCATGAGATTTTACAGTATTTTTCTCATCTATGCCGTTTTGTCCTTGCATAATAAATTTAACTAAACCATTAAAAAGCATTAAGGTAAGTTCGCCAGGGGTTGCTGTATTTATTGAATTTTGTTTATACTGATTATATCCGTTATTATCAAACATTAATAACACTCTCCATTTATTATTAGATAGATTTAATGATTATCATTTCTAACTTTTATCTCTAATGTTTCCGACTACTATTGGCTACCTCCGAATTGTTGCGACAACCAGCTTGACTGAGAATTCATCCTGTTGAGTGCAGATTCAAGTTGTGCAAACTTAGAATATAGTGCATTTTCTTTCGCTGTTAACTTATAATTCATTTCTGATACAGCTTTATCAAATCCAGAAATCTCCTTAAACAACATATTTTTAGTTACCGAGCTATCTCCCAACATGCCCGCCTTTTCTAACAGAGAACCTTTTGAATCCTTGATTGTAGTTGTTCTAATTGAATCCTGAATTATATCAGAAAATCTTTGAGCCAGACCTGACTCATTATACCTTTGGTTTTTTAAATCAGCTGTGTCACTTTCAGTAGCTTGATAATAATTTATATCTGAGGACTTAGCAAACAAATTAGCAACTTCATCCGGATTATTAACCAATGCATCTTTTAGCTTTGTTTCATCAATAACCAGTTTTCCTTTTGAGGAGTAATCTATAGAAGTTGTTATGCCAATAGTATACAGTTTTGCCCCTACTCCCTCTACTGAGGTGTATAAAGATTCTCTGAGTTTTGTCATTAGACCGGAAATAATACTATCACCATTTAACAAGCCTGATTTTGCCTTATCTTCCCACTGTTTAATTTGAGCTTCTGACATTCCACTCTTTTGCTCTTCAGTAAGTGGATTGTACTCTCTATATTTTTTTTCAGAGAGCTTTGACCCTATTTTGTCTATCAGCTCATTATACTTATCAACGAAGCCTTTTATCTTATCATAGGCTGCTGAAGCATCGGCCTTTACGGTTACAGTAACCGGAGTATCAACACCTTCAACTAAATCTTTTTGAATGTTAAAGTTTAATCCATCGTAAGTAAAGGAATTGGTTGACCTTACTATTGGGTCAGCAACTCCGTCAATTTTTATTATTGCATCATTACCAGTATCAGAAAGATTATTATTCAAAATAGATTTCATAAACTTTCCGGTTTTATCAACAATATTTAGTTCACTGGTTGCGCCAGTAGTCTTGCCCTGAAGTTTGAAACTATTTGTTGTAAAATCGTATCTTAAAGTTGCATTAACGTTTTTATTATTGTTTATAGAATTCATTATATCTTGTATCGAAGTATTTGCTGAATTGAACGAAAAGGCTTCTCCATTAATTGTAAACTCAATGTCATTATCTGTGATGTCACCTTGAGTAATCCCCAAAGGAGATACGAAACCTGCACTCTTATCAGCTATTTTTGCAGTTATATCTATTTTGTTCGAATTGTTGGATAAATTTATTCCCAAGTACTGATTTACATCCATACTAAAACTGTCAGTGCTTCTAGCATTAGTAAATGTTAGTTGCTTTCCTCCGTTTGTTCCATCCACACTTCCAACGGTTATGTTACCAGCACCAAAGTTCTTATTAATTTTCGCTTGTAATGCAGCGACCATACCATCAACTGTTGTTATGTTTTCGCTATCCTCAATTGTCAAATTGACGGTAGTGTTATTATAGGTAAATCTTATTACATTATTATTATTAGCACTATTAATCTGCTGAATATCATTATTTGTGATCTCCAGGCCCACCACAGGCTTTGATACATTGGTACCCGATAACGTTGCTGCGGTCGCAGCTGTTATTGATGAAATGGTATATGTACCCGCTTTGGCGGACGAACCTGCAGTAATTCCCACATAATTACTGTCTGTGCTTGTCCCATAAGATGTTACAAAGGTAGAAAATGAGCTTAAGGATTTAATGTTCTTAGGGGATAGTATATCAAGATAATCGTTGTGAAAGCTCCGAAGCATATTTGTAACTTCTCTATACGCATCCATTTTCCATTCAGTTTTTTCTTTCTGTTGCTTTAGCTTATCAAGTCTTGCATAATCAACTGACATTAATTTTTTAACGATGGAATCCGTATCTAGACCTGACGACATTCCGGTTAATCTCATTCTAGTGTTCAAAGCATTTATCATACTATTTGACATTAAATTTACCTCCTTTCATCAATAAAAACTCCCGACATTTCGCATATTTTTGCGACCATATCCAATATCTTTTCATTGGGTATTTCTCTGATAAGTTCATTTGTATTTGAGTCAAAGACTTTAATTACAATTTCATTAGTTTTTTCATGTATTGAAAATTCGAAACGTCTATCTCCACCCGATATAGCCCTATTTGCCTTTTGTATTGCTTCTAATATTACCTTTTCCGACAAAGGCATAATAGCTAAATCAGTATCATTTATTTGGGATACTAGCTTATTGGAGTCCTGTGATTTTTTCTGCATGTCACCTTTACTCGAATTTAAAGAACTGACATTGACATTATGATTTATCAAATCCCCACTATTAATTTGCACAAACATCCCTCCTCACTTCTTATATTAATTTATCGGTTAAATATTGTTAAACATTAAGCTATTTTTAGTTTTTACATAAATATTCACTCATTCAATTGAACCGATTTATTCTTCACTTTTTCTACATATTGCACTGGTAATTAACCTATGTTACGATTAAATAAAAATTATTGATGATAAGGTGAAAATATGTTGCTTTCAATTTGTATGATTGTTAAAAATGAAGAGAAGTATCTAAGGAGTTGTCTTGAATCCCTTTCTCCCGTTTTGAAAGAGCTCGACTCCGAACTTATAATCGCTGATACCGGCTCCACTGACTCTACAATATCGATAGCAAAAGAATTTACGCCGAATGTGTTTCACTTTAAGTGGTGCGATGACTTTGCTGCCGCTAGAAACTCAACTCTCGAAAGAGCTACCGGCGAATGGTTTATGTTTATTGACGCAGATGAGATTTTTGAAGACGTCACAGACTTGATTAGTTTTTTTAAAACAAAAGATTATAGAAATTACGATTGTGCAAGTATATGTATAAGAAGTTACACCAATAAAGAAAAAAACTTGTATTCAGAATTTAATGCCTTCAGGTTATTGAAGCTTTACCCTAATACACGCTTTGAAGGCCTCGTTCATGAAAAGATAAATACTTTGTCAAGTCCTGTAAAGATCCTTTCGTCCGTCGTTAACCACCATGGCTATGATTTTTCGAAGGATTTAAAATTAAGAACAAGTAAATGTAACAGAAATAAGGAGTTACTATTTAAGAAACTTGAGAAAGATCCAGAATCACCTTCTGTATATCTTGAATTATTTGATATATTTCACCTCGAAGGTTCGCAGACTGAGGCTCTGAAATATTGTAGACGAGGGCTTGAGTTAGCAAAAAAACAAAAATTTATAAATCTGATCTATGCATTTTATGCTAATCTAGCGATGGTTTATTATATTCTGAGCAGATATAAGGAATCACTAGATACGATTGAGGAATATTTCAATTTTAAAAATAGTAAAAGAACTTTGGATTTACACATGTATGCAATAAAAGCAATATCCTACTTTTCAACTCAGCAATATAGAGAAGCTATTGAGGATTTTCATAAGTATATGTGTTTATATGAAGAATACCACACAAATCCAATCCGTACTTCTGAAACTTTATTTTATTCTTTACAATACACATCTCCTCCTGCATTTCGTAGCTTGTTATTTATTGCTGTTGATGCTTATAATCGCATAGAAGATTATGAAAATGCCTGTAACTTACTTGATAGAGTACCATTTGATTATTCATCTGATGAAGAATTTCTAATCAGGTTTAAGCTTGAGTTTGATATAATGGCAAAATCAGGTGAATTCTCTAGATTGCTATTTATATATAGAAATTGTCCTGAAAATTCTATTAAGAAATTACAAATTACTATACTTGAGTTTTTATATAATAATATAGAATCTAAAAAAGCCTTACTTTATACTTTTTATATTAATAGCTCAGACGAAAATGATTTATTTATAGAGTTTTTGGTCATACAATATATGGAGTTGACTAATTCGCAAGACATACAAAGGAAAGTTATCAATTGCTCGAATAAAATAAATAAATGGGATGCTGTTACGTTTGAGCTATTTTACTATTTTGTTAAATATGATGTACCACTTTCACATTTAGTATCCATAATAGATAGTTATGACCTAAGTGAAACAATTAATTCTATTCAAAAGAAATATGAAGATCTTCCACCCGTGGTTTATAATTACTTAATTAATCATCAACCTGTATCTATACAAGAACAGCTATGGTTGGGAATGCTTTGTGAAAGTATTTTGCCTTTATCTGTTACTCTTCAAAAGGATGAGCTTATGGAAGTATTTAATGTATGCGCTCTAAATTTATATAGTTATATAACTGCAAGCTATAATGAAGATATTTTTTCGGATGAAAATATATCATTGATACCAAGATCCTTTAGATTTGGATATCTCGCGTATAATGCACTCGTTGCTCTGGAATCTAATGATTTCAATCATTTTTATGAGTACTCAAAGCTAATGCAAGAAGCGAGTCCTAAGTTAAAGAACGTAATTCAACTAATAAAAAATGAGGCAAATGACCTTGAGTTTGAATTATATGCTGCGACAATAAAAACAAAAATATACGAATTGATAAATCACAAGCAATTAGAGGAAGCAATACTATTACTAAACACCTATGAACAACTTAACCCCTCTGATGATGAAATTAATTCAATTAGAAGGACACTTTAATAAACTGAGGCGACATAGAGCCAAAACTTGTCCCAAAGCCAATAAAAGAGTCAGGAGAAATTCTCCTGACTCTTTTTGAATTACTAAACCAATTATCTGAGTAATTGTAGAACACCCTGTGGCTGTTGGTTTGCCTGAGCTAACATAGCTTGAGCAGCCTGCTGGAGTATGTTGTTCTTTGTAAACTCCATCATTTCCTTAGCCATATCTACGTCACGAATACGTGATTCTGATGCAGTGAGGTTTTCAGTTGTTGTAGACATATTATTGTACATATGCTCAAGTCTGTTCTGCCATGCACCGTAATTAGCTCTGCTTGTATTAACTGCATCAATAGCAGCATCAATGTCTGTAGTAGAAGCACTTGTTGATATAGAAGCTGCTGTAGGAACAGTTTGAGCAGTTATAATAACAGTATCTAATCCGTCGTGACCCATAGCAATTGTAGTAGATCCGGAATTCATAGCAACGCCGTTGAACTTGGTGTTACTGTAAATGTTCTGAATTGCTGACTGGAGCTGTGTTACTTCAAGATTAATGTTATCTGTATCTGCTTGCTGATAAGTACCATTAGCCTTTTGTACAGCAAGTTCCTTCATTCTACCCAACATATCTGATACTTCTGTTAACGCACCTTCAAAAGTCTGAACTAATGAAATACCATCCTGAGCATTTCTTTGAGCCTGGTTTAAACCTCTGATCTGTGATCTCATTTTTTCAGAAATTGAAAGACCAGCAGCATCATCAGCAGCTCTGTTTATGCGGAGACCTGATGAAAGCTTTTCCATTGACTTACCTGCACTGACATTGTTTGATGACAACTGGCGGTGTGTGTTTAATGCTGAAATATTGTGATTAATTCTCATAATACTCATCCTCCATGAATTTTTTATTTAGCAGAAATCCTTTTCTGCATGGAATGTAGGTGGCAAACTATTTAATCCGGCCGGTAAAAAAATAGTTATTATCTACTTGATTAATATATCGGCCAAGTTAAAAATAACTTTAGCAAAAAATTAAAAATTTTTTCTAGTTTATTTTTGTTACTTATTTCTATTTCTCATAATCTCATTCAATCCAGCTAAACCGCCGCTGGCAGCCTTTCTATTTTCTTCCTGAATCTCTATAAATATCTCTTTACGGTAAACAGTTATATTTCTCGGTGCATTTATCCCAATTTTAACTTGATCACCCTGAATTTCAAGTATTGTTATTTCAATGTTATCTCCCAAAATAATACTTTCATTCTTTTTTCTTGAAAGTACTAACATAGCTACACCTCCTGTTTACTTAACTCTTCAAAAATATAGTGCCTGACAGAGTATTTGTCCGTGTCAAGAATAATCTGTGCAGCCTTATTATTCTGGGTATTTATAATTATAGGTGCCTTCAAATTCATACTAATCATCTTTATATCTTCGGGAACAACTACTATGCAGAGCACCATGACCTTAGATGCGTCCTCTATTCCCAGCAAACTTACATACTCATCCTTAATATCAAATTCATAATCGTTTCTGATAGAAAAAGGATCTACCAGAGCAAACGCTAATTCAGACTTTTCAACTGATTGAATCCATTTAAAGGGAGAATCTTTATCATCCCCCATAATAATTCCATATCTTCGTGTATCTTCGAAGCCCGGTATACCATAATCAAAAGTAATTATTGTTTCATCGTTTATTTCAATCGTTCCAAAATGTGTTGTTTCAATAATCACATTAACACCCCCGTATTTATCTATTAAATATGCCCTTTTATATTAAGCTTAATCAAATATAGAATTAAAAATCTTCACTAAACAGTTGCATCTATGAAACTCCCAACATATTTTATATCCAAAGCTCCATAGGACTTCATTTGAATATTTATTTTTGCTGGGGTATAGTCTATATTTACACTGCCTGGCGTATATGTACCCGTTACTCCGTTCATCTCACCTTTATTATTCCTAAATTCAGCTAGGATTTGAACACTTCCGCCTTCAAAAGAAATTATAGGACGGGATGTAGGCATAGTTACCATTCCAAACTCATGTTTAGTGACGGAATCTCGTGCTATATTATCTAGCATAATATTAGCTTTATTACCTATTTTTTTCATGTCATCGCCATTCTGTGTTTTTTTTGCGATATATTCTCTAACACTTGCATTAGCTATCTCTGTCAATTCCTTTGCTAGATCCAGACTATTTTTCAAGCCCTCTTCAGCAAAGCAAGGATATTGATTAATTTTAACCCTTATCTGCTCTGTCTCAATATTTACCTTTGCATGCTTTTGAGTAAGCTCCAGCTTGGCAGCATTAGTCTGAATATTTAACTTTTCTGGTATACGTTCAATGTATAACCTTGCTGGTGTCGATGTTATAGTTAATCCCATACAATCACATCCTTACCTAGTAAAACTTAATAAGGCTTATTTAATCCGGTTATAAATGAAGAGTTTTCAACAAAATATAATCTATTGATACTATCTTAAAAAATCTATAAGAGTTTGCTGAATTATTCTTGCACCCCCTGCTAATGATGCTTGATAAACATTCTCTTCATTTTTTAAATTCATAATTGTTTCAGCTATATCAACATCTTCATTTTTACTCATTAATTCAGTATAATTTACTAAATCGTAATTCGTTCTATTTTCTGTGAGATCCACTCTGTTTACTCTTGCACCAACATCAGCTCGAGCTCTCAAAATATTATTGAATTCGGTATCAAGCTTAGAGACTTGAGCTGATGTGCCGGATAAATTTCCTGAACTCATATTTGTTATTAAGTCGTTAAAAACTTGTATAAGTGATGGAACAGTTCCTGAAACGGCATTGGCTCCATTATTAAAAACATCTCCTCCGGTAACGTTTATATTAATGCTATCTCCGGTACCTATTTCATATAACAATTTTTCATTTACATTATCAACAACTATACCAAATTGGCCATACATGGGATCATTTTCATCATCTATAACAAGCTTTTGGTCGGTTTTAAAGCCAGAAAAAATATACCTTCCAGCATAAGTTGAATTTGTTAAGTGAATTGCCTGAGCTTTTAACTGACTTACCTCTAAAGCAATATTTTTTGTGTCTGGATTGTCATAAGTACCATTTGATGCCTGTACTGTCAGTTCTCTGGCTCTCTGGATTAAGTCTCCCATTTTGCTTAAAGCTTCATCAGTAATATCCAGCCAAGACCTAGCATCATTTATATTTTTCTGATACTGTTCAACCTTAGCTACGTCTGTTCTCAATTTAAGAGCCCTTGCAGCAACAACAGGATCATCTGATGGAAAAGATATTTTTTTACCGCTATCCAATTGATTCTGATATTTACTCATTCTCTCAGTATTTCTTGCCAAATTCTTCATCATATTTGAAATCATCATGCTGTTAGTAATTCTCATAATATATTCCTCCAGGTTAATAGCTTAAAAAAATGAAGTTTTTTACATTAGTATCTGATTAGAATAGACCCGCTCAAGATATTTATCAGCCCACTCCCAGCCTGTTTATAAGTGTGTCGTAGATTTCAGCCATGGTGGTTATCATTTTTGCGGCTGCGTTGTATGCTTGCTGAAACTTAACCATGTTGGTCATTTCTTCGTTGAGTTCTACCCCTGACACTGACATTCTTCTGTTATCAACCTGCTGAACTATTGTTTGCTGGCTGGCCTGAAACCTTATAGCCTGCTGAGAGTCTATCCCCAGACCTGCAACCAATGATTTCATAAAATCTTCAGGAGCCCCTTCATAGAACAGATTCTGGTTTGACCGTATTTGCATTAGCTTATTTAATACATTTATGTTCCCGTTTTCACCCTGAACACTTGATGTTGCAATGTTATCTATGTTATTCATAACATCGCTGCTTACAGTAAAATTCTTAGCAGTTATATTTTTATATTTGTTTACTATATCGGGATTAACCCCATTGGCATCTGTAGTTGTGCCTGCTCCCGATATAAATGTGCTGCTGGACACCGCCTTGTTGCCATCACCAAAAAACGTAAAGAATCTGATTCCTGTGGGAGCAAGACCCGGACCCGTTACATCTGCATCGTAACCATACCCGTCTACATGACCCACATTATCAACTCTGGTTCCGTTACTGTCGGGCATATAACCTTCGTTAAAAGCCATTGCAAAAGTACGGACAAATTCGTTCAGCTTCATCTGGTAATAAGGTATGCCTTTATATATTGGGCTTTTCGTAACACCATTTGCTCCGACAGCCCCATCTTTTCCGTCTCTTACATCAAGCAAGCCTTTAAG
The DNA here is from genome assembly GCA_023460955.1 of Bacillota bacterium. Classification (GTDB taxonomy): domain Bacteria; phylum Bacillota; class Clostridia; order Acetivibrionales; family DSM-1351; genus Ruminiclostridium. The sequence continues at coordinate 11,991 of JAEWOH010000008.1, read as the reverse complement.
TTCCCCTCCGGTGACATTTAATGAATTCCCGTCTTCCCATCTGACATCATATAGGTTTTCGGCATCCTCATCATTTAACTTGTCCTTTCTTTGAACAACGGTAAGTTTACTTGAATTAAAGTGATCCACCAACGTTTTTCCGCCAACCGAAATTTGAAAATGTATATCATCAGCTCCGTTAGGCAGCTTTCCGTAACTTACCTCCGTTGCCTGAATATTAATCATCTTGGAAAGCTTATCCACAAGAAGCGTTCTGGAATCTCTTAAATCATTTGCTGACTGTCCCTGTATCTCAAAATTATATATTTGTTTATTAAGCTGCTGTATCTGGGATGCTAAAGAATTAATTTGGTCAACATTAATTCTTACCATATCGTTTATATCTTCCTGCAGCTTTTCAAAGTGAGTGGCAGTATTGTTAAAATAATTTGATAAAGTAAAGCCCTTCTCTCTGACCAATGCACGAACTGATGGACTTGAAGGGTCCTTGGAAAGCTCTTGATACGCATTGAAAAATTCATTCATTATAGTAACGAAACCGCTTTGGGACGGCTCGTTAAAAGTCCCTTCTATTTCAGATAAAAGCTCTGCTTTCTTGCTCCATTCACCGTTTGCAATGTTTTCGCTCCAGTACTTGAAGTCCAGATACTCATCTCTTATGCGCTGAACGGTTCTTATCTCAGAGCCTGTACCGACCATACCCGTTCCATCTAAAACCGACAAAGGTCTGGATGCACTCTGAATATTCTGTTGTCTGGAATACCCCGGTGTAGAGGCATTGGTTATGTTGTGACTCACAGTATCCAGATTTTTCTGAGCCGTATATAGTCCGCTTAAAGCAATATTAAAACCAAAAAAGCTTTGTCTCATTGTATCTCACCTTTTCCGTTATTCGTCAAATCACTTGAATTAAAGTCTGCTTTTTGCTGATCTCTGCCCACCTTAGCTGATCTATCTACCAACCTTGCCCATTGCCATAATAATATTTTCTACCATTGCATCAATGGCGTTGAGAACCCGGGAGGAAGCATCATAGGCAAACTTGAACTTCATCATGTTTGACATTTCTTCATCCATGGATACTCCCGAAATGGAGGTCCTTTGCCCATCGGCAGACTGTACAAGTGTCGTCTGGCTTTCAGTAATTTTTACTGCTTCCGACCCTCCATTGCCAATATCCAGAATTATTGCTCTATAAAACTCATCTATGGTTACATCTCCGGCACTGTCCTCCATCAGATCAACATCCCTAAGATTGGCAATTTGCCTTGCAATTGAGTTATCTCCTTTTGCAGTGGAGGAAGACGCCGTAATATTGTTTAAGCCTTTGTCACTAAGCAGCTCATCGCTGAGTCTGATGTTCCCCATCTGTATAGGGTACTTGTCATCTATTGCAGCAAAGAAGTTAACGCCGGGCTGTCCATCGAGGGTAAAGCCCGATTTCTGCAGATAGTTGATTTCTCTTGCCATGGCATTTACCATAGCATTAAGCTTTATCCTGACATCTGAAACAATGTTCTTGGATATTTTTATATTTCCCATTTCAGCATTGATAGCTTTTCTGGTGTTACTATTGATTTCAGCATAAAGATTATTGAAGGCTGCATTGTCTGTACCCATTTCAAAAACCTCTCCGCCGGTTCCATCAGCAATGGTGTTCCAGCCAACTTCACCCGCTGTTTGTCCCTGAGTAAAGTAATCTCTGTCAGTTATTACTGAAGTCTTTATTCCCAAAGCCTTCAAACTATTAATATAACTGGCTGCCACAGCAGGAGTTACCTCGGATGCAGGTGAACCCGTATTACCATTTATACTCTTATTGGACATAATGTACATTACTTTTGTAGCATCGCTTCGGAACCCATTAGCATTGTTTATATCATTCAGAGCTGTAATAAGGCCAGAAAGTTCTCCGTTAGCATTTCCGGATTCAGATAGAAATGCACTTAAACTCGTGTCTGTCGGATCTGTAGGAAAAGTATCTATGTTATCGAGCGTATAAACCTTGTTTGGTCCGTATACGCCTGATGTATTCCCCCCCATTGAAACAAACCTTAAATTAAAATCTGTTCCCGATTTTTTGAGATCACTTATATAATTGGCTATAGTAGCCTTTAGTTCAGATAAATACTCCTCAGGATTCGCACCCCCGGTTCCCGCCGAAGTATCAATAGCGAAGGTTATGTCAACTTTTTCTTTAGGATTACCATTTTGATAAACACCTTTAATTCCAGGAACTTCACCTCTGGATTCAAGTAATCCCTTTAAAATCCCACCCTTTATGTTGACTTCTGTTTTAGTACCTTCCAACATAGGGTAATAGTAATTACCATTTTTAACATTTGCTTCTACATACAAGTTCCTTGAAGAGCCCTTCTGAACAAGATAATATCCTCCGAGGGTAACATCTACCTGACCGTCCTGCATTTCCAAGGGCTCAGCGTCACATAACTTTGAAAGCCTGTCCAGCAAAACGTTTCTCTGATCCCTGTAATCGTTGGCACTGTCACTGTTGATTTCTTCTCTTGCTATTTTATAATTTAGATCTGCAATCTGACTTGTAATATTGTTAACTTCACTTACCCTCACTTGTATTTCTGAGTTAAGGTCATTTTGAAGTTTGTCAAGCTGCTCACCTATATGATTGAAATGATAGACCAAAGCCTGACCCCTTTGCCTAACCAGTGCTCTGGTAGTAAGACTTTCAGGGTTTTTGGTTAATTCCTGCCAGGAATCCCAGAACTGGTTCATTACCTGTTGAAGACCGCCGTCCTCCATAGGGTCATTCAAAATCGCTTCAACATCACCAAAAGCCTTGCCTCTGGTTTCCCAATAGCCAAGCGATGTATTTTCCCTTCTGTAAATATTGTCCAGGAAGGTATGCCTGATCTGTCTGGTTTCCTGAACGTCGGCTCCCAAACCATACTGAAATACGCGTCCATTCTTTCCGTATTCAGTTATATATGGACTTGACCCAATCATGAGCTGCTGACGGACATAACCTGTCGTATTAACGTTTGCTAAATTATGTCCCGTAACAGCAAGTCCTCTTTCACTTACCGACAGCCCCGATCTGGCAATTTCATAACTTGAAAACCCTACCGCCATTATGTGTCCCCCTAAGAAAAGTACAGTATAACTATTTATAATTTGACATCAAAAAGATTTCTTTTTTTAGAATCTCCTGAATGACCGTTGCTTCCGTAATTATTTGATACCGTGTCAATACTGGTCATCATATTTATAGAAAAATCAATGTATTCCAACGAATTCTTAATGAGCTTTGAATTTAATTCATTATTATCTTTGAGTTCATTGATGCTTTTAAGCATCCTTTCCTGGCATGCCTTTAACTGGGCCGCTTCATCCTCCCCCAGCTTGGTTGTAAGCCAGGAAATAGTTACAGTCTCCGGCTTTTGGCCAAACATGCCACACAATTGTCCGACGATTTTTTCTCTTTGGTCCTCCAGCTTTGCAATCTGAATTACTAAAGATTGTTCTATCTTAACTACATTCTCCAACTCATTGACTTTACCGCTTACAATAAGTTCCTTCTTATTATTTGATATTTTGTAGAGTGTGTCATAAATCTCATTTTCCTGGTTTAATATATTGACCAGCTGTTTTACAAATACTGCTTCCATCTTTTACACCCCCGAACATTGTGCACCTCATTAGGTAATTAATAATGTTTTTATCTTTTGTAAACGCTTTCTCTATTAAGCCTTTTTGTCCAGTATTGATTTACCCAGCTTTTCTATAATTTCTCTTCCGTTGACATCATAGCCTCCGCTTCTGTATGCTTCTGAGAATTCGTCAACTTTATTCTGTCTGATATCGGGAACTTCTCTTAGAGCCTTAGCTACGGTCTGATAATCCTTAGCATTGCTGGATATCGAAACAACATCCTTTTTTGATGCTACTGAGCTGGTTTTATCAATCTTACCAACAGGTTTCTTTGAATCATAAACCTTTGAGACGTTGAAAAAATCACCTGTAATTTTCATTTAAAACACCTACTTTCTAAATTGCATATGAAAGAACTTATTCTACTATATTTATTATCGTCAAATTAATAAATAAATTTAGTACAGCTTTTCAATTAATATTGAAAACGTGGTAATACGCATCTGACCTGGTTTTTGATTCAGGAAATATTTTCTTCTAAGTACTTAAAGTAGTACAAATAAAAAACGAGGGGTTTTTCCCCTCGTTTACAAGTTATGTTTTTATATTTTCTTTTTACAGGATTTTGTTAAAGCCTAAAAATTCTTATTGAGATATCTCATTCCTACTCCGGGTTTTTTAGTTTCGGGTTCTTTCTCTGTCCTTGCAACAGTTCCGGAGATATCGTTATGAATTTGATTCTGGCACTCATTGCAGAATCTACCGGTTCTTATTGATTTCCCGCATCTTTCGCATTCAAGGATTATATTTGTACCCTCGGTTATCTCCAAACGACCTTCCCTTAAAAACATTTTAATTTTTTCAACACTTACATCACAATCCATCGCAACCTGTGACAATGTTGCCCCAGGATTATCATACAGGTAATCTTTAACTTTCTTGAAAACCTCTTCATCTGCATTTTTACAGTCTAAACAAATTGGAGGTCCACCAATATAATTATACATTCTTCCGCATCTTCTACAATTCCTTAAATCAGGCATTTTCTTTTCCCCCTAAAAATAAATACGCTTAAGTAATAATTAATCGGCTCTGGTAGTTGCTATAACTCCTGCAATAACTCTCTGCGCTCCAACGGCCTTTAAAGCCTTACTGCATTGATTTACCGTACTTCCTGTCGTTATAATGTCATCTACTAATAGTATATTTTTGCCTGCCACCTGTTTTGGAAAACGTACAGAAAACGCTTCCTCCAGGTTTGTTAAACGATCTGTTTTACTTAAAAGACTTTGGGTCTGAGTTTCCATTGTTTTTATTAATATTGAACTTTCGAGTCTTACGCCCAGCTGCTTAGCAGTATATCCCGCAATCAATTCCGCCTGATTGTATCCCCTTTGTTTCCGCCTGCTTTTATGCAACGGGACCGGAATTACAGTGTCAAAGTTGTCAAGATTTTCTGTATTCTTAACCTTTAGTGCAAGTAGCATTCCAAAGGCGCGAAAGTATGAAGGTTTGTTTCCGAATTTAAATCTCTTTATTGAATTCTTTAGTGTATTGTTGTACTTTCCTACACAAATCATTCCATCGCAGTAGGTTTTATGGTTTTCAGGCAGCCCCAGAGAATTTATCCTATTGTTGTAATAATCAATATGAAAGGCACAGGCCTCGCATATGCAGATAATACTCTGCTGAGATAAAATTTCATTACAAATAATACATCTCGGAGGAAATATAAATTCCAGCAGGCCGATAAATATCCTCTCCCCACCTAATCAAGCGAATAATTGTATCTATAATCCAATTTTACCTTACTTTAAGTGGTTATGCAATATTACATTATTCGCAAATTAAGACTAAAGGCCTACAGACTATCCTTGGTTGCTGTTATATTTTGAGCAAATCGCAAAGCATAGAGTTTCTTTCATTAATCTTTATATTTGAGACCATAACTTTAATTGCCTTTTTCTGTCCTATTATGCAGGCCATTTTTTTTGCTCTTGTAACAGCAGTGTATCCCAGATTCCTGTTAAGCATAATATAGTTTCTCATATGACATAAAATTATGGCAGCCTCACATTGCGAGCCCTGCATCTTGTGAACAGTCAGGCTGTAAGCAAGATCTATTTCCTCAAGTTCATTTATCTCATAGATAATAATAAAATCATCATATTGCACTGCTACTCTTTTTTCTGAGTTTGTCGAATTACTGCTGTCCTCGTCATCCTCATTCAAGTTTGTCTCGTTTATCTTTGAAATTTCAATAATTCTTCCTATATCTCCGTTAAATACACCAGAATTTTCTTCGGCAACATACCTCCCGGTAAATGGGTCCTTATGATAATGTGCCGCCTCATAGTTATTGCTCAGGTGGATTACCTTGTCACCTTCACGGAATATGCTGTTCCCCCTCTTAATTTCTGCCTTTTCAGGAGCTGCAGGGTTTACAAGCTCCTGGATTGCCTTATTCATTTCATAAGTCCCGATTTCCGAAGTTTTCTGAGGGCAGATAACCTGTACGTCATCAATGGTGTAATTATAACCTGTCATAAGCCTTGTCAGGGCTTCCAGTGTTCTTTTAATTACTCTGTTCTTATCTTCCTCTTCTATAATGAAAAAATCTTTATTCTGATTAATAATTTCAGGCATTTCGCCGTTTATTATCCTGTTGGCATTGGTAATTATGCCCGAGCCGTCTGCCTGGCGCTTGATGACATTGAGTTTTACAGTCCTGATGATACCGCTCTTAATCATATCGTCCAGTACATTTCCCGCGCCAACCGATGGCAGCTGTTGAGTGTCACCAATCATGACAACTGTAGTGCCCGGCGAAATGGCAGTGAAAAGTGCGTGGGCAAGGTCAATGCTTAACATTGAGCTTTCATCAACTACAATCAGATCGTAGGGCAGCTCGTTACCCTGCCTGTAAAAAAAGCCCTTATTTTCATAAGAGAATTGCAAAAGTCTGTGCAGCGTCATAGCTTCAAACCCGGTTATCTCGGTAAGCCTTTTAGCCGCCTTTCCCGTTGGAGCTGCAAGCATAAAGCTCATCTCCTCCTGGTTTGCAAAGTACTTTTGAAGGACATATATCATGCATTCGACAGTTGTGGTTTTTCCGCTTCCGGCCGAACCGGTAAGGATCAACAGGTTGGTGTCAAAAACCGCTCTGACTGCTTCCTTCTGCATGCTCTCCAGTTCAAAGCCCCGCATAGCTTCAAATTCCTCTATTAGTGCGTCAACATTGCAGAGTCGGACGTCGGGGTGGCAGTTTGCTATATCTTTGATAGCAACGGCAGTTTCGTACTCCATTTTATACATGTCTTTAGTATAGACAGCCTCAAACTTTTCATTGTCCTCGGAGTAGGTTATATTTACGAAATTGCCCATCTTGAGCATTCTGTTATAGCCTTCCTCCAGTTCTGTTTCCGATATGGTATCGTGCTCATCACTGAGAGCCTTTGCTGTCAATTCAAGCAGCTTGTCCTTGAAAAGATAACAATGTCCGTCAGTTTCAGCAGTTTCAAGAACACTTTTCAAGGCAGATTCCAGTCTGAAAATAGAATGGGGATCAATGCCCAGCTTCTTTGCAATCTCATCACAGCTCTTAAAGCCAAAGCCTCGGATGTTTGAAAACATATAAGGATTCTGTTCAGCTATGGCGATAGACGTACCTTTGAAGGTGTTATATATCTTCATGGCTTTGGCAGACGAAACCCCAAACTTTTGAAAGAAAATCATCACATTCTGATATTCCATGTTTTCCATATAGGAATCATGAATAACCCTGGCTTTATCAGGAGAGATACCCCGTATTTTGGTAAGTGCCAGAGGTTCATTTTTTATAACCTCAAGAGTTTTGCTCCCGAAGCCTTCAACATAACCGGCTCCCGACTTATAGCCCGAAACAATATTTCTTGCGGTTTTTTCACCGACACCCTTTATTATCCCACAGGACAAAAAGGAGATAATGCCCTCATCTGTTGCAGGCTCAATAAACTCCACCGTGTCAGCCTTCAACTGCTTTTCACCCCTATAGGTGCCCACTGTACCTATGACCTTGCTTGGAAGCAAGGCACAGTGCTCATTAACCTCATAATAGCCCGTAACGCTTATCTGGTCTGTAGCCTCATGCTCAAACCCGTCTTCGTCAATTATTTTCTCAATATCAAAAGTGTATATTTTATAGCCATTTTCACTATTCTCATATATTTTATAATCGAATCTGCCTATCATACTAAGCTGTGAACCTACGGCGTAACTGTCAAAGGACCACCTTTGCTGCTGGAATTGCCCGATTGCCATAACCTTCTCCTATGGATACGTTAATAATAACTCTATTTTATCCTATTTTAGTATTTGGGACAAATTTTTAATTATATTTATACAGTACTCCCATACAAACTATATTTAATGGGTGCATCCAAAGCTGCTGCTGGAATTTCACGCGGCTCGGCTCAGGCATTTAAGCCGTCGCACAACAAGCCACCTCCTGTGTCTCTTGCGCTCAAAGCGGCGTCCTGCCGCTTTGCCGGCTAAATGCCTGATTCTCACCTTGAAATGCCGCACCTGCTTTTAACCATGCTTCCATTAAATATAGTTTGTACTCGCGTACTGTATTGAAACTAATTAAAAAACAACCCCGGTTATATCTAAAACAGGATATAATCGGAGTTGTTTTGGTTGTATGTAAGGCTTCTAATTCTTATTTTTATAAAATATACAGTCTCTTTCCTCAAAAGAGCAGACCTCAAGGAGCGGAAATTGATTTTCGAGCCGTCGTAATAGTTTTAAGGTCTCATCCTTAGAATTCATATCGACAACAATAAAATTACCATTAATAGCTATATTTCTAACAAATTTACTTTCCATGGCCTCTCGGATAAGTCTTTCGATGTTTTGTTCCTGATCGTTTACCAGCAGAACCAGATTTGCCTTATCTACAAAGTATTTTTTCCTGCCCATCAATTTAAAAATATCCAGAAAGAGACTAATAATTCCAAATATGGCCAGAAGTGAAAGTATTGCGTATTCTATCCCCATATATATCACTCCTTAAAATATGTCGTATCATATTTTATGAAGCTTATTGTTTATATGTTACAGGGCTCGGCAGACTTTTACCCTGGCCACCTTCTTCTCATCAACCTCTTCAACCTTGAATACCAGCTCGTTGAATTCAATTGTAGATTCATCGCCTTTTTCAGGGATCCTCCCTATCTGACCGATTATAAAACCACTCAAGGTTTCATAATCATCAACCGGAAGTGTTGACCCCAGAATGTCCTGGGCTTCATCAAGGCTTATGGAGCCTTTTATAATAAATGTATTATCATCAATTTTCTCAAGTTCCTTTTCTTCATCGTCATCTTCATCAAAGATATTTCCTACTATCTCCTCAATTAGGTCTTCAAGTGTCACTATTCCGGCTGTTCCGCCATACTCGTCTATAATTATGGCCATGTGTGTTTTATTCAGCTGCAGTTCCTTGAATAATTCATCCGTCCTCTTGGACTCAGGCACAAAGTAAGGCTGCCTGATCAACTGCTTAAGGCTGAAGTTTGATGTATCCCCATCTGTCAAATATTTAAATACATATTTTGAATGCATAACCCCTATTATGTTATCAATATTATCCTCAAACACCGGTATTCTGGAGTACTTCTCCGAATTAATAAACTCAATTACCTCGTTAAGTGTCGCATCTACTGAAAGAGCGGCTATATCAGTTCTGTGAGTCATTATATCCGATACGGTCTTGTTATTAAACTCAAATATATTATTTATCATTTCTTTTTCACTCTCGTGAATGGTCCCCTTCTCTTCTCCCACATCTACCATCAGCCTTATTTCCTCTTCAGTCACCTGTTCTTCTTCTGCATTTGGGTCTACACCAAACAGTCTTACAAAAAAATTGGTTGAGGCAGTCAATAGCTTTACAAACGGGGCAGTTATTCCTGAAAGGATATTTAACGGCTTTGCGACGAACCTTGCTATAGGCTCAGCCTTTTTCATTGCCAGTCTTTTAGGCACAAGTTCCCCAAGAACTAATGTAAAATAAGATAAGATCATTGTAATTATGAGCATTGAAGCTGTTTTAAGCCAAACCTCAGGGACAGGGACACCTGCCGCAACAAGAAATCTGACAAGACGCTCGGCAAACGTCTCCGAAGCAAACGCACTGGCCAGAAAGCCTGCCAGAGTTATACCTATCTGTATTGTTGCTAGGAATTTACTAGGTTCATTCAAAAGGTTTTTAAGAATTATGGCCTTCTTGTCTCCATCTTCAGCCATCAATCGTATTTTATTGTCATTTAAAGATATAAGTGCGATTTCTGATGCTGCAAAAAATGCATTTAAAACTACCAGGATTATTAAAACAAATATTTCAGTAAACAATTATATTCATCCTCCATTCATATTAACTCCCATTTACTTGACTTATGTGTAAATAAAAGTAATTATAAACCGCTTTGTTGGTTTTTGCTCCGTGAAATGTACTGTTAACCTCTGCTTTATTTTCACGCTAAGCCCTAAAAAAACAAAAAAAGACCACACCAATCAGTTTAGATTGTCAGAGCCTTAAGCATAAGTTTCTCTTATAATTGTTTTTCGTTTTAAGTAATCCTCGGCAGATATTACAACAATTACTTGTATCCTCAGGATTATCGTCCATATTTCTTCCCACCCCCTACATTTCTGATTTATTATACTGTACTATATTTCACTTTTCCGTGTCAAACGGTTCATACCTCAAGTCGGACTATTTTTTCAGAATGTTTGGCAGTGTCTGCAATTTTCAGGCTCCTATTTATCTTTTATGTTATGTTACGTATGTTTCTGCAATTATTTATATAGATAGCTGTTGTTTTTGACAACTTGACAAATATCGTCTTGTTATATTATATGTTTAGGTTTGTTATAATATTTTAATTAAACACCTATAATTAAAATGAAAATTAAGTAAGAAAAAAAGTGCATTACCTGTATTATTGGTTCTATACTAAACGTTGGGGTAGAATAAAAAAATAAATGAGGCATAATGCTTCAATTTCTTGTAAACTGAAGTTACCACACAACAATTTCAAGAAGGAGAAGATTTTATGCCTCATACTGATTATATATCAAAACTGCTAGATATAGAAGGTATCAATATTTTAGATTTAAAATATGATGATGAAACCATTGTCGTTGCTTTTAGATTACAACGCCGGCCACACGTTTGTCCTGACTGTGGAGGCGTAACTGATAAAGTCCATGACTACAGAAAGCAACGCGTTAAAGATATCCCAGCCTTTGGGAAAAAGCTTTTATGGCTTTATTCTAAGCGCCGTTATTATTGTCCTTACTGCGATAAGCGATTTTATGAAACTAATGGTTTATTACCTAAATTCCATAGGCTAACCAGTCGTTTGGCTGCCTATTGCGTTAATGAACTTAAAAGAAAGTGCTCTGAAAAGGATATTGCCACATCACTAGGAATTTCACCTTCTACTGTTCATAGATGGCTCCATCTAATCGGGTATCCTAAGCCAGCTAAACTACCTAAAGTACTTTCCATAGATGAGTTTAGAGGTAACACAGATCGAGGTAAATTCCAATGTATTCTAACCTCACCAGTAGACAAAAAGGTTATTGATATATTGCCCACAAGAGATTCTATTGGCATATATGAGTATCTTCGAACTTTCACAAATCGTAAGGAAGTAAAGTACTTTGTTACTGACATGTGCAAGCCATACGTTGAGATTGCAAAGCATTTATTTCCAAACGCTACTATAGTTATTGATCGTTTTCATGTTGTACGATATTGTACCTGGGCAGTTGAGAATGTCCGGAAACGTATCCAGAAGAAGCTTCTACCTGAGCAACGTAAGTACTTTAAACGCAGTCGCAAACTCCTCTTAGCTCATATGGACAAATTATCTAATGAAAACAAAGCTGCAGTTGAAAGAATGCTATTGTTTTCTAGAGATTTAAGGGAAGCATATTTACTAAAAGAGGTCTTTTACAGATTTATGTCCTCAAAGGATAAAGAAGAAGCTATCAAACATCTAAAGGAATTCCGTGTTCATGCATATGTTGCTGATATACCTGAATTTGGAGCCTGCTTAACAATGTTAAAGAATTGGGAAACATATATACTAAATGCTTTTACCTGCCCTTACTCTAATGGATTTACAGAAGGAATAAACAATACAATCAAAGTTATTAAGCGAATAGCTTACGGATATCGAAACTTTGATAACTTCAGACTCAGAATTCTACATACCCTACATAAGAATAGAGAGCCAGCCACAAATTAACGCGACTGGCCCTCCGATTAAAATTCAGTTTACTATTCTACCCCAACTATTGACATAGAGCCGT
>JAEWOH010000007.1 GCA_023460955.1 Bacillota bacterium | reverse complement strand
TAGGCACGCCGCCAGCGTTCGTCCTGAGCCAGGATCAAACTCTCAAATTATTATTTGAAAAATTTAATTAGCTCATTAAAATTGCTGACTTATTTCCTGTTCCATTTCTGAAACCAGGTTGTAAAGTTCGCAAGTGAATTTAAGTTCTTAGAACTTGAATTCATTAACTCATTTTTTAGAATCCATTGGATTCTGGAATTGTTTGAGTCCTTCACTTACATTTGCATGTATTGTCACTGTTTACTTTTCAAAGTCCATACCTTAAAAGCGTTACTGTTGTTGCTTTTCAAGGTTTATTGCCGATCGCTCATCGCAAGCAGCTCATTTATAATATCACTTTGCCATCCCTTTGTCAACACTTTTTTATTATTTTGTTTTAAGTTTTTTATCAAAACTTAAAACCTGAACTTTTATTTTGTGTTGTCGTTTGCGACAGCTTGGTTAGTATACCATTGCAGTAATAGTATTAGCAACAAATCATATTTCTATAATAGGTTGTTAAAATAACTTACAAGCTCTATGCTTGTTTTATCTTATTAATATCCCATCTTATGTCCTGTATGCTTTAGTTTCAATCTACTTTTCAACCATATAACTATTTTCCTTTTCCCCAGACCGTCTCAGGTTGTAATTGCTGCATTCAGCCCATTACCCGTATATTTCGCCGTCCACATTTGGTCTACATTCGTAATAGTTCATTGCGCTCCTGAAACCTTAAGATGGAGTTATCACTGATAGCTCCATCTTAAGAGACTTTTTTTCTAAACTATATAAAGTTTATTCTATATTATGGACCAGTATTTTTATATGAGGCTAATTTTTCTTATTTAACATAGCCTTGATACTCTGGCTCGTTTGGAAGTAGTCTGCTTTTTTCTCCTGAATAAATCAAGGTGAGCCTGTGTAAAGCTCTGGTACAGCTAATGTACAGAAGCTGTCTATCCTCTGAGTCATTATAGGTGGTGTCGCTTGAATCGTAGATTATTACTGCATCAAATTCCAGCCCCTTAGCAAGATATACCGGCAGAATTGTTACCTTGTCCACCGACTCAAATGAGTTACTCGAAATTAACGAAGCCCCTAGCCTCTCGCCAATTTTGTAATATAGAGTCTCCGCCATAGACATGCTTTTACAAATAATAGCTATTGATTGATAGCCCTCCTCCTTATAAAGGTCTATGATATCAGCAAGGGATCCATCCATAGTAGCAATGTCTTTATACTCAATAAGCTGTGGATGTTTCTCGTGCCTTTCATAACTTTCAATATCAATGTCGGGATTACTGAAATATGAGCTAAACCTATTAATCTCATAAGAGCATCGGAAGCTTTTTCGCAATTCAAAGGTCATACTTTTTTTGTTAATTATCTGTTTTATATCTGAATACAGTGAAATATCAGTGCTCTTTTCAATTGTTTGGTTTATGTCGCCCATAACGGTATATTTTGCATTACTAAAGCATAATCTTAAAATCTCATAGTTCCCTGGATAATAATCCTGCGCCTCATCTACTACTACCTGCTTTATATCACTATAATGATTGCAGCCTGAAACCTTTAGCTTAACGGCAAGTATCGCCATTGCATTATCATATCTGATAACTGCATTTTTTAAATCCTCTTCTATATAGGTCAGCAACTCTCCAATATTATCAGGTAGTCTTAACCCTGACGCCATCCTAAAAAACAATTCCTTGTTACCTATCAGCTTTTTGAAAAGCTCTAACGGGTCAATTCTTGTAAAGTGCATCAATTCCTTTTTTAAAGCATGATTTTCCTTTAAGGATAGCAATCTGGAAACGGCCTTTGCTTCATAAACGTGTTCCGGATATTGGTCAGCAAATTTTTTTAACTTAACCAATCTTACTTTTCTTAGTTCATGAACCTTCCTCAGAATTCTATTTTCAATTGTTTCAAGCCTCTTTTCAAGTGGAATCGCTAAATCCCTCTGCCTTATTAACTCTTCTTTTAACAAATGTCTGTTAGCTATACACTCGCCATTATAAAAAATGTCTCTGAAGTCTATCATCCGCTTTTCGAAATGCTTCAGAAAACAATCGGTGATAAGCATAAATTCTTTGGATAGAACAAATTGCATACTATCCTTCATTAATTTCTTTTCCTTATTGTCAGTACAGGTAATTATTTTCTCAAGTAAAGCATTGCGGCTTCCCGCCTTGACTCCTCCTTCAAAGATATTATCAAATAATTCTTCCATTGTAAGCGTTTGTATATTGTTCTCTCCTAGTTCCGGGAGTACGTTTTCTATATATTTTTCAAAGAGGTTGTTAGGTGTAATAAGAATAATATTATTAGTATTTAGCTTTGCGGAAAGGCCGTAATACATCAAATAAGCTACACGATGTAGGGCCACCGAGGTTTTTCCACTGCCTGCCACTCCCTGAACAATCAAAAGGTCGTTATCATTATCTCTTATGATTTCATCCTGCTCCTTTTGTATTGTCTCAACAATACTTCTCATTTTTGCGTCAGTATTCTGAGATAATGCCTGTTTCAAAATATCATCGATTATTGTCAGGTCGGAATCAAAAAAATACTTCAAGTCTGCTTTTTTAATTTCATACTGTCTTTTCAGAGATATATCACCATGAATAGTTCCATAAGGTGCTTTGAAACTGGCTTTTCCCGGACTAAACCGGTAAAACATACTGGAAATCGGTGCTCTCCAGTCACAAATATAAGTTTGATGAGTTTTTTCATCTGATAAATTTCCTAACCCTATATATATCTGTTCTTTATCAAAGCCTTCTTCGGTGAAGTCTATTCTCGCAAAATAGGGTGATTGCTGCATTCTTAGATATTTATTAATCCTATCTCTTGTTGCCTCTAAGTTATAAGCCTGGATTTCTATGGGATTCAAATACTGTACCGCATCAGAAAGTTTTTCAAAGTCTTGTGAATAGTGAGTGGTATTTTCGTACATATCTCTTTGATCTGCTGCTAAACGATTTTTATTACTCTTAAGCTTTTCATCTTCCTTTTGCAGCTGCTTATGAATAATATCCATAATTTTGTTCAGATGCAAATTCTCCTGTTTGAATTCTTCCTGATAGTTATCCATTACTCGCCCTCCCTTTGTGAAGATTATATTATAGGTTGATGACCATTTATCCTCTATAATATTCCAATTTTTTAAATTTTTAATATTTTCTTAATATTAGTAACTTACATACAAAAAGAGAGCATACTTTCGTATACTCTCTTTCTGTGAAGTTTGTCCTATTTCCAATATTAAAAGTCAGTTTCAGGAATTGACGTATTTTATAATCAGTGGTCCTGATAATAACTGTCACCTGTAACCGGACTAGTGAAATAGTCAAAATAAATAACCTACTATTATAAAAATAAAATTACATCTCACTATCAGTCAGTTCTCCTGAGCTCTCTACTTCAAGCTCATCGCAGTCTGCATCTTCAGGGCCTTCTTCGTTTATCATCCTTGCCATGCTAACTACATTGTTGCCCTCACTCATTCTCATAAGTGTTACACCCTGTGTAGCACGCCCTAGAATGCTGATTTCATTGACCTTCATTCTTATAATACTTCCGTCCGAACTAATTAATATTATATCATCTTCTTCAGACACAAGCATCATTCCGATAGATTTTCCGGTTTTTTCGGTAATTCTGTAGGTAAGGACACCTTTTCCGCCCCTGCTCTGAACCTTGTATTCTTCAAGTTCTGTTCGCTTTCCGAAACCGTTTTCAGTAACAACCAGAAGTGTAGTATTATCAGTTACTACCTCCATGCCTATCACATAATCGCCTTCCTCAAGCTCTATTCCCTTTACACCTTGAGATACACGGCCGATCGGTCTGGCATCTGTTTCATTAAATCGGATAGCCATACCGCCTACTGTTGACAGCATTATATCCTGATTTCCGTCTGTAAGCTTAACATCGATAAGCTCGTCATTTTCCCTTAATGTAACAGCTGCAAGTCCGCCTTTTCTTATATTGTCATATTCCATCAGGTCTGTTTTCTTGACCAAACCGTTTCTGGTAGCCATAACAAGATAAAGGCCTTCTTTATACTCTTGAATCGGAATAACAGTAGTAACCTTTTCATCTGCATTCAGCTGCAGGAGATTCACTATCGCAGTACCTTTTGCCTGTCTTCCTGCTTCAGGTATTTCATAAGCCTTAAGCCTATATACCCTTCCTTTGTTTGTAAAGAACATTATAAAGTTATGCGTTGAGGTTACAAAGAGATTCTTAACGAAGTCTTCTTCCCTGGTGCTTAACCCAATTATACCCTTTCCACCGCGTCTCTGGCTCTTATAAGTATCAGCTGGAAGCCTCTTAACATAGCCGAAGTGTGTCATTGTAATAACACTTTCTTCTTCCTGTATCAGATCTTCTATGTCAATTTCATCTTCATCGATTTCTATTTTTGTTCTTCTTTCATCAGCATACTTATCCTTGATCACATGTAGTTCATCCTTTATTATCTCGTGAACAAGAAGTTCATTTGCCAAAACCTCTTTATAGTATTTTATTTTTTCAAGAAGCTCATTGTACTCGCTTTCCAGCTTTTCGCGTTCCAGACCGGTAAGACGACCAAGTCTCATATCTACAATTGCCTGAGACTGCTTTTCACTGAAGCCGAATCTCTCAGATAAAGCTTCTTTCGCAATAGCCTCAGTTTTTGAATTTCTTATTATTTTGATTACTTCGTCCAAATGATCAAGAGCTATTTTTAAGCCTTCCAAAATATGTGCTCTTGCCTCTGCCTTGTCAAGCTCAAACTTGGTCCTTCTCCTAACAACATCTTCTTGATGACTTATGTAGTAATCAATAGCCTGTTTTAGATTAAGGGTTCTTGGTTCGTACAGCTTGTCTTCGGTGGGAACAATGGCAACCATGTTCACACTGAAGGTTTCCTGGAGCTGAGTATTCTTATATAATTGATTCAGAACTACCATTGGATTTGCGTCACGCTTTAGTTCTATAACAATTCGAACCGGCTCTTCTCGGCCTGATTCATCCTGAAGGAAGGAAATTCCCTCGAGTTTTTTATCTTTTACAAGCTCTGCTATCTTTTCGATAAGCCTTGCTTTGTTTACCAGGTATGGAAGTTCTGAAACTATTATCCTGTGCCGGTTTCCGTGCATTTCCTCTATTGTTGCCTCAGATCTTACAACCAGTCGGCCCCTGCCGGTTCTGTAAGCTTCTCTTATCCCTCTTTTGCCTATAATTTTTGCAGCAGTAGGAAAATCCGGACCTTTAATATATTTCATTAATTCATCAATTGTTATTTCCGAATTATCTAACACCGCACATATTCCATCGATGACCTCACCTAAATTATGAGGGGGTATGTTTGTTGCCATACCTACGGCTATTCCCGATGAACCGTTAACCAAAAGATTTGGAAATCTTGAAGGCAATACGACAGGCTCAACTTCATGTTCATCAAAGTTGGGTTTAAAATCAACGGTATCCTTGTTTATATCAGCAAGCATTTCCATTGAAATCTTCGCAAGCCTAGCTTCGGTATATCTCATTGCAGCGGCAGCGTCACCATCACGGGATCCGAAATTACCATGCCCGTCTACAAGCGGATGTCTAAGAGAAAAATCCTGTGCCATACGCACAAGGCTATCATATACAGCAGCATCACCATGGGGATGAAAACTTTTTAAGGCTTCTCCAACAGTTGCAACAGATTTTCTGTATGGCTTATCAGGCGTAAAACCGGATGAGAACATTGTGTAAAGTATTCGTCTATGAACAGGTTTTAAACCATCGCGGACATCAGGCAACGCTCTGTCAATTATTACACTCATAGCATAGTCTATAAAAGACTTTTTCATTTCAGATTCAATATCTATGGGAATAATTCTTTGCTCCCTTATTTCATCTGCCATTTAACTCTTTACCTCTTTTCATTTGATAAAAACACTCCACTATATATTGTAATAAACTTTTACCCACCTGTCCACTAATTTTGACTAAAACCCAATTCGCTGTAATGCTGTAAGCCTGTTTTAGTCTTATTATCTTGGTATTCCTACTTATGCTGCTATATATATTATTGCCTTGGTATTAATCCATTAGCCTCACTTTTTTTACGGTTGTATAAAAGGATTTTTTGAGAGTCAAAATTGCAATAGATAGCATAATAAGTGAAAAAAGTACTGTAGTTGCTATAAATGGCGGTTGATTTAAACAGGAGCTTAATTCCTGTTGGTTGTTAAGTAATAATATGGTTAAGAATATTGTTCCAAACGTAATAATACCAAATATAATTGTAATTACAGCTGTAACCTGGCCCTCCACAGGCATTCTGAATTCTTCGGAGGCCTGCATTGGAATAAATAAGTTACTCAGGCAAAGTGAAAGAGCAAAACAAAAAAATTCAATTGCCACGAAGGGCATACCCAAAAATATAGAATTGATAATTTCCCTGACTATAAACGCTGCAGAAATTAAGGCGTAGGTTTTAATATAAGTAAATGCGATGAGGTTAAAATTCTTAATCGGAAGAGTTGCATAAGTTATATACTTTCCCAAACTTAAATTTCCTAGTGTTGTTAATGGTACGATGTTAAAGAACATAAGAGCTGAAAACATTACTATATAAGGAATGGTACTGTACATACCAACATAATTTTCTCCAATTATTAGTGCTGCAATTGACGGTAATATCATTATAAAAAACATTATATTCCCGGTTTTAAACAAACCTGTTTTTCTTATGCGAATATAATCGAGTATTAGAGTTTTCAAACACTCCACCCCTTTCTTGCAAATATCCTTTGCGGGAAAATGCAGCATAGGGCAAAGGAAAGTATAATACAAAGAATGACAAGTATTCCGCCTGTGCTACCTGATAAGGATTCAAGTCTATAGAAGATGCCTGAAAAGCTGTCTCCAAAAATTCCATAGTAAATATCACTGTTCTTCAAACCGATGGATGCAAAAATGCCGGCAGCAGGCAAAAATATAATGATGACTGCTACAAGTGAAAATGCTAGGGACATTTTTCCTTTAGGTTTGAAATATGAATTAAACCCACTTATGGAAGAGAGAATCAGCAATTGCAGGCACACCAGTATAGTACAAAGTCCTATGTATCCAGAAAATCCGTTTAGCCCTCTGATGTAACATATTATATTCTGGTATATAAGTACTAAAAAGGCAGGTATAAATGTCAGCCAGATAGTAATGAATTTTGTGTGGCTGACAGATTCTTTACATACCGGAAGAATTGCTGCAAACTGCAGGAAATCATTTTTGGCTATAGATTTATCAATCCGGAATATATTTCCTAAGGTTATAACGAAAATCGTTGAGAAGTTAGCCATATTAAAGTAATTAATAGCTACGCTTGAAAAATCAGTTTGTTCATTAGATTTTGTTATAAGTAATAAGTTTATTCCGGCAAAAAGAATTAAGTATCCAATAAATATTCTTCTTATATTTTTCGTTCTTCTATCTCTGAGACACTCCGCTGCTTTTAATAATAGTATTACGTCCCTCATACCCTGTTCCCCCATATGCTGAATGTCAGCATATTTTCAATATTAGGCGTATGTTTCTCATAACTGCTGAATACCTTTTCGGCTCGATCTCTGAGAATAAGTCCTTCAAAGCTCCCCACACCTTTTCTGATTCCAACAAATTCATTTTCTTGATTTTTTAATTCATCAATGGGACCGGCCAACATAACATACTTTTCTTCTATTTTGTCTATTGAAAGACTCTCAAGAATCTTTCCCCTGTTGATAATTGTTATAAAATCAGCAACTTTATCCAGATCTGAAGTGATATGTGTGGAAAAAAGCACTGACTTTTCACCATCAGAAACGAAATCACGCAGTATGTCCAGTACTTCGATTCTGGCAACAGGATCAAGCCCTGCTGTCGGTTCATCCAGAATTAGCAGCTGAGGTTGGTGTGCCAGTGCAAGCGCCAACATGGCCTTTGTTTTCATACCCTTTGACATTTCCTGAATTTTTTGATCAGTTGGGATATCGAAAATGGTTATATATTTTTCAACTAATTCGTCACTCCAGTTCTCATAAAAGGGTTTCATTGCCTTACAATATCCTGAAAAGGAAGAGTTATAGACGAAGTAGCTTTCATCAGGAACATAACCTATTTGGGATTTTACATAAACTTCATCCTCTATATTATCCGTTTGTGTAAACTAGTTACACGTTTATTGTTTTTATATTGCTTATATATCAAGGGTTTTAAGGTTTTTTTGAATAAAAAAACAATGACCCCCTCTTTTCCTGTATAATTGAAGTTCTCACACACCA
>JAEWOH010000006.1 GCA_023460955.1 Bacillota bacterium | reverse complement strand
AGAGGTGCAAGGTTATCTTTATAATAAACTGAAACCAATGCATTTTTAATCTTAACAGGATGATTCATTGCGTTTTGTTTGGAGCCGCAAAGATAATTATTTAAAATATAATTTTCTTGAATTTTATTACTTAATTAAAATGCTCCGGCTCAAACAGTTTTAAATTATTAGTATATTGGTTTATTCGATTCTAAAACACAAACTTAACCATGAAAAATCTTCTTATTTTATCAATGACCTTGGCCTTAGGGCTCCTCGGATTGCCTGGAAAAGCACAAGAAAATATTGGTGCGAAAGAAATCAAAGTCAACTCTCCGGTGGTTGCTGCAGACAATTCGGTAACTTTTTACTTGGTTGCTCCAGAAGCTAGGTCAGTATATTTAACGGGAAATTGGATGGTCCAGAAGCCTCAAGAGTTGCCTAAGGTAGCGATGAAAAAAGATGCTTCAGGGCTATGGTCAGTAAAACAAGATAGTTTAGGGTCAGATCTATTTCTATATAATTTTATTGTTGATGGTGTTCGAATCAATGATCCATTGAATGTATATCAGGTGCGGGATGTGGGCAATGTCTTCAATTACTTCATTACCAATGAAGGGAATGCGGACTATTATAAGACGATGTCTGTGCCGCATGGTTCCATGATCAAGCAATGGTATCCATCCAAGATCAATAAGTCAGAAAGAAGAATGACGGTTTACACACCACCAGGTTATGAGTCTTCGAAGGAAAAGTTTCCAGTTCTATATTTGCTACATGGAATGGGAGGGGATGAGGATGCTTGGCCAACACTGGGGCGCGTGGCACAGATCATGGACAACCTGATTGAAGAAGGCAAAGTAGAACCGATGATCGTGGTGATGCCTAATGGCCATACCAGCAACTCTGCAGCTCCTGGTTTTTCAGAAAAGGGAGAATATAAGATCGAGTTTTTTACGCCGGATGTAGGGTCTGGGGATATGGAATCCAATTTTGATGAAATCATTAATTTCGTTGAATCGAATTATAGGGTCATTAAGGATAAGAAGAGCCGTGCCATAGCTGGCTTGTCCATGGGTGGTTCGCATGCTATGTTTATTTCAAGCTTCTATCCAAATACCTTTGGCTATGTGGGTTTGTTCTCGGCTGCTTATAGGATCAATGATAAGATCAAGCGCGAAGTATATGATAAGTTTGATGAAAACTTGCTGAAGCAAAAGGAGAATGATTACGAAATATATTGGATTGGAATGGGTGAAGATGACTTTCTTTATGACACAGGAGCGGATTTTAGGAAGAAGCTGGATGGGATAAAATTAGATTATATATATCATGAATCTAAAGGTGGCCATACTTGGTCAAATTGGAGGGATTATTTAGTTGAATTCAGTACATTCCTCTTCCGAGATTTTGATTAGGTAAAGAGCAAAAGTATCCGAAATAAGATAGGTGTTTTTTGAACGGGAATCTCTTGGTTTCAGTTTGGTTTCATTCGAGACACATTCGGAAAATTCCGAATGTGTCTCGAATGAGGTCAAGTAATATTCCAGGAAATTTTGGATGTGTAAGAATCCTCAAAAAAGGTTCGAAGATAATGAAAAAGGAGCTGTCCATGGGGTAGCTCCTTTGTTATGTTTATTGAATTAAACTAAAGTAAGTTTAATTGTATTTTTTCAATAAGTTCTCGATTACTTTCGGATAGTGCGCATGCTCAAGCTGCTGACCATTGAACTTTAAAATTTCCAAGGTATCGCCGGCTTCTACACGAAAGCGGGCTTGGTGAATGATTTCACCTTCATCAAAATTTTCATTAACAAAGTGGATGGTAATACCGTGTTCCTCTTCGCCCGCTTCCAAGACTGCTTTATGTACCTTGTCGCCATACATTCCTTTGCCACCAAATTTGGGTAATAGGGCAGGGTGTATGTTGATAATTTTGTTTGGAAAGCTCTTCAATAGGTTTTCAGGTACTAACCATAAGAAACCTGCTAAAACCACTAAATCAATTTCAAGTCTTTTCAATAGTTCTACGATTTCATCGGTTTGGTAGAAATCGTGCTTATCAAAAACATGAGTTGGGATTTCAAAATTATCTGCACGTTGTAAAACATATGCATCTGGGTTGTTACTTAGAACTAAGGCAACTTCGGCGCTGTCGGCGTATTTAAAATGCTCCATGATTTTTTGAGCATTCGATCCAGAACCAGAAGCAAAAATAGCAATACGCTTTTTCACAGTGTGTTATCGTTTGAAAATTTTAACTTTTTTTTTTCACAAATATAGCTGAATTTTTCCAATAAAGGGGAATTTGAGCTCATTATGGGGTAATTTTTGTTAGATTTAAGGACATTAAGCTCAAATTATCAGGTTATGAAGAATATTATCTTAGTTCTCATCTTTGTTTTCACAACTGTTGGATTGTCCAATGGACAAGTGCCAGAGAAAATGCCTGCATTCTCCAAGTTTAGTGATATGAACACTGGTGCTAAGTTTACTTCAGACTCTTTGAACAGTAAGCATACGCAGGTATTTATCCTTTTTGATCCAGGCTGTGGGCATTGCCAAGAGCTGGGTCAGGGCATTTCCAAGTCATTGGATAAGATCCGGCAGGATGTGGATTTCTATTTTATTTCTATGCAGGAGAAACCTCTGGTAGATGGATACATCAATATGTTTGCTAAAGGTTTGAGAAATGATAAGCGTGTAAAATTTCTTTATGACCCAGAAGGCGAATTTATTTTAAGTTTTAATCCTAAGAATTTTCCTTCAACCTATATCTATGAGGCTAAATCTCTACAAATTATCAAACAATTCGACGGTGAAAACAGGGTAGAAACGCTCCTTCCGTACCTTCAAAAACGTGATTAGGACATTAAAAACCTTGTATTTCGTACATTTTACTTTTTATTTCCAAAATTTTCCTAATAAAATAAAGTGATATTACTTATTTAATAGTTTTCATATATTTACATATTGAAAGTTTTAAAGGAAAAAACTGTTCTTGATTGGTAGTGATAGTGAATTCTAACAAAAAGGATCTTGGTTTTGAAGATTAAATAGATGCTGGCCGTGATTTGTGCGAATGTAAATACCGAAAGGAAAGCTTAAATCAAATTTTAGTAAACATTTTTGAACAAACAATTGAAATTATTGGATTAATACGAAGCTTTAAATTGCTGGAAATGATGTGATATTTATTTCCTTGGGGGTAATTTAACCGGACGTCCGTATTTATGAAAATATATTTTCAAGCTTCATTAAACATTTTCAAAATTCTTTAGTCTTTGCGAATATCAGCCAGTCTATAATAAAATATTGTAAGGGCCAAGAAATTACAATTGGGGTTGATGTATACATTTATTTATGATTAACATTTATAAGGAATTAAGTTACCGCGATAACGAATCTTTTATGGCGGTAGAAACTTTGATAATGTCTCTTGATTTAGGACCTCAGAAGAAATTGGTGATGAGCCAGTTCCCTTCCTGGGTAAATATTGCCAAGGATTACATCAAAGAACATTGGAATAAGCAGATCACGCAAGAAGAGTTGTCAAATTTATGTGCAGTTCATAAAGTAACAATATCGAAATATTTCGAAAAATATGCAGGGAGTACAGTATTGCTTTACCAGCGGAAAATTAGGATTATTCGAGCCGTGGAACTGATGCATTTTAGCGGTTATTCGCTAACAGAGATAGCTTTTTTATGTGGTTTTTCGGATCAAAGCCATTTTACGAGGTACTTTCGTCAAATGATTGGATTCTTGCCTAAGGAGTTACAGAAGGCCTGACGCTAATATCGTTCTATTTTAAAATTTAAGCATAGGTTTATTTTGTAGCAAGCGAATAAAATCAATTGTTTAACATGAAAATACTACAGGGGAATCGACTGCCAAAGCCAAACGGCCATTATAGCACAGCTATAGTTTCAAATCATTTTCTATTTGTATCGGGCCAATTGCCCATATCGGTAGATGGAAA
Source organism: Bacillota bacterium (assembly GCA_023460955.1). GTDB lineage: Bacteria > Bacillota > Clostridia > Acetivibrionales > DSM-1351 > Ruminiclostridium. Next base: position 8,535 of record JAEWOH010000006.1, on the reverse strand, counting down.
GCACCATGAAGAAGATGATTTTGAAAGTCAATTTACCGTTGTGTTTCAGAATATTGAGAATATTCTATTAGCTTCTTCGAGTAGTATGTCGAAGATCGTCAAGGTTACGGCTTATGTCAGCGACGTTAAATTTTGCCCCCAATTCAATGCTTTGTTCGCCGATTTCATTGGTAAACATAAGCCCGCCCGAACGGTCGTTCCGGTAGCTGAATTACGTCATGGATATATGCTAGAGGTAGACTTGATAGCAGAAGTATAGTCCTGCACACATTTATTAAACCCGTATATTCCTTTTCATTCGAAAATTGAGTTTATTATTATCCCGGAAGAAACTCTAGTTTAATTTCTCGCTGTGGATGTTTAAAATAAAGTTTAGGATGAAAAAGCGATTGGTTTCTTTCTTAGGTTTATCTCCAATTTAAATTTCTGTCAGCGATGGATCTGGAAATTGAAAGATAAATTTTAAAGACAACTAAACTGACTAGTCCTGAAAAATAGATACAGATTTTCAGTGATTAAAAATACTTAATTTTAAACAGTAGTAGCCAATAGCTTACTACTGTTTTTTGTTTTGTAAGTCCTGAAGTTTCTATTTGATTTCATGTGCATCTGATTTGGTGTTAGCATATGATTTGACCAGTGTGGTCTGTCATTGTTATAGATATTGATCGCTTCGTCTACGATTTGCTTCATCAAATGTAAATCTAGATGATAGGTATCAATCATGAACTCTTGTTTCAGGATGCCATTAATCCGTTCGGCGATAGCATTTTCATAAGGATCAGAGTTTTCTGTCATACTGCACCTGACCTGGTACTTGGTTAGGTAATATTGGTATTCCTCCGCACAATATTGCACCCCTCTGTCGGAATGATGGATTAATGGTTCGTTTGTTTTTCTTTGTTTTTGAGCCATTTTCAATGCTTTTACAACATGGGATGTACACATGGTTGCCGAAACCTCAAAGCCAACTATCTTTTTCGAATAGGCATCTGTAACCAAACTCAGGTAACAGGGTCTTTCTCGCTTTCCGATGTAAGTGATATCACTTACCCAAACCTGGTTGGGACGATAAACAGTCACTTCTTTAATAATATTCGGGTATTTTCTAAATCTATGATGTGACATAGTGGTCGTATGATAGCTTCTTTTGGGGGTGATCAACAAACGGTTGGCGCGTAAAATATCAAAGAATTTGTCTCGGCCTACTTTTAATGCCTGTAGCTTTTCCGCTAATATATGGTAAAGCTTCCGGGTACCTATTTTTGGCTGGGTGGTGCGGATTTCATGGACTAGGTTCACAATTTCCCCTGCTATTCCCTGACGCCTCTGCATACGCTTGACCCTGCGATAGTACACTTGCCTGTCTAACCCGAACAATCTACAAGTAAAACTTAGGCTTTCTTGTTTTTCTTGCCGGAAACGATTGATTGCGCGGGTTTCAAGTTTTTTCTTACGTCGATTTTATATTCTTCTTCTGCAATATCAATCATCATGTCAAAGATGATAGCTTTGGAGTCAGCGATGTGATTCTGACGCTCAAGTTGCGCCTTCTGCTTTTCCAACAGCCTGACCTTGGCTTCTAGTTCTAGAATACGTTGTTCTGGTGACTTTGCCATATTAGATGGTATTTGATTCTCCCAATCAAAGTTACCATATTTTCTCAGCCAATTCCGAATGGTGCTATCTCCCTGGATACCATACTTCTTTTTAGCTTGTGAAATGGTCAATTCCCCTGATTCAAGCTCCTTAACAACATTCAGCTTGAAGGTTAAAGTGTAATCACGCTGCGTGCGCTTTACATAATTTGTGCTTTCTTTCATAACGATTCTTTTTGTGTATCGCTATTTCAGGACGAGACATCCATTAGATAAAAAAAGAGGCTTTAATTTAAGCCTCTTTTTTTGTTATATAGTCGAATAGTTCCCCTACAATTTTTTGTAGACGTATTCCTTTCCAAGGCTTAGGACTATTTAATGGTGAATTGATGAAAGCTTTAAGTGGTTCGTCGATTGTTATATTATGAAAACTGAATTGTAATCCTTCTACTTCTATATACGCACATTTTTCCTGTTGGTTGATGTAGAAATCTATTACAAATTTTTGACGATTATCTATTAGATATCAAATAATCTCGAAACACGTGGTTTTAATAAGCCATAATGAATTAATGCTTCTTTTTCTTTGCTTTTAAATTCTTTACGTTTTAGTACTGCATTGATTAGATTCATAGCAATTAAGTTATTAAGCAACTCAATATTATTATTTGGCTTAACAAGGAGTGATGTTTTTGCTTGGAACAGTTTATCTGTTGCTATATCGGACTTATGGTTGTCATTATGAGATAATTCAATTAAGGTATTTAGCATTTATAAATTTATAATAGGATTTTCAATTTTTTGGAATATTATCTGGTAAATCTGACGACATATCTCCAAAAAACTTCAAATCGATCTGGATTCCCATCTCGTATTATACTTACTAAAGGTTGACGAGTTATTAAATTCTCTATTTAAGTTGAAGATGTGATCATATCTTTTTCTGCTCTTTCTTGATCAGGTTTTCTAGAAAGTGTTTATAATTCCAATTATATTCTTTGTATTGATTGAAGTGATGTTTTAAATTAGAAAGTGCATCTTGGATCATGTGTTTATCGATTTCCACGTTGCTAAAATTGGTATTTATCCTAAATTATTGAAAATTGTGTATTTAACAGTTTTCTGCTTAAAATTAAAAGAAGTTAGATCGATCAATGCTTAAAATACAGTAGTGAAATTAAAACAAAATATTTTATGAAAATTAAGGTGAGGGAAAATTCAATTATTATGATCTATTGTAACGATTTATACTTTCTGTTACAAAGGAGTCAAATATTCTTTGAAAGTTAATTCTGCCCCTCATACAACCCCTGAATAAAAAATAAAGCTCACAACTTTCTGTATTACAGTTCTTTGTGAGCTTTTGTTGTGGAGCCGGAGGCTCTTTTTATATGTATTTTTATGATTTTGTGAGTGTTTAGTTTTTGTTTTAACAGTCTGATATATAGATGTTTAGTTTTTTATGTGTTCTTTTTTGTTTTTAGGTATTTACAAAAATTGGGTGTAAATTTGGGTGTGGATTAAAACTTACACCCAAAAATGATTATCAAACGCAACATAATATTCTCCCTTGAAAAGAGAAAAAAGAATGGTTTTGAAATAGTAGAAAATCTACCAATTCGAGTTCGTGTTATATATGCTGGTGAACGTCTTGATTTGTCAACAGGGTATCGTGTGGATTTAATTAAGTGGGATGAAGGTAAGCAAAGAGTGAAGCCTTCAACAACTAATAAATTAAAGCAGTCAGCAAGTGAAATCAACGCATCTTTGGTTAAGATGGAAAGTATCATTCAAGATATCTTCAAAGTTTATGAGGTAAAGGAAGAAATTCCGTCTCTATCAGTTCTTAAGGATGAGATAAACGCAAGAAATAAGATTCAGACTCTAATTGTTGAAAATAAAACCACCAAGATAAATTTCTTTGAAACCTTCAATCAATTTATAAGAGAATGCGCAAAGGAGGATAATTGGACAATTAGTACAATTAAAAAGTACACCACCTTGCGCAATAATTTGGAAAAATTTGATCGTCGTATTTCATTAGATAGTTTCGATCATAAGAAGCTTGACAAATATTTAGATTATCTGATAACTAAACATAAATATAAAAATACGACGCTCGAAAAGCATTTGAAGTTTTTAAAACGCTTTTTGAAATGGGGTGTAAATAAAGGTTTCATCTCAAATGATAATTACAAGTCTTACTTTCCGAAAATTAAAAAAGTAAGTAAAAAGGTCATTTTCTTAACTAAAGATAATATTGATAGGATTAAAAGCTTTCAAATACCTGGTGAAAAACAATATTTAGAAAGAGTTAGAGATGTGCTTATTTTTTCTTGTTTTTCAGGGATGCGTTATTCTGATTTATACGCCCTGACTTGGGACGATATGAAATCTGATTCTTTAGAATTTATTACTAAGAAGACCGATGATAAAATTATTGTTGAGCTCAATGATCATACAAGAGCAATTATTGATAAATATAGATACACTCGTTTCCCCAAAAACAAGGTGCTACCAGTTATATCGAATCAGAAATACAATGAATATTTAAAAGAATTAGGAGAGTTGGTAGGTTTTAATGACACTATTAAAGAAGTTTCTTTTAGAGGAAATGAAAGAATCGAAACTGTTAAACCAATGTATTCTTATATCACATCTCATATAGGGCGTCGAAGTTTTATTTGTAATGGATTATACATGGGAATTCCTGTTCATATAATGATGAAATGGACTGGACATTCTGACTATGATTCAATGCGGCCATATATAGATACGGTTGATTCAATGCGTTCTAAGGCTATGGAGATATTTAATAAAATGTAAGTTATGGCAAAATCAATTTACGACGTACTGAACACAATTGATCTATATATTAAAATTACTGAATCAATATATTCAAAGAATTCTCCATCTTGGGATGAAGTAGTTGAAGTTCAAAAAAGGGTGATATCAATTTTGAGTGATAAAGATTTAAACGGAATTATCCTTAAGGAGATTGTTGATTCATCAAGTGAAGTGTATATAAATCTGTATGATGTTCTTTTGAAGAAAAAGGAACGATTTTGTGAGTTGATCAACTTTTATGATATGAAAGGCAACGAAAATGTTTTCCAAGTTTTATTTGAGCATAAGAGAAATTCTTTGGAACGAGATTATCAGGCTCAATTAAAGAAAACTACAGCAATAAGGCAAGAGTATGAGTCTTACGATAGGGCACTTGAGTCCCCTGCTTATAGTATGCCTGAAGATGAGTTTAGAATTCTAGTAGAAAGGAATGCTCAAGAACAGAAGGTTTTAGAACCTAATTTAAATATTCAAAAACAAATATTGGATGAACTGTATACCGCTAAGGAAAAATTTATTCATGAAAATTTCCAATACATAAAATCCTACCATAAAGACTTATCTACTTACATAAATGAGTTAATAAGAGAGTTTTTTATTAGAAATCGTGTAAATCAAGTAAATAAAGATCAAGAAGATTTAATTTTGAGTGGTAGTATTCTACCTAATTCTAACGTCTTTGACAATATTTATACAGTAATAGCTAATGATGTATTTGAGTATATAGAACGAAACTCGTTTGTTAATATTTTTCAAGGGCATCAGTCTAGAGCTAGATTGAAAATTAAAAAGGGCAATATGCAGAATGTATATTTTGTTTTATTCAACTTGTCCGAATATCTAGATGAGAATGATTCTAAGAATTGGTTAGAACATGTTATAAAGCATATAGAATGGGGCGGTGAATGGACTTTAGAGAATATTATAGACAAAATTCGTAAGAAGCGAAAAGGTGCTTCAGAAGCCATTAAAACAAAATTAGCAGGATTAATAACTATAAATCCTAAGGAATTTACTTAACTTTATTATACCCTTTAGGGTATAATATCTTAATTTATACACTTTTTATACCCGAAATAGTATAATTATTAAATTTTACCTATATTTATATCAGAAAAGGTATAATTATGGATTCTTTACGAAAATTTGTTAAACAAAAAAGGAAAGAACTTAAGCTCACTCAAGAGGATTTAGCATTAAATGCCGGGGTTGGTTTACGCTTTGTTCGTGATTTGGAACAAGGGAAAAAAACGCTTCGTTTGGACAAAGTTAACGATGTATTAGCTTTATTTGGTAAGGAAGTTGGTGTGACAGATAAAAGTAGAGACTAATGGCACGTCAAGCAAAAATATATTATCAAAATCAGTTGGCTGGATATCTAGCAGAAGCAGATGGTGGTTTTACTTATCGTTACGATGAGAAATACCTTAATTCTATAGAGCCGAAGCCTATCAGTTTAACAATTCCACTTTCCAGTCAAACCTATCATAGTAAAGTGTTATTCCCATTTTTCGATGGTCTAATTCCGGAAGGATGGCTTTTAGAAATTGGCGAAAAACATTGGAAGTTGAACCCTAGAGACCGTTTTGAATTGCTCATAAACTTATGTAGAGATACGATTGGGGCCGTTTATGTATATCCGATGGAGGAGGATCATAATGGCTAATTGTTTATTTTGTTATAAACCTGTAGAAGCAGGTGATTATCATCCTAATTGTTCAAAAAAGTTTTTTGGTACAACTACTGTTCCTGTACTTGAGTTGGATAAAGAAAAATTAGATAAGCTTGCGCAGATTACCGTAAATGAAAGGTTAGCTTTGACAGGCGTTCAGCCGAAGATTTCACTTAGTTTGAACGGTGAAAAAGGGAATAGGCGATTAACTTTAGTAGGTCTTTGGGGTGATTATATTTTGAAACCGCAGTCTCCAGATTTTGCTTTTATGCCTGAGGTGGAAGATTTGACGATGCATTTAGCTAAATTATTTAAAATTGAAACTGCAGCACACACTTTAATCAAGACATCTACTGGCGAATTAGCTTACTTAACAAAGCGTTTTGATCGGAATAAAGGCAAGAAGATTCATGTAGAAGACTTATGTCAACTTTCAGAGCTGCTTACTGAACAAAAATATAATGGTTCTTATGAGCGTGTAGGTAAGATTATCAGGAAATATGCTACTAACTCTGGATTAGATGTAATAAAGTATTTTAGATTGGTATTATTCAGTTTTTTGACTGGAAATAATGATATGCATCTCAAGAACTTTTCACTTATATATACAGATAAAGGAATATTCTTATCTCAAGCTTATGATCTATTGAATGTAAATCTTATCTACCCAAAAGACAAGGAAGATTTGGCATTGAACTTAGGTGGTCGAAAACGTAAAGTTAAAAGATCAGATTTTGATCAATTTGCTCTGAGTTTAGGTTTGTCAAATTTGGTGCGTGATAATATTTATAAAGATTTTTCAAAACAATCGGATAAGGTTGCAGAATTTATCAATAGAAGCTTCTTGACTGAAGAATATAAGGAAAGGTATAAGGAGATTTATAAACTTAAGTTAAATCAAATTGGATTGTAAGAGGTTATATACTTTTGAATATTGAGTGTACATTATAATGTTATTTATTAAGTAGGTTAATTAGTGCAGTTGTATTGCACTAATTGTGTTTATATTTGATTAGAAGTTATTAACCTAAAGTTCATATGGCTACAAATAAGCATGCTTTAATACGTTATAAGTCTCTAGATAGATGTTTTGCTAAGTCATCCGAACTCTTAAGAATAGATTCTTTATTATCATAGACTATCTCAATATTTTTTATCGTTATATTATTTAATTAAAGTTATTAATTTATTATAATTCAAGTATTTATGATTCATGTTTCAAACTTAATAAAAATTCTTAAATCATCAATATTTTCTGAAATTATTCCTGACTGCCTAGTCATACAATTCCCAATACTGATCGTCAATAAATTGCTGAAAATTTTCAGAATCAAAAACTTCTTTTAAATCACCGTCTTCATCTTTTAGGTAAAAGATGCCTTCCTTTTTCATAACACCTGAATAAGACATATTGGCTTGATAAGGCGTATTAAACAAATATATTTTCCTCTCTTCGATACATACTTTGTTTAGCACTACATGAATAAAAAGAACTCTAGTTTGGCGTTTTACTTCTTCTAAATCTTCAAGAAGCCTCAAGTAAATATTAGGTTCATCTAGATCATTTATTGAGAAATCATTTTTTAGTATTCTATAACTTCCTGTCAGAAGAGTAGATTCAAATTTTGTAGAAACCTTATCTATTTTATTACATAAAGGTATTTCTTGATATTGACTCATATTATTAGTATTTTTTAGTTAAATGTTCTCGTTAGCTATCGCTTTTTTATATTCCATTGTTATTCTATCACGTAAGGTACTTGGTGAAATCACGCTTACCGAAGCACCGGCAGAAAGGATCTCCATGATGAAGTCTTGCGTGACATAAATATGTATTTTGATTCTTACCTCATCGTCGTTTTCTTTAACTATTTCCTGAGTGTGATGAAGCGGCATGGTTTTTATGTATTGCCCTTGAAAACCTTTATAAGAGAGGACTATCTCTTCAACCTGATCATTCTTTGCGGGCAATATTATGCCAAAACAATGCTCAAATAATTGAAACGTATCTGCAAGATCAAGATTTGTCTTATATTTTTTGCCGATCGTCAGATGCTGTACACGGTCAATTCCAAAAACGCGTAAATCTTGTTTTTCTAAATCATATCCCACGATGTACCAACGGTTATTAGACTCTTTAACAAATAATGGTTTCACACTACGTTGTTCCTCATAGCTTTCGTAGAATTTCTGATAACAAAAATGTACCGTTTGATCGTTTTTTATGGCTTTAAGTATTGCAGGAATATTTTCAGTTCCTAACGGTTTTCTTTTTTCAAAAATGATATGTGGTGATTGTTGCCCACTCAAATCCATCAACGTGAATATATCCAACGCCTCCCTATATCGCATACTTTCTTGGCTGGTATCATCTATGTAATATTGATTTTTTGTGCGATTATATTTAATGCTGATGCT
>JAEWOH010000005.1 GCA_023460955.1 Bacillota bacterium | reverse complement strand
GAGAACAACCAGTTACGTCTGCCAACTGTAAATGGCCGAATGCTGTTCTCTGCCAGGTTATTACTGATGGCTATGTTCCCGTCTTTTAGGAAGTTCATCAGACCGTCTTTTTGATTTATTGCATATCTAAATGCTTTTGCAAGCTTGGATTTGGGAAGGCAGGTATTTTTGTTCTTATCAACCCATGACCAAAAGGCATCAAGAACTGGCTTCGACCGTTCCTGACGCTGTTTTTTCTTCTCATCCGGAGTGAGTTTCTCTATCTCATCCTCTATCTTGTAAAGTCTCCCGCAGTATTCAATTGCTTGACTTGGAAGCGTTGCTTCCGGCTGTTTTACATTAGGTGGTAAGGCGTCCACAAAATATCTTCTAAGATGTGACCAATAATAGCACCTTGTGATATTATCAACTTTTTCTGTATTGGTCATATTACTCCTCGAAGATCTGAAGAGTTGGACAGGCTGTTTGAATAAAATGTTTGATCATCTGTGGCTATTATATTGACATAAATTTAATATAATGTTTATAATAAACATAAACATTATATATATGTGTTTATCAAATCTGTAAAAACAAAGCTTTAAGGTGGGTATGAAATTGGAAACAAGAATAGACTATATTCCTGAGACTTTACTAAAGAAATCTATTCCGGAAGATAGTGGTATAAACTCGCTTCTGTTGAAAGAGCTTCATGATGATATCAAAAATAAGTTTCCTCATATAACGAGTGCACTTGTTTTAAGACATGGAAATATTATATTTGAGGAGTACTATAACGGGGCAACAGTTGATTCACTTCATCAAATCAGATCTGCAACAAAAAGCATTTTCTCTGCATTAATTGGGATCGCGATTAAAGAAGGTGATTTACAGAATGTTGAGGTGAAGGCTGTGGATTTTTTCCCTGAATACGTGACTCCGGAAATGGATGCAAGAATAAATAATATTTCCTTAAAACATTTGCTTACAATGACCTCGGGGATTCCATATGATTTTATGATGTATATGCAGTGGTTGCAGTGGATACAATTCGATAATCCTATTGACGGGTTATTTACAGAAACTTTAGAGTCACAACCAGGTGATAAGTTTAATTATAATGATCCTGGAGTTCATATGCTGTCAGCTATACTTTCAAAGGCTTCTAAAGTAAAGGCTAGTGATTATGCTGAGAAATACCTATTTAATGAGTTAGGTATCAATAATTATGCATGGCCCACGGACAGCCACGGTAACAATATCGGTTGTGCAGAGCTTATCTTAAGAACAAGGGATATGGCAAAGTTTGGCCAGCTTTACCTAAATAAAGGAAAATGGAAGGATAAGCAAGTCATACCGTTAGGATGGATTGAGCAATCGACTACAGCACAAACTGAGGGAGGAGCGCCAGGTGGAGATAGGTACGGATATCTCTGGTGGATTACAAGGATTGAAGATTATTCTGTCTATTATGCCTTTGGATTCGGAGGACAGTTGATTTATGTAGTCCCAGGTTTAGATATTGTTACAGTTATTACATCAGATTTACATGGCCCACATTTAGAGAACAAGACGATTGTGGGTAACTATATTATTCCTGCAGTTATTAAATAACATACGAAGTTTATGTTTAGGAGATTATTAAAGGTAGATATGACAAGGAAAAAGAGGAATTTATATGTCTTATCTTTACAAATCAAACCTTAAGTTGCTTTATATCGTATGATAAAAGAATATATAACCAGACTACTCTCAACAAGGTTGATATTTTGGGTTGGAATATTATTGAAGATTAAGACAATGGAATAGTTATAATAAATGATCACTACCGCACATTCATTTAACTGAACTGCGGTTTTTTGTTGCTCATAACAATAATTACGAACGTAATATAAGAACACGACGAGCAAAAAAGCTGAACAAGCATTGAAAACTGTATAGTATGATAATAAATTAAACTTGACATAAATATCACCAAGATTTAACATTATTATTAATAATTGCTTTTGATACAGAGTTGTAGAGTTAAAGTACTAAAATGATATTAAAATAAGGGAACAAATATATGATTAAAGAAATTGAAATGCGGAGAAGCATAAGAGAATATATTAACAAACAGGTTGAAAATGAAAAAATAACTGAAATACTGGAAAGTGCAAGACTGGCTCCATCAGGTAGCAACACACAACCTTGGCATTTTATAGTAGTTAAATCTGAAGAGAATAGACGAAAAGTAATGGAGGCCTCTCATAATCAAAAATGGATGCTAACAGCACCTGTCTTTATTGTATGTATTGCGGATGTGCGTTGTAGAATAAAAGAAGATATTGAGGTTTATTTAGATGATAATAGCCCACAAGATGAAGTGAAACGAATAATTAGAGATACTTCAATTTCAGCAGGATATATGTTGCTACAAGCTAATAATTTAGGATTGGGAGTTTGCTGGGTTGCAGAGTTTACACAAGAAGAATTTAGACCAGTCTTAAATATACCTTCTGATAAATATGTAGTAGGAGTTATAACTGTCGGTTATCCGAATGAGACCCCTAAAGCCCGTCCAAGAAAGAAGATTGAAGAGATAGTTCATTACGAGTTTTGGTGATGATAAACTATTAAAGCCGATAATACACCATTTATAATTCAACAATCATTCATTATGGCACATTTAATTAACAGATGTGCTATTATATTGCCAGAATCGATCAAGCGCGAACGTGTTTCTTAATATAATTAATAATATATATGAACATTTTTATAGGTTGAATTTTTAAACCGATAAATGACATTAATTTATGCAAAAGAACTCCGATGATAATGTAGTAAATAAAAATTATTGTTAAGGTAAATATTTGAAGCATTTGAAATAAACCTCCATAAATTACTAGATATATACTTATGATAACAATAAATAGAAATAATAACAATAAAAGCAATAAAAGCAATTAAAGCAATACAAAGATGCAAGTACTGTGTACTTCTTTTAAATTCACCGCGTTAGAGAACATGTTCTTTTAGAAGTGTCTTATGCTACAAACTAACGATTATTAATATTTCGGAGGTCATGATATGGAGGTTAATACAGCGATTTTTACTCGTAGAAGCATACGAAGATTTATCCCGGGTGAAATTAGCGATGAAATTCTGAATACTATATTGAAAGCAGGTTTTCATGCACCAACGGCAGCAAATAAAAGGCCTGTACATTTTATTGTCGTTAAGGATCGGGAATTATTGAAAACTTTATCAGAGGCAAAACAAGAAGCACAAATGATTAGGGAGGCTGCCATTGCTATTGTAGTATGTGGGGATAAAAGTAAGCAACCTTATCATGATTTTTTACACGAGGATTGTTCTGCAGCTATTGAAAACATGCTTCTCTGCATTCATGGACTTGGATTGGGCGCTGTTTGGTGCGGTGTTCCGGAAATTTTATCAGACTGTTTTCAAATCTATATAAATAAGTTACATTTGCCGGAAAATATAATTCCCATTGTAACAATTGCTATTGGGCATATAGGTGAGGAAAAACCTTATATAGATAGGTTTGATAAGGAAAAAGTACATTACAACTGTTGGTAAATAAATATAATACAGTAAACTTTGAAGATTCTGAGGTTATTTATCAAGAATAGTTTATGCACAAAATATCTAATTGGTTGGTTACACAATTTATATTATATTACTTACTTGACTATGCTATATTTTAACTATAGTATTGTTTGTAGTTGACTGATTTAAGTGTCGATAATTGAAAACAAGGTATGTCGTGTTTTGGAGGTAATTTTTATGGAGCAAAAATACAAGACTTGTCAAAAGATACAAGGAATCAGCGTTATCAGTTATACAATTTCTATGATTTTTTTGTGGTTGATGATTTATGGCGAGATGCCATTTACATCTATTATTATTATAGCTGTTATATCAACCTTGTCACTGATAGCAACAACTACTTCGGGTATAATCAGAGCTTTTATTGGTCATAAAATGGGACTTAAATCAACAAAAAAAGATTGGCTGATAATAGGTTTCGCCATCTTACTTGTCACTATATATTTTTCAATCAAACTCGTCAAAATTTAGCCAAAATTAATACAAAATAAATAAAATTAGTACCGCACATTCATTAACTGAACATACTTTTCTTCAGTATTAACAAATAAAATTCTAGCCTCAAGTTTAAAAGCTTGAGGCTTTTTGTATAAAGGTGGAATAAACATAAATAATTATTTCAGTTGCCATGATTAGAATATAAGTAATTAACAAAAAATATTAGCGCTAATATAAAAAATAGACTCTGAAAAGAAGGTGTATAATGGACACGTTAAAACCGGTAAAAAAAGTTGCGACACACGACGGTAGATTTCATGCCGATGAAGTAATGGCTACTGCAATACTTCAGGAAGTATTTGATATTGAACTTACAAGAACAAGAGATCCTGAGATTCTGCAAAACCAAGATATAATTTACGACATAGGAAACGGTGAATTTGACCATCATCAATTGGAGAAGGAGTACAGGGAAAACGGAACTCCTTACGCTGCCTGTGGCTTAATATGGAGAAGGTTCGGAAGGGACGCAATTATTTCGAAGCATCCTGAAATAACTGACAGGGATGTGGAGAATGTTTTCAGATACACCGATGCTATTCTGATGGAGGGTATAGATGCAGCAGATAATGGTATAAGGACTACAGAAAACATTATTCCAACAATGTGTATCTCATCAATAATAGGGGGGTATAATCCTACTTGGGATTCTCCTGCATCTGTTGATGAAGCCTTTAGAGATGCAGTAAAATTTGCATTTGAAATACTTGATAATGTTGTTGATCAAAAAGTAGCTACTATAAAAGCCAGAACTTATGTAATGGAAGCTTACAATTCCAGAGTACGACCAGAACTGGTGATATTGGATAATTCTTATCCATGGGAGCGTACTTTAAAAGAAATTGATATAAACAGAGAAGTTCTGTTCGTAATATATCCTAAGGAAGATGGCTTTTATATTCAAACTGTTCGAGAGTATGGCGAGGGCCGTAAGGATAGAAAGAGTCTCCCGAAAGTATGGGCAGGGAAAAGAGAGGGAGAACTCAGTAAAATTATCGGTATAGAAGATGCTGTGTTCTGCCATTCTGCCAGATTTATTGCAAAAGCAACCTCAATGGAAAGCATAATGAAAATGGCCGAAATAGCGATTTCAGAGCCTGAAGAAATAAAGACTCAGCAAAAACGCAGAGGAAATGGAATATTCGGCAGTATAAGAAGATTTTTCAGAAGACGCATAATAATCAGATAATAGATTAAAGAAGTGTTATATTGAAGAGGATATGCAGGAAATAAAACAAGCCAGCCTTAGTTTATAAAGCTGGCTTGTTTTATTTCTGAAAGTTATAAATATTAAAATTTATTCACCGGGGCTAAAGATTCTTTGGGAGCCTGAAAAGCTTTACACATATCAAGCAGCTGATCTCCGTTAATGCATTCAATTACATTTTTATGGCAGTAAGCCCTTGTACAGGGCTTAAATTCGCCTAAGGTTATCAACATACCTCTGTAAATAGAATTGTTATGCATACATTTTACGAGATTCATAGCTAGTTCAACGTCTACGATTTGCTGAAGGCCATGCTTCCATACCTCAGCAAATTGAATACCATTCAGCTTAAGCCCGCTACCGTCTATTCCACAGGCATCTGTAGACTTAACCTTATAGCCGGAACGCCTCAAAACCTCAACAATCACAGCCAGAAAGTCCTTAAAATTCAAATAAAGTAAATCTTCTTTTGTATTTATAACCTTTAATAGCTCGTGGATTTTTCTCTTGTACACGAGCTTACTTATCAACTCAATTAATTTAAGTAAAATAAGTAAAAATAAAAATAATAGCAGCATAGTATCACCCGCTATTATTTTTTTCAAATATTTAGAATATATTCTGTTATAAATATCCAGTCCATATTTACTACAAATAGTCCATATTTTACTACAGATAGGACGGGAATACACCTTGCTGATATAATTAGATTTAGACTACTTGTAAAATAGCACACTTTAAATATTCAGTTTCAGGAGCTGCAAGTAAAACGGGATGATCTTTAGCCTGCGAGCGGTATTCAACAACTCTTACCTTTCGTCTGGAGTCTGCAGCGGCGTCATATAAAATATCCATAAACAGTTCAGAATCGACATGCTGAGAACAGGAACAGGAAATCAGATAGCCGCCGCGTCGGATTATTTTCATTGCGCGAAGGTTTATCTCCTTGTAACCTCTGATAGCACCCTGAACAGCATTCTTTGTTTTAGTGAAAGCCGGTGGGTCCAACACAATTGTGTCAAAGGTTTCACCACTATCGTAGAATTCGCGCAATATATCGAATGTGTTTGCTGCCTGGAACTTCACTACAGAATCCAAACTATTTAATTCAGCGTTTCTGGTTGCACATTTTACAGCATGCTCTGAAATATCTATACCCAATACACTTTTAGCACCGAAAAGGCCGGCATGAAGTGCAAAGGAACCGGTGTGCGTGAAACAGTCCAGGACCTTGACATCTTTAACAAAAGGGGCTATTGCAGCGCGGTTTTCCTTCTGATCCAGAAAAAAACCTGTTTTCTGTCCGTTCTCAACGTCCACAAGAAATTTAACACCATTTTCAGTCATTTCAACCAGTGTCTCAAAAGGACCTTTGAGAAAACCCTTCTGCATTTCAAGACCTTCCAGTTGCCTTACAGGAACATCATTTCTCTCATAAATTCCTCTGGGCTTGATTATTTCATTCAGAATATCAACAATTTCTTTCTTGAATCTGTCGATTCCCAATGCCAGAGTTTGAACCACCAGAATATCTGAAAATTTATCTACCACTAATGCAGGTAAAAAGTCAGACTCGGCAAAAACTGCACGGCAGCTGTTAATGTCAGCAACCTGCTTTCTATAATTCCAGGCATCGTTAATTCTCTGATACAAAAAATCGTAATTGATTTCTTCATGCTCATAAGTCAATATTCTGATTGTAATCTGGGATTGCGGATTGTAAAAACCTCTCCCAAGGAATTTATTTTTACTGCTGTACACATCAACAACATCACCAGGTATTATGTCTCCTTCAGTATGTGAAATGTCACTTTTGAATATCCAGGGATGACCGTACTCAACCCTGCTTTCCTTGCCCTTTACAATATAGGCTTTTGCCATGTCTAGTTATCCTTTCTCAAACTTCTTCTGTTACCGTTTTTATCAACAATAACAGTGTTATCCAAGGTTGCTTTTAAATTTGCCCTGAAAGCCCCAATATATTCTTTCCTGAGCTGGTCTCTTTCGGCAAGTTCTTCCTCTGATAGAGAAGAGACCTTGGCTTTTTTTGCTAATTCATTAAGTCTTTCAATTTTACTCTTTTCCATAAAAAATCCATCCTGTCTATTGTATTTAATCATATGAGCATATGGAGCATTGTTTTGATATTTTATGACAATTATTAGCATTCCAAAATTGCACAGATTGTATTATATCAAAAATTATGTCTTTTAAAAAGCGTTGATTGTGTGGTATTATTAAAAGTAATGATACACTTAACGTGGAGGTGGCAGGAATGGCTGATGTACAAGTTGTAATATTTACATTAAACAACGAATTATGCAGCGTAGAGGCATCACAGGTATTTAAAATTGAGAAATACAGCGAGGTATCGCTTGTTCCCGAAATGCCTGATTACATAAAAGGGCTTTATGACCTGAGAGGAAGAGTTGTCCCGGTAATAGATTTAAATAAAAAATTCAGTATGGGTAATTCTGAAATAACCAAGAAGACAAAAATTGTTATTACCGAAAAGGGTGGACAGCTTTTTGGGTTTATGGTAAACAATGTACTTGAGATAATTAACCTTAACGAAAATGCCATTGACAAATCTGAAGCTATTATAAAGGTTAATAATAAAAAGTATATAAAAGGTGTGGGCAAGAAAGACGAAAAATTATTTTCAATAATTGACCTGAATGAAGTTTTAAATGATTTTGAAGTTGAGCGTGTAACAGAGGGTATCACAAATAAATAACTGAAACAATAATAAAACCCTGCCATATTTTCGTTTGTATGAGAATAGGCAGGGCTTTTTACTGAAAAAGCTTGATATTACAAAAGTACGCTGGGTTTACACATTAAACCTGAACAGAGTTACATCTCCGTCCTGCATAACGTATTCTTTTCCTTCTGATCTAACCAGACCTTTTTCCTTGGCTGCATTATAGGAACCGCAAGCCATCAAATCGTTATAGGCCACAATTTCAGCTCTTATAAAGCCTCTTTCAAAATCACTGTGTATTTTTCCGGCTGCCTGAGGAGCCTTTGTACCCTTGATAATAGTCCAGGCTCTTACTTCCTGCTGACCTGCGGTAAGGTAACTGATGAGCCCGAGAATCTTATAGCTTGCCTTAATCAGCTTGTCCAAACCGGACTCGTCAAGACCCATTGCTTCCAAAAAGTCAGCTTTTTCTTCATCTGCCAGCTGAGCAATTTCTTCCTCAACCTTGGCACAGATAACCATAACTTCGGAACCTTCACCTGCGGCAAATTCCTTAAGCTCAGCTAAAAACTTGTTATCCTCCAGTGAAGAGAGGTCATTTTCAGACACATTTCCGGCATACAAAACAGGTTTCATGGTAATCAGGAATATCTGATCAACAATCTGCTGCTGCTCACTGTCAAAGGTCATTGATCTGGCGGGCTTTCCGCTTTCCAGGTGAGCTTTAATGGATTCCAGAAGTTCAATCTCAATCTGGAATTTCTTATCTCCTGATTTAAGATTTTTTCTGGTTCTGTCAATCCTTCTCTCAAGCATTTCCAGGTCAGCAAAAATAAGCTCAAGGTTTATGGTTTCCACATCTCTTTTCGGTCCTATTGAACCGTCTACGTGTACAATGTTTCCATCCTCAAAGCATCTGACCACATGAACAATTGAGTCTACTTCTCTGATATGTGAAAGGAACTTATTACCAAGACCTTCTCCTTTACTCGCGCCCTTAACAAGTCCTGCGATGTCAACGAATTCAATAACTGTGGGAGTTATTTTATCAGGATTGTACATTTCTGCAAGTTTATCAAGTCTTTCATCGGGAACTGCTACAATACCCACATTGGGTTCGATAGTACAGAAGGGGTAGTTTGCACTTTCTGCACCTGCCTTTGTAATAGCATTAAAAAGTGTACTCTTACCGACATTTGGAAGTCCAACAATACCTAGTTTCATTAATATATCTATCCTCTCATTATTTCTAACATCGAAAATACCATAAAAATTATATACTATATATAATTTCAATGCAATAAAATTGCAGTTGTGATAACCTTCCGATTAAATGAAAAAGTAAATACAACTTTCCCATAATATATATTTGATTTTTTTATTAAATTAATATATATTAATCAGGTATAAATAATGGGAATTTAAATGGAAAAGAATTTTACAGTTAAAATAAATTTTCAAATCAGACATACTATGCTCAGTACCGTATACTTAGGTGTAATACATTTTCGAAACTTGTATGAAGAATAAAAAGACTTAACCATAAATATTAAACAGGAGGTAAATATTATGTATTGTAGGAATTGTGGAAATGTTATGAATGATCAGGCAGCTATTTGTGTTACATGTGGAGTACCTGTTGGAAAGGGTAATAATTATTGTCCATTATGTGGAGATATAACGGATTCAATGGCTCAGGTTTGCATGAAGTGCGGAGTAAATTTAAATGCATACGGTCAGCAGAAATCCAAGCTCGCAGCTGGTTTGTTCGGTATTTTCCTTGGAGTATTCGGAGTTCACAGGTTTTATCTTGGACATATCGGAATCGGTTTGGCTCAGCTATTAATAACAGTTCTATCTTGTGGAATTCTTTCATGGGCCACTTGGATATGGGGCTTAGTTGAAGGGATAATGATACTTTCAGGAAGCATAAACAAGGATGCAAAAGGCTATGCTCTTAAAGACTGATAATCTGTACCGAGAAATCTCTATTAATCCTCATAAATATTGATACTAAAAGAGCCGGCATATGCCGGCTTAACTTTTTTATCTAGATATATGTGACGAAAAATGTAGGCGATAAAAGGTTCTTTACCTGCCTATAAGCTTTTTCAATCTACCGCCAATTGACGAGCTCTTTCTTTCTCTCCAGTTGGTGAGGTTACGGTCAACCTCTTGAAAGTGCCTGTCAAGCTTTATTTCAAGTTTTCTTGAACTGTTTTCAACACATGCTCCAAGTTCGAGTTTTGATTTTTGTATCTCTTTTGAAATCAACTCTCTTGTCGATAGCAACTCTGTGGACATATTATTGAAGACCTGCTCCTTAATATTGTCAAGTGCATCAATGATAACAGCAAGCTCTGCACTGCTCAATTGGGGCGATGTTGTACCCATCAAAGCCGGCAACTGTTCATTATTTAAGGGCGTGGTATTTATTACTCCTCCAGTGCTGTTAGCCCGAATAATATTCTCATCTTCAAGAATTTTTCTAATGGCTTTAAGTTCCAACCCCTGATCACGCATTTCCTTTATCTGATACATCAGATTTGCAAGCTCGGCGGTATAAAATCTTCTTCCACGGCTGTCCTTGGGGACTTTAAAGCCGAATTCCTTTTCATAAAATCTCAAAGCATGGTCGGTTATATTTAAAGATTCACTCAGCTCTGTTATAGAATAACGGTCCTTCAAAATATCCATTACAACTTCCTCCTGAAATAGGTTTCTCATTAGTAGACCAGTTGAAAACACTGGTGTTTACAAGTAGATAGTAGCATATCAGAAAGTTTATGTAAAATATTTACAGGTTATTTTCGCATTATTTCCAGCACAGTATTCATGTCTGAGGGCAGTTCAGCATTGAAAACCACTTCTTTTTGAGTCTCTGGATGAACTATTTTGGTGATATGTGAATGGAGAGCCTGTCGGGAAATTAATAATCCGTTGTTTTCGGAATATAATGTATCTCCATAAATCGGGAATCCCATTGCCTGACAGTGTACTCTGATTTGATGAGTTCTTCCGGTCTCTAACTTAAATCGAAGTAAAGATACATTATGCTGAGGGAAGCTCTCCAGAACCTCATAATGAGTTATGGAGGGTGCTCCTGTTTCTGAAATGTGCCTTAACATAATACTTCCGGGTTTCCGGTCTATTGGAAGATTAATGGTGCCTGAAATGGAGGACGGTATGCCCTGTACAATCCCAAGGTACTCCTTTTCAAATATTTTTGCCTGCATTTGTTTTATCAAGGCTTCCTGTGCAAACTGGTTTTTTGCGAAAATTATGATTCCGGAGGTTTCTCTATCCAGCCTGCTGACAGGTCTGACCTTTTTTGATATACCTTTTTGCTTAAGGTAGTAAACAATACCATTTGCTATAGTATTGTCGGGATGGTAGGAAGTAGGATGTACTACGATACCGGGCTGCTTATCAAGCACAAGAAGAGAGTCGTCCTCATAAATAATATTGATGGGGATGGCCTGAGGCTCTATATACTCACAGTCTTCTTCAAGTTCGAGTTCAACTCTAACCTTGTCTTTTTCTCTAACTAGATAGTTTACATGAACAGGTTGATCGTTAACAAATATTTTGTTTTGAAATTTTAATTTCTTAAGTAATCGTTCAGAAATTTTTAATTTACCTTTAAGCAAATATTTCAGTGGCTTTCCCGAATCGGAAATATCAGCTCTGTGTTCTAAAATCATTCAAACCTCCGAATATAGGTGTATTGTAAAGACAAAATAAGACTTAATAATATATCCATCATAAAGCAATCAATTATAAGGCGATTATATTTTCAATGCCATTAATTATAGAGTCAGTATAGAGCAATTATACAGCAATTATACAGCCAAGAGTTAACTAACTGCAACCTTGTATGGTCGAGGGTTAATGGTTATCTTATTATAAGCCTTGCATTGAACAAAAAATACCCCATGAAACACATAAAATCTGGCGATAACCTGGTAAATGTTATATAATGCTATTATTCAATAAAAATAAATTATTTATATTACGAAAGAGGAATTATTCTAATGGATTTGAAGATAAGAGAATATTTAGAACAAAACTTTGAAATTGAGGACAAGATAATTGAACTTGCTGAACAGGCTGAAAAGGATGCTCAGAAGGCATTTGAAAAAATAGATAACATTAAGCAGTTAAATCAGTTAAAAGTTATTAAGGCTATGCAGGACAATAAGCTCAGTGATTCTCATTTTAACGGGACTACGGGCTATGGCTACGACGATCGAGGCAGAGAAGTGCTTGACAATGTATATGCAAATGTTTTTCGAGCAGAGGACGCCATGGTCAGACATCAGATTGTATCGGGAACACAGGCCCTTGCACTCTGCTTGTTTGGAAACCTTAGACCTGGTGATGAGCTCGTAGCGGTAACAGGCAAACCGTACGATACACTTGAGGAAGTTATAGGTATAAGAGGAGAAAACTGTGGCTCCCTCAAGGAGTTCGGTGTTACGTATAAGCAAGTGGAATTAAAACCTGACGGAAAACCTGATCTTGAACAGATTCGCAAAGTTGTAACACCAGCCACAAAGATGGCAATGCTGCAGCGCTCCAGAGGGTATTCCTGGAGAGACGCTTTATGTATTGAAGATATAAAAAAAGTAATTGAATCAATTAGGTCTATAAACAGCTCAATAATTATTATGGTAGATAACTGTTATGGAGAATTTGTCGAAGAGGTTGAACCTATTGAAGTGGGTGCTGATATTATAGCCGGTTCTTTGATAAAAAATCCCGGAGGCGGACTTGCCTTAACAGGAGGATATATAGCCGGTAAAAGAGAATTAGTAGAGCAAGCTGCCTACAGACTTACTTCTCCGGGCTTGGGTAAAGAAGTGGGGGCTTCATTGGGCAATAACAGGCTAATGTTCCAGGGCTTGTTCATGGCACCTCATGTTGTGGCTGAGAGCCTTAAAGGAGCGGTATTCTGTGCAGCACTCATGGAACGGGCAGGTTTTGAAACACTTCCTTCAATTAGTGCAAAACGAAGTGATATTATTCAGGCAGTTAAATTTAACAACGAGCAAAGCCTTATTGCCTTCTGTCAGGGTATTCAGAAGGGCTCTCCGGTGGATTCGTATGTAACACCGCAGCCATGGGACATGCCCGGATATGATTCTCCGGTTATAATGGCTGCCGGAGCGTTTGTTCAGGGCTCGTCAATTGAGCTAAGCGCCGATGCTCCTATAAAGAGCCCGTATATAGCTTATATGCAGGGCGGATTGGTATATGAACACGTTAAGCTGGGTAATATGATAGCACTGCAGAAATTGTATAATCAGGGAATGGTTAAATAAATACCGCTTCCGGTATGTAAATAATTACAACCGAAGTAGTGCATATATAAGTAAAAATGAAATGGGGACACAGCATGAGTATCTTTAAAAAACAGGGTGTGAAAATAGGAACTCTTATTTTAATTGTTTTTCTGTTAATATACCTGCCTTCATTGTTATTTATAATTTACGGAAACGGTATAGAAACGGATATTCTTAAATTAGGGAAAATAGAAGAAATTCAGAATATTGACGGTGTTTTCATCAGAAATGAAGAACTTATTCTGTCTCCTGAAACCGGTGATTGTGTTATGGATGCACTAGATGGTGAAAAAGTACCCGCTTTTTTCAGAATTGCTTCCGTTGTAAAAAATGTCCCTGTTTCTACCTATGAGGAACTGAAGACCAAGGAATTGGAGATTGAAAGAGCTCAAAGTGCACAGAAACAGA
The DNA here is from genome assembly GCA_023460955.1 of Bacillota bacterium. GTDB lineage: Bacteria > Bacillota > Clostridia > Acetivibrionales > DSM-1351 > Ruminiclostridium. The sequence goes on along the minus strand of JAEWOH010000005.1, from coordinate 88,211 downwards.
ATATGACAGCTTTTTCGAGTGATATAAAAAAGCTTGATTCCGAAGTTATCGAAGAGGTTAAAAATCTTGCCCAGCAGTCTATACGCGGAAGCCTGGTTGACAGTTATGACAGTCTTTCAAGTATTGATAAAATAGTTTACAGAAAATCTGATATATTTGGTGACAGCAGCAAGTCGGCTGCATACATCAATAAACTGAAAAGTGAGAAGGCTCTGATTCAAAGCAGGCTCAATAACAACATAAAGGAAATTCGTACTCAGACTTCCGGTCTCGTATCCTATGCAATTGACGGCTATGAAACGTTATTAACTCCTGAAGTAATAAGAAACATCACGCCCAAAGAACTTGAAAAGATAACAACCAGGGAAACAAACAGGGACTTTAATGTTATAGATGCTAAAAAGGGAAAACCTGTAGCAAAATTGGTGAAGGATCTTGAAAGCCAGCTTGTAACTGCTGTAAGCGATAAAGATAGTAAACGGTTAAAACTTGATAAGACGGTTAAGCTCAGGATAAACGACACAGGCTTGAATATTGATGCAAAAATAGTATATAGTTCAGATATTATTGATGGGAAAAGAATTATTGCTTTAAAATTTGACACTGGCTTAAATGAGACTGTAGGGTTGAGAAGGGTAAATGCAGATATAATTTTATCAAGCTCGGATGGATTAAAAGTACCGTACAGTTCTCTTAGAAATGTTGATCTCAAAAATAAAACTGCAACTCTGACGCTTGTTAAGGGACACACTGCAACTTTAAAAAAGGTCAGGATTATCGGAACGAATGAAGATGCAGTTATTATAGATAACCTTGAGGGCCAAAATGAAATTGCCCTGTATAATACATATATTCTAAATCCAAAGAATATACAGGAGGGACAGACAATTGATTGATTCAGAAATAAAAAACAATTTGGACAATATCCTTGAAAGGGTAAAGGCCGCAGCTGAAAGAAGCGGCAGGAAATTTGAGGATATAAAAGTAATAGCAGTTACAAAAACAATTGAGGTTGACAGAATAAAAAGTGTCTATGATTACGGTATACTTGATATGGGGGAAAACAGGGTTCAGGAGTTAATGGAAAAGTATGAAAAGCTTCCCTTAGATGTGGAATGGCATCTAATCGGGCACCTTCAGACCAATAAAGTCAAATATATAATTGACAAGGTAAAAATGATACATTCTGTTGATAGTTTAGAACTTGCAAAGGAAATAAATCTGCGTGCTGCAAAGCATTGTAAGAAGATGGATATATTATTGCAGGTTAATGTTTCCGGTGAGGAAACAAAGTTTGGCATAAATCCAAGTGAGGTATACCCTTTTATAAGTGATATATCCAAAATGGAAAATATTTCATTAAAAGGACTTATGACCATAGCCCCATTTGCTCAGGACCCCAGGGAAATTAGGCCTGTATTTAGAAATCTTTATGATATATATATTGACATAAAGAGGGAAAGATTAGATAATGTTGATATGGATTATCTTTCCATGGGTATGAGTAACGATTTTGAGGTTGCAATTGAGGAAGGCTCAAATGTGGTAAGAATCGGGACAAGTATATTTGGAAAACGTGATTATTCACAAAAATAATTTTTACAAGCGAGAAAATAATAAATAAATTACTAAAGACGCAGGAGGAATTTGAAATGTCAAAACTTCTAAACAAAGTTTTCAATTTTGTCGGGTGGGAAGCAATTGACGAGGAAGAGGATGAAGATTTAGATCTTCGTGATTCTGATTACAAGGATGAAGTTAAGAGCGAACCTATTCAGACTCACTTTTTCAATAATTCAAAGAAACAACAAGCTGGTAAAGTTGTAAATATTCACTCTGCAAATCAATTCAAAATGGTGGTTTCACAGCCAAATACTTTTGATGATGCTCAGGACATATGTGATCATCTAAAGGCAAAAAAGCCTGTTGTTATAAATCTTGAAGGCATAGAAAAATCAGATGCTCAGAGAATTATTGATTTCCTTAGCGGATCAGTTTATGCATTGGACGGAAGTATTCAGAAAGTATCCTGCGATATATTTGTGATAGCTCCTAACAATGTGGATGTCAGTGGTGATTTAAAAGAAGAATTGAGAAATAAGACTGTATTCCCTTGGGCTAAATAGGAAACCATAACTTATTGTATAAAAGGTTTCTTATCTTGGAGGAATTAATATGGAAGCAGTTTTGTATGCTATAAATTGGGTTTTAAGAATTTTTGAATTTGTGCTGATCGCCAGAGTTCTTATCTCATGGCTGCCTGTATCAAGAGATAATAAGGCGATAGATTTACTGTACTCAATCACCGAACCTGTTCTCGCGCCAATTAGAAGGATGCTGAGCCAATCAAGATTTTTAAGTAACTCAGCTTTTGGGATGATTGATTTTTCACCAATTGTGGCTTTCTTACTCATTGGTGTAATCAGGAATATCATTGCACGAATATATATGACTTTAATATTTTAACTATTAACTATATGGATAAAAACGAATTGCTTAAAATGGTATCTAAAATTGAGGATAGGGTAATGGTTTCGCGCCTTTTGGACAAAGCAGAACAATGCCGTTATTCCTCTTTTGTGTATTCGGATTTTCTTTCTCCTCATGAAGCAATTATAGCTAAAAAAGTACTGGATAAGGTAAATGGGATTTTTTATACCTTCACCGGTGGGTTTGACGGTGCAGAAAGGGTTTTGGCAGTGTTGAGCTCTGATTTTATTGATGCCGATGAAGCTTTGAGCAATGCACCAATAAGCTATCTAAGGGTTACACCGGTTGTAGAAAAAAATTTATCCCATAGAGATTATCTCGGTTCAATACTGGGCTTGGGGATTAAAAGAGAAAAAATAGGCGATATACTGGTCTATGAATCCTATGCAGACGTTTTTTTAATTGATAAGATAGCGGAATATATCTTATATAATTTGGACAGAATTGGTAATACAAAAGTTGAATGTGAAATCCAGCAGGTTTATCAGTACGAGCCTCCCGAAAGGAAGGAGAAAATAATCAATACCACTGTTGCTTCTGTTCGCGCTGATTCGGTAACCGCCAGTGGTTTTGGGGTTTCAAGAACGAAAGTATTGGAGTATTTTAAAGCCCAGAGAGTTAATATTAACTGGGAAACGGTCTCAAATCCTTCAAAACAGTTATCGGAGGGTGATGTGATTTCAATCCGCGGCAAGGGAAGGATTGTATTGGACAAAATCGGCGGAACTACTAAAAAGGATCGCATTAATATAACTATCAGACGTTTCGAATAAGATTTGTATCAAGGAACTTTTAATTCCTTGGAAAGGTTGGCTGATTATGAACTATACCCCAAATGATCTTGATAATATCAAGTTTAAAAAGAACTTAAGAGGCTACAATGAGGACCAGGTTAACGAGGTTTTGGACCATATAATTCAGGACTATGAATTATACATAAAGGAAAACATCGAACTTAAAGACAGAATATCAGTATTAAATGAGGGGATTCAGCACTATAAAAATATAGAAGAATCCTTACAAAATACTCTTGTAGTAGCGCAACAGACCGGTGAGGAAATTAAAAAGAATTCTTATGAAAAGGCTGAGAATATAGTAAAGGAAGCAGAATTAAAAGCACAGAAGATTATTAATGATGCAAATCAGGAAGTAATTAAGATTAAGTTTGAATATGAAGAAATGAAAAAAAGGCTCCATCTCTTTAAAACTAAATCAGAGACGTTACTGCTGTCACAGCTGGAACTTCTGAAGCAATTGTTTAATACTGATAACGATATATAAAGTGTATGACGATAAATAAAGTGTATTAAGTAGGTTGAGTAATTTACTATAGATATGCCGCTTAAGCAAAATTTTACTATTAACGAAAAGGAACCGACAATTAAGTTTGGTTCCTTTATTATATCTGCAGCCTATTATAATGGAATAATCCGTGAAAATGTGATATAATTTCTTTATGTGCCATCAACAGGCACGGTTGTTTATAAGCCGTATATTAATTACTTACGAGGGGTGTACTGATGCAGGTCAAGAAGGTGCAAAAGAAGAAAAAGTACAAGAGAGTGGAAAGCGGTTTTTCAAAGTACAGAAATGAAATTACAGGCTTGATACTGTTTGCCTTTGGTGTATTGGCACTTTTTAGTTTTTTATTTGTTAAGTCAATGGGTGTTTTCGGAAATGCTATAACTCATTTACTTTTGGGTTTTCTGGGCATACCTGCTTTTATAGTCCCTGTGATTCTTATTGTATATGGAATTGCAATGATATTCAAAAGAGACTCACATACCTTCAGGCTCCGTTTAATTTATCTTGGAGTATTAGTTGTTCTGATTTCATCCTTTATGCAAGTAGCGGAATTTAATTATGATGACTACGCCGGCAGATCATTTTATACTAGTTTGAAGGAATTTTATACTCAGGGTACGCACGTGAGCGGAGGAGGTCTTCTGGGAGGACTTTTGACCTTACCACTTTTAATGACTTTTCAAATATTGGGAACCATTATAATTCTTACTACAATTTCTGTTATAGATGTTATTCTTTTAACTAATGTTTCAATGGCAGCTTTTCTCAGCAACCTTTCTGCATTTTTTTCAAGGAAGGTTAAAGCTGCAAATGAAAACAGAAAGCTCAAGAAAGCTGAAAGAATCAAGGAGCGGGAAGAAGCATTAGCTATCGCTGCTGAAACCGGTGAGGATGCTGCCCCTGAAGCAGGTAAGCGCAAAATAATTAATTTCAAAATTGAAAGAGAAAGCAGAGCAAATAAAGCTTCAAAGAAAATGGAGAATGAAGTGGCTGACGAAGCTGCTGCAGCTGTTAATGAAGGTGAAATAACTTCACCCGAGACTGACGAGAGTTTTACTGTGGGACTTACAGGCTTTAATGAAGACCTGGCTGAAGATCTGGTTGTAGCTGATATTAAAGGGCTTGGAATCTCTCCGGAAGGCCTTGGGTCAAGCATTGAAGAAGATACCTTACATAATGATACTTTTGAAAATAATCAACATGGTAACGATATAAATGGCACGGATAAAAATCCCTATAATGGAACAAACTCAGGGAAATCCGGATCAGGAAATAATAATGGGGATATCAGCGAAATTGTCGTTCCTCATATAGAACAGGCAAAACCTCTTGTTTACAACTATCCCTCTTTGGACCTACTGGATGAAAGCAAGGACGATGCTACAAATGTTAAAGCGTTGAAAAATAGTGCTTTGGAAGGTGCTAAGAAGCTTGAGGATACCTTGAAAAGCTTTGGAGTTGAAGCCAGGGTAATCAATATCAGCCGCGGTCCGGCTGTCACCCGGTATGAAATTCAGCCAAGCCCGGGTGTTAAGGTAAGTAAAATAGTAAACCTTTCAGATGACATTGCATTGAACCTGGCGGCAGCCGGAGTCAGAATCGAAGCACCGATTCCGGGAAAGGCAGCAGTGGGCATTGAGGTTCCAAACAAGGAGATGTCTGCTGTTCTGTTAAAGGACATTCTGGAATCGAAGGAATTTACAAACCATTCCTCCAAGCTTGCTTTCTCGGTGGGTAAGGACATATCTGGAGAAACAGTTGTTGCTGATATAGGCAAAATGCCGCACTTGCTGGTTGCAGGTGCCACCGGTTCTGGAAAGAGTGTGTGCATAAACAGCCTTATTATGAGTATTTTATACAAGGCCTCTCCGGAAGAGGTAAAGTTGCTTATGGTTGACCCTAAGGTAGTGGAGCTGGGAATATACAATGGGATACCACATTTGTTGATACCGGTTGTTACAGATCCTAAAAAGGCAGCAGGTGCTTTGAACTGGGCAGTACAGGAAATGGTAAACAGGTACAAGCTGTTCGCCGACAAGGGAGTAAGGGATTTAAAAGGCTACAACGCCATGCTGAAGGCTAATAACGAGCCCGGCATATTGCCACAGATAGTAATTATCGTAGACGAACTTGCCGACCTTATGATGGTCGCCCCCAACGATGTGGAGGATGCAATATGCCGTTTGGCGCAGATGGCCCGAGCAGCAGGAATGCACCTGGTTATAGCGACGCAGAGACCATCTGTAGATGTTATAACAGGAGTTATTAAAGCAAATATACCATCCAGAATATCCTTTGCCGTATCGTCGCAGGTGGATTCAAGAACAATACTTGATATGGGCGGTGCTGAGAAGCTGCTGGGAAGAGGAGATATGCTGTTTTATCCTGTCGGTGAGCCAAAACCCCTTCGTGTAAAAGGTTCCTTTGTTTCTGACAGCGAAGTTGAAAAGGTTGTTGAGTTTATAAAAACTCAAGGCTATTCAAATTACGATGAAAACATAATTGAAAAAATTAATGATCACAGCACGGGAAATGAAGAGAATGCCGGCGATAATGACGAGCTTCTGAATCAGGCAATTGATATGGTGGTTGAAGCCGGACAAGCATCTGTTTCTCTTGTACAAAGAAAGTTTAAGGTTGGTTATTCAAGAGCTGCCAGGATTATCGATCAGATGGAGGCAAGAAACATTGTCGGTCGGTTTGAAGGCAGCAAGCCAAGACAAGTACTTATTTCCAAGCAGCAGTGGATGGAAATGCAAATGAATGAAAAGGACAGACAAAATGCCAAGCAGCAATAATTTGTGAGCATATTTCCCTGGATTAATAATTGGCTAACCTATCTAATATAATACAAAAAAGATTAATTTGCTAAAGATTCGGATTCAGGGTAAAGGGTTGCTTCTCATTATTTACCCTTCCAGAAATACGCGGGGGTGCAATTATGTTTCTTTTGACTGCTTTTAATTTATTAATATTGGCAGTACTTGCTGTTTATGTTTTTTACAGACTGCTTAAAACCAAGAGCATCGTTACTCTTCTCTCCTTTACGCTTCAGCTTTCTGCATTGACCATAGTATTGTTATCTTTGATAAACCAAGTGCAGACAAGCAATACAGTTGAATTATATTATCTGTTTTGCGGTATTGTTATGCCCTGTTTGCTGGTTGCCTATGATTATCAAGCTATGATAAAGAAAATCAAGGAAAAAGGGACTTTCGAGGGCTTTATTTCTGTGGATAGCAGCAAGACTGATAAAAATGAAAATACTTCTGAGGTCATGAGTATTATTGAAAATGAAGCGTTTGTAAATGATACCATATCTGAACTTTCCTATGTCAAGGAGGAGCTTTTCAAAGGCATAAGAAAAAAGCTTATTCAGGCTGAGAGTTATTATTCTGACGGAAACTATGAAGAAGCTTACGAACTTTACAGTAATTTGATAGGTTTAGTCAGTACCTCGTCGAACCTCTATTTTAATTATGCAAACACTACTTTTAAAAAAGGCATGTACAGCGAAGCTCAGGGGTACTATAGAAAAGTACTGGAGCTTAATGGTCAGCTTATCGAGCAAATAAGAAAGACACCGCAGAATCAAGTCAATACTGAGGCTGTAAAGAATATTAAATTCAAACAGTATCTGGTCTATTATAATATTGGTGTTACATATCTCTATATGGGTAAATTGGACTTTGCTCTGGACAGTTTTGAAAAAGCTCTTGATATTAACCCTAAATTTAATATTGCAAAAGAAGGTATCGGAAGGATATTTACAGAAAAGGGGAACAAGCTCGAAGCAATTAAATATTACGAGGACATTCTTGATAAGGATGCAAATAACTATGTAATTTCCTTGTTACTGGGTAAACTTTTCGCCGAGCAGGATAATATTTCACAGGCGGAGGAATGCTTTAGAAAATGTATCAGGCTGATGCCTGAGAAGCCGGAGGGTTACGCGGAACTGGGAAAACTACTTATGAAAAGTAATAATACAGAGCAGGCCGTTAAGATATTTAAATCATATGTTTCAATAAACCAATCGGATTTTAACGGCCATTATAATCTTGCAGGCTGCTATTTGAAGCTTGGGGATTTGAATAATGCCGTTTATGAATACACAAAAGCCGCTGACCTTAATCCAAACAGTCATAAGTGCCTGTACAATCTCGCATTGGCTTATGAGGGACTTGGTGAAATTGAAAAGGCAATTGAGTACTATAAAAGTGCAATTCTTATTAAGATTGATTTTACAGATGCATACAACAATTTAGGAATTCTATATTCAAAAATTGAGAGCCCTATGGAGGCAATGGCAACTTACACAAATGGCATTAAGGCATGTCAGGATAATTACAGACTTTACTATAATATGGGAGTTGTTCTGTTTGACTTAAGAAGATACGATGATGCAGCTGATGTGTTTAATCGAGCTATTGAAAAGAACTCTGAAGATACAGATGTATATTACTATCTGGGCGCCGCTCTTACAGAAGCTAAGAAGTATGAACTTGCAATTAAGGCTTACAGCAGGGCTCTAAACCAGAATCTGAGCGAGGCGGAAATATATTATAATATAGCAGCCGTTTACGCTCTTATGAAAAAGAATGACATTGCTCTGGATAATCTTAAAAAAGCTATAAGCATTAGTCCGGAAATCAAGCAGCAGGTATACGTCAACAATGTATTTGACTCACTTCAGGGACAGCTCCTTATGCTGGAGGAGGAGTTAAGTAGTTAGTAGATAGTAGACAGTAGTTCAGTAGGTAGTAGTTAGTAGTTCAGTAGGTAGTAGAACAGAAGTTTAGAAGATAAAAGCTTAGCGGTTATGAAACACACGCTGAGCTTTCTTTTATGCAAATTTGTTTACTAAACCCTTATTTGTGTTAGAATAATACTGATTCACAATTAATACTAAGCTTTTAAGCTTTGATGTATTACTGTGTTATGTATTTAAGTATTTTTGTGTTTTAAATTTATGTAAAGGAAGATAAAAATGGCTTTTTTACCTGTAAGCTTTGAAGATATGAACCAGCGTGGCTGGGAGCAGCTGGATTTTTTATATATAAGCGGAGATGCGTATGTTGACCACCCTAGTTTTGGTCATGCGATTATCACAAGAGTTCTTGAAAGCGAAGGCTTTAAGGTTGGTATAATTGCACAGCCCAATTGGAAAAACAATGAGGACTTCAAGAGGTTAGGACGTCCTAAATACGGAGTTCTTATTTCATCCGGAGTAATTGATTCAATGGTAAATCATTATACAGCCAGTAAGAAAAGAAGGTCCGATGATTTATATTCACCGGGAGGAAAAGCTGGCTACAGACCTGACAGAGCGGTAATAGTATACGCTAATAAAATAAAGGAAATATTTAAGGATACTCCTGTTATAATTGGAGGTCTTGAGGCAAGTCTCAGAAGGTTCGCCCATTATGACTATTGGGAGGATAAGGTCAGAAGGTCAATTCTTGTTGATTCAAAAGCGGATATTTTATCTTATGGAATGGGCGAAAAGCCTATTGTAGAAATTGCAAAGCTTCTCAGGAAGGATGTACCTATTTCAAGCATAAAGCATACAAGGGGCTGCTGCTACCTTGCCAGCTACGATGAGCTTCCGGCAGATATAAGAGAGGCTATTGACTCCAATGGCACAAAAACTGTGGCAATTCTGCCTTCGTTTGAAGAAGTAACAGACGATAAAAAGGAATATGCACAGGCCTTTAAAATTCAGTATAATGAGCAGGATGCAATAGGTGGTAAAACACTGGTACAAAGGCATGGAGAGAGATATCTTGTTCAAAATCCACCTTCACTTCCAATGTCTGTGCCTGAATTGGACAAGGTATATGCTCTTCCTTATGAAAGGACTTACCATCCGGATTATGAAAAGTTTGGCGGGATTCCTGCTATAAAAGAAGTAGAGTTCAGCATAACCAGTCACAGGGGCTGTTATGGGGGCTGTTCCTTCTGCGCCCTTAATTTTCATCAGGGTAGAGCTATACAAAAACGAAGTCAGGCTTCCGTGATAAATGAAGCAAAAAAATTGATATGGACCGAAGGCTTCAAAGGATATATTCATGATGTCGGAGGGCCTACCGCAAATTTTAGAAACATTGCATGTGAAAAGCAGGTAAAGCACGGAGTCTGCAAGGACAGGCAGTGCCTGCACCCAACTCCTTGTAAAAATCTTATAGTTGACCACTCTGAATATCTAGAGTTACTAAGAAAGCTCAGGGCACTTCCGGAGGTCAAAAAAGTGTTTATCCGCTCCGGTATAAGGTATGATTACTTAATGCTAGATAAAAATGACGACTTTTTCACAGAGCTTTGTGAACATCATGTCAGCGGACAGCTTAAGGTGGCTCCAGAACATGTGGTTGACAGAGTTCTTGAGAAAATGGGCAAGCCAAATCGTAAGCTATATAATAGATTTGTTAATAAGTTCTATGAAATTAATCAGAAGATAAATAAAGAGCAATATCTTGTGCCATACCTCATTTCCAGCCATCCTGGGAGTGATCTTAATGCTGCAGTGGAACTGGCAGAATACCTCAAGGAACAAGGTATAAACCCGGAACAGGTTCAGGACTTTTATCCTACTCCGGGAACCTTATCAACTTGTATGTTCCATACCGGCTACGATCCGCGAACCATGAAAAAGGTATACGTTCCCAGAGAGCCAAAAGAAAAGGCTATGCAGCGAGCATTGTTGCAGTATAGAAAAAAAGAGAATTATCGCCTTGTTATTGAGGCCTTAAGAGAGGCACATAGAGAAGATTTAATTGGTTTTGGACCTAATTGCCTTGTTAAACCGCTTAAGGGTATGAAATTTGGTGTTGATAATCAGAAAGCGGCCGAAAAAACGCAAGGAAGCGGAAAGCGTAAGCAGGGGAGTAAAACAAAGTCCACCGAAAGGCAGAACACCGATAACAGAAAAACAGAAGGTGGACGGCAGAAGACAGGAAGCAAAAGAACAGAAGCTGGTAGACAGAAGTCCGGAAGCAAAAATTCGGAAGCTGGAAGAAACAATGTATCAAGTAAATATCAAGAAAATGGAAATCAAAATTCGAAAAACAGAAATCAGTTTCCGGGAAGGCAGAACGCCGATAACAGAAAAACAGAAGGTGGAAGGCAGAAGACAGGAAATAAACATTCAGAAGCCGGCAGAAACAAGAACGAAGATAGGATATCTGGAAGCAAACACATAAATAAGCAAAAGGGGAAAACCACAAACAGAAGATAAAACACATTCACATTAGCCCTTTAAAAAAATTGACAACGCAATATCCTTAAAATAAAATATAAAAGTAGTCTGCTTGGATTATTTTGGTACTCCTATGCAGATATTTAATAAACACATGAGAGGAATTGGTTATGTCAGCAAAAGTATTAAATGGAACAGAATTAGCAGGAATAGTTAAAGCCGAACTAAAGGTAAAAGTCGAAGAACTTAGGCAAAAAGGTATAAATACAGGGCTTGCGGTCATTATAGTAGGAGATGATCCTGCGTCTAGAGTATATGTTAATCATAAAAAGAATGACTGTGCTGAAATAGGAATCAAGTCCTATGAATATGCCCTTCCCGCAGAAACTTCGGAGCAAGAACTGCTGGAATTAATAGAAACTCTTAACAATGATAATAATGTTAACGGTATTTTGGTTCAGTTACCGATACCTAAGCATATCAACGAAGACAGGATAATCGCAGCAATAAATCCTCTAAAAGATGCAGATTGCTTCCACCCGGAGAATGTGGGAAATCTTATGATTGGAAAACCAAGATTTATGCCGTGTACACCTGCAGGGGTTGTTGAACTTCTGGAAGCAAATAATATAAAACCTGAAGGAAAGCATTGTGTTGTTATAGGCAGAAGCAATATTGTAGGAAAGCCACAAGCTATTTTACTCCTTTCAAAAAATGCAACTGTTACAATTTGTCATTCTAAAACTGCTAACATAGAAGAGGTTTGCAAGAGCGCTGATATTATTGTCTGTGCAATTGGTAAGCCTGAATTTGTTAAGCCGGGTTATGTAAAACCAGGAGCTGTGGTAATAGATGTAGGTGTTTCCAGAGGAACTGATGGAAAGTTGGTGGGTGATGTTGAATTTTCAACAGTATCTGAGAAAGCATCAGCAATAACTAAAGTTACCGGGGGCGTTGGGCCTATGACCAGAGCCATGTTGATGAAAAATACAGTTAAGGCAACTCTAATTCAAAACAAAATGATATAAAAACTTGTAAACTAATTATGTTAAAAAATATTTAGTTAAATGTCACAAAAAACTATGCATTACCATAAGGATTTTTTTAATTCTTGACATAAAAAATAAAAAAGATTAAAATTAACTTGATTATGGCAATAAAGTTGGTAGTATTGTAGAACGTTATATATATCAGAAAACACATTTGTCAGAATGTTGACTTATTGAATATAAGCTTGTTTTAGGCTAATTTATATATGCAGGTTTTTTTAATATCTCATATCAAAATGTACATTTTTATGTACTATATAGCCATGGCATAAATGCTTAGTTTTTTGATCGTACTTTTACAATACAGTAAAGGGTTCTTTACTCCATTCCGACTTCTTTCCATTCATAAAAGTCAATTTAGTTTAAAAACTGTGAAAATCAGATTTATTAATTGACTATTATCTGATTATGAAATTTTGAAAATTGAGCATTGAAAACTGAATAAGGAGGAGGTGTGTAACAATCGAACCTATAAGTATTTTAGTTGGTTTAGGCATTGGATTAATAATCGCAGTAATTGCTTTACTTATAACTCGCAAAATATTTTTCGATAAAGGCTTTGAGGCCAGAAAAAAACAAGCTGAGGCCGCAATTGGCAGTGCCGAGCAGGAGGCTCAAAGAATTGTCGGAGAAGCTTTAAAGCAAGGCGAAAATAAGAAGAGAGAAGCACTTCTCGAAGCTAAAGAAGAAATTCATAAAAGCAGAATTGAACTTGATAGAGAAATCAAGGACAGACGTAATGAATTTCAGAGGCAAGAGAGAAGACTGGTTCAGAAGGAAGAAACCCTTGATAAAAAAGTTGAAGCACTTGAACAGAAGGATGAGGCTCTCAATAAAAAGATCAAGGATATCGAGGTTCTGCAGGATCGCTCAGAAGAGCTTGTTAAGAAGCAGACTGAAGAACTTGAAAGAATCTCAGGGTTATCTGTAGAAGATGCCAAAGAGTACCTTCTCAGAAACATCGAAAACGAAGTTAAGCATGAAGCAGCTGCACTCATTAAGGAAATTGAAGCGAATGCTAAGCAGGAAGCTGACAGGAAAGCAAAGGATATTCTTGCTACTGCTATTCAGAAGTGTGCTGCCGACCATGTATCTGAAGCCACAGTTTCTGTAGTACCTTTACCTAATGATGAGATGAAGGGAAGAATAATTGGCCGTGAGGGAAGAAATATCAGAACTCTCGAGACATTAACAGGAATTGACCTGATAATTGATGATACACCTGAGGCGGTAATTTTGTCAGGGTTTGACCCGATCCGAAGGGAAGTTGCCAGATTAACACTGGAAAAGCTTATTCTTGATGGACGAATTCATCCTGCAAGAATTGAGGAAATGGTTGAAAAGGCAAAGAAGGAAGTTGATAACACCATTCGTCAGGAAGGTGACAACGCCGCATTTGAAACAGGAGTACACGGTTTACATCCTGAGCTTATAAGATTACTTGGTAAACTTAAGTTCAGAACCAGTTATGGACAGAATGTACTTAACCATTCAATAGAGGTATCACACTTAGCCGGTATTATGGCGGCTGAGCTTGGAGTAGATGTTCCTCTCGCAAAGAGAGCCGGATTACTTCATGATATCGGTAAGGCTATTGACCATGAAGTTGAAGGATCACATGTTACTATCGGTGCTGATGTAGCCAAGAAGTATAAAGAAGGCGCTGATGTAATTAATGCAATTCTTTCTCATCACGGTGATGTGGAAGCAACAAGTGTAGTATCTGTATTGGTACAGGCAGCAGATTCGATTTCTGCCGCAAGACCTGGAGCAAGAAGAGAAACTCTTGAGTCCTACATTAAGCGACTTGAAAAGCTTGAAGAAATAGCAAATTCCTTTGAGGGAGTTGAAAAATGCTTTGCTATTCAGGCTGGTAGAGAAATAAGAATTATGGTTAAGCCAGAAGTTGTAAATGATGCTGATATCGTACTCAAGGCAAGAGAAATCGTCAAGAAGATTGAAGATGAACTTGAATATCCCGGACAGATTAAGGTAACACTGCTAAGGGAAACAAGAGCAATCGAATATGCTAAATAATTATTCCGGCTGAAACCGGATGAAAACAAAAGAGCGTGGGAAACCACGCTCTTTTGTTTTGTCCGGACAATGTTAACTATATAGAAATATTTTACAAATGGAAATTTGAACCTTGAACTTCATAGATCTGTAATTTTACAAAAATGATTTATAACTGTAAAATTAAAGTACTATTAAAATTCATTATTTTAACAGTATAAAATTACAATTGAGGTGTTCAAAATGAACTTAGAAAATTATAAACAAAATAAAATCAGTTTCCTGTGGCCTGATGACAGCAAGCCGGAATATACATTCAGTGAAAAGGATAATATTATAAATGATCTGTCAATAAACAGAATTGCCGAAAGCCTTAGTATTAATAATGTGTTTAAAATTGATTGCAGCTTTCTGCTGTCGTTGTTATCCTGTAAGGAAAAGGTATTGAACTACAGGCTTGATATACTGGAGGACATAGTTGATAATCCTTCCGTTCTGGAATGTCTTGAAAGTATTTTGTCTTTAATTGAAGAACTGTCCATTCAAGCAACTTCAGGCAGGTTTTCTGCTCCAGCCTTCCAACAGGTCATATGGAGATTGAGTGAACTTGACATGTACGCGGAGTGTGTTTTAAAATTAATGCTGTTCTTAATAATTCAAATTTGAATATCAGGTCAAAGGGACTCGGAACGTTGGGAGCTTACATAAAAACTATTGCAGAAAGCGATATTTTCAACTCTATCACTACTGTCCTGCCTGAGCTAAAAAAAGGCTTACGAAATATATCCAGCGTAACCATAGGAGTTAATCTGGATCACAATTTGAGGGCATTTGAGGCCACCATCCTTTCAATAAATGATAAACCTTTTAAGGGAGATTCACTTGTAAACCGCTTGATTAAGGGTAAGAACTCCGAGGATGGCAGTTATATAGGAATATCACAGCTGCTAAAGGTTGAAAATGCGGCCAGACCCGGTGATCCGCCTGAATATGATGCATTTCAGATAACCCTGTTCGAACAGTTAAATAAGATATTTAACAGTACTGCCAAGTCAACTGAAGCAGCTTTGCGAAAATATACAAGTGTAAGCAGCGATTTTTTAATTGCACTGAAAAAGGATATTATTTTCATGCTTGGTGCCGCAAAACTGGTTAATAAAATAAGATCAGCGGGCTTACCTATGAGTAAACCTGAAATATTGCCTATTGAACGAAGAGAATTTTATATTGAAGATATATATAATTTAAATTTGGCTCTTAATATGTATTATTCAAAGTCAAAAACCTCCTTGGATCAGTATATTGTAGGAAATGATGTAGGGTTTGGAGATAATGGGCGGATATTTGTCTTGACTGGACCAAACCAGGGGGGCAAAACTACCTATATTCAGGCAATAGGTATGGCACAGATTCTATGCCAATTAGGAATGTATGTACCGGGAAAAGCACCGCGCATAAGTGCTGCTGATAGAATATTTACTCATTTTCCGGTGGAAGAGAAGCCTGATGAAAACACCGGACGTTTGGGTGAGGAAGCCGGAAGAATCCATGAGATTTTTAGTTCAGCTACCTCAAGAAGTTTAATTTTATTTAATGAATCGCTTTCAAGTACGAGTTTTCGTGAGGGTCTGTATATATCAAGAGAAATTGTCTCGGCATTAAGAGTATTAGGCGCACGAGCAATATTTGCAACACACTTTCATGAACTGGCTGAAAATCTCCATCTTTACAATGAAAAAATAACTGGTGACAGTAAAATTATCAGTATGGTATCAGGCACTGTAAGTAACGATGAGGGCACTGCTGTCATAAATTCCTCAGCTAAACGTACTTATAAAATTGAGCCCGGGCAGCCTCAAGGTATTAGTTATGCAAAAGATATTGCGTCAAAGCATGGACTCGATTTTAAACAGATTATTAAGCTTTTACAACAACGTGATATTATTTGTAAGGATTCCGGTAAGGAATTTTTAAATATAAACAATATATTGGATTGATCCTGACTCCCTTTAATAAATAAGAAAATAATTCTAGCCCTTCGAAGAGTTTTTGTATTATAATTTTTAATGGTATAATAATATATTGGCAGAGTATTTTGTTTCAGAACCGGTACTTATTTGATGTAATTATATTAATAATTGTTTTGGAGGAAATGATTTGAAGATACTTTTTATAGGGGATATCTATGGAAACCCCGGAAGGAAAGCTGTTAAGGAATGTGTACCACAATTGCGGAAGGAACTTAATATAGATTTTTGTATTGCAAATGGAGAGAACTGTGCCGCAGGAAGCGGAATAACATATATAATTGCTCAGGAACTTTATAAGGCAGGGGTAGACTGCATTACAATGGGGAATCATACCTGGTCTAAAAAAGAAATACAAAACTTTATTGATTCGGATGACAAGATAGTAAGACCTGCTAATTTTCCTCAGAATGTTCCAGGCAGAGGTTATACCATATTAAAGGCTAACAATAAGGAGCTTGCAGTGCTCAATTTAATGGGCAGAGTCTACATGGATGATATTGACTGCCCTTTCCTTGCTGCCGACAGAGAATTGGAGAAAATAAAAGCTACCACAAAAGTAGTTTTTGTTGATATGCACGCTGAGGCGACCTCGGAAAAGAGTGCTTTAGCCTGGTATCTGGATGGAAAAATCTGTTGTCTTGCCGGAACACACACACATGTACAGACAGCCGATGAAAGGATTTTACCTTTTGGTACGGCGATGATATCGGATGTGGGAATGACAGGACCCTACGATGGTGTTATCGGCGTTGACAAGGAACTGATTATTGATAGATTTATCACACGTATGCCTCAGAAATTTGAGGTCGCAAAAGGAAGAGTTCAATTCTGTGCAATTTACCTTGAAGTAGACGATAAAACTGGAAAGGCAACAAAAATAGAACGTATTAACAGATTGTTTGACGAGCATCAGCTGCAATAGGAGGCACCCATGGTAGAAAGTAATGACAAGGTTATTGTACGCCGGATAAATAATTTACAACTCATTGAATTTAGTAATCTTAAAAAATACGAGGATGTTCTTACTCATTGTTTTACAACCAGACTGGGTGGAGTGAGTTCAGGGGAGTGTTATTCACTGAATCTCAGCTTCAATCGAAATGACAGCAGAGAAAATGTAATTGAGAACTACAGAATAATTGCCGGGGCAATAGGTGCAGACTTTGATAAAATGGTTTTATCCAATCAGGTGCATGACAATAAAATTAGGTATATAAGTGAAGAAGATGCCGGAAAAGGGCTAACAAAGGATAGTGATATTTTAGGCTATGACGGACTTACCACCGATGTACCGGGTATTCCTATTGTTACCTTCTATGCTGATTGCGTACCTGTTTTAATTCTGGATCCTGTTAAAAAGGCAATAACAGCTGTTCATTCGGGCTGGAAAAGTACGGTAAAGAATATAGCTTTTGAGGCTCTTAAACTGATGGAAAACAAATATAAAAGTAATATGCGCGATCTTCAGATTGCTATAGGACCCTCTATATGCAAGAATTGTTTCGAAGTTGGTGAAGAGGTGTACAATCAGTTTAAAAATGTATATCCCTGGTGTGATACATATACTACAAAAGAAAACGGCAAGTATTATATAGAGCTCCAGAGAATAATTAAAAAGGTAATTGTAGAGGCAGGAGTTCCTGAAGAGAACATACTTATCAGTGGAATTTGTACAAAATGTAATAAAGATATATTCTATTCTTATAGAGGCGATCAAACAAAAACTGGCAGCCTTGCAGCAATTATGGTTTTAAAATAATACAAGGAGAAACTAGAAAGAAATGAAAAAGACTTTAAAAGCACTGTTATTATTTTTAATCATAAGCCTTATACTCACTTCCTGTACAGTGAACCTTAAAAGAAATATTTCAGAAGAGGATACTGTTTACGAGGATAAATATGATGTTATTGACAAAGGTCCTGTAAAGGGCGGTTCCATTCGATTGTTTTCAACACCTGTGGATACGATGAATCCTTTACTGACAAGTAACACTTATGTTCAGGATTTTCTCGGACTTGTATTTGAGGGACTTTACACGTTGGATTACTCTCAGCAGCCTATTCCGGTATTAGCCAAAAGTTCATCAATTTCGGCCGACGGGCTTACCCTTACCATTTATTTAAGGGAAAATATAAAATGGCACGATAAGATGCCATTTAAACCAGAGGACGTTGTATTTACAATAAATACTTTAATGGATAAGAATAATGTCAGTGTTTATTCAAAAAATGTACAGCATATAGAATCTGCCACTGCAAACGGAAATTCTGTTATTTTAAAACTTAAGCAACCGTACTCCTTTATTAAGTACGAATTGACTTTTCCAATAATTCCGGCACATCACTTTCTTAATGAAAAGCTGAATGACAAAAAGTCCAAAGCCAATATGACTCCTGTAGGAACTGGGCCGTACAGCCTTAATACCTATAATGAAAAATCCGGGATAAAGCTCAAACTGAACGGAGATTGGTGGAATACTGAAGGAACAGTCCATATGGAGGAAGACCCTGTAATTGAAAACAGTAATGAACCCATAAACAATGATACCGGCAATAATGCACTTAGGTATCCGTATCTCTCTACCATTGAGGTAAAGATAATCAGTACTGCCGGTGGCTCAAATAAAGCATTCCAGGCGAGAGATATAGATGTCCTTCCTGCTGAATACAGCGAATTTCGAAAATATATCGGAAGAACAGATATAAATTTGAAAAGGTTTGCAGGTAAGAATTTTGAGTTTCTGACGCTAAATTTAAAGAAAGGTCCTTTGGCAGACAAGCGGCTGAGAAATGCACTGAATTATCTGATTGACAAGAAGCAGCTTATAGATGCTTCTGCTTCAGGAATTGCAGTACCTGCTGAAATTCCTGTTACACCTAATTCATGGGTATATAAGCTTATAGATTTTGAACAAAAAGACTCAGAAGGTATGGCCAAGGATTTACTAAAACAAAGCGGTTATGTAGTGGATTCCAAAAACAAATATGTTAAAAGAGGAAGTGCATTATCTCTTAAATTGATTGTTAATGATGGAAATTCTCTGAGAGTAAGCACAGCTAACGTAATAGCTTCTCAGCTTGGTAAACGTGGAGTAACTGTTCAAGTGTCAACTCTCCCTTGGGATAGTTTTTTAAAAGCCTTGAAATCTGGTGCCTATGACATGGCGTTAACTGGTTACAGAATATCTTCGGTGCCGGATTTATCCTTTGCTTATTCTACTAATGATATTCAAACTGGATTAAATGTCGCTGGTTACAGTAATACAGAGGTGGACGGATATCTTAATCAAATATTAACTGAATACAATCCCGATACACAAAAGAATTTGTATCAAAACTTATTGAATGCTGTGATGAACGATAGGCCTTACATCGGGTTATACTTCATCAATGACGCAATGATGTATAGCAAAAATATAAAGGGTGCTGTTAACCCTTACATTTGGAATAAATATTATGACATAACTAAATGGTATTTACCATAATTTTAATGCCGGCGCGGCAGATGGAGGCTACTTATGATTTGGGCACTTATAATAATAGTTGGATTTGTACTGGACAGGTTATCAAAATTCTGGGTATTGGATTCAATTGTTGGCAACCCTGTAACTGTGATAGATAACTTTTTCTATCTCAGGCATTTGGAAAACGAGGGAGCAGCTTTCAGTATACTTCAAGGAAGAACCCTGTTTCTTGTTATTATGACGTCAGTGATTTCTTTAATAATTTTAGGTATACTTATAAAAAATAAAAATAGATTTCTTAGAACCACTCTATCGCTAATACTTGCCGGTGCAATGGGGAACCTCTACGACAGAATATTCAGAGGCGGAAGAGTTATAGATTTCATTGAATTTCGTTTTGGGAGCTACGCTTTCCCGACTTTTAATATTGCTGACTGCTTTGTAGTAGTTGGAACTATTCTTCTGGCAATATACATTCTTTTTATTCACAAGGAAGACGGAAAGTCCGTTAAGAAAGTTGAAGCAATTAAAACTGAAGATGATATAAACTAAACTAATATAAATCAACGGAGGCAATTTTGAAAGAAATAATTCTTGAATGTGAAGAAAACAATGCACGTATAGATACCTGGCTGGCAGGTAAGCTTGAGGAGTACTCCAGGTCTTATATTCAGAAGTTGTGCCAGGAAGGAAATATAAAGGTAAATGGTCTTCAGGCAAAATCAAATTACAAGCTTAAGACCGGAGACCAGGTTTCTGCGATGATACCTGAAGCCGAGATGCTTCAGGTTGAGGCAGAAGAAATTCCCCTTGATATAGTTTATGAGGACGAGCATATCATTGTAATTAACAAACCAAAGGGAATGGTGGTCCATCCTGCTGCGGGGAATTATTCCGGAACGCTTGTCAATGCTCTTATGAAACACTGCGGAGACAGTTTGTCTGACATTAACGGAGTCATCAGACCCGGTATAGTTCACAGAATTGACAAGGATACTTCGGGTCTGCTTGTTGTAGCAAAAAACAATCATGCTCATGAATTCCTCTCAAAGAAGTTGAAGACACATGATATTAAGAGAGAGTATATTGCGCTGGTAGAGGGCATTATTTACGAGAATTACGGAAAGATAGATGCACCTATAGGCAGACATCCGGTTGAAAGAAAGAAAATGAGTGTAAATACTAAAATCGGAAGAAATGCAGTTACTCATTTCTCCGTGCTGGAAAGATTTCCAACTGCCACTTATCTTGAACTAAAGCTGGAAACAGGAAGAACACATCAAATCAGAGTTCATATGGCATATATAAATCATCCCATAATCGGGGATGAGGTTTATGGCAGAAAGAAGCAGAGATTTGATACGCAGGGACAAGTACTTCATGCCAGAAGGCTTAGCTTTGAGCATCCTGCAACAGGAGAACTTATGGAGTTTGAAACACCTGTTCCGGAATACTTCACAAGGCTGCTTGAAGAACTGTCAGAGGTCAAACTGTAAGATATATTTTCTCAGCTTTAATAATTATGGGGGTAAACCTTGGATAAGCAAACTTATAAAACAGGACAGCTGCAACATATTCTGGGCCTATCAAGAGATGCGCTCAGGTATTATGAGGAAAAAGGCATTATCAGCCCAAGGCAAAATGAAGAAAATAATTATAGAGAATATGACTTCAGAGATATATACACGTTGATGGTAACTGACTTCTACAAAAAAAGAAATCTTACCATCAGTGATGTAAAAAAGCTGCAAACAGGCAGTGAAATCTCAGAGCTTGAAGGACTTCTTGAGAAAAAGGCAGCTGAATTAAAAGAGCGTATCCTCTTAGAGAGCTATATGCTTGAAAGGATTGAAGAAACTAAAGAGTTTTGTAAAGAAATACAGAATAACTTAAATAAATATTCTATAAGAAAAATGCCTACATTCAAGGTACTTGGTGAAATAACAGATTTTGATGCAATGGATGAATACAATATGGTATTAAAATATGTTGATTTATTAAAGGATGATATTCTTTCAAAATTAATGAGAAAATTTACTTTTGATGATACTGGTTACAAAGACTGTAAAATGTTTATAGCTGAGAAAAGTGACGACTGTTCGTCTACCGTTAGTCAGAGCTTTATAAATTACACCAGCTGTATGTACACCATTGTGGAGGACAGACAGGGGAAGCATGGAGAAGAAGATACAAGAGTAAGAGCTTTATGGGAAGGGGCTGAATGGGCTCGTGAAAATGGTTTACAGACAGAAGGAGTAGTTTATCTAAGAACACGATTAATTACTTATAGTGAAAATACTGAAAAAATATATCATGAAGTATTTGTACCCATTAAATAGACCCTTGACCTGGGGGCTGCACCATAGTATATATTTGAAACCAATAGAACTATTAACGTTTTATTGGTTTTTTTATATGAATTATGGAGGTATTTAATGAAAAGTATTTTGAAAAAGTATGTTGTTCTCACTTATTTATTGTTTTATTTATTTATCCTGTTGATTGGAGCAACTCTGTTTATATTTAACTCTCCTATTCCGGGAGAAGTACTTAAAATTATATCAGCTTGGACTTCAACTTTTGTATTTTTAGCAATGTTTAAGAAAATTTACAAGCAGGAAAATTTAATTGAATTTATAAAGAAGCAGTTTAGTCAAAAAATAAAATTGAAGGTTTTAATCAGTTTATTTCTTTTACAAATTTTTATATTTTTAATCGGAATATTAATTGTAAGCTTTATAACCAAAGCTCCATTAAACAAATCCATTACCACTTCAGGAATGACTATTATTATAATGTTTTTCAGCAATTTAATTAGAGGTCCCTTGGGAGAAGAGCTAGGCTGGAGAGGGTTTTTTCTTAATGAATTACAAAGAAAACTAAATCCTCTTAAATCTGCAATTATTGTGGGGGTATTGTGGGGATTCTGGCACTTACCCTTGTGGCTGCTGTCAGGCTATGAAGGCATACAACTTATCCAATACATTTTCTTTTTTCTTGTCGGAATAATATCAACATCAGTAATTATTACTGCCTTTTATAACCTGAATCACAATCTTGTTATACCTATCATAATTCATCAACTTTTTAACTTCCTGATGTGGCTGCAAAGCGGAGAAGCTTTGATTATTTTGAGTATTACTTCATCTGTATATTTTTTAGCAGCTGCTTTTATAGTACTTTTAAACTACAAAAATTGCCTTTATAGAAGTAAAAAAGATATGGACATCGTTAAAGCGATGTGATATCATTTAGTAAATAAATAGTTTGCCTTTAAATTAGTCCAGTGAGGCTATAAGGTGAGATACTAAACTACATGATTTCTTTATAATCATCAGAGGGAATACAAGATATAGCATTTTATTAAATGTTAATGTATTTCTGTAAAGGGGTTATATTTTGATATGTTTAAGCTTCTTGCCTTTGGCGGGAAGCTTTTTTAGTTAAAAAATACTATTAAGAAAAATGAATTGGTTAATATTAATACTTGATATATAAATTTATTAAGAGAGGATGATCAGGATGCAAAAAACAGAAATAATGGACGAAAGCGCAATAAGCAGGGCCATTACAAGAATTTCTCATGAGATCATTGAAAAAAACAAGGGTATTGAAAGTCTGGTACTAATCGGAATTCAAAGAAGAGGTATTCCTCTTGCCAGAAGAATTGCAGATAAAATAAAAAGTGTTGAAAATAACGAAATTCCGGTTGGAATACTGGACATAACGCTGTACAGAGATGATTTGAGCCTGCTTAACGAGCACCCTGTTATTAATGGAACAGAAATTGATTTTGACATTAAGAATAAGAAGGTTGTACTGGTGGATGATGTTATTTACACGGGAAGAACAGTCAGGGCTGCTATCGATGCAATAATGGATATAAACAGGCCACAAATGATACAACTGGCCGTTCTGATTGACAGGGGACATCGTGAACTGCCAATAAGAGCGGATTATGTAGGTAAAAATGTACCCACTTCAAGAAGTGAAATAGTACATGTTAATCTAGTCGAAATTGACGGTGAAAACAGCGTTACTATATCAAACAAGGATTAGGCTCTTCAATATATGTCTGCAAGCTAATAAATTCTGCTGCATTGCAGCCAACAGGAGAATTGTATGAATCTGAAATCAAAAGATCTGCTTGGTTTAAGGGATATTTCATCCAAAGAAATAGAATACATCTTGAACACTGCAAAAACAATGAAGTACATCATCAGTTCAAATAATAAGAAAACAGCTCACCTTCAGGGAAAATCCATAATAACATTATTTTATGAAAACAGTACCAGAACCAGACTTTCCTTTGAACTGGCATCAAAATACATGGGAGCTAACGCCGCTAATATATCAGCTTCCAGCAGCAGCGTGCAGAAGGGCGAAACTCTTATAGACACAGGAAAAACCATAGATAGCATGGGGTCAGATGTAATAATAATAAGGCATCCCATGTCTGGAGCGCCACACCTCCTTGCTCAGAATGTGAAATCTTCAGTTATTAATGCAGGGGATGGAATGAATGAGCATCCGACCCAGGCACTGCTGGATATGTTCACAATGGTTGAGAAAAAAGGCAGCCTGAAAGGGTTGAAGGTTGCAATAATCGGAGACATACTTCACAGCAGAGTTGCCAGAAGTAATATATGGGGGCTTACAAAAATGGGCGCCGAAGTTAGTGTTTCAGGACCTGCAACTTTGATTCCTCCAGGGATTGAGAAACTTGGAGTTAATGTATTCAGTACAGTCCAGGAGGCTATACTTGATGCAGATGTTGTTATGGGTCTGAGAATACAGCTGGAAAGACAAAAGAAGGGGTTGTTTCCTTCGATCAGGGAATACTCAAGATTTTTCGGTTTGGATGATAAACGTCTTAAGCTGGCAAAAGATGATGCGCTTGTAATGCATCCGGGTCCTGTAAACAGGGGAGTTGAGCTTTCCTCGGCAGTTATGGACGGAGATCAGTCTGTAATAGATGAACAGGTTACAAACGGAGTTGCCATAAGAATGGCTTTACTATATCTACTGACCAGGAGGAATGCGATCGAAAGTGAGAGCAATTTATAGTTTATCGCTCATCGCATAGCCAAAATCTGCTTTGCAGATTTTAAAAGTTTATATTGGAGGAAGGCACATATGAAGTTATTGATTAGAAACGGACATGTAATTGACCCCAACAGCGGACTGGACAAGGTTGCCGATATACTTGTTGAGGATGGTCTGGTGGCTGAAATAGGCAGCGAAATTAATCCGGCAGGCTGCGAGATAATCGAAGCTGAAGGGATGTATGTGATACCTGGATTGATTGATGCACACTGTCATCTTAGAGATCCGGGCTATGAATACAAGGAAGACATTGAAACTGGAACAAGAAGCGCTGCAAAAGGCGGATTTACCTCGGTAGCCTGCATGCCAAATACCAATCCGGTGCTGGATAATGAAGCGCTTATAAAATATGTTATAAATAAAGCAAAAGCTGACGGCATGGTAAACGTTTATCCAATTGGTGCTGTATCCAAGGGCCTTAAAGGTGAGGAATTAAGCGAAATCGGAGAACTTAAATTCGCAGGAGCTGTTGCACTGTCGGATGACGGAAAACCTGTAAACAATTCCTCCTTAATGAAAAAAGCAATGCAATATGCATCGATGTTTGACATAACTATTATATCTCACTGCGAAGATCTTGATCTGGTAGATGAGGGCCTGATGAATGAAGGTTACTACTCATCAATACTTGGGTTGAAGGGGAATCCGGCACCTGCTGAAGAAGTTATGATTGCAAGAGATTTAATACTTGCTGAGTATACAAAGGCAACTGTTCATATAGCCCATGTAAGTACTGAATTAGGTGTTGATCTTATAAGAAACGCAAAAAGAAGAGGCGTTAATGTTACTGCCGAAACCTGTCCCCACTACTTTACACTGACTGATAAGACATGTGAAGGCTTCAATACTAATGCCAAGGTAAATCCCCCTCTGAGAGCTGAAAAGGATGTGGCTGCAATTATAGAAGGTTTGAAGGATGGAACAATTGATATAATATCAACCGATCACGCACCACATCATAAGGATGAAAAAAATGTTGAATTTAAACAGGCCTCAAATGGAATGGTTGGTTTCGAAACAGCATTTCCACTCGCAATTACCTATCTTGTAAAACCAGGACATCTCACTTTAAAGCAACTCGTATCGAAAATGTGTGTCAACCCTGCCAAAATGCTGGGCCTGAACAAGGGAACAATAGAAGTAGGCTTTAGTGCAGATCTGATGATATTTAACATAAATGAACAATATACAGTTGATATAAGCAAACTGGAATCTAAAAGCAAAAACTCACCCTTTAATGGGTTTCAGCTTTATGGACAGCCGCAGTTTACAATCGTCGGCGGAAATCCTGTTGTTAGATCTGGACAAATAATATAACAAGTAAGTTATTTAAGATATAACCAAACAAGAGACTTTAATTACTATTTTTGTACGCATAAGTGCGTAGATGGGAGTTAATATGTTTATCGACAGACTTATTGAAAGTATAAGAGAAAAGAATAATCCTACAGTAGTGGGGCTGGATCCGAAGATCGAATATGTACCTGCCTGCATTAAAGAAAAGGCCTTCGGTGAATACGGTGTTAATCTTAAAGGCGCAGCTCAGGCCATAATCCAATTTAATAAACAGCTTATAGATGCAGTTTATGATCAGGTACCGGCGGTCAAACCTCAATTAGCTTATTATGAAATGTACGGAATAGAAGGAATAATAGCTTTTGAAGAGACCTGCAAGTATGCAAAGAGCAAAGGGCTGCTAGTCATTGCAGACGGCAAAAGAAATGACATCGGTACAACTGCCGAAGCTTATTCAAAAGCTTTTCTGGGTGAGACAGCGTTGACCTCGGAAATAAGCGAAAAGGCTTTTAATGTTGATGCACTGACTGTAAGCCCTTACCTTGGAATTGATGGAATAAAGCCATTTATTGATGACTGTGCCAACCATGAAAAAGGAATATTTGTTTTGGTTAAAACCTCAAACAAGTCCTCAGGGCAGCTTCAGGATCTTGTAACACAAGATTGCAGAAGTATTTATGAATTAATGGCTTCCTACGTAAACGAATGGGGTAAAAGTGTCAAAGGACAATACGGCTATAGCAGTGTAGGAGCAGTAGTGGGGGCTACATATCCAAATCAAGCAAAGCTGCTGAGATCAATAATGAAACACGCATATATTCTGGTACCGGGCTACGGAGCACAGGGAGGAACTGCAAAGGATTGTACTTACAGCTTTAACAACGATGGACTTGGCGCAATAGTAAATGCATCAAGGAGTGTAATGTGTGCATACATGTCGGATAACTGGAAGAACCAATACAGCGAGGATAAATTTGCTGAAGCCGCAAGAGCAGAAGTTATCAGAATGAAAGAAGACTTAAACAAGGCACTGGCTGAAAAATAATTTATTACTTAATTTGTACGCATTTTGCGCGTAGATTGGAGATAAAATGAAGGCATTTTTGTTACTTGAAGATGGGACTGTTTTTGAAGGAAACAGCTTTGGCATGGAAGGCAAGGTAGTGGGCGAGGTGGTATTCAACACAGGAATGACAGGATATCAGGAAGTCCTGACAGACCCATCCTACTGCGGACAGATTGTCTGCATGACATATCCGTTAATTGGAAACTATGGAGTGAACTTTGATGATATCGAATCCTTAAGACCACAGGTTAAGGGCTTTATTGTAAGAGAGCTTTGCAAGACTCCCAGTAACTGGAGATCAATAGAAACCCTTAATGAGTATCTGAAAAGAAATGAAATAATAGGCCTTGAGGGAATAGATACAAGAGCACTCACAATTATTCTGAGAGACAAGGGTACAATGAAGGGAACAATTGTGACAGCTGATGCTCTTGAAGAAATCGAAGAAAAAATAGCTGAAGTTAAAAATTATAACATCATTAATCCTGTACTGCAGGTAACAACACCTGAAGTCAAGCACTACGAAGGAGAAGGCTATACAGTAGCTTTACTGGATTACGGACTCAAGAAGAATATTGTGCGCTCACTTCAGAAAAGAGGTTGTGAAGTGTATGTATTCCCTTGTACTGCAACAGCTGAAGAGGTTCTGGTAGTCAAACCTGACGGAATAATGCTCTCAAACGGACCTGGAGATCCAAAGGATTGTGAATTCCAAATTGATAATATCAAAAAGCTCATCGGTAAAAAGCCTATTTTCGGGATTTGTCTTGGACATCAGCTAACGGCTCTTGCAAACGGCGCCAATACTGAAAAGCTCAAATATGGTCACAGAGGCTGTAATCATCCGGTTAAGGATCTGGAAAAGGATATGACTTATATAACCTCGCAAAATCATGGTTACACAATTGTTAAAGAATCACTGGACCCTGAAATAATGCAGATAAGTCACATAAATATGAATGACGGTACAATTGAAGGGCTCAAATATAAGAATGCACCGCTCTTTACTGTTCAATTCCACCCCGAGGCATCGCCAGGGCCCGGAGATACAGCATATCTCTTTGATGAATTTATCAGGATGATTGATAATTCTAAGAAATAAATTTTTACAATTTACTTAGCCTTTAACAGGAATTTTCAGACCTGAAAGATAGATTTATTCTTAAATTATTAGGCCGTTCAAGCGGCGGATTGGAGATTGGAATGCCAAAACGCAATGATATTCATAAAGTACTGGTTATCGGGTCAGGACCGATCATAATAGGTCAGGCGGCAGAGTTTGACTATGCGGGAACTCAGGCTTGCCAGGCGCTTAAGGAAGAAGGAATAGAGGTTGTTCTTGTAAACAGTAACCCTGCAACAATAATGACCGATACAAATATAGCAGATAAGGTATATATTGAGCCGCTTAAGGCAGAAGTAGTAAAAAATATTATACGTACTGAAAAGCCCGACAGCATACTGCCTACACTGGGAGGACAGACAGGTTTGAATCTGGCAATGGAACTTGCCGAATCAGGCTTTTTGGAAGAGCAGGGAGTAAAACTCTTGGGAACAGCCACTGAAGCTATCAAAATGGCAGAAGACAGACAGGATTTCAAGGACACCATGGAGCGCATCGGAGAGCCCTGTATCGCCAGTAAGGTTGTAACAACCATTGAAGACGCAGTTGCCTTCGCGAAGGAAATTGATTATCCGGTTATTGTAAGACCTGCTTACACCCTTGGAGGAACAGGCGGCGGAATAGTTAACAATGAAGAGGAATTAAGAGAAACAGGCGGCCACGGTCTCAGACTCAGCCGTGTACACCAGGTTCTTATAGAAAAATGTATTGCCGGCTGGAAGGAAATCGAGTATGAGGTAATGCGTGACAGCAAGGGTAATGTTATAACGGTA
Organism: Bacillota bacterium; assembly: GCA_023460955.1. Taxonomy (GTDB): domain Bacteria; phylum Bacillota; class Clostridia; order Acetivibrionales; family DSM-1351; genus Ruminiclostridium. The sequence continues at coordinate 59,295 of JAEWOH010000005.1, read as the reverse complement.
TGTAACATGGAAAACATTGACCCTGTAGGAGTACATACAGGAGACAGTATAGTTGTTGCTCCATCACAAACCCTTGCAGATAAAGAATATCAGATGCTTAGAACTTCTGCTTTGAAAATAATTTCTGAACTTGGAATACAGGGTGGCTGTAATGTTCAGTACGCTCTGCACCCAACCAGCTTTGAATACGCAGTAATAGAAGTAAACCCAAGAGTGTCCCGCTCCTCTGCTCTTGCTTCTAAAGCAACAGGTTATCCTATTGCAAAGGTTGCTTCTAAGATAGCAATCGGCTATGGTCTTGACGAAATAAAGAACGCTGTAACAGGAAAAACCTATGCCTGTTTTGAGCCTACGCTTGACTATGTGGTTGTAAAGATACCAAAATGGCCTTTTGACAAGTTTGTAAAAGCTAAGAGAACCCTGGGAACTCAGATGAAGGCAACAGGAGAGGTAATGTCCATAAGCAGCTCTTTTGAAGCCGCGCTTATGAAGGCAATTCGTTCTCTTGAACTTGGAATATTCACTCTGGAGCAGGACATTTACAAAAAGCTGGACGGAAACGAGCTTGTAAAGAAGCTTTCAGATATCAACGATGAAAGAATTTTTGTAATAGCAGAAGCTATTCGCAGATCAGTAACGCTTGAAGAAATTCATGAAATAACTAAAATAGATTACTTCTTCCTTTGTAAAATCAAAGAACTTGTGTTAATGGAGGAAAAGCTTAAAGCCTATACCCCTGACCAGCTTACAAAGGAGATTCTTAAGAAAGCCAAGAAAATGGGCTTTACCGACAGAATTATCGCAAAGCTTACCGGAACAACAAGAGATCAGATAACAAGCCTTAGAAAGCAGCAGGGAATCAAAGCTGCCTACAAAATGGTTGACACCTGCGCTGCAGAGTTTGAAGCTGCAACACCTTACTATTATTCAACTTATGACGATAATTCGGAAGTAAAGCAATCCGATAAAGAAAAGATCCTGGTACTGGGTTCAGGACCTATAAGAATCGGACAGGGTATAGAATTCGACTATTGCTCGGTTCACTCGGTATGGGCACTTAAGGAAATGGGCTATGAAACAATAATAGCCAATAACAATCCTGAAACGGTAAGCACCGACTTTGATACTGCCGATAAGCTGTATTTTGAGCCTCTTACGCCTGAAGATGTTGAAAACATAGTTGAGGCTGAAAATCCAAAGGGAGCGATTGTTCAGTTCGGTGGACAGACGGCTATCAAGCTGACAAAAGCGCTGGATGAAATGGGAGTCAAAATATTCGGAACCGAGCCAAAGAATGTAGATGCTGCAGAAGACAGGGAAAAGTTTGATGAAATCTTAGAAAGAACAGGTATCCCAAGACCTGAGGGCAGGACGATATTTACTCTTGAAGAGGCTCTTGCCGCAGCTAATGAACTTGGGTATCCGGTGCTGGTAAGGCCATCCTATGTTCTTGGAGGTCAGGGCATGGAAATAGCCTTCAGTGACAAGGATGTAGCAGAATTCATGGAAATCATCAACAGGACTGTACAAGAACACCCAATACTTATAGATAAATATATGATGGGTAAAGAAATAGAGGTAGACGCTATCTGCGACGGAGAAAGCATACTAATCCCCGGAATAATGGAGCATCTTGAAAGAGCGGGAGTACACTCCGGCGATAGTATATCGGTATATCCCACACAGACTGTCAGCGATAAGATAAAAGCGGTAATTGTTGATTATACTGAAAGACTGGCAAAGGCTCTTAATGTAGTAGGTCTGGTAAATATCCAGTATGTCGTCTATAACAATGAAGTTTATGTAATAGAAGTAAATCCAAGATCCAGTCGTACAGTACCTTATATTAGTAAAGTAACCGGAATACCAATGGTAAACCTTGCAACAAAGTGCATGATGGGAATGAAGCTGAGTGACTTTAAGTTTGGGACAGGTTTGTACAAAGAGCCTGCATATGTATCAGTAAAAGTTCCTGTATTCTCATTTGAAAAGCTCCATGACGTTGATATCAGCCTTGGCCCTGAAATGAAGTCTACAGGAGAAGTTTTGGGTATCGCAGACAATTTCCCCGAAGCACTCTACAAGGGAATCATCGCATCAGGTATTAGGCTTCCTCAAAAGGGTGACGGAATACTGATGACTGTGAGAGATTCCGATAAGCCAGAACTTATCCATATTGCGGAAGAGTTCGAAAAACTTGGTTTTACGCTGTATGCCACAGGAAAAACAGCACATATGCTTAATCATAACGGTATCGCAACAAATGCCGTTAAGAAGCTGGAAGAGGGCTCTCCTAACATACTTGACCTTATACAGTCAGGCAAGCTGGGCATGATAATAAATACCCCTACCAAGGGCAGAAAGCCTGACAGAGACGGCTTTAAGATCAGAAGAAAAGCTGTTGAAATGTCCATACCCTGTCTGACCTCACTTGATACAGCTGCAGCTATAATCAAATGTCTCAAGCTGGGTAAGACTGAAGGCGAGCTGGAAGTGCTGAATTTAAGTATATTCGAGTAGAAATTTAATAAGCTTTGCGCTTGGTAAAGTCAGTTTGAAATGACGATATTTGTTCAACTTAGCTGTACTTCTGTACTAACTTGTATTAATGGTTATCACCCAAAGAAATTGCTAGAAATTGTACGGTTCAACAAAGCTTTTTTGCCGTCGTATAAAATCTCACATCCTGTTCGTTTATACTCCAAGTGACTTCCTGTCATTGGACGGCAAAAATAGCTTGTGTTTCACAAAGTCAAATAATATTATTGTGAGCCGACGAACTATTGTAGATAATTGACTCTACAATTTCTGCAATTTCTTTTAACCGTGCTTCCCATTAATACAAGTTGTACTCACGTACATTAAGTGGAAGCAAAATGTTTTATATTTAAAATATGTATTCAAGCACAAAGGCTTTATAAGGAGATCAGACATGGCAAAAGTACTTAACGAACAAATCGCAGACCTTCAGCAGCTCTGCGAAGATGTCTACAAAATGACCATCAGGTCAGAGTATGTGGCACAAAATGCATTGCCCGGTCAGTTTGTAAATGTAAAATGCGGAGGAATAGAAGTTCTTCTCAGAAGACCCATCAGTATCTGTGATATTGATAAGTCTAACAACACCTTTGACATAGTTTTTCAGGTAAAGGGTAACGGAACTGAAAAGCTTAGCTGTAAATGTATCGGAGAGGTTGATATCATGGGGCCTCTGGGAAAACCGTTTTCAATAGATAATAAACATAAGAATATTGTAGTAGTCGGTGGAGGTATAGGCACCTTCCCGCTGCTTTATCTTCTCAAGAGCAGTAATGCCGTACAAAAAACAGCTTTACTTGGCTTCAGAACCAAAGCTGCCATAGTGCTGGAAGACCAATTCAGGGCCGCGGCACAACAGGTGGAGATAGCCACTGATGACGGCTCCTACGGCAAGCAGGCTTTTGTCACAGAACTGCTGGAACAGCGCATACTTGAGCAAAAGCCTGATATAGTTTATACTTGCGGCCCTTCTATTATGATGCAGAAAGTGGCAGCAATAGCAGAAAAGAACGGTATACCCTGCCAGGTTTCAATGGAACAGAGAATGGGTTGCGGTATTGGGGCCTGTCTGGTTTGTGCCTGCAAAACTAAAAAGTCAGAAGACGATTGGGGCTTCAGTCATGTGTGCAAGGACGGCCCGGTCTTTTGGAGTACAGAAGTCATTTGGGGTTAAGGAGGATAGCGTGAATAATGCAAAGTTTAACAAATAACATTGATTTAAGCGTAAATATAGCAGGTATTCATTTTGAGAATTCGGTGATTATGGCATCAGGTACTTATGGTTTCGGACATGAATACAGTGAGTATCTTGATTTGAATGCTCTGGGAGGAATATCTGTAAAGGGCCTGACTCTAAAAGAGAGAAAAGGCAATCCGCCTCCGAGAATTGCTGAAACTCCGGCCGGAATTCTAAATAGTGTCGGCCTTCAGAACCCTGGAGTTGAGACATTTAAGAAGCACGATCTGCCTTTTCTCAAACAGTACAGAACCAAAATAATTGCCAATATTGCTGGGAATACAATTGAGGAATACTGTGAAATGGCAGAAATTCTTGGTGACTCAGGAGTTGATGCTATTGAACTGAATGTGTCCTGCCCCAATGTAAAGGCTGGGGGACTTGCTTTTGGGACAGACCCAAAGCTGATTGAAGAAATAACCACTTCGGTTAAGAAATATTGTAAGCAGCCTTTGATTGTGAAGCTATCACCGAATGTGGGTGATATAAAGACCATGGCCAGAGCGGCGGAAGCTGCCGGGGCAGATTGCGTTTCATTAATAAATACACTACTGGGGATGGCAATAGATATTCACAAGAAAAAACCTATTCTTGCTAATAATTTCGGCGGCCTTTCGGGACCCGCAGTTAAGCCTGTTGCTGTTAGAATGGTATACGAAGCTGCTCATGCCGTTAAAATTCCTGTTATCGGAATGGGTGGAATATCCTCCGGAGAAGACGCTATTGAGTTCCTGCTTGCAGGTGCGTCGGCTATAATGGTGGGAACAGCCAACTTTGTTAATCCTACTGTCCCAATAGAAATAATAAGAGGAATTGAAGAGTACATGATAAAATATGGGTACAAAGGGTTAGATGAGATAATTGGGAAGTTGGAAATGAATTAACTGTTAATAATTTAGGCTTATATGACCAGCTACTTTTGTAACTACATCAAAATTATATGTTTTCTATAAGGAGGCCGAATAATATGTTTAAACATCATCAGGATACCATCAACAATGTTATAAAAAGGATGAAAGAAGATGATAAGGTATTAGCTCTTATAATTGCCGGATCCATTGCTCATGGTTTTGCAAAAGAGGATTCTGATGTAGATATCATGATAGTAGTATCCAATGAGGAGTATGAGAGAAGATTCAAAAACGGACAGCTTTTATATTGGGAGAAGGAAAGCTGTACATATGAAGAGGGATATGTTGACGGAAAGTATGTAAGTGTAGACTATATAAAGGGAGTAGCCAATGATGGATATGAGCCAGGGAAATATGCCTTTAACAATGCCTATATTGCTTATTCAAAAATACCTGATTTAGAGGAATTAATTAAGCAGGCAGCAAAATATCCGATAAAATATAAGGAAGCCCGAATGAAGTGGTTTTATGCTAAATTTCACGAATGGTATTGGTACTACAATGATGGCGTAAAGAAAAATGATGCATATATGATTAATTATTCATTGTCAAATATGATTCTTTGCGGTGGACGAGCAATATTGGCGTATAATGAACTGGTATTCCCTTATCATAAATGGTTTCTCAAAGTTCTTGAAGGTGCAGAATATAAACCTGAAGGTTTAATGAAGCTTATTGATGCAGCTTTAGAAACCAGAACCGGCGAAGCAATAGAAAAATATGCTCAGGCTATTATTAATTTCACTGATTGGGGAATCAAGAGTTGGGAATGGAGCAAATGCCTCATGTCAGACATTGATTTAGGCGGTTCTGTAGATTAAATTTAATAATAATAAACCCCATGATTATTATGAATGGCCAAAAAATCTATAATAAGAGAAATAAAAATTGAAAAGTTTGGTATAATTAAATCAAAGCAATTATTAATCTTATTGGAGGATTAAATGGTAACCAGACTTATATTTGTAAGACATGCAGAAGCAGAAGGCAATATTAACAGGCGATTTCATGGCTGGTATGACAGCGAAATAACTGAAAAGGGTCATAAGCAGGCAAAGAAAGTTGCTGAAAGGTTGGCTTCCGTACCAATTGACATAATATACTCAAGTAGTTTGACACGTACACTTCAGACAGCTCAATATATTGCTGACATAAAACAACTTCCGATTATCCGTACGGACAAGCTAAAGGAAATAAATGGCGGGGACTGGGAAAACGTGCCTTTTGATGAGCTTCCTATTAAATTTCCGTCAGAAAATAAAACCTGGGTAGAGGAGCCCCATCTTCATAAAATGCCAAATGGAGAGAGTGTCGCTGAATTTTATGAAAGACTAGTAGGTGAGGTTAAACACATTATCAGTGACAATACGGGCAGAAACATTTGTGTTGTAACTCATGGTGCTGCAATCAGGACAATGCTTTGCAGGTTTTATGACTGCAAGCTTGAAAATCTCAAAAATATTTTCTGGCATGATAATACTTCGGTAACCATTGTTGATTATGATGATACAATTGATAAATTTGAAGTTATTATGGAGGGTGATGTAGAACACCTGGGCTTTGAGCTAAGTACCATACAGAACCAGGAATGGTGGCAGGAGTTTATGGAAGAAAAGCGAAAGCAAAATAAACTTAAATAAGGATGATTCAGTAAAAATAAATTAGACTTAAACAAATTCAGTTATTTCAAAAATCAAATGGTATGTATGGAGGTCATTAAAAATGGAAAAAAACAAGCTTATAACCTGGCTTTTCAAAACAGATGCAGTAAGAGTGTGTCCCGAGAACAAACCCTTTTGGTACACTTCTTCTAAAATAGGACCCTATTACATTAATACACATTTCCTTTATGGAAATGAAGAAAAGGCCAACAGCCTTTTAAAGGTAATCGATGTCTGCAAGGAAAACAAAATGGAATGCTCGGAAATAGTTCTGGAACTGGTTCGTAAAAATTTTGAATCGGACGAAATCTTCAGAGGTCTAATTACAGGAATGTGTGAGTATATTAAAAGTAATTTTGATATGAAATCTATTAGTTACATATCAGGAGGAGAAAGAAGAGATTGGTTCTTTTCTCTGATTATAGCTGATATTCTAAAGATTCCACATATTACTATATTTAAGGATTTATCAGCTGTTTTATATCAAAATGGCATTTCCTCAGAAGTAAAAGATTTAAAAAACGCTAATGTACTTCACATTGCTGACATAATAACTGAAGCCTCCAGCTACACCAGAGCATGGATTCCAGCTATTCAGGATTTGAACGGTAATTTGAAATACAGCCTTGTGGTTATTGACAGACTGCAGGGTGGAGCAGAAAAGCTTAATAACGCCGGAGTAGAGTCCCATGCTTTAATGAATGTTGATAAAGAACTGTTTGACGGAGCACTGAATGAAGGACATATAACTGACAAACAACACCAAATGCTGATGGATTATTTGGCAAAGCCAACAGAGACTATGAGGAAATTTCTTCTTGAGCACCCTGAATTTTTAAAGAGTTCTCTTAATGCAGATCCTAAAACTGCAGAAAGAGCAAAAATATGTTTGGAGCAGAATATATACGAATTATCCTGATCTGACAGTGATAAGGAATTTAGCATTCCGGTACGGATGATTCAATATTCCTGCCGGAAAAGAGGTTATAATGAAAAAATACTTAATTATTGCGTCAATTGTATTAACATTAGGATTTATAGCATTACTGTGCTATAACAAAATTGTTTATCTTGACGCTTTTTTCTTTCTAAAAGGAAAGGTAACTATAGAAAAAATTGTATGTGACGGCGATATGGATAAAGACGGAATATGTGACATGGACGATATTGTACAGGGCGCCCGGAACGAAGTATTCAATAAAACAAAGTATCAGAGTACATATTATGAAGGAGGCTATCCTCCTATGTGGGAGGGCGTGTGTACCGACGTAGTGTGGAGAGCCTTGAAAAATGCGGGCTATGACTTGAAAAGCAACATGGATAAGGATATTCTTGAACATACCGAGGATTACAGAAATGGTGTTAAAGCTCCTGATCCGAACATTGATTTCAGACGAGTAAAAAATCAGATTGTATTTTTTGAAAAGTATGGGGAGAGTCTTACCCGAGAGGTGAAACCTTATGATAAAAATAACTTGTATCAGTGGCAGCCCGGTGATATAGTTGTACTGAATAAAACTGAGCATGTGGCAATAGTATCAGACAAAAGGCGTAAGGATGGAGTACCTTATATTATTCATAATGCAAGTACATTTGCGGTAGAGGAAGAAAACATTCTTTTAAAATGGAGTAAAAGTGGTAGAATAATTGGTCACTTCAGATTTCCAAAGCAGGAAGCCTTGGAATAGCAGGGGGTTGGTAAGAAATGTCAATTCAAAAGACGAATGTTATGAGAATACTGGATAGTGCACATATAAACTATATTACATATACTTATGAAAGCAAGGAAGGGGCTATTGACGGAGTTTCAGTGGCGAATAAAATTGGTCAGCCCGTTGAAAAGGTTTATAAAACACTTGTGACAAGGGGTGCAAGTAAAAGTTTCGTTATATTTGTAATCCCGGTAAGCAAAGAATTGAATTTAAAGGCAGCGGCCAAGTCTGTGGGTGAGAAGTCCATCGAAATGATAAGAATGGATGAAATAAACAAGGTGACCGGATATATTAGGGGAGGCTGTTCACCCATTGGTATGAAGAAGGATTACAGAACAGTTATTGACAGCTCATGTGAAAGCATTGATTCAATTATTTTCAGTGCAGGGAAAATCGGTTTTCAGGTAGAAGTTAATCCAACTGAATTGATCGGGTTTGTTAAAGCAGTTGTCGCACCTGTGGTGGATTGAGTTAACAAAGGCTTATACTCAATAAAAAATATATGCTTTAGGAGGAAGAAATAATGGATCAAAATACGGTTATAGCTATAGCTGTTGTAGTTATGGGCTTCTTTGGCTTTACATATGTCTCAATGCAGGAGATTTTTAAGTTCAGATTAAAAAAAGAACAGATAAAGGCTGATGCATTAGTAAAAACAGAACAAATAAAGGCTCAGAATCAGCTGGAAATAGAGGCTTTAATACATAAAGACACTATAGCAGCCGATTCGTTAAAAAACGAGGATGACAGTTTCAATGAGAGAAGGAACAGGCTTAATGAACGAGCTTGATAAATATCTGCACAGGTCCGTTGAAGAAGCATTGTGTTAAGGGACCAATGAACTATATAATCAACTAAATAATGTATTTTATAACGCCGTTATCAAAAATTTCAGATATTTCCTTCTGAAAGAATTCTTTAATCTGTGACATAGTTTCCTTGGGATATACATATTTCCCATAACCGAATTGTCCATACTTGAACTGCCGATTTTTATCTTCCATATCAAGTGTTGTCTGGGGAAAAATTTCGGTTATTTTATTTTTGGCTTTAGTGGTATACCTGTGAGAAATGACTTCAAAAGTTACAGGCCTTGATGCTTTTGCGTGAAAGGCTTGTCTGAGCCATGTCAGAAGCTCTCTGTATTCGTTCTCCCAACCATCATAAATAAATACCGGTGCAATTATAAAGCCTGTGGGGTAACCAGCCGAATAGAGTTTTGCACTTGCCTCAATCCGCTTTTTAGCAGAAGCTGTTTTGTGCTCGTATGCTTTAATAATTGACTCGGTATTAAGGCTGAACCTAATCTCAGTGAGACCTTTATGCTCTAAATCAAGTAAATCATCTATATCAGTAAATTTGGTTACAAATCTGAATCGGGAATGTTCCTGCTCTGCAAAGTAATTGATGGCCTTCTTTAAAGCACCGGTATATGGCTCCACAGGTACAGGATCAGAGGTGGCAGACCCTTCAAAAAGTGTCTCTTCCGGCAATCTTGCAGTTATATATTTACCTGCCTGCTGAAATATTTCTTCGAGATTTACATGAACCCTTATAAAAGGTTTGTCACCAAGCTGTGTGTTAAGATAGCAATATTCACATTGGCCTGTACAACCACTTACAAGGGGAAGTTGATAATGGGCGGAGGGCTTGCAGCTTTGGAAAGTCAGACTTTTTTTTACTCCGACGACAAGGGTGGCTTTACCGCTTTGATACAGAGCCGCGGGAGACTCTCCGGGGATATTGCTTTTTACCTTATTTAATGAGCTCTCAATCACCGTTATATTCTCACTTTTAAACCTTGTATATAGCTGCTCCCCAAGGGGATAGTCCAGAGCTCCTGACTCAAAAATAACTCTTTTAGGTACAAACATAAAAACCTCGCTTAATGTGTTAATTTGTTTTTATTTTGCACTTTATAAAAAGATTTATTTATATTAGTTTGATAATAATAAAATTATAAAGATCAATAATTTTATTAGTTTAAAAACACCTTATGGATTGCACACAAAACGCTTACTTCCAGCCGTCGGTATAATCATCCGAGAAGTCGTCAGCTCGTGGACCTCTATAAGCTGCATCTTCCGTTTTAACTCTTTCTGAAAAAAGGTACGCACAGACCAGAGAGGTAACGGGAATTGTTACAAGGATACCAAAGCTTCCTACAAGAGACTGTAGAATTTCAACTACTATCATTTCCTTATTCATAAGTTCAAGTATGGAGCTGTTATAAGAAACCAGCAGCAATACGACTGAAAGTGAACTGCCGATATACGCTAAAATTAACGTATTAGCCATTGTTCCCATAATATCACGGCCAATAGACATACCTGATTTAATGATAAGACTGAAAGGAGTATATTCGAGTTTTTCCTTGAGTTCTGCAAGAGCAGCGGCAATGGACATGGAAACATCCATTATTGCACCGATTGCTCCTATTAATATGGCTGCAAAGATTATTGCTTTAAGATCAATAGGATGGGTTGGATTAACCCTTATTACATAGAGAGATTCTTCACTTACCAGACCGGTAAGTTTTAGTACCCTATTCATTAACAGTGTTAAGAAGCCCGAAACCAATATCCCGACGAGACAGCCTATACCTGCCGAGAGACTTTTTTTATTAGCTCCGTAAATTATGAGGAAAGACATTGTAATAATAAAAATGCATGTAATTATTGACCAGAAATATATGTTAAAGCCTTGAAGCACCGAAGGGATAAACACAGCAAAGATAGCAACACAGGTAAAAGCTAAAGAAATAATTGTATTAAAGCCCTTAAGGCGTCCAAATATAACAAGGAAGAAAAGAAAAGCTATTCCCATAATCATAAGTGCGTCGGTACGCAAATATTCGCCTAAAACCCATTCGTAATCTGAACCTTCGTTATCAAGTCTATAAAGTATTACTTTATCTCCGGCTTCAACTTCTTTAATTGAGGCACCCGTAAAAGGATCAATTGTCTGAAGTGCTTTAATTTCAGTTCCTTTTGCTTCACCTGTCAGCACTTTTGCTAAAAAAACAATTTCCTTACCGGTATCGGGGTTTTCACCACCCAAATCATATTCTACTTTTTTAGTCCCTACTATTTTAATTACCTGAGCTTTTTCTGCCTTAACTCCTTCAGCACCATTTAATAAGTTGAGGTTTTTTGAAGTAATCTTATTCCCAATTATTAGCAAAACAATTGATAGTATTACCGTTAGCACATATACCAATACATCTCTATGTAGGATTGACTTGAATTTATTAGACATGTTTTCCTCCGGGTACCCTTTAATTTATGCATTAATTTATAATAGCATATGAAAATTAGCTGTACAATAGCTGCAATATTATGTCGATTAATAACTAAGGGACGAAAACAGTATCCAGAAAAATCCTAAAATAGTAATCGATTTGACAATGCTGTTGAAAACAAGCAGAAAATGGTATATTATAGAAATAAGCGATTTTCCATATATTATGTCTTTTTCTAAATATATAAAAAACGAGGTATACAATTAATGATTCGTAACAAATGGGCAAGAGTTTTAATTGTTGTTATTACGTTTTTCTTTGTTCTTTCCGTTCCGTCTACCGTTTGTGCAATTGGCATCCAAAAGCAAAAAAGTATACTGATAATTCACTCTTACAACGAGGGGACAAAATGGACAAGTGAACAAAATGCCGGAATAATTGAAACACTTAATCAATCAAATAGTAATTGTTCTATTTATGTAGAATATATGGACTGGAAAAATTACCCTTCCCAAAGTAATATTCATTCTCTTTATGAATATTTCAAATACAAGTATGCACTTAAACATCTCGATCTTATTATAACTACAGATGATGCCGCATTAAATTTTGCAATGGACAACAGGAGTGAGTTGTTCTCAAATGCACCTGTAGTTTTTTCCGGAGTAAATCAGGAAAAAGTGACAGAGATGGAGAAAAAGTATGATAATTTTACAGGTGTCGTGGAAGAAATTGATCCTGTTGAAACAATAAAAATAGCTTTAGGAATTAATCCAGAGATAAAAAATGTTTATTTGGTTTACGATAATACTGAAAGTGGAATATCAACTGGTAAGATAATCACAGAGAAAATAAATAATACATTCGGAGATTTAAAAGTAATTTCTCTAAATGACCTTGATTTTAATAAAATATTGGATTTGGTAAGTCAGCTTAACAAGACAGATATGCTTTTCTTTGCTACTTATTACAGTGATCCTAAAGGAAATATCATTGATTTTAACCTGGCGGCAAGAGAAATAAGCAGGTATAGCAGTGTTCCACTTTACCATCAATATGATTTTGGGCTAAACAATGGAGCTTTCGGAGGAGACATGCTTAGCGGCAGGTTATATGGAAAGTACGCTGCAGAGCTTGCTTTGAAAATTATAAGCGGAGAGAAAGCTGATAATTTAGACATATCTTATCCGAAAGCATCAAAAAAAGTATTTGATTATACACAATTAAAAAGATTTAATGTACCAATCAAGAAGCTTCCTCAAGATTCTGAAATTATTAATAAGCCGTTTTCTTTTTTTCAGACCTATAAAATTCTTGTACTTTCGGTTGTAGCTATATTTTTGATACTCATTCTATTCGTTATGCTGCTCTTAATGTACATTAATAAAATAAGAAGGATTAGAAAAGAACTGCACTCAAGTAATGAAGAACTGACTCAAACCTATGAGGAACTTGTTGCAACAGATGAAGAATTAAAGTCCCAGCTCAAGGAGATATCTACAATTCAGAAAGATCTGGAATTAAGTGAAGAGAAGTATACTTATTTAGCTCTACACGATGTTTTAACAGGCCTTCCTAATAGACGTTCACTGTTTGAAGATGCAAACAAACTCTTACATAAGAGTAACAGTAACAAGGCTGCGCTTCTGTTCATTGATATGGATAATTTTAAATACATTAATGATACGATGGGACATGAATTTGGTGACTTACTTATTAAGGCAGCAAGTGACAGGCTTGCCTTGGATCTTTATGATAAGAGTACCCTTTACAGACTGGGCGGGGATGAATTTATCATACTAGCTGAAGAGACTGATGAAAGCAAGGCTGTGCAGCTAACAGCAGATATTCTATATAGTTTTAAGGAAAAATTCTATATTAATAGCATCGGACTTCATATAAGCTTCAGCATAGGAATTGCTATCTATCCCGTGCACGGAAACAAAATAGAAGATTTGATTAAATCTGCCGATATTGCCATGTATAAGGCCAAAGAAAGCGGTAAGAACAGGTATGTGGTATACGATCCGGATATGAACAAGGATTTTACCGAGAGGATGAATATAGAAAAATACCTCCATGCTGCAATGGATAACAACGAATTTGAGTTGTATTACCAGCCTCAGCTTGATCTTAATACAAACAAGGTGACAGGTCTTGAAGCCCTGCTGAGATGGAAAAGTCCTGAGTTAGGCTTTGTTTCACCAATGAAGTTCATTAAAATTGCCGAGGATACTCACCTGATAATTCCATTAGGAGAATGGGTTTTAATTCAAGCTTGCGATTTCTTAAGTCAGCTCCATAAAATCGGATTAACTAATTTGACCATGTCGGTTAATATTTCCACACTCCAAATATTTCAGGCTGACTTTAACAGTAAAGTATTGAGAATACTTGAATATTTTAAACTGGACCCACACTGCTTGGAATTGGAAATAACAGAAACAGTATTAATTGAGTCTTTTGATATTGTTTTTAACAAATTAACTCAGTTGAGAGAAAAGGGGATAGGCATAGCACTGGATGATTTCGGTAAAGGATATTCTTCGCTGAGCTACTTAAAGCAACTGCCTATAACTACACTGAAGATTGATAAAACTTTTATTGACAATGTTTCCCTCGCTTCAGAAAACAAAACAATTACAAGACATATTATTAACATGGGTAGGTCTATGGGAATGTCTGTGGTAGCTGAAGGTGTAGAACACAACGGACAGTTGGAATACCTGAAAAAATACGAGTGTGATAAGATACAGGGATATCTTTTTGCAAAGCCTCTTCCTAAAGATCAAGTTGAAAAACTGTTAACTGATATCCCTTAAGGGGTATAAAATAATAAGGATTAAATAAGTCCCATATCTTGTGGCCTTAAGGCTCAAAATATGGGACTGTTTGTTATTCTCTTATAAGTATTTTTTGGACTTCAGATATATATAAGGTATGATAGTCCGCATCGGGATAATACATAGAATCGAGTTCCTTATCAATAAAACACTCTGGTTTGTAGTCCTGTGCATATAGCTTTTTGCAAATGATAACAGTTTTTGCTTCATCAAAGAAAGGAATGTTATCTTCGGTATACCGAACAGTCAATCCGGATTTTCCTATTTTGTCTTCATCTCTTCCGGAGACTGTTCCAAGGTAGCCCAACTGTTTTTTGAAGCTGCTGTCAAAGAAGGATAAGGAAAATGTATCAGTATTATCAACAAATTCTTTTGTATATCTTTGCGGACGAATACCGACAAAAGAAACATTTTTTGCCCACATTACTCCGAGGCCACCCCAGGAGGCAGTCATAGTATTGATTTTGTCCGGTGTCCCGGCTGTAATCAGCATCCACTCCTTGCCCACAACTCTAAATGGACTTTGATCAAACTGGTCTGGGTTAAGTTCATTAAATTTATTCATAAAAATCTCCTTTAAGTTAAGTGATTACTCTGTACTTAATTTTATGGGAATATGTTAAAAAATTTTATTAATGTCTTACTATTATAATACTAATTTGCAAATGATTAAAGTTCCATTTCATATTAAACCTTCTCACTATTGCAAAATCTAACAAAACACTTTATCTTGGCGAACAAACAAAGCGACCAACAAACTAATCAAAATTTGTACAACCTATAATTGTCCTGTCACAAGCTGTACCAATACACTTGAAACTGCCACTGTAATCCAAACCAGCAAGCCCAGAAGAATAGGCTTAAAGCCGGTTTTCATCATAGCTTTAAAATCTGCACTTAATCCTACTGCCGACAGGGCCATAACTATAAAAAATTTCCCGGCTGAAGATAGAACAGCAGCTGTCGATGCATTTATTATATTCAATGTATTCAGAAGTGATGCGGCAAGAAACCCTAAAATAAACCAAGGGAAAATCTTTTTAAAACTGTAATTTACTGTTCCTTCCGTTTTAACAGAATGGCGCTTTTTAAGCATTGTAATAAATGCAAATATTAGTGAAATCGGAATTATCATTGTAGTTCTCGTAAGCTTAACAATTGTAGCATATTCACCTGCGGTACTGCTGAAGGCATAGCCTGCAGCAACCACAGACGAAGTGTCATTTACTGCGGTACCTGCCCAAAGACCGAAGGCATTGTCCGAAAAACCTAGTATATGTCCCAGCGGAGGAAAAATAAGTACAGCTACAATATTAAAGAAAAATATTGTAGAGATTGAGTAGGCTACTTCCTTTTCATCGGCCTCAATAATCGGTGAAACAGCTGCGATTGCTGAACCGCCGCATATAGCGGTTCCTACACCTATAAGAGTCGTAAGGTTGTATGGCACCTTTAACAGTCTGCCAAGAGCATAAGCAGATATAAAGGCCAGTGAAAGAGTAATTAACATAACGTAAAATGACTCAATACCGGTCTTCCAAACCTGTGTAAGGCTTAAACCGGCACCCAGGAGAATAATTGCATATTGCAATATCTTTTTGGAGGTAAATTTTATACCCGTTTTGGTCCATTCCGGCTTTCCGAGGAAATTATTAATTATTATTCCAAGTACAATACCAAATACCGGACCACCTACAATGGGGAAAAGTCCGCCAAGCCAAGTTGCAGCTATTGCAATAATTAGTGAAAATGTTATACCAGCGATATTTTTCTTAATCCAGTTCATATTTTTACTCCCATCTCATTTTTACAACTATTTTAGAATACTTATATTATAATTTCAAATTATGATTTATTATAAATACATAAGAATAATTTATAGTTAAGTGATGTTTAAGGATAAACTAATAAAGATAACTGGCTCTTGATATGAGGAGGGATTTATATGATCGATCCAAAACTTATTACTTTTATAAATGCTGCAAGCTTGAAAAATTACACAAGAACAGCTGAAAAGCTTAATATGACGCAACCTGCAGTAACTCAGCATATTAAACAGCTTGAAGAGTATTACAGGGTAAACCTTATTAACAAAAATGGAAGACAAATCACATTAACAGAAGAAGGAAAGATGCTTTTAAAGTATGCCAAAGAACTTGAGGCAAATTCAATAATTTTTGAGCGAGCTATCAGAAACAAGTCGTCAGTAATTAAGAAATATAAGATTGGGGCTACATTAACAATAGGAGAATTTGTTCTTCCTGGTTTGTTGGGAGAACATAAAAAACAATATGAGTATATTGATATAATCATTGAGGTTCATAATTTAGAGGAGGTTATTAATAGACTTGTTACCGGACAATTTGATCTGGGTATTGTTGAAGGTCCATTTGATAAGAGTAGATTTTTATATGAAAAGCTTAAGGATGACGAACTGGTGCTGGTAGTTTCACCCCAAAGCAGTCTTTTATCAAGTCCGGAGGTCGAGTTAACCCAAATTATAAACTCAGGTAAGCTCATTATGCGTGAAAAGGGTTCGGGAACCAGAGTGATATTCGAAAACAAACTGGTTGAGCTTGGGATAGATTATAAGAATATAAAGATATATATGGAGGTTGGCAGCATAGGCGCGATAAAATCTCTGGTTCAGGCTGATCTGGGATGTACGGTAATATCCCGAGAAGCAGTCAAGAAGGAGCTTGAAGCGGGCAGCCTGAAAATAGTACCAATTCGCGGCGTTAAAATAATGCGGGAGTTCAATTTCATATATCTGAATAATTCAGAGCCGGATTTTGTCAGGAATTTTATTAATTTCATAAAACAAAAAACAAATTAACTTTACAAAAAAATATTAATAAAAATACACCAATATAAATTATACACATATAATATATTATAATATTTGAATATAGTAATTGACAAATATACTTGACCGCATTTATAATACTACTAGGTTATAATCATTTAAAGGGAGATGGAAATGAAGAAATTTAAGGAGCTTATTCACAATTGGATATGGGTAGTACTATTAGCTTTTTGCATAATAGGGCTAATCTATCCGGTAATAGGAGTTATAGCACTGATATGTATGCTGGCACCATCTTTGGTGGCTATTTGGAGAGGCAGAATGTGGTGCGGGAATTTTTGCCCCAGAGGAAGCTTTAACGATTTTATTTTAACAAAAGTCAGCCGGAATAAAGCTGTTCCTAAATTGCTAAGGAAAAAATGGTTTAGGTATTTATTTTTTTCAATACTTATGGCAGCTTTTGCAGTACAGCTTATTCTGTCCTGGGGCAGTATGGCAGCCATAGGAAGCGTTTTTGTAAGAATGATTATCATAACTACATTACTGACTATACTATTAGGTGTCATATACAGCAGCAGAACCTGGTGCGTTATTTGTCCCATGGGAACCATGGCAGCGTGGGTAACAAAATTCAGAATTGGAAGTAAGAATTCTACTAATAAAAATGTTACTTTTATAAAGGATAAATGTGTAAACTGCCGGATATGTAACAAGTCTTGCCCTATGGGTATTGATGTTCTTAGCTATAAAGCTGACGGTGCAGTAAATAATATTGATTGTATAAAATGCAATAAATGTGTCTATAAGTGTCCAAAAAATTCATTAACTGCTGTAAAATAACTGAAGAAGTAAGGTTGTCGCACTGAAGACAATAATGTAGAATAAATAATATATTTGGAGGATTTTTATATGTCAGTTATCAAAGCAAAAAATAATTATACAGGTATGGGCGGATGCCAGAGAATGAATTGCGCACAATCAGTTATAGATGCCTTTAAAGAAGATTTCAGTATTGATTCTGATCTGGTAGAAGCATTTAAAAGTTACGGTGGTGGAAGAGCACCGGAGGGCTTGTGTGGAGCATATTACGCGGTTCAATATATTTTGAGCAAGCAGGAACCTGATAAGCTGGAGGAATTGGAAAAACACTTTCTTGAGCATGCCGGTGCTTTACAATGCAGCAGTATAAAGGGGCTTAAAAAACTTTCCTGTGTGGGCTGCGTTGAAAAAAGTTCTGAATTTTTAGAAAAATTGGGTTAACATGAAAAAAATATTAGTAGTTATTATACTTCTTTTGGGTATTATAAGTACTGCTTGCGGTATTCAGGACAACGATTCGTTCCTGCCGAAAAGTAAAAATACGGCATCGGCACAAACCGGGTCAACAAAGGAGTTAACCAGCATGGAAATAACGCCCGAAGAAGCAAAAGCGCGACTCGATAAAGGTGAAAAAATAATTATTCTGGATGTTCGTACCGAAGAGGAATTCAATGAGAAGCGTATTCCCAATAGTATTCTGGTTCCTGTTGAAGGTATCGATAAAGATGCACCATCAAAACTTACCGATAAAAATGCCAATATATTTGTTTATTGCAGAAGTGGAAGAAGAAGTGCTATAGCTGTTGAGGTACTTACGCTGATGGGATATACAAAGGTGTATGATCTGGGAGGAATTGATGACTGGCCATACGAAACGGTAAGCGGAAAATAATTATTACCTTGTAAAATATTTAAGACTATATAAAATATTTAAGAGAACTCGGTACTCACTAAGGTGGGTACTTTTTTTATTACCATTATTTTAATGCCATTAATTTTAATGCCATTAATTTTAATGCCATTAATTGAAATATGACATGGTGTTGTCAGATTACAATGTTATAATGTTATAGGGAGGATTATCTAATTATGCAGATAAACAGACTGTTTGAAATAGTTTATATTTTGCTGGATAAAAAGCTCATAACCGCAAAAGAACTGGCTCAACGCTTTGAAGTATCCATAAGGACTATTTATAGAGATATTGACATATTATCAGAGGCCGGAATACCGATTTATATGAGCAAGGGTAAGGGAGGCGGTATAAGTCTTTTGGATAACTATGTTCTGAATAAGTCTATATTGTCAGATTCAGAGCAGAGCGAAATTCTTGCTGCATTGCAAAGCCTCAATGCTGTCCGGTATCCCGAAGTAGATAATGTAGTTAACAAGCTGGGGCTTATTTTTAATAAAGAAGACTGCAATTGGATCGATGTGGACTTTTCTCATTGGGGGGAAACAAACCAAGGAAAGTTTAACCTGATAAAAACGGCGGTGTTAAATAAGACAATTATTAAATTTGATTATTCAAGCTCCTACGGGCAGAACACAAGCAGAGAGGTTGAGCCTGTTCAGCTTTGGTTCAAGGACAAAACCTGGTATTTGAAGGGTTATTGCCTTACAAAGCAGGCTTTCAGGATTTTTAAGCTAACCAGAATGAAAGATATTTGTCTTACTGAAAAAAATTTTGAGAAAAGACTTATATCTGAAGACTCCTTCATCGCTGACAGAGACAGCAACTATAAAATCGTTAGCTTCAAACTTCATATTGCTTCTTCAATGGCGTACAGAGTGTATGATGAATTTGATGAAAACTCCATTATAAGAAATGAAGACGGAAGTTTTGAGGTAACTGCCTCTTATCCTGAAAACGATTGGGTTTATGGATACATCATGTCCTTTGGCAACACAGCAAAGGTGATTGAGCCCGATTATGTTAAGGATATTATTATTAAAAAGCTGGAAGCTGCTTTAGAACAGTATGAAGTTGGTAGTTAGTAGTTAGTAGTCGGTAGATAGTAGTCAGTAGTTAGAAGTTAGAAGTTAGAAGTTAGTAGTTAATAGTCAGTAGGTAGTAGTCAGTAGATAGTAGTTAGTAGTTCAGAAAAATATATCTTTAATATGACACTCTGTTGTCATATAGAAGCTGGTATCCTTTTGTTATTAAACAAAAAGGAGCAAATTTAAATGAATATGAATTATGAGCTAGTTATCTTAGAGGAAAAAACAGTAGTTGGACTTATGGTAAAAACCACAAATCATAATGGACAGGCAATGGCTGATATAGGAGCTACATGGGCAGAGTTTATGAAACAGAATGCTTACCCCGCTATATCAAACAAAGTAAATACTAAATCCATAGGACTTTATACAGACTATGAAGGTGATTTTACCAAACCCTATAACTTTTTGGCCTGCTGCGAAGTTATTGAAGCTGTAGAGCCGCCGGTAAAAATGACTGTAAAAACAATTCCACAAGGTACATACGCCAGATTTGTTATAAACGGGCATGTGCAAAGGGCTGTAGGAGAGTTTTGGGGGAATTTATGGAATATGCAGTTGGATAGAAAGTACACCTGCGATTTTGAAGAATATCAGAACAATTCCGCTGATATGGAAAACCAGGAAATACACATCTATATTGCGGTTAGAGGTTAGAAAATAAAAACACAGAAAATAAGAACATATAAAACTAGAAGACAGATAAAATTAGAAGACAGAAGACCAGAAGTTAGGAAGTTAAGAAGTTAAGAAGTCTCAGATATTAAGCTTTATTATGAGAATCAGCAGGAAAGGTGATTAACCTATGGAGTTTATTCCCGCTAAAACCATAGTATCCGGTTATGCCGAGAATAATAATTGGTTTGGCTGCAATTATAACATGAACATTTACAAAGGCTGTAATCATGGTTGTATTTATTGCGACAGCCGTAGTGATTGCTATCATGTTGAGAATTTTGACCAGGTGAGAGCTAAGGAAAACGCACTGGAACTAATTTATCGTGATATTAAATCAAAACGTAAAAAAGGGGTTATAGGCACCGGGGCCATGAGTGACCCTTATAACCCATTCGAAAAGCAGCTTGAGCTTACCAGAAGTGCTCTAAAAATTATTGACGCGTTTGGTTTTGGAGCTTCTATTGCAACGAAGGGAACATTAGTTACAAGAGATATAGATATACTCCAAAAAATAAAAAAGCATTCACCGGTTCTAATAAAAATGACCATAACCAACTGTGATGATAGCATCGCCAAAAAAATTGAAGGAAATGCACCTCTTTCTTCTGAACGCTTTGCTGCTATCAGAAAGCTGAATGAGGCAGGGCTTTTTGCCGGAATACTTATGATGCCGGTACTGCCTTTTATCGGTGACAACGAGGAAAATATTCTGGGGATTGTACGACGAGCTCATGAAAACGGGGCGAAATTCATATTTCCCGGTCTTGGTGTTACACTTAGAGCAAATCAGAGAGACTGGTATTACTCCGAACTGGATGAGGCGTTTCCGGGGAAGAAGGAACAATATATAAAAGAATTTGGAGACACTTATTCCTGTCACTCCCCAAGGTTAAAGCACTTATTTACCCTCTTCAAAGAAGAATGTCACAGGTATGGGCTTCTATATAAAATGGGAGATATTATTTCAGCATATAAAAAAGGCTATTATGACAGACAGCTGAGTTTGATTTAAAATATATTTCAAAGATTACAAAGGATTATTACTTTGTGATGGATCTGATTCTTTACGGGATTAAAGTTTGATTGCTCGATTTTGAGGTATAATAGGATTATCTTAACGTATATTTACGGAGGGCAAGTAATGCTAAGAAAAACCTATGTAACCAATATGCCTGACAAAACCGGAGCATTTTTATTAGCCTCAAAAATTATAGCAAACCATAATGGAAACATTGTCCGAGTCAGCTATAACAAAGCTGTTGATCTTCATACACTTTTTATAGATGTGGAGGCTGGGGAAACTGACCTTGCCCAAATTGCAGAAGAACTGGCAAATGTAGGCTACCTTAACGAAAAAATAGCTGAAACCAGGGTGGTGGTCGTTAATATTAAAATCCCTGATAACCCGGGAGCTGTTTTACCAATCTTAAGAATACTGGACAGATATGGTATAAATATTTCATATATTAATTCAACTTCAGATAATTCAGGCTTTCAGGACTTTAAAATGGGGCTTCTGATTGAAAATCCGAAAATCATAAAGATGCTGCTGGAGGACATAAGTGAGGTATATCAGATAGATATTACAGATTATGATGATGCTGAGAACAGCCTGGATAACACTATCTTTTATATTCGTCTGGCCAATGAAATGCAAAAGCTTATGAATCTCAGCACTGAAACAACTATGGAGTTTATTTCGGAATCCAATCGTATATGGCAGGTACTTCAGGAGAAGGGCGAAAACCCCAAGAAGGTTTTTGACTATATAAGACGATTTGCAAATTTTATAAGCCAGCATAGAGGCAACAATTTTAAGGCAGATATTGAGAAGATACAACTCAGCCCTATGGTAACTCTATATAATATTCAACCCCCCTGCGGGAGTAATACATATGTAATGGAGACTCAGGAGGAGTTGGTGCTTGTAGACACCGGCTATACAGTTTATTCCGATGAGATGTTTGAGATTTTCAATATATTGTTCAGAGACTGGGAAAACCGTATTAAGAGAGTGTATATATCACACGCGGATGTTGATCACTGCGGACTGCTGTCCAAGCTGAAGTATGCTGAAATATGTTTGAATCAAAAGAGTGCTGACAATTTGGCACGCCAGTATAAAGGTATTCCTGACTACAGGGAACATAATGATATCGGTTTGGGCTACAGCAAGCTGAGCCGTATAATTTCAGGGTACACTCCGCCCGATTCTGACAGATTTAAAATTATAGACGAAGGAGAAACACCTGAGGAACATAGGGAGTTGCTGCATATCGGCAGCTTTACTGTAGGTGATCTTGAATTTGAGGTGCTCGAAGGCAGCGGAGGACATGTTTACGGTGAGATGGTTTTTGTCTGCAGAAAATTCGGAGTGGCTTTCACAGGGGATATACTTGTTAATATAAGCGGTTTCAGTCCTGAACGTGCCGAATTCAATTCTCTTGCGCCTTATCTGATGCGAAGTGTTAATTCAGATTCTGTGAAAGCCACAGAAATGAGAAAGCAGGTGATCAGTCTTGCCGAAGAAATAGGGGAGAGCTTACAAAAACCATGTATAGTCTGCGGCGGGCATGGACCACTGTCCGTAATTATCAATCACAGGATTGCAAACATGCCCGGGACCGAAACTGTGGCCATTAAAGCGACTCACAATTTGTGCAGTATTGACGGTTGCCGTAACAAAGCCTGCTTAAAACAAAAGTAAAATACTTGAAATGTTAGCTGCTTTACTTTATAATCTAAAATATTTACCAGAATATGTCGTGGTTAATATTAATTGTAAATGTAGGAGGAATGAAAATGAAAGCGCTATGTATTGTGGGCAGCCCTAATTCCAACGGAAGTACGGCAGGTATTACCGAAAAAATAATCGAAGGTATGAAAACCAGAGGTATTGAGATAAGAAAATACATACTTGGTGAAATGGATATTAAGTACTGTAAGGGCTGTAAGACGTGCTATCAAACCAGAAAGTGTATTCAGAAGGATGATATGAGCATATTGTACAAAGAATTATCACAAGCTGATATTGTTTTAATTTCTTCTCCATCCTACTGGGGAGATGTTACCGGGCAATTGAAGGTGTTTTTTGACAGGTCAACACCGTTATGTGATACAAACGGGGGTACAATAATTCCGGAGGGAAAAATAGGCATATCAGTAGCTGTAAGAACCGGCAGCAGAGCGGAAGAAAATCTACACCTAATAAACACTATTGAACACTATTTTGGCCATTTGGGTATAAAGCCGGTAAAGAGGTTTACTGTCGAGGGTGTCCAAGTTAGAGAGGATTTTGAGAATCGACAGGATAAGGTTGAAGAGGCCTTTGAGATAGGAAGAGGCATTGCGGATTTGCTATAAGATTTTTTTTAAGCTCTGTTAGATATAATTGTTGTTGATGGAACACTTGTTCGATTTGCGGTGTAATTGTACCAATATAATCGTCAGGAGCGACATTAAGTGTAGTCAAGTTTATCAAAATATGATTATGGAAATTTATGCTTTGCAAAGGAGTCATAGTATTATGTCTATGGTTGTTGAGTTTGCATCTTTTAACCTAAAAAAGGGGGCATCTGTTTCAAATTTTTTACTTGTATCTGACAAATTTAATAGAGAATTTCTTTCTGCACAAAGAGGCTATATTTCTCGCAAGTTACTTGTTGATGGCGAGATGTGGGCTGACTCGGTTTTGTGGGAAACGAAGGAAGATGTTCTTAAAGCATATGATATTGCTAATGAAAATGCAGTAGCTTGTGAGTACTTGTCTTTCTTGGAAGGTGAAAGCATTAAAGTTCATTTTCTTTCAGTAGAGAGAAGTTATTAGATTTCGATTGGAGGACATGCTTGAATGGAAAGATAAGATGCTCTTGGGCAGAAAACACCCCCATATTCCTAGACTATCATGAGTATTTATATTTTTAACCATAACTTAAGCAGTTTAGCCTACCTTATCAAAAATAAGCTCTCTGTCGTAAGGCCTGAGAATAGTAGCTTGCGGTATAGCTTCAGGTCTGACCCAGGCCATGGCCTCATGTTTGTCAAGGATCACCGGCATCCGGCTGTGTATGCGGGACATTTGCTCATTTGCGTCGGTGGTTATTATGACGAAACGAGTGGAGGGGATGCCGGTCTTATCTGAGAAGCTGCCGTACAGGCCTGCAAAGTACATGAGCTTTGAGGCAGAAGTACGAATAAGGTATTTGTCTTTCTTTTTGGGAGCATCACCGGCAGCTTTCCATTCGTAAAACCCACTTGCAGGCACAAGGCATCTGCCTGCTGAAAGAAGCCTGCTGAAGGTAGGTTTTTCATACAGAGTTTCACACCTTGCATTTATAATAACTCCGCTGGCTTTGCCATAGTTAGGAAACCCCCATTTGAACAGGTTCACTGTGGTCGAACCCTCTGGGGCTGATGTAATAACAGGTACTGTATCTGTGGGGAAAATCTCACCGGTTTTCATTTGCTGAGCCTCATTTTTATACCGCTGATCTATCCCGTTAATGATTTCTATCAGTTCTGCATTTTCTTCATCTGTAAATACAACATAACGTCCGCACATTTTATCCTCCGTAAAGTTGAATTTTTACAAGCTTTAATTAGTTATAACTATTATATCATTTTAAAACAGCTTTATATATATGTAGAGAAGAGTCTGGAAAACTCTTCCCGCGTTGTTACCAGTCGGGTTATCTGATACAGATAAAAGAACTGATATTATTAACATTAACTTCAAAATAAATCCATCTGCGGCCATTCCATCTGTAACCGTAAACTGTACGCTGAGAAACGTTGGCAATCCAGGCCCAGAAGCTTCTTCCGTTATTGAGCCAGATATACGCAAACCTGTTGCGGCACTGTCTGATGGGACCAGGGAAAAATCCCGGCCTTCTTGGGATATAATTCGGGGGACGCATGTTAGGGGCATTTTGACCAAAATTATGGGGACCGGGTGCGTAAGGCATTAAATAGGGCTGGCCTTGCTGCCAGGGCGGTTGTCCCTGACCTGGCTGCCATGGTTGACCTTGCGGTCCCTGACCTGGTTGCCACGGTTGACCTTGCGGTCCTTGACCGGGCTGCCACGGTTGTCCCTGCTGCCAAGGCTGACCCTGACCTGGTTGCCATTGTGGCTGGCCTTGCGAAGGTGTCATTTGCCCGGGCATTCCATCCGGCCTTTCATCATCTTCATAGTCAAAATCTTCATATTCATCGTATCCGTCATATTGATCTGACATTGCATCTACTCCTTATAAATAGCTTTTAATACATAATATGAGGATTTTTGATATGAGGTTACATAATCAATATAGGATAATAAAAGTTATATCCCTGCGGGATCTTACAGGCTGTAAAAAAACCTATTTCAATTCAATGTAGAACCTTTGATTTCCGAAGCCGCCATCTTCAAAGAAAAGCTGAAATTTCTTGCCCTTGCAGGTGCAATAGTATCTTTGGGCATTTAATCTCTGTTTAAAACTCTGGCCGTTCCTGCTGTCCAAAACTTTATTAATTTTATAGGTGCGGCCTTCCCATTCAAAGGATTCGGGAATTAATTCTCCCGTGCTGCTTCTCCTGAAAGCCGTTACATTCAGATAAACACGACGATATTGAGGCTCTGGCACCTTATCTTCAAGCTCTTTTTCAAGTTGTTTTCTTTCATATCCGAATGGGGTCATAATTCATCACTCATTTCCCTTCCATAAACCACCTGTTATCCTCTAGAAAGAGGAACACCTCCTTGTTCAGCACTCTGCACCGGTAGCGGATTCCCTGACCTCCGACCTTGAGACTGGCAGCTTTCTGAAAATCCAATACTTTGTCTATATCATAACGTGTTCCATTCTCCCAGATAAAGTAGAGAGGGAGGAGAGCACCATCCTTTGTAAAAGCTGACATTACATCAACATAAACCTTCCGCATAAAAATTCTCCTTTCTACCTGAAATACGATACAGGGAAAATAACATTTTCTTCTATGGGATTGGCATTGAGCTTCTGATCCTTGAGCATTAAGGCTCTTTGTGCGGAATAGTGTCCATAGCGTCTTCTGACATCATCAATACATTTTTCAAGGAGTTCCTTTTTCAACCTTTTGTTATCATCATCAAACAGGCTCAGCTGAGTATATGTATCAGGAGATATCAAATCGGTAACTCTAACACCTATAGAACGTATTGGCTTATCCCAGGTCCAGTTTTTCAGAAATATATCAAAGGCTTTTTCTGCAATTTCACTGCTGACGAAAGTGTGAGTATTCAGTGGTGCCTGCCTGTCTATAGTCACCAGTTCCTTATCCCGCACATGTATCTGTATTGTACGGCCCTTGAAATAATGTTTTCTAAGTCTCTCGGCAACACTTTCTGAAAGTACATAGAACAGCATTTTAACGTCTTCGTTGTTTTCCAGGTCGCGAGGTGTAGTCATACTGTTGCCGATGCCCTTTATTATGCTCTCGGTACCTGTCATAGCTACCGGAGTGGTGTCCAGGCCGTTTGCAAAGCTCCAGAGGTATTCGCCCCATTTTCCCAACAGTGCTGTAAGAACGGAAGGAGCCACCGTTGCAAGGTCACCAATCGTGTATAGACCAATTTTAGTCAGCTTACGCCAGGTGGAGGAGCCCACGTACAAGAGCTCCTTTGCAGGAAGAGGCCAGACCTTTTGTTTATAGTCATCGGGGCTGATTGTAGTAACGGCGTTGGGTTTTTTTAAATCACTTCCAAGCTTGGCAAATATCTTGTTCCAGGAGACACCCACAGACACTGTTATTCCGGTTTCAGACTGCATTCGCTCACGTATTTCTTCTGCAATTTTTTCACCTTGACCATACAAGCGGGTGGAATCGGTAACATCCAGCCAGTTTTCATCAATTCCGAAGGCTTCGATTTTATCTGTATAGTCATGGTATATTTCTCTTGCAAGCTTTGAAAATCTGATATATCTATCATAATTCGGGGGAATTACAACCAGGTTGGGGCACTTCTGTTTAGCCTGCCATATAGCTTCACCGGTTTTAATGGCAAAACTCTTTGCAATATTGTTTTTAGCCAGAATAATCCCGTGCCGGTGCTCCACGCTGCCGCCTACAGCAACAGGTTTATCTCGCAGCTCCGGCTGATACAGACATTCAACGCTTGCATAAAAGTTGTTTAAATCTGAATGCAAAATTACTCTTTCCATAATGCCACCTTCATAATATAATCGAACATGTGTTCGATTATATTATATGCCTGTAGAAGGATTTTTACAAATGAAATTATTGCAATTTATGATGGTTATATGTTAATGTGAGTTAATACAGAATATTCCTGAATTAGTGACAAAATACAAAATGCTGTGGGGAAGGTTTATGAAAAGGAAGTATATTTTAATAATTATATGCTTTTTATTACTTACTATAAGTACAAGTACAGTTTCATCTGCACCTAAAATAAGTAAATCAAAGATTACGACAAATGATATTATTTCATTAATTGGCTCAAATAAAAATGTTGTACTAAATACAATAGGGAATAAATATCAGTACAGAAAAACCGGTATTACAAATAAGGATACGGGCTATTATTACAAAGAGCTCAATGTATATTTGTATTTTAATAAGTTTGATAAACTTCAGTATATTCAAAAAAGTGGGGAAACTACTCTGTTTGAAAAAAGAATTGAGAATAATTTTAGTTCTGTAATGGAGAGTTTCGGCTATAAAGAGGTAGAAAAGTATCATATGGGAGATGGTAAGCGTCAAGAAATATTCGCTGAAGAAGATAATTTGTATAGTCTCACTTATAACTATAAAGATTATGTTGTAGAGTTTGTCTCAAACGATAAGACAGGTAAAGACTTAAAAATATTTATTTATAAGCCAAATAGTTTATTAGATGAAAAAACTTTGGCTAAATTACTTACTGCGAGTCAAAAAGATATTATTTTAGATTTTGGAAATGAGTATATTGTAAGTGCTGTAAAAGATGAATTATTTCCTTCTTGGATCTACTATAAAGCTCTGGGGCTATACTTCTGCAATTACAATTCTGAAAATCCAAAGAATGCTTATATTGAATTTGATAAAAATGTTTCTTTAGGGAAACTAAGATCAGGGATGAATTATAAACAAATCTCCAGTAAGCTTGGAAAGAGCAGGGTTATTGAGACTATAGAATACGCACCTGATTACAGATGGTATCATGTTACATATAAACGAAATAATTATAATTTAGAATTCTTATCAGAATATAATGATCTGACCGATTCAAAAATGCAAATGGTGCAGACTAATCCTAACTATAAGACAAGAATGTACGACAACCTGTATTGGGAATTTATCGGAAGTGATACAAAAGCTGTATTGATATACGATGGCAAGAGGTATCCTATTAATATTACAAACGGGAGTCAGTTAATACCGATTTATGATGAAAAAGAATATAAAGAGTATAACATACCGGATGAGGCTTTAGGAGCCTGCGCCTTCACTATGTATTCAAAAGGAGATGCTGATTGTTTCTATGTTACTGTCCAAAATGACAAAATAAAAGTATTTAAAAGAATAGACAATATGGAAGGTGAAATAACTCAAAAGCCTTTTGAAGAGGCAATGTCGATTGACATAAACGACTTTACCGAAACAAATTCAAAAATCAATCAAGGAAACAAATTAGTTACTTTAGAGAATCCTCCGATGGATTATTACTTGTCAAAGAATGCAATAAATAAAGACGTTAAGCCCTTAAAAACGCCATTGTATTCTCAGAAATCAAACAATATAACAGATGATGATAAATGGTTTAAGGATAATAAATTGTCAATTAGCAGATATCAGGTAACCTCGCTCGATCAGAAAGGAAATATTCCGACCTTTGTAGATAAAACTTATAATAATTTAATAATTACAGAAGCATTTTTTGATGAGTCTTATATTTACTGCACATATGGTGCCAATTATTCTGAAGGCTATATTATAAATATTTATAGTAAAGAGACAAAAGATCGATTGTATTCTTTGGATTTTTCGGACTACAGATATTCCAAAGACTTTATAGACAGGGATTACTATTATATTCAGCAACGTGTGAATTGGGCAACAATTAAGAATAACACATTATATATATCCAGCAGCCATAATACATACGCAAACAGTTCCTGTAATATGAATGCTTATATAACAGCTATAAATTTAGATAATTATGAGATATTATGGAGATCAAAACCTTTAGTTAGCAATGCCGAAAATTTTCTCATTATTAACGACGTAATTGTATGTGGCTACGGCTTCACCAATGAGCCTGACTATTTGTATCAATTAAACATTAATACAGGAGAAATTATAAAGCAAACTCCTGTAAAATCTGCTGCATCATATATTATCAGAAAAGGGAACTACCTGTACGTGCGGACTTATAATACTGACTATGTTTATAAGTTAGCAGAATAATAGTTACCAGTGGTTCGGTAATATGAAAAAGTACGCTATGCCCCTGATTGACTTAAAGCTTTCTAAGATTTATGATTATAGGCAAGGAGCTGATAACATGATTTGGAAGGGTAAAGAATTAAATACAATTGGAGATGTAATGAAATTTGGTATAGATAAGTGCGAAACTTTTGAAGAAGCTCAGGAATTTATGAAGCTGTTCAGAGCTGATACCGAGCATGCAGATGCTAATATAAGTTATTTGGGAAGTTATTATGGTGCAGAGAAAGCTAAACGTTTGAAAGAGTGGTTTGGGGTCGGAATTTCTGTATACGATAAGTAATTTAAGTAAACTGAATATCACATATGTCACAAATGTGAAGAGCTCCCCTTTTGTTGTATAAAGGGGGGGGTTCTTCATATATATTTAGGGCACAACTGCCTGATGGGGAAAAAGCCTGACAGAAATTATATAACCGATGCAAGGATAGTCGCAGAAAAAGTTTTATCAGGAGATATCACCGGTACGCCTACAGATCGAGCAGATTTCCCGGGCGCGGTATTTTGTTCCTACGGTCAGGTGACCGAGTTTTTGTACCGACCGTAAAAGGTTTTTAAGAGTAAATGATTTGAACAGATTTGCTTAAAAGATCGGAGTTTTATTATATGCAAAAGTACAAATATGAAACGCACACTCATACATCGGAAGTCAGTAGATGCTCCAATATAAAGGCAGCCCAGCTTGTACAGTTTTATAGGGATTTAGGCTACAGGGGACTTTGTATAACAGACCATTTTCTTAACGGCAATACAACTGTCCCATCAGAGCTGCCCTGGGAAGAGCGGGTTGAACTTTTTTGTCAAGGCTATAAATATGCATATCTCGAAGGCAAAAAAATCGGAATAGATGTATTTTTCGGTTGGGAGTATTCTTACCGAGGAACTGATCTTCTTACCTACGGACTTGATCAGGAATGGCTGTTGAAACATCCTGAAGTCATGAATATAGACATAAATGAATACTGTGACCTTGTGCACAGCTACGGCGGTTTTATCGCTCATGCTCATCCGTTCAGAGAGGCTGAATATATCGATATGATCAGATTGCTGCCCAGAAAAGTGGATGCTGTTGAAACAGCTAATTCCTGCAGATCCGACTTCGAAAATAAACTGGCCGATCAATACGCCGATAACTATAGCCTTTTAAAAATCGCAGGCTCTGACAATCATAAAGGCAGGCTAAGAAGATTCTCCGGATTACAGCTTTCCAGCTCAGTAAAAGATGTTAAGGAACTGATACTTGCAGTAAAACAGGGCGAAGCGGAGTCGTTTGTTGATTGATAACTTCTCCGGCAATATTATCGGACAAGGAGGTTTCAAAATGGTTATAAGACAGGAGCGACCTGCCGATTATGCTGAAGTTTATGAACTTGTAAAAAAAGCATTCACTACATCCACTAATGAAGGTGAATGGGATTATTTAAATGAGGTTCGGGGAAAGGATACCTTTATTCCGGAGTTATCCTTGGTAGCTGAAAATGATGACGGGAAATTGGTTGGACAGATAGTTTTATATAAGACAGATATCAGAACACCTGATAAGGTTTATACAGAACTTTTATTATCTCCAATAAGTGTTTATCCGGATTTCTTCGGTAGAGGAATTGCTCGCGCCATGATGAATGAAGCCTTTGAAATTGCAAAAAGGCTGGGCTTTACAGCTGTGTTTTTATGCGGTGAACCCGATTTCTATCATAGATTTGGGTTTAAGCCGACTTATGAATACGGAATATTTCATATTGCTGATAAAACGAAAAAAGCAGAATGGTGTATGGCTCTTGAACTTATACCCGACTCTTTGTCAGGTAAGGGAGGAACTATTGACATACAATGATTATAAATACTGAGTTGTAATTAATAGGGGGATTTGAAGTGGTGAAACATAATATTGAACTTACACATTTTCTGAGCAGAGGACAAGCTGAATGTGAGGTTAGGGATGACCTGCTCTATGTGGCTAATAAGAAATCAATACCAACTCAACGCTTTGATGCAGAACATTTATCCATCAACTCTTATATTAGTTTACCCGAAAGATATAAATTACCTTTGCGTATAGATATTACAGCAAAAATTGACGCCCCGGGTTTATACATACTTATTGGAAAAG
The DNA here is from genome assembly GCA_023460955.1 of Bacillota bacterium. GTDB lineage: Bacteria > Bacillota > Clostridia > Acetivibrionales > DSM-1351 > Ruminiclostridium. The sequence continues at coordinate 27,276 of JAEWOH010000005.1, read as the reverse complement.
GACATGTTAATTTCGGAACTTTATGGTCTGATAACAGACGAGTTGACGATATTTCAAAGCCGGACAGGAAAGTAAAGTTTTTTCATAACTACATACCTATCAATGAATTTACTGATATAGCTTTAATATATGACCTGAAGGAAATGCAGATTCTTGTAAATGGGCAAGAACGGTATTATTCAACAAAGGAAAAATACATGAAAGCATCTGCCCTGAGCGAAATTAACGAAAACGGCCTGGAAATCAAAATTTCCTGTGATAAACTTGTTAATCTATGTATAAAGTCATTTTCAATAACAGAGTACGACGGTACTTGTGGGATATGCCATACTGATGTGGAATTGCCGCAGGCTCAAACAAAGAATATGGCTATTGAAGCAGGTGAAAAGACAACCTTTGAGAAATGTATATCACTTCTGCCGTTTAATATCCAGCAAGAAATTATTGAAATGGATGAATATCTTAAAGGCCTCAGGCCTTTAAAATTCAAAAGGCAGCTTGAAAAGAACGGTAATAAAATAACCTACGTAGCCTCTGACTATGGCTGTTCTTATGCTATATATTTAAGCAATGATATTTTTGATCATTCTCTGCAATGGTATCTGTTAACAAATGGTAAACCGGAGACCTGGCACCGGAAGGCAAATATGATGGAAGAAACGCTGAACAGCCTTGCAATCAACAAGCCGGATTTTGCAGACCGCATGTTTGAAAATCTTGATGAATGTGTGGGCTGCTATAAGACTTGCATGGGAAGGACACCTTATACCTTTAATAATAAGAGAAAATATGCTTGCCATGGTAAATTGAAATTCAAAATGGGTATTTCAGGGTTTGAGGATGTAAGAACCTTTATTAATGAAATAAATAGTTCAGTAGAGGGAAAGGCCCAATAAATTTAGGTTGAATTGCTATATGTGGTACATTTAATTAATGTGTCGGAGGAATTTATGATTGAAATCGCATTTGGCACGGCGGTTGCCGGTTCTTTGAAATATGCAAAGTCGATGAAACTAGGCAATCTAACCGGCGGCTCGGCAGATGTAGAGACATTAATCCTTGCATTGGACATAGGCGACATTTCAGATATGGCTGATAGTATGGACGAACGGAAAAAATTGCTAGACGTGATGTATAAAAGCGATCCCGATTTTCCTGACTTTGCCTGGCAAAAAAATCAGCATGCGTTTGCACGTCTTCAGGAGGCTAAAAAAACTCTGGAGCCTGTACGGTTATGGGTATGTGACTGTGACCCGGAGGAATTGTGCGGTTTGTACTTTATTTGCAATCTAATGTGTGATTCACTGACTCCGCTTTCGGTAGTGCTGGTTCCTGATCAGGTTGAGAAAGAGGATTGCATAGTGAATTACCGAAGTACCGGAGAGATACACCCTGAAACTTTTGGTACATTTATTCAATACGAGCAGCCTGTAAGTGCATTGAGACGTAAGGTTTATTCGAATATATGGCTGGACTTGGTTAAGGAGAACGCTCCGCTTAGGGTTGTAATCAACGGCAAGCTAATTGGTGTACCTGAAGATTTTTACGATTTTGGGCTACGGGCTAAAATGTCTGACCGGGAATTCAAAATAGTGGAGCTGATAGGAAAAACTCTCACTGAAATTCCGGGAGTCGGCGACCAATGGTTATTCACCAGGATACAAAAAATGCTGCAATCAGGGGAATTGATTGTGGTATCAGAAGCAGCGGCAGATAATCCATATACGGCAGTTTTAAAGAGAAGCGGCAAATAATAATTACGGGGGAAAACAAACTATGAACAATATTGTAACAGACAGACTTATCATAATACCTATGACATATTCAATGGTGTGTGCCGTTTTGGGTGGTGATAATAAGAAGTTTATGGAATCAGGTGTAAATTTCAACGGGAAATGGCCTCTTAAGGATACTTTAGATATTCTAAATTTTATAAAAGATGGCATGAATAAAAACGATGAGATTGACGGCTTTGATGTTTGGATGATTGTAAAGAGGGAAAATATGACTGTTATAGGTGATGCCGGCTTTAAAGGTGCACCGAACGAAAATGGAGAAATAGAAATAGGGTTTGGCTTGATAGAAGAGGAACAAAACAGAGGTTATGGCTATGAGACGGCAAGTGCCTTGATTAATTGGGCTTTACAACAAAATGGGGTAAGTGTAATAAAGGCTGACTGTCTGATTGATAATTCTGCCTCAATTAACCTGTTAAAAAAATGTGGGATGCGTGAAATTGGGAGAGATGCAGAGCTTATTTATTGGGAGAAGAAAATTTAATTTCTAAGTCAAAAATTATAACTTATTTTGAACTTAAAATTTGGTGAGGTTATCGGTATGGATAAGAATTCTGCTAATAGAACAAACATTATAGGTGCAGGTGAGGTGGGTAGCGCTATATCGGTTGATATGGACAAAAATTCTGTTTATAATACAAACAGCTCCTACTGGGATGTAAAAGGAAATGACTTCTTAGGTGCAATCGTACTTCCTTTTTATGGAGCGTTTGTCTCAGAGGAAAAATGTCAACTTTTTGGTGACGTTTCAGGAAAAAAACTGCTGGAGATAGGCTGTGGGACCGGTCAATCTTTGCAATATCAGGGGGAACGCAAGGCAGCTGAACTATGGGGTATGGATATATCAGAAAAACAAATTGAAAAGGCAAAACAACATTTATCAGCTCGCGGTATTTCAGCAAAATTAATTTGTTCTCCCATGGAAGAAGAGTGTGGCATACCAGTGGATTATTTTGACGTTGTTTATTCTATTTATGCCATAGGCTGGACCACCGACCTTGAGGGTACTTTTTGCCGGATTGCTTCTTATCTTAAAAAAGGCGGCTCGTTTATTTTCAGTTGGTCTCATCCTATACATAAATGTGTTGTTGCAGAAGATAATATGCTTGTTTTTAAAAAATGTTATTTCGATGAATCTTGGTATTCAGTATCTCTTGATGAAGGGACGCTAACACTATCCGACCGTAAACTTTCAACATATGTGAATGCGCTGGCAAAATCGGGATTTGTCATTGAGCAAATGATTGAGCAATCTGATGATGAAATAATACAAGCACAGGATCATAACAGTGATTTTGCAAGAAAAGCAAAGATGCTTCCTGTAACTTTTGTAATCAAAGCAAGAAAACTTAAATAGTTGGATAATTAACGATACGGCATATTCAGTTAATCGGATGTGGATTATAATGCCAAAATAAGTAGCTTGCGAACCAAAATTAGAACATTGAAAAAAGGGAGTGAATGAAATAAATCTTAATTCCAGTATAAAACATCCAAGCGAAGATATTATGAAAGAATTAATAAAAGACCAATGGACAAAGGATTCAATTTTTGCTGCGGTTATAGATTCTGAAGGTAATATAGTTTCAAAAGGGAAAACGACAGTTCGAGATGACCATGATCCTACAGCACATGCTGAAATAAATGCTATAAGAAGTGCCTGCAAGCAACTAAAAGTAGATGTTTTACCTAAAGGATATTGGCTTTATTCAACATTTGAGCCATGTCCTTTATGTGCTGCAGCTATAATATGGGCTGGATTTGAAGGTGTAGTATATGCTAACAATCCTGATCACAGAGGAAAAGAGATTAACTGGTCATTTATAAAGTGTAGAGATGTTTTGCAATCAGGTAAGTATATAAAAGATGTAGCACTAGTTGAAGACTTTCTTATTGACGAAATAAAAGATTACTTTAAATAAATATATTATCTATTTGAATAACGTATTTATTTAAATCAGTTGTCTTTCAAAAACCGCACATTTAAGATTTAATAATTAATGGGGGAACTTAAATGCTAAAAAAGAATAGCAAAACAATGTTTTTTACGTTGCTTATACCTTTGTACTTTTTAATTGTAATATGTATATTTGGAATAAGTGCAGGTGGAATTGAGTGGATACCGGCTTTGGAATTTTCACTATTAGTACTTTTAGCTGCCTGGAGTTTAAGTAGAGATAACAGCTTAATATTAAACTTGGCAGGTTTTATGATATATGCCCTTATGGGAGGATATTGCATTTATTCCACGTTAACAAAAGCTACACGTATAGGACCTTGGACATTCAATATTTACTTAGGAATAGCACTTATATTATTTGGATTGTGTACTTTTGCGTGTGCCATAGTAAGATTTATTAGAAAACGGAAATCAACTGCATTTCATTCTAATTATATTTGTAATAATTGCTTTTGAATCAGTATTGTTTAAAATGGTGAATTAAAGACTGTATTATTGATTTTGCTGGGAGGAAAAAAAGATGCTAAAAGTTACACCAACAACATTACCAGAAGTCTTAATTTTAGAATATGAAAAAGAGCTTGAAACAAGAGGCTGTTCATATTCAAATTTTTCAAGACGAGAATTGAATGATGTGGGAATAGAAACTATTTTCGTTGAGGAAAATGTATATTGCCCTAAAAAGGCAGGAACGATATATGGAATACATTTTCAGAATAATCCAATGGCACAAGCAAAGCTACTATATTGTACCAGAGGAAGAGGTCTTGATTTTGCAGTTGATTTAAGAAGAGATTCAAATACATATAAACAATGGATATGTGTAGAATTATCCTCGGAAAATCGAAAGCAAATATATATTCCAAAAGGATTTGGTCATGCCTTTTTATCATTAGAGGATAACACAGACGTTGTAATGAAAATTGATAACTATTTTCAACAGGAATATAGAAGAGGAATAGCGTGGAATGACCCCGATTTAAATATCACTTTTCCAATAGACAAGCCTATATTGGCACAGCATGATAAAGAGGCACCATTTCTGATAGACAGCGATTGCAATTTATAGTTTTTCAAATATTAGTTCGTAATGTATATCAAGATTCATTCTATTACCGCACATTCACTAACATGAATTGCGGTATTTTTTATGTCCGCATATCCATCGCTATTTGAATAGATTGCGACACAAGAATGATCTTTGAAAATTGAATAGTGCGGTACTTGTAGTAACAAAAATATATTGACTCCAGTTTATTCCAGTTATAGTATAGATGTAATAGCTTTTGGCAAAGACAGAATTGTTGGATTATTTGAGTGAAAGGAATAGATATGGATTTGAATAATTTGATGAAAGATTTTAAGATGGCAGACAGAAAAGAGTACCTAGAGTTAAACGAATACTCTGATAATCAGATATACGAGTATTTAATTGGTTGTGGAGGTCTCTTTTTAGCCTCCAAAATGATAAGACAAATGAATTTAAAAAAAGGAGATATTGTCTTAGACCTCGGATGTGGATTGGGTACAACATCAATTTTTTTAGCAAAAAAATTTGATGTCACGGTTATTGCAGTTGACTTTTGGAATTCTCCAAATGTACTTGCCAAAAGGGCTAAGGAAGAGGATTTGTCAAATAAAATTATTCCAGTACAAATAGATATAACTCAATTAATACCATTTGCTGAAAACTATTTTGACGCTATCTTCTGTATGAATTCACTTTTTATGTTCGGAGATAATTTGGATTTTTTACAGAAACTTTTAAAAACTCTTAAAATAGGAGGAACTTTTTGTATAGGCAGTGAATGTTTTAGTCAGGATCTTAAGTATAAAAATATAGAAGAAATTCCTGCAGTATATAATTTTAAGTGTGAATGGAGCGTATGGGAAGAATGTTTTTCAAAATACCATTGCCCTGAATGGTGGAAATCTTTAATTGTTGAAACAAACCTAATAGATATAACATACTGTAAAGAGTTAGACGATGGTAAAACCTTATGGGAAGATTCAGCACTTAATTACTATAATTACTACAACAATGATTTGACATATGGAGCGATGATTCCTCAAGAGAGGATAGTAGATATAATACTTTATGGAAAGCAGAATACTCCATGTACAACACTGTATGTTTTAACTGGTAAAAGAAAATAGGTGTGAATGTAGAAGTTTTTAGAAATATTACATAATCTATTATTTTTTATTTAAAATTCCAGTAATGAATCAGATCAGAAAAGTAAATACAGTTCTAAAAATCAGTACCGCATTATTAAGTAATAATTATGCGGTTTTTTGTGCAATTTGAGTCGCAATATACCGGGAGTACGAGGTAAGAAATTCGAACATTGACAACTGAATAGCGCGGTAAGGGTGAAACTTGACAGAGGAATATTCCAGATGTAGTATTATTTGTAATGAATACCTTTGAATCAGGGTTGCTAAATATTATGATATATGCCTTATACGCAAAGGTTAGTTAATTAAAATTTGATGCCTATGGAGATGTTATCTCTACAGGTAAAGCATTAATAAGACTAGAATAGCAGGGGTAAAGTATGATAAAAGGTGAACTAATTGGAAGTGGTGCTACTGCAGATGTTTTTGATTGGACAGAGGGCACAATTATAAAAATATTTAATGATTATGAACCAGATATAGCTATAGAACAAGAAATCAATAATACAAAAGCCTTACAAAGCTGTTCTTTTAAATACCCAAAGTTTATTCAAAGACTTGAATATGAGGGGAAACGTGCTATTATTTATGAAAAAATTGTTGGTACTTCTATTTTAAAACAGATGGAGGCAAACCCGATTTCTTATAAAAAGTATGCTGAAAAGCTAGCCCATCTGCATTTTGAGATTCACAAAAATCATGTAAATGGAGTTAAAGAACAAAAACAATACTTTAAGGAACGGATTTCATATACAGATGATTTAACCGATGATAAAAAAGAGAGGTTATATAAACTAATTGACAATATGCCAGACGGTGATTGCCTATGTCATAGCGATTTTCATCCAGACAACATTCTTAGCAATGAAAATGGTGACTACATTATTGATTGGGCAGATTGCTGTAATGGAAATGCATGTGCAGACGTGGCAAGAACTCTAATGACATTAAAAATTGCGGAACTTCCTGAGAATGTTTCCATTTTCACCAAAATTATAATTTCGTTTATTAGAAATAGGTTTAGTAATATATACACTAAAGAATATTTAAAGTTATCAGGAAAAACTATAAAACAAATTGCTGAATGGGAAGTTGTAGTAGCTGCATATCGCCTATGTGCTGCTAAGAAGATTGAAAAAAGTACTATTTTGAAAACTATAAATAGGTATTTAGAAGAAGTTAAAACATAATAAAATTCATAGAAGTTGACTAAGTTATTTGATTTTTATCTTATTTTCTATGACCCTATTGTAGTCACAGTTTAGAGATGAAACTTCAAGTAAATACCATATAAATTACTACCGCACTATTTCAGAATTGAAAGTGCGGTTTTTAGGAACAGCAAATAAAGTATTACTTATTTACTATGCAGGAGGTGTATGAATGGAACTAATCATAGAGGGCAATTCAAGAGCCATCTCTGGAATGAAACTATCTCATAAAATAATGCTTGATTTTTTTGGAGACACGGTCTGTCTTGTTAAGTATTGGGGACCGGTTCAAATGTGCGTTTTTTACCTGGAATATGATTATTCCCCAAGTTGTTATAAAATAATAATAGAGTGTGAGCGGGGGGTTATAACGATATCTGTAAAAGAACAAACTGGAAGGCATTTTTCTCCGTGGATGGTCTATCCCGAGTCTCGCTATTATCATTATGAGGATGTTGATAAGGATGTTTATCAATTAATTAGTTTAACTCATCAAGCTATTAAGAAAAACGAAATAAAATTTATCACTGATAGTGAAACATATGAATTATCACAAAAAATCGGTTTTTAGAGTCCTTGAACCGATAAAGTGCGCACGTAAAAAGCAAAATGTGCAACAGAATTAGTTAGCAATCTTTATATATTAAGATTCATTTTTACCGCACATTCAGATAGAATGAAGTGCGTTTTTTGATGTGTTAATTCAGTCGCTAAATAAGAATAGCACTTCGCATCATAAGTCTATTGCGACGGAACCTTGATCTTTAAAACTTAATAGTGCGGTAAGGAATTGAAACTTGACATAAAAACATGTCAGTAGTAGTATTATTTGTAAATGCATGATTGGATTGGTATTATTTTATACTGTGAACTGACGATTATTTGTTGAATAGGAAATGAGGATGAATATGAAAATAGAAACGGAAAATTTAGTTATTCGCAATTTTGAACTTACGGATGAAAAAGACCTATGTGAATATATGTTACAACGAGTAAATGCCGAATTTGAATCATACCCTGATTTTACTTCCCCAAAAGCCAAAGAAGAGATAGTGTTTCGTTCTAATAGCGATGAATTCTTTGCAATTGAATTAAAAAAAATAAATAAGGTTATTGGTAATATTTATTTGGGAAAAAGGGACTTCAACGCCAGAGAATTAGGGTATGTGTTAAATCAGGATTACCAAAATAAAGGGTATGGCAGTGAGGCATGTAAGGCCATGATCGAATTTGCTTTTAAGAAAGGGGTTCACAGAATTTATGCTGAATGTGCCCCGCAGAATGTACCATCCTGGAAGGTTATGGAGAAAGTTGGGCTAAAACGAGAAGCGTTTTTTAAGAAAAACGTTACTTTTCATGCTGATGATACAGGAAAGCCGATATACTGGGACACTTATGTGTATGCTACTCTAAATCCAAATGAGGACGATGAAAAAATAACAAATCCAAGTTTGACAAATGAATTATGAGTATAGCCGTCAATTAGCTTTCTTTACATACCAAGTATCTTATACCGCATATTCAGTAAATGAAAATGCGGTATTTTTACGCCCGCAATTAACTCGCAAAATGAATAGAAAGCGTTATGTTTGAAGGAATGTCGGTCCTTGACAATTGAATAGTGCAGTATTGGTTGAAACTTGACAAATTTTATTCAAGATATAGTATTTAATGTAATGAGTTTTGTTACATTTCTTAAATGCTGATAAGACAAGCTAATATACTAAAATGAATTTTAACGAAAGGTGCATAAGAAAATGAGTATTGAACGGATTTTTTCTGATAGGTTAATTTTTATCCCTTTTACACTTGCTATTGCAACTTCTATTTTAGAAGGAAATTTAGATGTATTAGAAGGCTTAGGGCTAAAAACTGATAAAGACTGGCCTGATAATGAATCTATTGAAACATTACCCAAAATAATAAAAAATCTCAAATTAGTAAAAGAACCAACTGGCTTTGAATCTTGGATGATTATAAAACAAGATAATATGGCTGTTATTGGTGATGCAGGGTTTAAAGGTAAGCCTAATGCTAATGGTGAAGTTGATATTGGATATTCCATTATTGAGAAAGAACAGAAAAGAGGGTATGGATTTGAGACTGCCAAAAAACTGACTGATTGGGCATTCTCACAACAAGAAGTAAAATTTATTACAGCAAGCTGTTTAATAAATAATATTGCATCTGTAAAGATCCTTGAAAAATTAGGAATGCAGGAAAAATCAAGGGATGAGGAAATGATATATTGGAGAATTAAAAAGAGTATAAGAATTTAGTATAAATTTAACTGTCTAATTTATATTATAAGTATCAATCTATTACCGCACATTCCGTTAAAAGAATGTGCTTTTTTGTTACCCAAAAACGAACGTAATATAAGAAGATTGCGACGAAAGTAAGAATGCTCTTTGCATCTTAATTGTGCGGTACTTGATATGGTAAAATTTTATTGACTACAAATAATTCCAATTATATTATAGACACATGGGTTTTAATAAGCAGAATTACAATAATACGAATGTTATTTATACTTTCTGTACCTTGTTAGATATAATCAAATTTGAACTTTAGTTTTCTATTGACTCTGTCGTTGGGGAAGCATTTATACTTAACGTAAACCAGCAACAAGGAGGATTACCGTGAACGAATTAATTAAAATCAGAGATGTGTCATCCAAGTATGATATATCAGCCCGCACGTTACGTTATTATGAGGATATGGGGCTGATAACCAGCACCAGAAGCAGCGATTACTCATACAGGTTGTATGATGAAATTGCCGTTAAAAGATTGGAACAAATACTAATTTTGCGTAAGCTTAATATCAGTATCAAGGATATTCAACAAATATTCAATACTTCGGGTTCTGAAGCCGTTTTAGAGGTGTTGGGCAAAAAAGTTAATGATATTGACGGCGAAGTTGCCCTTCTCAATGAATTGAAGGAGATTGTTTTAGAGTTTATCCGTCAGATAGAACAAGTTGATTTTGGAAACGATTCCGATGTAAAGAAGCTCTATGAAAAAGCGAAGGAAATTGAAGGACAGCTTGTAAATGTTTCATACAGCGGTAACCCATCCAATACGAATCGTCTGCTAGAAGTAACTGAAAAAATGAAAAGAGCCCCTGAGGTCAGAGTTATTCAAATCAATCCATTCAAGGCGTATTCGTCAGGTCTAGACACAATTGACAATGTTATGGGCACTTTTCAGCAATGGCAGGAAGAACACAACCACTTAGTTAAAAAACTAATGTATGGTGCACCGGATTTTCTTTCGTTCGAGGAAGATATGAGAGCGGTTTGGATTTGGGCTGTAGAGGACTGGGTAACAGAAGCGGACGTAGAGCCTTATGAATTCATAGAGTTCAAAGGTGGGCTGTATGCAGCTGCAATGTCTGTTGACGGTGATGACGACATAAACGGCAGAGTTTATGAAGGCATTAAAAAATGGCTTGAAACCAGTGGCTTTGAACTTGACGAGAGACCTGGACACAGGACACTCTGCCACATGGTGAATCCGACTGATGAGATTAAGGCTGCTCTTGGATATCATCAGCTAGATATTTATGTACCAATTAAGGTACGCGGAAAGTAATATATTATCAAAGCAGTACCGCATATTCAAAATGCGGTATTTTTTATGTCGGTTAAGCTGCTATTTACTATATATCAGTAAAGATAAATGAGCAGTTCGGTACTTTAAAATTGACACGTATAATTTCCTGATATAGAATTTACTGTAACTATAAATAGGGAACAGTCTGAAGACACGATAATTCAATAACTTTTTTAATACTTAGGACTAAAAGACTAGGTGCTAAAATTAGGTTTAAGGAGAAATTGCGGTGAAAAATAATAAAGAGATATTAGAGGAATTCTGTAATCTATGTGACGGAAGAGTAACTTTTTCATTGATGGACGGAACCTATTACGAAGGATATATTTTTGAAATATTTGATGATAAATTTACATTTTTTATTGGAGGTCCTTTAGCACCGGATGAACCTAGAGAAATTTTAACTGATAGTGTTGATGTAAATAGCCTTTGCTTTTATTGTGAGACAGAGCGTAATTGGAAAACGGCAATCTGGAAAAATGAAACAAATAATTGGGAAATTAAAGACTATTCAAAAAATCAGTGAGTCTTAAGATGATATTGAACTGACTTAAATTAAAATTGCAGTAGCATGCAGACCTGTGAGGTGGTACAAGTGTATTTACAAGAAATAAATAATAAATATCGTGAAATTGTAAATCAAATATTGAAGGATGAATGGCATTGCCCTCCCTCCGTTTCAAGAGGAAAATTAATTGATACAACAATCTTGCCAGGGTTTCTATTTATAGAAAACGATGTAATTAAAGGAGTTGTAACTTATAACATCGAAGATGAGGAATGCGAGATTGTGACACTTAATAGTTTTGAAGAAAATAGGGGAATTGGTACAACTTTAATAAAGAGGGTTCTTGACATTGCTAAAAAGAGGAATTGTAAAAGACTCTGGCTCATAACAACTAATGATGATATAAATGCAATGAGGTTCTATCAAAAGAAAGGTTTTGAATTAAAGGCTGCTCATATTAATGCTATGGAGCTTTCCCGAAAATTAAAGCCGAGTATTCCGCTAATTGGAATGGATAATATACCCATAAAACATGAACTGGAGTTTGAAATATCCTTAAAATAACTAAGATGTATTATATTCCGGTATTGATTTTGATTTATGAAATAATTGTTTGAAAGTACGAATTACAGATTATTTATTATTCAGACTATTCTTTTAGATACTAACCTACAAATACTTGCAAATATTATCGAGTTTTTATCTTTAGTCTATATTATACTTGGTTTGAATGGAGGAGCATATGGATACTCTTGAAAATATGAAAAATGCGATTGATTATATCGAAAATAACCTTAACAGCGAAATTGAATATGCTAGGATTGCACAAATAGCATTCTGTTCTCAATATCACTTTCAGCGCATGTTTGCTTTCCTAATCGGGGTACCGCTGTCTGAGTATATTCGACGTCGGCGGCTTACACTTGCCGCCTTTGATTTACAGAATAGCAGCGAAAAGATAATTGATATCGCTTTGAAGTATGGCTATAATTCACCGGATTCTTTTTCTCGTGCATTTACGGTAATGCATGGAATAACGCCCTCAAAAGCAAAAGAAAATGGCATATCACTAAAGGCGTATCCTCGTGTAACGTTCTCATTATCATTAAAGGGAGTGGTTGAAATGAACTACAGAATTGAGAAAAAAGATTCGTTTACTATTGTAGGTGTAAAGGGAAGGTTTTCGCATATAGAAGGTTTAGGCGAAAACATCGGAAGAATGTGGAGTGAGACATCCGCAGAGACATTTGAGCAAATCGTTGAACTGGGTGACACTGAACCATATGGTTTATTAGGCGTATACAGTGGAATGTATGATGACAATACAACTGACTATTATATAGCTACCACAACGAAAAAAAGCTGTCCCGAAACATTATGCAAGCTTGAAATACCATCTCTTACATGGGCAATATTTGAAATAACCGGTCCTATGCCTACAGCTATGGCAGAAGTGTGGGGACGGATTTTTTCTGAATGGTTTCCTACATCCGGTTATGAGCATGCTGAAGCACCAGAAGTGGAGTGGTACTCAAAAGGTGATTTGGCTGCAACTGACTACAAAAGCGAAATCTGGATACCAGTTATAAAAAAATAAGTTTCTATGCTTAATAAGTTTACCGGTACCGAGATTTATGCATAAAACTTAACCTTATTAATAATTTGCAGCAATATAAGAGATATTAGCAGACAAGTAAACAGAAATCTAAAAATCAGTACCGCACATTCAGTTAAATGATTTGCGGTATTTTTGCGTCATGAGATAGGCGAGAAAGCCGGAAAGGATGGTTAAGGATGAGAATAAAAGAACCGGGATAATATACAAACTGAATAGTACGGTAAGGTGCGATACTTGACTTAAATTTATTCCAAATATAGTATATAATGTATTATCATTGCTTTACTTAAAAGATATTGGGGGTTTAATATTATGAACAGATTTGAGTTAATTACGCTTACGCCCAAGTACAAACAACAATATTTAAAAATGATCAAAGAAAACGCCGATGACCTAAAACGCACAGGATTTTATTACAGATTCCCTCTGTCAAATGAAGATACATTTGAAGAAGATGTTAATTTATTGATAAATAGAAGTAAAGGAATTGGATGTAATGTCCCTAATAGTACATTCTTCCTTATGAACGAAGATAGCAATATGATTGTTGGGGCTGTTAATATAAGGCATGAGCTTGACGATTACCATTTCCATAGAGGTGGTCATATTGGTTACTATGTTTGTCAAAGTGAACGTAACAAAGGATATGCAAGGATAATGTTGGGAAAAGCTTTGGAATATTGCAGAAAATTGGGAATGGATAAAGTATTATTAACTTGTTTAAAAAATAATATTGCATCTGCAAAAACGATTATATCTAACGGAGGAGTATTTGAAGCAGAAAATGATGAAAGAGGAGAAATCCTTCAAAGGTATTGGGTAAATTTATAAATCCAATATCTTTGAAATCAGTTACTTTTAGATTAGTATTATTTAAACGTCTGACCTAAAAAAACGTATGCAAAATATGATTGCTCATAGCCATAATATGTATTGCTTTGCATTTACAAAGAGACCGTTTGAGCTTGTTGCAGATGAAGAATTTAAAGTAGGATTATGAGTATTATGTTTTAATGTTCTATTACATAGCAGCTTAAATACAGTTTTTACACATATTATTTTAAAAATAACTCGAACGTTTATGTAATATCAAACGTAATATATCAATAGATAAAATAAAAGGAGAAGCATGTGGGAAAAGATTGTAACTGCAATAACGGACTCTTTTCTTTAAGTCCGTGTGAACTTACTTCACTAGCAACAGCTATTTCTTTATTCCTTTCCAACGAAGTGGAAGGATGTCAACGAGCAGCATTAGGCAATTTTGTACTTTCGATCGGCCAAAATATATTAACTTTTGATGCACAAGCGAGCTGTTGTGACAAATAAAATTATTAAAGGGTAGTATTTTGTTTATGAAAAATGCTACCCACGAGAATGTTAATGGACAAGCTAAAGAATTAAAGCAAGTGAACAATTCTCAAATATATTGCAAAATAAAATTCTTTCAATAATAAAAATATAACCAGCCATTCGGTGTGTCCATCAAATCGAGTAAAGGCAGTCATACATTAGAACGGTAGTAATTGAAACTTCAATAAAATTGGGTTATAGTAGTAATTGTGTTTACATATGGTACCTGATGAAAATAGAAATGTGGCTAAGGGGGATCTGGGCTTGAATATAAAAGGATGGATATTATGGTTGTTTTCAAGTATTTGCTTTATATTTGTTGGTGTAATGTATCTGGTTGATAAAAAAAATTTCTTAGGAGCCACATTTACACTTTTAGGTATAACTTATATCTTTATTAGCATAACTCAATATAAAAAAGACAAACAACAAAAGCATTAGCAACTTAAAATCCTAAAATCTCTAACGCTATTCAGCTAAATGAATTGCGGTCTTTTATGCCGATAGATATAAATGAATTATTTTACATAAGGAGCTTCTATGAAAACATTACTGTTTTTAGCAAAAGGATTTGAAACAATGGAGTTTAGTCCTTTTATTGATGTTATGGGATGGGCAAGAAATGACTACGGATATGACGTTCCTGTTGTAACTTGCGGTTTTAAAAAGGAAGTTGTAAGTACCTTCAATATTCCTATATTAGTTGAGAAAACAATTGAAGAAATAGATGTTAATGACTATGATGCATTAGCAATACCAGGTGGATTTGAAGAATTTGGATTTTATGAAGAGGCATACAATGAAAGGTTGTTAAATCTCATCCGAGAGTTTGATAAAAATGGTAAAATAATTGCAACCATATGTGTTGGTGCACTTCCAGTCGGAAAAAGCGGGGTACTTAAAGGAAGAAGGGCTACGACCTATCATTTGAAAGATTGTTACAGACAAAAGCAACTTGAAGAATTTGGTGTAATAGTAGTAAATGAACCGATAGTTGTGGATAAAAACATCATTACATCTTATTGCCCGGAGACTGCTGCAGGAGTTGCATTTAAACTTTTAGAAATGTTGACCTCAGCTGAACAAATGGAAGTAGTAAAAAGAGCTATGGGCTTCTGAAGCAGTACCCAAATAAAAAGTGTTGTTTATTTGTTCGTAATTAAAATGTTAAAAATAAATTTGCAGAAAAGGATACTATACATGAAAGCAATTGTATTAGATATGTATGGAGTAATAGTAAAGCAAACAGGAGATGATTTTGTTCCATATGTTCAACAGACTTTTCCTGATTTGAAGCCGGAAGAAATATATACACCTTGGTTTAAAGCCGATGTAGGAGATTTAACATCATTAGAGGTATGGGAGGCAATAGGATTTCAAGGTGATTTGGAGAAAATTGAAAAGGAATATTTAGACACCATAGAACTAAACGATGGTTTTTTGGATTTTGTTACTGCTATAAGAAATCAGTATAAGTTAGCTATTATATCGAATGATTCAAGTAGATGGAGTAATTATATCCGTGAAAAATTTGATATAAATAAATTTTTTGATGTGATTAGTATTAGCGGTGATTTGAAAATTCAAAAACCGGACGAGCGTATATTCCATTTGACAATCGAGCAATTAGGTTGTAGTGCAGAAGATTGTTTTTATGTAGATGATAGAGAAGGGAATTTAGAGGTTGCTGGTAAGGTAAAAATGAATACGGTTTTATTTAATAGCAGAAATGTTCAATATACCGGCAATATGGTTAATGATTTTGTAGAACTTAAGAATATGATATTGTAAAATTGGCAAGTTCAATAAGGAGCGTATTATGAAAAAGATAGTAGCAGGTCTGGGGTTTATTTTTACCGGGGCTATATTTTATGTTAGTGCATTTATTGTCGGGGCTTTGAACGTATCACAAACATCAGGATGGAAAACTTCCTTAGGAAAGTTTTGGGGTACGATATCAAATTACGATTTAATGCTGCCAATATGGGTCGGATTAATACTTATTGCAATGGGCTTGCTTTTATTGCTTTGGGGAGCTTTGTATAGTGATAATAGTTCCAATAAAAATTAAGGTAAAAATACTTCATCTATTTGTAAAGAGACAAATGAAAAATATTAGAGAACTATTGCTTAATTGTGAGGTAAATAATGATAAAGATGATAGTAACAGATTTAGATAATACACTACTACGAGGTGATAAATCTATTTCTGAATATACTATTTCCACACTTATGAAATACCAAGATAAAGGAATTAAGATTGCTTTTGCAACAGCTAGATCAACACAAGCCGCGTCAAGGTTTCTTGACCAGTTTACTCCTGATGTATTTATTGGATATGGAGGAGCGGTTTCATATGCAGGGGAAGAAATTATTTCTCGTTTTGATATTCCTGCTGATATTTCTTCTCAACTGATAAATGAATGCTTGCAGGAGCCTGAGATTTCATACGTTCACGCAATAAATGAATCCGTTGCTTACACCAATAGAATAAACTCGTCAGATACAGATTCATTCCATTATAAATATTTTGACTTTTCGTCAAATAACAATATAAGCTACTTAAAAATATCATTAGTCACATCTAATTCTCACGTTGTTGAGCGTATAGCTTCAAATTACCCAATGCTAGACGTATTGCGCTACACCGGTGAAAATTTATATAGATTCGCTAATGGTAATGCTGTAAAGTGGAATGCAATTAAGGCTGTCTCCGATTATTATAATATTAGTACAGATATGGTTGTGGCTTTTGGTGACGATATTAATGATTTAGAAATGATAAAAAATTGCGGCGTTGGTGTTGCTGTAGAAAATGCTATAGAAAAAGTTAAGTCTGTTGCCAATTACATATGTGACATTAACGACAATGACGGCGTAGCAAAATGGTTAGAAGAACGAATATTATACGCAAGAAAGTAAAAAGGAGTTGGTAGAGTATATGAAAATAGAAGATGTACCATTTTGTACAATTGATTGGTCTACAATAGAACCAATAATACATTCAGGGGTTACAGGAGAAGCTTATTGGCGTACTTTTGAAATGGGTAATATACGTGTTCGTATGGTCGAATACACACCCGGGTATTTAGCAGATCATTGGTGTAATCGGGGCCATGTACTTTTATGCTTAGCCGGTGAATTAATTACTGAGCTTAAAGACGGCAGAAAATTTACTTTAACACCGGGAACTAGTTATCATGTGGCGGATAATGTTAATCCACATCGTTCATATACCGAAAAGGGAGCTAAGCTTTTCATTGTAGACTAAATATAAATATTTGCATTACGAAATATTTCTTAAAAGAACGCAATAAATAATCGTCAAGTAGGCTTTGAAATTAACAAAGTTGGTTGTTGGAATAAAGTGAATAATATTTTTACTGGATGAATAATAGATGAATGCTTATGAACTTATGATAAAAATCAATCACTATTTAATAAAAGGTGGAAGCCTAACTGACTCACAAAAAGATAGTATTGTAGGTCAGTTATTATCGGCACAAACCGAACCACAACAGGCTAAGAGGTTTTATAAAAGTGTTAAGTTTCCTAATAACATTGACGAGGAAGGGCGGCAGATGTACCCGATTTTTTTTATCCCACCAAACAATGATGGGGTAAAACTCAAAACCATTTATAATCAGAGACCAAAAACTCATATTTTCTCTGCTAATATGTACGAACTTGAAGTTATTCGTATACTTCATATTCTTGCGCCAAATAACCCTACAGTAATGGAAATGGTAAGAAAAACTCTTGGACGTCTGAAAACCACTTGCTTTGGTAACTTCGAGGACGGGGTAGGGGAATGCTTTGATACATCGCTCATTGTATTACGTTTTCTTGAAGCGGTTGCACCTAAGGAAACAGATTGGATAAAAAGCAGGATTGATAATTATAACAAACATGTTGGGGATAGAAAACGCCCATGGTTTGCAAAATGGTATTATTGGCTTTGTCTTTCCGAACTGCAATTTGAGATCGCTGAGCCTGAAATAAACAAGTATAAAGGTGAAATTATGTCCTGGCTGACAACCAAAAGTGCGGTTATGAACAGCGAACATGATAAAACGATTCACCCTGTAATTTTCTGTATGCTTCGTAACCTAATGGGTAAGTATCCGGAATATGCATACATAAAAGAACGCCAACCTTACATAAGTGTCAAAGACGCAAGACTACATTTTGATATGACCAAAACAAAATAGGCAAATTAAGTACAGTATTATTCAGTAAATGAAAGTGCGTTTTTGTTGCCTGTTCGTAATAAACCGGGATAGAGCAGCAAGAAACTGAACATTGAAAACTGAACAGTTCGGTATTTGATCCTAAAACACTGCATATGAAGTATTGATATAATAGTATTTGATAGATTGGAATTAGATAATATTATGATGTAAAGAGAGATAACAAGTTATGGGGGATAGCAAATATGGAAAAATTTAATTTAATAAAAATCACTAAACAATTGATCGAGGATTGTGTGGATTTGTATATTGATACATTCACTAAAGAACCATGGAATGATATTTATGAATCAAGAGAACAAGTAGTAAAGTTTTTTAATAATCATTTAAATAATAATTATTTTATAGGTTATGCAGCTTTATATGAAGATAAGATGGTAGCTCTGAGCATAGGTATGAAAAAACCATGGATAAAGGGCTTAGAATATTATATTGATGAATTTTGCGTTAGTTACGAAATGCAAGGTAGAGGTATTGGTAGCTGGTTTTTAAAAGAAATAGAAGAAGATATTAAAAAGCAAGGCTTAAATGGCATGATATTAAACACAGAAAAAGATTATCCATCGCAAAAATTCTATGAAAAAAACGGATTTAAGACACTTGGTGACTTGATAGTTCTTGGTAAATAGTACTTCGTGAACTATGTCTTATTTACATTAGTTAATGATTTCTTTTTTCTTGGCAATTGGCAGGACATAAGACCTGTGACATCATACAGGGAGGAATACAATATAAATGGAGTATTTTAGAAATTGCAATCTTAATGACTTAAATGAATTGCAAAGGATAAGCCAAACAGCATATGTAGAAGCATTTTTTGATTTGCTTAACAACGAAGATGTCAAGGAATACGTAAAGAACAAGTATTGCCTGCATAGTTTAAAAAAAGAGCTTGACAATGTATCGAACCACTTTTTGTTTTGTTATGTTGATGATAAAGTTGTAGGATATATGAAGTACATCTTGAAACCGGATTTTCTAGAGATAGACAGATTGTATCTGCTTAAGAGTTCTAAAGGTCTAGGTGCTGGTTCCAAATTTATGAATAAGGCGGAAGATTTCGCAAAGTTAAACGGAAAAAAGGCTTTGACGTTAGGGGTTCTTGAAATAAATAAATCCGCTGTCTCATTTTATGAAAAAAGAGGTTTTACTCAATATTCTCGCGAAATGGTTATGATCGGCAAAAATGAGTATCATTTGTTATTAATGAAAAAGGAATTTTAGTATTAAATATTACTACATAAAATATATTATACAGTATCAGCATAATTGTAATTGAGTTATTCCTCAATCTGTATTTAATGACAAAGAAAATCTTAAACCATATGCGGATTTATTGATAAAAAAATGGTTGTGAAGAAAGAACTATTTCCTATAAAAAAATATCTTGTTGGACCTGAAAAAAATATTAATTACCGCACATTCTGCTAATAGGATGTGCGCTTTTTGTTGTTATAAACTCGATATTTTTATGTGGTTACGTCTCATAGGTATAGTTCAAATAAGCATTTCATAATTAAAACTGAATAGTACTATAAAAGATTAATTCTTGACTATGGTATTATCCAGATATAGTATTAGTTATGGTAACATTATTTGGAATTGTTGTATCAGGATAGCATTAGTGGAGGGTTAAAGTGATAGAAGAGCTATATATAACAAATTATTGTGACAAGAGATGTTCACCAATGCATAGTATTACTAGTGTGCCGAGAGTAGAAGCTTTTTCACTGGCCCAAAATTACTCCCAATATGCAAGTACATCCTTTAATTCATTTAGCAGATTTACTGATAGAGACTTTGAAGGTTATTATGAAAAAAGAGTACGTACTGAGGAATGGCTGTATAATTCATTTATTGAAATAGGCGGAAGACCCAAAAGCTCCCACCCATTATACTTTGTTTTAGGAGAGAGCGATTATTTAAAACATTGGTTCGAAAATGGTGTAATAACAAAAATATTGTTAAAGGATATTGATCCTTTTGACATTAGCTTTACGTATGGCGACAGTATGTCAAAGATGGACTCTGAAGAACGAATGAATCCATTCAATAAAGATGCACTGTTCATGTATATATACCAAACTACTAGTGATGTGGGTTCGTTCTTAAATGAACTTAACAAACAAAACAAATATATAGAAGTACAACTTTGGAATGATGCCTATATAAAAATGAATTTATAACGATAATTCAAGCAGGATAACCTGCTATTTTTGTACCATTTGTGGCAAAGTAGAACTTAGGGTGAAAGACCTTAATAATTTAAAATGATGTAACATGTTCTACAAACGAAAAGTATGACCCACTATAGGGATTATCAACAATAGGAGACATAGATCTATGAAATACTTCACAAAAGAGTGGTACCAATTATGCCAAAAAACTTTTGGGCATCTGACTTTAAAAGAATCGGCAGAGGCTGAAAGTTTTTCCGAGGAATACATTCAGCGACTTTATGAGGAAAAACTGAATGAGTGGCTTACGTTGCAAAAAGATGTTGCTGCGGTGAATTTTGAGGATGTATTTCCGGAAGAGATGAATACTAATTTTTTGCCCGAGGATTTAACTGAAAATAAAATACTTGAGCTAAAGGAAGAGTACCGCATAAATCGTGAGGCTGCCAAAGTAAAATTTGATACACGTGAAACTTACGATGTTTGCAAAGAAACAGATAATTTTGAAAAGCGTTTCCAATACAGGCTTGAGGAAGCTGGAAAAATGTTTCCTCAGGATATTTTAGATATGATAGCAGACCGTCGAGTGTTTGCATTGGGAATGGCTTCTAAGTCCGTTATAGCAGCGGTTACAAAGTTTTGTGAAAGTAACAGGGAGAATATAGAATCCACAGGGGAAAGATACAGGGAATATTATGACAAGCAAATACTGAAGCTAAAAAAGGACGCTAAATATGTATTTGCAAATATCAATTTCCACGATTGTATTATTAAAGAAGTAAGGCAGTCCAAGGAAGAATTAGTGCTTTTACTAGATAATTCTGGAGGCTTTACAAATATAGAAGAGATCCGGTTTGAAAATTACGAGATAATTAAGCAGGAGCATCCTCTTGAAGAAACCTGGTGGTTGTATGAGGAAGTCTACTATATAAACGGCAGGTACGAGATTCATGCACTGCTTCTTATAAACAATAACGTGGACCGACTTGTAGAGTTTACTATCTCAGCAGAAAAAATTACTTTCAGGGAAGGGTGCAAGAAAATTCATTTTTAGGGCTGTGGTAAATTAGAAAAATTACTGTATTTTTACACAAGTACATTTTAACTAACGGAGATATATATGGAGAAAATATTAATCGTAGAAGATAACAAAGATGTAAATAAAATGCTTTCTGAAATTCTTCAGGATGCAGGCTATGATGTGACTTCAGCCTACACAGGCACTGAGGGGCTAAAAGAAATTAAGACACAGAATTATGATCTTATTGTTCTGGACATAATGCTTCCTTATAAAAGCGGGGATGAAATTCTAAAAGAAGTTAGAGAGTTTTCGGACATACCAGTTGTTATTATATCGGCGAAAGATATGATAGGAACAAAAATTGATCTCCTAAAACTGGGGGCTGATGATTACATAACCAAACCCTTTGATCTTGGAGAGGCAGTTGCCAGGGTGGGAGCCATTCTGAGACGTTTCCGAAAACACGGACAAGAGGAGAAACTCCTGCAATACAGGGATATGGTTGTGGATGAAAATTCCAAACGGATAACCGTAAATAATCTGGAGCTTGAACTAACAGCCAAAGAGTACTTAATTTTAGAACTCTTGATTAAAAACAAGGGTAAGGTATTTACCAAGGCAAATTTATACGAAACAATATGGCAGGATACGTATTTGGGCGATGATAATTCTGTAAAGACTCATTTGAGCAATCTCAGGAGTAAACTCAAAGCAGCAAATCCGGATATAGAATACATAGAAACAGTATGGGGACTGGGGTACAGGCTTTATAAAGATTAGTATACCCTTGCTTAATTTAAGTGCTTATACTTCTGCGGATAATTCTTATCTAAATCTTAACAAATTTTATCCTATACTTAACCTTTTCTAAACCTTTAATAGCTACACTATATATAAAGATTGATATTGCAATTAATAACGTAATAACCGGCAGAAAGGTAGGTAGATTTATAGATGATAAAATATGTACTAAAAACAAACAACCTTAATAAAAAATATGGCGGAGCGGATGTACTGAATAAGGTCTCAATATCCTTGGAAGCAGGAAAAATATATGGCCTGATAGGACAAAACGGTGCTGGTAAAACCACACTGATGCGTTTAATAACAGGATTGGCATTTCCGACAGAAGGAAGTATAGAATTATTTGGAGACTCAGACAGTAAAAAACTGCAGGAACAGAGAAAACGTATTGGAGCGATGATAGAATACCCAAGCTTAATACCCTATATGTCAGCGCAGGAAAATCTCAGATATCACAGAATTATCCGTGGAAATCCGAACACAGACGTTGAAAAGGAATTGTTGGAACTGGTGGGCTTAAGCAATACCGGAAAGAAGAAAGCAAAAAATTTCTCTTTAGGAATGAAACAGAGGTTAGGAATAGCCATAGCGCTCCTTGGTGATCCGGAACTTCTGATACTGGATGAGCCAATAAATGGATTAGATCCGCTTGGCGTAGTAGAAATAAGAAAGTTAATAAATAAGCTGTCCGAAGAAAGACAGATGACAATCCTTATATCCAGTCATAACCTGCCTGAACTTTATCAGGTTGCAACTGATTATATTATTATCCATAACGGTGAGGTAAAACAATCCATTACCCAGGCAGAACTTGATGAAAGCTGCAAACACCACATTCTTATCGGTTGTGGTCAACCTGAAAAATTAGTAAGTGTTCTGGAAACGCAGCTTAACACCACAAAATACAAAGTAATGCCGGATAGGATGGTCAAGCTTTATGATTACCTTGACGAAAAAGAAAAGGTTGCTAAGGCTATAGCTGACAGCGGGATTGTAGTAACAGAGTTTTCAATTCAGGGCGATACACTTGAAAACTACTTTATTTCTATTATCGGGGGTGACCACAATGCTTAATATGATTCAGGCAGATATATTTAAAATGTATAAATCTTCAGCTATCAAGGTGTTGTTTATTATAACCGTTTTATGTTCAGCAGCAATGACAATTATTGCGTATATGATACCACAAGGAAAAGTAAGCTTGGAATCCACAGGCATTGGGTTTTTATTCTCTGATATGAATATGATAAGCATTTTAGGTGCTGCAGTAGCAGGAATTTTTATATGCAGTGATTTTGAAAACAAAACAGTGCATGCTGCAATTACAAGCGGAAGCACCAGAGCAGCAATTATTGTCAGCAAGGCGCTTTCCTTTTTCTTCGCAATTGCTTTTATACTGCTGCCATATGTAATAGCTACGACTGTGGCAGTAAGTTCCGGTAACGAGTTTAGTATGGGAAAAGTGGGACTTGGCTTTCTGAACTTATTATGTGAAAGTTCCAAAATGACTCTTCAGACCTCCGAGGTATTTAAACTTGTGCTTGTTATGCTTACATTTGCAATTGTTTATATAGCTCAGTTAAGCATTTGTATGCCTTTGGCAATTTTACTCAGAAAACCTGTATTTGTAGTAGTTATATATTATGGTTTAACAATATTATTTGCGCAGCTAATGAACTTGAAGAGCTCAGCTTTACTGAAGAAAATCTTTTCGGTAACACCTTATGACGGTAAATATGTTTTGTTAACTATAGGCTCCGGTACCGGAGATGTTGTTAAAGCATTACTTATAAGTGCAGTGTTTATTTCTGCAATGCTTTTTATAAGCTTCGCCATATTCAGAAAAGCTGAAATAAAATAACAGTTGTATAAGGAAATTAACTGTTCCGGTTGAGTAGAAATAAGAATAATAAAAAATCAGTAAAATAAATAAATCAGTAAAATAAATAAATAAGTAATTTAAATAAATCAGTAAAATAAATATTCTAGATAGGTACATCAATTAATTTAAGGAGCTGAGTAAAGGTGGCACTGGCAGTAGGAGTTTTATCATTACTAATTATTATACTATTATCGTATGTAGCCCTTGTCCAGTGGCAGCTTCACAGTATTAACCGTCAGCTGGACAGACGATTGACAACTGATACAAGACAGCCGGTTAGTGTGGAATTTATAAATCGTCAGCTTACAAAACTCACATCGAATATCAACAAATGCCTGAAGGCGGAGGAGACCCTCCGTCTTGAAAGCGTTAGGGAGGAAAAAAAGTTTAAAGAACTTATAGCAAATATCTCCCATGACTTGAGGACTCCACTAACAGCTGTTAAAGGTTATCAGCAGCTTCTGGAAAGGGATGGACTGACCGAAATTCAGAAGAAGAAGCTTAAAACTGCTCAGAAGTATTCTGATGAATTAGGCAATCTTATTGAACAATTCTTTCAATATTCGTACCTTCTGAATGCAGAACTTAAGGTTAATCCTGAAAGAATTAACCTTACCAATCTTGTTACAGAATGCCTTGCGACTTCCGTTTCAGTTTTGGAGGACAAGGGTATTGCTGTTATACTTGAAGAGGCACCTCCGGTATTTGTTACAGCCGACCTTGAATTAACAACACGAATTATTCAGAATCTTATCAGAAATTGTGCGGTCCACTCGTCAGGGGATGTCAAGGTTACTATTTCAGGTACTCAGAGAGGAAAAATGGTCTTTGAAAATCCTGTGTCCTCTCCCGAAAATATTGACGCAACAAGACTTTTTGACCGTTTTTATACCGGGGATAAAGCAAGAAGCAAAGCTTCCACAGGTTTAGGCCTTTCTATAGTAAAGCTGCTGTCAGAGCAAATGGGTGGGGAAGTAAGCGCCGCTCTGCAGGGCAGACAGCTTTCTATACAGGTTGAGCTGCCTTGTAAAGTTGAATAGACTGACAATCTAATATATAATAATTTAATTGCAAACCAATATCCAACTTTATATATTGACAGCTAGTTAATTCATTCTAATGGGGGCAGTTCAATGGAATCAAAAAACAAACATAATACATCTAATACTCTTTTACATTGGCATAGCTTCAGATTAAAACTGGTTTTCGAAGGGATAGCGATAGGAGTTCTTTCCGGTTTTCTAATCGTCTTATACAGGTTTTCTCTGGAAAAGGCTATGTTAATATTGCAATCTATTTATAGCATTTTATCAGATCATCATTATCTGATTCCGTTTTGGGTAGGAGTTATCATAATTATTGGAATAATCTTGGGGAAAATAACAAAATATGAACCTATGGTAAGCGGTAGCGGTATTCCTCAAGTGGAAGGTGTTTTGCTTGGAAAGCTTAAAATGACCTGGTGGAAGGTTATCATCTGTAAGTTTACAGGTGGAGTTCTGGCAATTGGATCGGGATTGTCCCTGGGCAGAGAGGGCCCATCGGTTCAATTGGGTGCAGCTGTAGGACAAGGCTTCAGTAAGGTATTTAAAAGAATAAAGCTGGAAGAAAAGTATCTTATAACAAGCGGAGCAAGTGCCGGTCTTGCTGCAGCCTTCAACGCTCCATTGGCAGGGGTAATGTTTGCATTGGAAGAGGTTCACAAGAATTTTTCACCTTTGGTTCTTTTATCATCCTTAGCTGCAGCATTATCTGCCGATTATGTTTCCAGTGGTTTTTTCGGTCTGAAGCCGGTGTTTAAGCTTAATAATTTATCGGTGCTGCCACTAAAGGAATATTTTTTTATTGTGATTTTAGGCGCGATATTGGGAGTTATGGGGGTTTTGTTTAATAAAACCATTATAAGGACTCAAATATTATTTAACAGGATAAAATTAATTCCAAAAAAATATTGGATAATAATTCCTTTGCTGATATCTATAGTTTTGGGATTTGTATTGCCGCAGGTGCTGGGCGGAGGGCATGAACTTATAGAAGAACTTTTGTCAGACGGTAATTACACCTTGGTATTTTTAACGGTCATACTACTTACAAAATTTACTTTTACTATGGTTAGTTTTGGTTCAGGTGCACCCGGAGGAATATTTCTGCCTTTGTTGTCAATAGGTGCATTAATAGGCTGTATATACGGGTATGCTGCAACACATATATTCAATTTGGATAGCTCATATATTAGCAGCTTCATTATACTGGCAATGGCCGGCTATTTTACAGCAGTTGTCAGGGCTCCAATTACAGGTATAATACTGATAACTGAAATGACAGGCTCTTTTAATCATCTTTTAGCTATCTCCTTAACCGCTATAACTGCATACATAGTGGCGGACCTTTTAGGCTCAAAACCTATATATGAAGCACTACTTGAAAGGATACTAAAAAATCAGGGAGAAGAAAAGATTATAGGGGACAGAAAACACAAATCCATTCTTGAATTTGTCATTTGTATGGGTTCAACACTGGACGGAAAAACGATAAAAGATATCAATTGGCCCTCTCATTGCCTTTTAGTAGCAGTAAGACGCGGTGAGCAGGAAATAATACCAAAAGGAGACACGGTACTTAATGCAGGGGATTATTTGATAGTTCTGACCAATGGTGATAGAGTATCAAAAATTAACGATGCCTTATCAAGGCTGGTAAATCCGTAATTCACTTTAATTTAAATTATACCCGGAAAAAGAGGATATAAATTCTGTCCTCTTTTTCTTTAGCTTTTTAACGCATTGATTAATGTATTTAATTTTTCTATTATGAGGATAATAACCTTGGTACGATTCAAAAAAGTGATAGTGTTAACTAATCTATGAAAAACTGAAGTAAAAAGTATTGAACTTTGAAAAG
>JAEWOH010000004.1 GCA_023460955.1 Bacillota bacterium | reverse complement strand
AGCCGTAACCGAAGAATTATTATCATTATGACCTAAAGAGAATTCTTCAAATGCTTCACGCTTAATCTTTCTCATCCAGTAATAGTAGTTTTTAATTCCGATATTATTAATCTTACACCATGCGACGGCGGTCATTCCACTTGATTTGCATTCTTTTATTCTAGTTGTCCAGAGGCTTAACATATATTCGTGAGATACTGTTGTTAACTGATCCATAGCATTCCTCCAAAGATTAGACTGTACTCTAAAACACCTTAAACACCTAAAGAACCTTAAGTAACTTAAGTGTGATCTAGTGTATATTGGAGATTATCTCACGGATAATATTTGGAAAACAATGCACCTTTTTATTTGACGCTTACAGTATATAAACTAAAAGAAACGGAATATAAGTTATTAGCTTATATCCCGTTTCTTTTAGTTTACAAATTTCTCATACGCTACATAGTAATCCAGCTTAGCATTTTCATACTCCATCTGCACGCTTTCTAAGCTTTGCAGCGCGTCATTATATTTAATAAAATCAGTAATTCCTCTTTCGTATTGAATCTTAGCTCTTTGATACTCAATGTTTTTAACCTCTACCTTATACTTAGAGATTTCTATGTCATCTCTTAGATTTTGTAGCGTATTATAATCATTCAATACATTGCATTCAATATCTGATATTGTTTTCTTGTAGTCTGCTGATGAGTCTAAAAGTCTATTTTTAGCATTATCTACTCCATCAGGAATCTCTTTTGTTGAACTATAGTTTGCAATATCAAACTCAATTCTCGCCTCTTGTTCACTATTGGCGGCCTGCAAAACTTGAGAACTATTTGCTTTTTTTATACTTATTAATTTATCAAGTTCAAAATTTGAGTCTTTTACTGGAATAACTGTACTTTGCAACCTAATTTCTGTTTTTATTGGTCTTCCTAACATTGAGTTAAGTTGGATACAAATACTATCAAGATCTCGTTGCAGCTTTGAGTACTGCTGTTCAGCAGTTTTAAGTGTTAACTCTGTTTTCTCCAGGGCGTCTTTTGTTACTAGACCTTTGGTTAGCTGAACCTTAACTGTTTCTATATTTTTCTTAATTCTATCTATTGCTTTTTCTTGATCACTGATCTGAGTCTCTTTTAACAGATAGTCATAATAATTTTTAGCTACATTAATCCTAATTGACTTTTCCTCTTCAGACTTTTGTAACTTTAGGACCATCAAAATATTTCTTTTTTGCACAGGAGTCAGTTCTAATGCTGTTTTTACCTCTTTTCGATACTCATCGGTGTGCCAGGAGTCATTTTTTCTTATTTCTGCAACCCTAACAGCATAACTTAAGCGCTTTTCAGCATTACTAATTTTCTCATCATACAATTTTAACTTAGTACTATTATTGATTGCCATTTCTGAAGCCTTATCAAGAGTTATTACTTCTATCGGCTTTTCAGGACTTGCACTACTTGGTAGAGTATTGCTCGCTATAACCATAATTAAAGTTAACATGTATACAATAAATTTCTTTACGTTTTTCATCTTACTTCTCCTCATTTCAATTAAATTTAACCTAATCCACATGCAGTTTTCAATTTACTAATTGAATACACCAAATCCCTTTTAGCTTTTTCGAACGTTGCTTTAGATCTCATATATTCAATTTCTATTTTCGCTAAATCAATTTTACTCAAAGAACCATTCTTATATTTTATAGTTGAACTATTCTTATTTTTTTCGGCTGATTCGAAGTTCGATTTTTCTATATCTAATATATTCTTTTGATATTCTACGTTCCCGTATAATTTATTTATATCAATCAACACATTATTTTTATTTTCTGCAATTTCATTTTGTAGTTCTTCAACCCTCATAATAGCTTCCTGCTTTTTCATTTGGATTTCTTCACTATCGGGAAGTAGAATCGCATATTCTTTAATAGCTTTCAATTGTATTTCGGTCGCTAGTAGATTCATTTTTGATAAGGCTATTTCATTTCTGTTGATTAATGCTTTTTCCAGTGAGTCCTCATACTTCGGAATCTCTATATCTTGATCTGTTATGAAATACGGCACAACCTGTACGTTTTGATTCAAACTTAACCCAGTAATATTTTTTAGTTGCCTTAAAGAGTTTTCTTTTAATCTTCTTAATTTGAGCAGTTCCAATTTATTTGACTCATGGTTTTTGTTTATTATAACTTTATCTGATTTAGATATGCTGCCGGACTCATAATTCTTTATAGCTTCTTTATTCTCAAAATCTGAGACTTTATTTAATTCCTCTAAAATTCCAATTTGGTCATCCAAACTTAAAATACTGTCGAACAACTGTTTTACAGCATCAATAGTCCTTATTCTAACTAATTCATTGGCTATCCTGATTTGCATCATGGGGATCCATACATCACAATTAGGGAACTCATCGGGGTAGATTTGAGGACTTAATTGCTTATTTAAAAAGATATTTGTATTTTTGAAAATAGAGTAGTACATTACTAATTCACCTTGCTCATAGGACTGGAGAAACTCTCCACTATTTAATTTCTCGTATAGTCTACCAAATTGTTCCTCCATGTTATATTGATTTCTATTTTGTATCATCTTAGCTGCACCATAAGGCTTTGTTAGTACAAATAAATCCCTTTCATTCTTCGCGATTTGTTCTGATTTGTTTAATGACTTTATGTATGCATCCTCTAGCTTAAGCTGGAGGATCCCATCCTGCCCAATATCTTTTGAGTAAGATTTGACCGGTATTATTGTAAGTAAACACACAACCAAAAATAAACTAATAATTTTACTTCTCATTTTTACCCCCTTATTTTAAAAGAGACACTCCGAAGAGTGTCCTTTATTTTAATTATTGTCCCTGGACAATAGCAGTGTTTAACTGTTCACCGGAATACTCATCTCCTGTTATATCCTTAATTTTGTAGTATTTGAAAACATACTGTTTTGTTAAATCTACTTTATCAAACTTTAGTACTACTACATTATTATCAAAATAGTTTATAGCTAAAGGCATTCTCTTTGAACTATCTTCATTTAGTACTTCAATGTAGTAATTATTAGTCATAATGTTAGGTATATCTAATGCAATATCTTTACTAAAACTAATCTTTACAGTATCTTTCGATATAAACGCAGCCTTGGTGATCTCAGGTCTGGCCTTTACTACACTATTAGCTATAAAGTTGTATTCCAATGGAAGAGATATTTTTGTTCCGGTAAAGTCCATAAACGTCGTTGCTACATTTACCTTATACATAGATCCCGAAGTCATAATCTTATCAGCCTCAATATATAGTTTTACAGACTTTGGATCCTCTGCTGAGTAGACTGCTTTTTTCGGTTTTACTACATATGAGGAATTGTTCAAGCCTATTACTGTAAAGTTTGTTATATCTTCTGCTGATTTTTTATCTATGTTTTTATCGAACATAACCTTTATGCAGTTTTGATCAATCGGAAGTACTGAAACTATCTTTAAATCCGAATTTGCTTGCGTTGAAGGATTGAACGAATACTGCTGCTTTTCAATTACCTCCTGTCTAGTGGTATCTATTAAATAATCTACAGTAAGACTATAACCGAACTTACTATCCATACTATTGGCCGTAGTTAATATAACTGCGCAATCTTTTCCATATTGGTTATCAGCAGTAATTGCGTTAACCACTTGGAATTGCGTTCCCGTTGTAAGCTGAGAGATTTTATAAATATATAAGTTTTCGGAGATAGCTTTATTAAGTGGTTTATTAAAATCCAACTGTAATACTTTACTGTTATAAGATGTTATACCTATTAATTTGAACTTTTCGGAAGACAAAGACTTCGCAATAAAAGTTTTCTGATCCCCTGCCTCTAAACCAAGATTAGTACCATAGGCACTTATCAAAGAACCTTTAATCTTAATAGTATATTCATTATCTCCTTGGTAAGTAAAATTCTTTGTCGTAACTAAAACTACATTCTTTCTTCCTTCTATAGCTTTAACTGTTACATTATTCTTATTACCGTCTACCATGATTGTTTCCCCTTGAAGTATCTGATAATAATCAGGTTGTTCAGCATTAATATTTACGGGGTGGGTAAAATACACTTCAAGTTCGTTCCCTGAGCGTTGCTCAACCTTACTAATTTTAAAGAGGTCTGATTCTATAGGTCTATTATCATAGCCCTTAAACGTAGTTGAAACTTCCCTGACTACATTCTCTTGTAAATCGGTAATATTAAGCAATTTTAATGTGTATTGCACACCTGATTTCTGAGTTTCTGTTTTGATCTTAAACTCAGTATCTGTTTGCTGCACTATTTTAAATCCTAAAGGAGCTTTATTGTCACTTTCGCTTATCTGGATATTTGAATCTCCTATCGGTCTAATTTGTTCGTTAACTTTAAGTATAATCCACTGTTCTCCCAAAACATTAGTATTAGTTATTGCTGTTGGAGTTTCATCGGATATAAATCCTGCGTTTGTTGCTAGCTGTGGGTCAATTGCACCGTCTAAAATTAGCTTCTTTATAAGTGTGGTATCAGTACCCTTTACTTTTAAAGTAAGTGCTTTATACATGACCTTTACAACTTCTTCTCTTTTATACTCACGATTATCATTTACCCTGCCTATATAGCTTTCATCGGTTACAAGTCCTATTTCGTATGCCTTTTGATAAACATTTGACCAACTAAAGTCATCACTAGTGTACCCCAAAGCTCTCATTGTCATACCAAGAAATGCCTTTTCCGTTACATTCTCTTTTGGCCCAAACTTATTCTGTCCCAAACCACTTATAATGGAATTACTTTTACAGTATCCGACATAAGCAGCATACCAATCTGTTGGCTTCACATCGTCAAAACCAGTATTTATGTAGTTATCCTTGTATTCTAAAACATAGTTGTATTTCCCCAATAATCTAATAACAAAGGTTGCAGCTTCACTTCTTTTTAAAGCAGCCGAAAGATTATAGTTTCCTTTTCCGTCCCCAGATATCATCCCTAGCTTATTCAATGCCTGTGCCATTGTATTAGCATCTGAAATGGGTGCCTGAGTAGCAAAAGCGTTAGCCATGGATAAGGCCACCATAAATATAGCCATTATCATAGATAGTATTCTTCTTTTGTTCATAACGACCTCCTATACACAACTATACGGTTAAATTTGAATAAAGTCTTACCAAAATAGAATATTTAATGCAATATTCTATAATTTAACAACACCTATGAATTTATAATATCATATAAACCAAAAGCATTGTACATTCTTTTTATTAAGTTTATCTTACAAAAATAAAAACCCCGGAGGAAATCCTCCGGGGTTTAAGTAGTTCTAAATTATGGAGCAGCAACTATTCTCTGCTTTGCTGATGTCCATTCATCCTGAGCGCCTAAAGCGTTCTTAGCAGAATCCTGGATTTCGCCAGCCTGTTTAACCTTAACTTCAACTTCACTACCGATTGAGTATGAACCGTAGTCAAGATTCTTAACAGTTATAGTTACAACTTTACCAGCAACTTCTACTTTATCAACTTCATAACCTGCTACAGTATAGTCAGATTCCTGAACTGATGCTGCGTAGATATCTTCACTGTAAGTGATAAATATCTTGTCTAAAGTTTCTTTGTCACCCTTAGCATCACCCTTAGTAGAGAATGAAATTGATGATTTTTCTGGAGCACACTTATCAACAATACCTGTAGTAACGTCGAATTTTAATGTAGTTCCAAAATCATTCTTTGCAAAGGTTACGCCGTCAGCATTGTTAACTGACTTAACAGCGATTCCGCCGCCAGTAGTGTTTGGAAGATCATTTGTTACCAATGTAATATAAGTATTTCCATCGGCTACGCTTACTGATAATGACTTAGGTGATGTATAATTAGTACCGCCATCTACTGAGTAAGCAAAGTCTGAAACTACCATATCCTTAAGAGTTCCTTCAAACTTAAGCTTGATGTTGTTCTTACCAGTGATCTGGTATTCTTTAAGACCAATCTTAGCAACATCTAAGCCTGTAAATGTTTTCTCATCCTGGTAGAGTTTTGACCAGTTTCCAGCAACATCCTTAACCCAACCTACAAGAAGTTTATGAGTTCCTGCAGCTGGAGCAGTCTTAAATGTGATAAGAGCAGCTTTGTTTTCATCTACAGCTTCAACTTTATCATCATCTTTCAATGCATTACCATCGAGCTTGTATATTGACTTACTAGTAATAGTAGGTACATCCATAGCTTCAGTAAACTTAACTTTTACCTTGTCGTTAGCAACTAAAGTTATAGAATCAATTGCAGGAGCAACCTTGTCTGTACCTGTAAATGTAAGAGTTACTTCGTCAATCTGGTTTCCAGCAACTGAAGTATCTTTAACATTCTTTATAGTTAAAGTATAGGTAGTTCCATTAAGTGCATCTTCAGCAGTAAAGAGTTTAATAACTTTCTTGCTGTCAGCTGGATCGTATGCAAATCCAGTTATAGTTTTAACATCATTACCACACTTCAATACGTAGTTGTTAGTATTGTTAGCAGCATTTGCACCGCCATCATTCTTAACATCTTCTGAGTATGTAACTTTAACTGTTTTAGCATCTACGAATTCTACAGTAGCTGTAGGCTTAACTAAATCAGCAGCTGTTGATACTGTAAATGAAGATGTAGTCAATTTGTTACCATAGTTGTCTTTAACCTTGTCATAACCATCAATGTAAACAGTTACTGTTGATGGTGGCAATGGCTTACCAGTAGGGAAGGTAACAGTAAATTTCTGGTCATCTCCAGAATTCGCAATGCTACCTGAAGCTCCTGAACTTGTACCAGTAACCTGGTTGAAGTCAGTATTGTAAGTGTGTCTGAATTTAACATCGGCATTTCCAATGAGAGTAGTAGCATCAATAGCCTTGTTGAACTTAATAGTTACTGATGTTTCATTGGATTCAACAACAGAAAGAGTTAATGGAGATGTGTCCTTAGCATAATCAAAAGTTATTGTAGCAGCCTGCAACTTGTAGCCTGCATTATCTAATAAGCTCTTATCTGCTAAGAATTCAATCTTATGTGATCCTTCTGTTAAGTCAGAATATGTCTTGATGTTTATTTCAAGACCTGATGTAGTTGTGTTACCGGAATCAATAGCTATTAATCCATTATCAATCTTAAGTGAGTTAGCTATATCAGATCCTGTAAGAGCAGGGCTATGAGTCTTTAATGGTTCAGACAATGTAACCTTAATGTTCTTAGGACCAGTAGTCTTTGCAGATACAGCAGATGGTACTGTAGTATCTTTTATAGCTATACCCTTGATTTCTTTGTTTGCTGCAAAACCAACAGCCTTGTCGATTGTTAAATCAACTGTACCGTAGTTGCCCATAGCGTTTGCACTTGAAGTTCTGATAGTAACAGTTTTGTTATCATCAGACAATGTAACTGCTTCAGGATTGTTGGATCCTATTTTGTAGTTAGCAGTCTTCTTAGCAGCGTCAGTATCTGTTACAGCTTTGTTGAAAGTTACAACTAACTCTCTTAAATTTGTAGCAGTTACACTAGCTACATCTAATGCACCGGAATTGTCAACTAAAAGACCAGCTTTTTCAGCAACAGCCTTTAATGAAGCGTTTGCAGCTACCAAGTTTTCTACTACAGTTTTACCAGCAGCAGTCTTAGCAGTAAGAGCTCCGTACATCATACCGATTGCAGCATCTCTAGTGAGGTCACCAGCAGCAGCAGCATCGATCTTGTTTCCGTTGATTTCTGCAAGCTGAGCAACAGCTTCAGTATATGAACCTTCGAGTTCATAACCTAAACCGTTGATTATGAATGTAGCAAATCTAGCAGCTGTAACAGTAGCTGTAGGCTTAACATAGAGCTTACCGTCATTTGTCTTAGTACCAGCTATGATACCGTTAGCAGCTGAGTAAGCAACTACATTCTTAGCGTAGCCAGCAATTTTATCAGCATCAGCAAATTTAGCTAAAGCTTTGCTTGCTTCATCATCAGTCATCTTGTCAGCGTCAGCTTTGTAGCCGAACATATTTGCCAAGTATACTAATGATTGTTGTACTTCTAATGCATCTTCCAAACCAACTGCAGGATTAGTTGCATCTTTACCTGCATAGAGGCCCAGATCTTTTAAAGTTGCAGCTTTGTCAGCGTTAGCTGGAGTAGCAGCTGCAAATACAGTAGCCATAGATGTAAGCACTAATGCTATAGCTATAACAACTGCAGTTAACTTTCTGAGATTTCTCATGTTCTCAAATCCTCCTTGTGTATTTTGTTAGCGGGTGGGCTATTTAATTCCAGAGCAGGCTACGCCTCATCCCTTATAGCCCGACTCGTTAAACCAATTTTTCAAGGTTGATAAACTTAGTAAATTTTCATTTTGGCTAAATTTACCTATCTTGATTTCATTATGTATTATATCACTGGCAAAATTTTCAGTCAACATAGGCATTTTAAGTGTAAAGAATTTGTAATAGAACTGAAATAACACAAAAAAAATCCGAAGGAGTAAATCCTTCGGATTTTTGCTGGATTATTAACTTTTATCTACTAAATTACCTATTAGATTCCGTCAGTTGAAGTAATTGCTTCCTGAGCTCCCAGCTTGTTTTTCAGTGCATCCTGAATTTCTCCAACCTGAGTTACTTTAGGAGTTGCATTGTTATCAGTTACGTCAAGTTCCTTAACTGTAATCTTAACAACATTTCCAACAACAGTTATACCAGTTATTTCATAACCTTCTACTGTAAAGTCAGCGTCTGATACAGATGCTACATACAATGCCTCACTGTAAGTTACTTCTATAGTATCGATCTTGTTGTTCGCATTTGTGTCTTTTGTTACTGCTGATACTATTGAAGGAGCTACCTTATCTGCTACTGATGTTGCTGTGAAGAGTAATGCTGTATCATATGCATTCTTTGCGCTTGTTGTTGCTAAGCCACCAGCTGTTCTAACCTGAACATTTGTTGCTTCAGTATTTGTTGCTTTAGCGCTGGTTGTTAATTCGAGGATTGTATCTCCGTCAACAACTGATACTGACATACCTACTACTCTAATTGCTGACCAAGTAGTACCATTGTCAAAGCTTACTTCAAAGTCATTTGTTGTGGCACCATTGATTACTTCGTCCTCGATTGTAATCTTAATCTTGTCAGTTGCTGTCATTTCAGCCTTAGTATATCCAACATTTACTACCTTTGTTACACTCAGAATCTGAGAGAAATTTTCTGACCAGTTACCAGCTACATCCTTAACTCTTGCTACTGTTAAAGTTTCGTTATCGAGTATACCGTCGGTATTTGCATCTGCCAGATTCAGGTTGTTTTTGAAAGTAATAATAACAGCTTTGTTTGAATCGACTGCTTCAATTTTATCATCAGCGTTAAGATCAGCTGCGTTGTGCTTCCAGTATGCTTTGTCTGTTATTGTTGCAACGTCCATAGCTTCACTGAAGGTTACCTTAATCTTATTAACACCAATTTGCTTAGTGCTGCTAATAGTAGGAGCTACCTTATCAACTGCTGTGAAGGATAATGTAACTGCATCCATTCCGTTCTTTGCAATTGAAACATCTTTTATATCTTTTACTGCTAATGTGTATGATCCGCCGTTCATTGTAGCAGTTGTAAGCACTACTACTTTGTTGCCGGTATCAGCTTTAAAAGCTGCACTGCTTATAGCTATTACGGCGCCGGTTGAATCTTTCAGAGTGTAAAGAGCCTTGTTTTCCGCTCCGTTAGCACCTGCTCCTGCTTCAACTTTCTCAGAGAAAGTTACTTCGAGAGAAGTAGCGCTGATAAAATCAACTTTTGATATAACCGGTTTGGTTAAATCAGCAGTAGTATTTACAGTAAGAGTAGCCTCAGCAAGTTTGTTACCATAGTTGTCTTTAACAGAAGTGCTGTTAGTGTATACTATATAAAGACTGCTTGCTCCAGGAGCAAATGGTTTGTTGTCAGGGAAAGTTACTGTGAACTTCTGATCATCTCCTGAGTTGGTTACTGCTGCTCCAGTTACTTCATTTGTAGAAGTATTGTAAGTATGTCTGAACTTAACATCAGCGTTGCCTACTAATGTTGCAGGATCAATTGGCTTATTGAACTGGATTGTAGCAGTTGTTTCAGTTGATTCAACTACTGTTACTGTTAATGCTGAAGTATCTTTTACGTAATTAAATGTTGCACTTGAAGGTGCTACTCCGTATGATGCTGAGTCAACCAGGAGATTAGCTGAATCATTCTTAATAGCCAATGTGTGGTTCCCCTCAGTTAAATCACCAAGAGTCTTTATTGTTAATACATTTCCGTTGTAGCTTGCTGATGTGGAATCGAGCGCTACTGTACCGTTGTCGAGCTTAAATGAATTTACAGTGTTTGAAACACTAACAGTTTCATTTAAAGGCTCAGAGAAAGTTACCTTTATATTTCTTGGGCCAGTTGCTTCAACTGAAACCATTGAAGGAACAGTTATATCCTTTGCAGCTATATCAGAAATTGTCTTGTCAGCTGTTAAACCAACTGCTTTGAATATTTCAAGCTTTACATTATTAGAATAGTTGCCCATTTTATTTGCATGTGAAGTTACGAGAGTTACAGTCTTTCCATCTGTTGATACTGTAACAGATGCTGGATTATTGTCGTTAATTTCGTAATTTGCTACTTTTTTGGCTTCATCAACTACAACTGACTTATTAAAAGTAACAACAATTTCTCTCAAGTTTTTAGCAGCAACACTTTCAACTGCTAATTCTGTAGCTACCGGCTTAACAAGTCCAGCCTTTTCAGCTACTTCTCTTACGCTTGGCTTAGCAGTAACTATCTTGTCGATAACTGTTTCAAGACCGGTTGCTGCATAATCAGCTGTAAGTGTCCCGTAAATCATTCCAACAGCCTGATCTCTTAAGATGTAAGTTGTTGCGTAGGAAAGGTAATCTGCGATATCCTTTGCGCCTTCAACTTCTGAGAGCTGAGCTATAGCTGTTTTCCAGCTGTCTACGTTGTAACCAAGCTGCTTGAGCAACAATGTTGCGAACTGTGCACCGAGAAGGTCTCCATCAGCTTTGATATACAACTTTTTGGTTGTAGTGTCTAAAGAACCAGCCATCATACCGTTCTTAACCAGGTATGCTATTCTCTGTCTTGCCCATTCAGGTACTTTTGCGCCATCAGCGAAGTCCTTGAGAATTGCATCTGTTTCAGCTTTTGATAATGCAAGTGCAGCATCATCCAAGTTGAATATTTTTGTTAACAATGTTGCGCCCTGTGCTCTTGTTAATTTTGTGTCGAGTGAAGGCTTAAATACTATTGGGTCAGTACCTGCGTAAAGGTCTAACTGATTGAGAACATTAGCTTTGTTCCCGTTGACTGGCTCGTATGCCGCAAATGCTGGTACGTATGTAGTCAAAGCGAGTGCAGCGGCAACTACGGTAGCAGAAATCCTTTTAAAATTTCCCATTCCAAATCCTCCTTAGATTTTTTGTGGCCTTTAGTTTAACCGGGAAAAACAAGGCCTCATATATTAGTCCCCGGTTTGTATTAATTAAAATCAAGGGTTTGCAGACATTGCGTTCCTGATTCATGTACTCATTATAGTCCCGTATTTTTTACTGGTCAACATAATGCATAATCATGTAAAGTAACTGTAAGCTTACTGTAATGGAGTTTGTTGCACTTGGAGGTTGATTATGGTAAACCTATATGGCGTTAGGATTCAATCATTTGCATATAAGCCTTGTCCTGACTGATCTTATATTAAATTTACCAACCGCTTACAATCTGATAGGCTTATTATTCTTTTAAAAAAATCCGGGTTTTCCCCGTAACTATTCTGTAACTTTGACAAGGATGCTTTTCGGTTTATGCATAAATATGGTACTATGTAAGAGATACAAATGGTAAGAGACTCCAATATTAAAAGGTTAAATTAAAAGAAAAAACTAAAAGGATAAATTTTAAGGGAAATATAAAGGGAAATATAAGGAGGAGCTGTTTTGAAAAAAATCAAAGATACTATATATTTTATTATCGTTTGGGGTGCTGTACTGCTATTAGGACTTATTGTATTAATGGCAGCCTTTAAATCAGGCCCATCCACCCTCCAGCTGCCCTTTTATTTCGGCTTCGCTCTGTTATTTATTGCAGGTGTGTTTATACTGGGCTTATATAAGATTAATTTCCTGGGTAAGCTTCCATTAAAACTATTTCTTGTTATTCTTATTGTAGCCGCCCTTATTCCCAGGCTTGCATGGGTTTTTTACATCCAGACACAGCCCTATTCAGACTTCCTTCATCTACACAACTATGGTATTAACGCCAGTCACGGCGACTTTAAAGGCTTTGTGGACTTCTATGCTGTCTTCCCCTTCAAGATGAGCTTCGGACTGGCGTTGGCAGGTCTGTACTCCGCCTTCGGGACAAGCCTGCTGGTCGCAAAGATTTTTAATGTCATCATGTCACTCTTACTGGTACTAATAGTTTACGCAGGCGGAAAAATACTTTACGGGGACAGAGCAGCGAGACTGGCAGGGCTTTTGACTGCCCTCTGGCCGGCAGACATCATGTACACTTCTGTTATTGCCTCAGAGCACTTATTTCTGGTTCTATTTACAGGAGCTATAGTTCTGACCCTGAAATTTATCAATAAATATTCTTTTAAGAATTATAAAACTTCAAATGGAAACCTTATTCTGCTGGCCGTCGGGACACTTACCGCGTTGGCTCAGCTTATACGTCCCATGGCAATGATACTGCTGCCTGTTTTTGCGGTATTTATATTGGTTTTCAAACGATACCGAGCCAACGCTGTCGGCAGTTTCATGCTAAAGTTGAAATCCATCCTTCTTGTAGGTATCAGCTACTTTATAGTAATAAACCTGATAAATATCCCGGTACAGAAGGTTACAGGCGTGGATGTTACAAGGTCGGATTCGGGTTTCAACCTAATGATAGGTACTAATTTTAAATCCAACGGGATGTTTAATAAAGATGATTTTTCAATAATAGAGAAAAATCACTTCGACATTGACAAGGTTCACGCTGTATCAAGGGAAATAGCTGCTGAACGGATAACCTCAGAAACCAAGAAACTCCCTGGTCTCTTTTATAAGAAAATAAATATTTTGTGGGGGAACGAAAACTATGGTTACTACTGGAGCACAACACCAATAGGACAATCGGAGATTGAAAATTCAGTAAAATCCCATCCCAGAGCGTTTTACGGCATATCCCAGGCCTATTACATCCTTATATTATTGATGGGGCTTTGTGCCTGTTTCTATAACCTCAGAGAGAAAAGATATGATGCTTTAATAATCTTAATGATATTCGGCGGAATTTTCTTATCCTATCTGCTGCTGGAAGTTCAATCAAGGTATCATTTGCCTGTCATACCTCTGCTGATTATGTTCGGATGCAGCTTTTTGCCCGGCACCAAAGCTTATAATGAGTAGATTGAATAACTACAATATGCAAATAAGCCGGTTTAGGACGTACTCCCTGTCTTGCAGGTGGGTACATCTTATACCGGCTTTTCTTCAACCTTCTGTCTTATGCCTTTCTACTAACTTCTAACTTCTAACTACTAACTACTAGCTACTGACTACTACCTACTGAACTACTATCTACTACACAATAACATTCTTCCCTATTATTATGGGCCAGGTTTCTTCGCCCTTAAGGCATCTGTTTTTAGACAGGGTAACACCCTTATCAAGGATGGCATAATTCAGAGTGGAATTCTCCTCCACCACGCTGCCCTGCATGATAATGCTGTCCTTAACTACTGCGCCTTTCTTAACTGTAACTCCGCGGAATAGCACACTGTTTTCAACAGTCCCTTCTATTATACAGCCATCTGCAATTATAGAATTCCTGACCTCCGCCTCTTCATTATACTTGGCTGGAGCTTCATCTTTAACCTTAGTATATATCTTAGCAGAGCCGAGCAGCTCTTTGTTAATATCAGGATTCAGCAGTTCCATATTGCATTTATAATACATCTGTACAGTGGAAATGCTTCTCCAGTAACCGTTGTATTTATATCCACATATTTTTAGTTTATGAAGCATTTTAATAATGATGTCCATTACGAAGTCATAATAGCCGTGAGCTACGCTTTCTTCAAGAAGCGATATAAGCAGCTCACGTTTTATCATATAGGTGCCAAGTGAACAGTTAAGACTATTGGGGTTCATGGGTTTTTCCTGAAAGTCTATAACTCTTTGCTTACTGTCAACCTGTAAAACTCCAAGATTGGACAGTTCGTCTCTGGGCACATCCTTCATTTCACGATACATTATGGTAATATCCGCATCTGTGTCCTTATGAGTCTTAAGCATTTCATCAAAGGTGGTAGTGTAAATGCAATTACCTTGTGAAATTACAACGTACTCTTCATTACTCCTTTTGAGGAAGGTAAGATTGTTATACATGGCATCGGCAGTTCCTCTGTACCAACCTGAGCTCTCGTCGGACAGGAAAGGTGGAAATATAAATAAGCCATCATTTTTTCTGTCCAGATCCCATTCCTTGCCTGAACCTAAATGGTCCATCAGAGATCTGAAGCTGTATTGTGTTATAACTCCCACGTTTGTAATTCCCGAGTTGACCATATTTGAAAGTATAAAGTCTATGGCTCTGTATTTCCCTCCCACAGGAACTGCGGGTGTTGATCTCATAGTAGAAAGTTCTTTTAATTTTGTACTTTTACCGCCGGATAGAATAATACCCATTACATTTTTCATTCGTGAACACCACCTTTGAATACACTTTTGCCCGACTCCACAGTCATAGATGTGAAATCCTCCGCGCCTGCGCCTATATCTATCATTACATTTTTCCCGATAATTGCGCCTGAGGGTATGTTTGCCTCTTCTCCTACTACGGTAATACCTGAGTTGTATATACCCGGCTTATACTCATTCTGAATATCTTCTCCCTCTCCGAGCCTGCAATTTTCACCTATCGTTACATATTCACTTATAATGCAATTCTTAACAGAAGTATTCATTTTTATTATAGTGTTTGACATTATAATAGAGTCTTCTACCAAAGCACCCTTCTCAACAACAGCCCCCGGAAACAGCACCGAGTTTATTACTGTTCCATGCACCTGACACCCCTCTGCTACCATAGATTTTTTGACACTGGCAGTCGGACCTATATAATGTGCTGATTTGACCGGATTCGGGGTATATATTCTCCATTCAGGGTCATATAAATTAAATTCCGGAACTCTGCTGACCAGATCCATGTTGGACTCCCAGAAAGCTTGTATAGTACCGACATCCCTCCAATAGCCTGAGAACTGATATGCCCACATGCTCTTTCCGTCATCCAGCATGGAAGGAATTATGTTCTTCCCGAAATCGTTATCCGAGCCGGGAGTTTCATTATCTTTTATCAAGTACTTTCTTAAGGTTTCCCAGTTGAAGATATAGACGCCCATTGACGCCAATGTACTTTTTGGATTTTTTGGCTTCTCTTCGAATTCATATATTTTCCCGTTATCATGACAATTCATGATGCCATACCGACTGGCCTCTTCGTACGGAACGTTTATAACGGATATAGTTGCATCTGCGTTGTTCTCCTTATGGAAATCAAGCATTTTTGAATAGTTCATTTTATAGATGTGATCTCCGGACAAAATCACTACATACCGTGGAGAATATTTATCAATGTAATGAATGTTTTGGTAGACAGCATTTGCGGTACCCTTAAACCATTCACCGATTTCTGCTTTCAGATACGGAGATAATATCGTTACACCACCG
The DNA here is from genome assembly GCA_023460955.1 of Bacillota bacterium. Taxonomy (GTDB): domain Bacteria; phylum Bacillota; class Clostridia; order Acetivibrionales; family DSM-1351; genus Ruminiclostridium. The sequence goes on along the minus strand of JAEWOH010000004.1, from coordinate 45,322 downwards.
TCAATTCTGTCCATGTCCCAGGGTTTTCCGATACCTATATGAGAATTCAGCTTAAGAGGCTGATACTGAGTAAGAACACCTACTGTGTCTATACCTGAATTAGTACAATTACTGAGCGAAAAATCAATTATCCTGTATTTGCCACCATATAGTACTGCGGGTTTAGCTACATTTTTAGTGAGGACGCCAAGTCTGCTCCCTTGTCCTCCGGCAAGCAATAACGCTATCATCTCTTTTTTAATCATTGCCTCAACTCCCGGTAATTCAATTTGTCATTGTAAGTTTTGTATTGAAATAATTTCAATATAACAATTAATGCTTTTGCTCTTACAATAATTCTACATTACCAGCAATTATTCCTTTTAAAACTAAAAATATATTGGTTCACTACCCAAATACACAAAAACCCCTCCAGACGGCCTGCTTGAACGTGCAGTCTGGAGGGGTTACAGTTCCAGTTATCTTATTCAATTATTATTCGAATAGTAAAGGCTTTCATTAATAGCACTAAACTGCATTATGAACGAATGCTGCTATACTGTCTATAGGAATATCGGTAACAGAACCTACAGATCTTATGGGGTATCCATTGTTTGAATAACCGTTATTCATATTGTCTCCCATATCACCGCCACAGCCTATTCCATTTGCATAAGGTGTGCCGCTGCAGGAATTTCCTAATGCACAGCCCGGTGCCGGACCGATCTGGCTGATAAGTTTAACAAAGCAGTTATTTACAGCAAGAAGTACGCCTGTAAATCCGCAGCCTGACATTCCACCGCTCTTTGTAAATATGGTGACTGTTTCGCCAATCCTTCTTGCCAAAGCATTTACAATATCTCCGTTAATTGAGAGACCAACGTTGTTGTTATTGTTAAAATCTTCTGACATATTCTCCTCTCCTTCCACAACATAAATGCATCTGATATTTTTAAGCCAACTCTTTGATGAATCAAATTTGCTATCAGTGTTTATTACATATTATGTCAACGGTAAGAGGTTTGTTACTAAAAATTTTAACATTCTTCTAAAAGCCACCTAAAAATTTTTAATCTCTCCTGATTTTCAATTTTAACTCCCGAATCAAAGAATTCAATTTCTCCTCCATGACCAGAGGTATTCAGAAGGTTTTTTTCTTCCAGCAGATGCTTTAGATATCTTACTGTTCCGTTACTTCCGTCTATAATGTGTATATGCCCCGGTACAACTATTTTCATTGTATTCTTATAAATAGGGAAATGTGTACACCCCAGCACAAAGGTTTTATAATTATCAAGGTCATAGCCCTCGAGTTTCTTTTTTATAACAGGAACCACACTCTCTCTGTCAAATATCATGCTCTCTGCAAGCTCAACCAACTCGGGAAAGGCAAGGTAATCCACAACATGCTCATGATCAACTCTCTGTACCAGATTATGAAATTTCTCCTCTTTTAGTGTTAATTGAGTAGCGAAAACAAGAACTCTCTTTCCGTTTCCGTTCTCCACTGCAGGCTTTACGGCAGGTTCCATTCCAACAATCGGGAAAGAATATTTGCTTCTCAAATCCCTTACGGCAATACTGGTGGCTGTATTACACGCTACCACCAAAGCCTTGATACCCTGGCTTACCATGAATTCCACGGCATTAAACACAAAATTATGTACCTCCTCCTTGGTTTTTGTTCCGTAAGGTACATGTTCATTATCTGCATAATATATATAATTTTCATTAGGAAGCTGTCTGAGAGCTTCACTCAGGACAGTAATTCCTCCGAAACCGGAATCCAAAAAGCCTATACTATTTTCATTCATAGAATAAACGCCTCTCCTCCTGTGTTCAGCAATGTGCACATTAATAAAACAAGCCCTATTTATCAGGCTTTTTTGATTTAAATGCATATTTTATTATAACCCTATAAGTTAGATTTAAATTTTTTATCCTATATTTCCCTTCTTCGAGGTTCCTTAGTAAATTTTACAACGAGCGCGAAGATTATCCATGCAGCACTGCAATATACTACCGACGGTAAAAAGTATATAAAATACATAAGCTCCTTGAACATTCTGGAAAAGCTCCCTGTTCCGTAATAGCTGTAAATTGAAATTCCCAGTGAATAGAGCGCTGCAAAGATAAAGCTTACGGGTACAACAGCGAGCGTCTCTCTGCCAAGGAACCTTTTATACAGCAGCAGCACCAGCATGGGGAAAAGCACTGCCGTGACCGCAAAAACTAAATAAATGCCTGCCATGGGCAGTCCAAGCCTTATTATAGCAATAAGAAGTACAACTATTATGGCCGAGTTAACAAGACTCAACCCAAGCACTTTTAACACATTTCTCATATTGTCTCCTACCTGTTTAAAGCTGTTTCTTCAACATTTTAATATGCTCGCCTATATTCTTCTTCGTTACCAGAACACCAAAATCCTGCGGTACATCAACCTTTTTATAATTATCAAACATTTTCGCAAGCATTTTCTCACCGATAAAAACTCTGAAATGGGAAGTTTCATAGTAATTAAAGGGATCTTTGGTTATGGAGTTTATTCCGCTGAAATCATAAAAATCTGTTATTTCCGCAAGCTGCTTCTTAAAATCCATAAACTGAACCGGATTATTTGCCATATAAGTTGCTTTATAGGTTGGATTTATAAAAACGACGCAATTAATAGAGTTTTCCTTGCACGTCTCAACAAATTCACGTATATCCTTCAGGGTTTGTTCCATATAATTTGTTTTATGTACCGAAGGGTTTTTGAACTTTTTATCCTTAATGTGTTCATCCCTGTGACTATTTATGTATTCATCTATTTCCGTATGTATGGGACGGCCGGTATTGTATATGTCATAGAAGACCGGAAATTCCTCTTTCTTTGAGTTGATATAAGGGTCAAGGACATCCTTATCGGGCATTTTAAACGTATATTTAATATAATACTTTATATTTTCTATCGTAGACTCAGAATAAGGTGTTGTTATAAGTTCTCCGTTTTCGGACCTTGACTCCAGCTTATAGGAGAAGTCCTCAAGACCCAGCATAACGGTTTTCATCTTAACTCCTTCCTTCAGAAGCAGCTTGAGATGGTAAAGGTGCTCCGAGGGTATGCCCTGAGATATAGTCATATTATAGTACTTCCCATCGGGAATGGTTTCACTGGGTATATTCCCTACCCTTGAAGAACCAAACAGGAAGGAATCATATTTTTCAGGATGATTCACCAGATACCTTACTTTTATAAAACGCTGATTAGGTTCTATTTTTTGTTCGGTAAAATCAGTTCTATATATCCCGTAGGGGTCATAATGCATATTAATATACGTGTTAGGTGCCAAGGCCAGCAATGAAATAATAATTATTTTAATAATTAGTTTTACTGCATTATTCATAAAAGCTCCCTTCCCCGCTAACTTTGATTTAGGTTAATAAGAATCAGTAATCCACCAAAATCTTAGAACTAAAATTGGAAGTATATAAATTCATTACTTCCGAATTCACCCAAAAGTAAAATTGCAAGAATCAATATGTAATAGGTAATATACCTTACAACAGCCGGCTTTGCAGCTATAATCTCCCACAGGTCCTTTCCCGACTCTTCAAGGAGATGGATAGTTTCCAATACAACAATTAGGGCAAAGCTTAGTATAAAGTAATAGCTGTCAAAGCCAAGGGAGGCCAATTCAGCAAATTGTGTCTTCAACAGGCTTATATCAAGCAGTCCGGCCGGTATATGGCTGATAATGTGAATTGCATCGGTCAGGCTGCCAGCTCTGAAAAATACCCAGGTAAAGCTTATAAGTATAAATGTGACAAACGTCTGGAACAGCTTTTGTATTAACGGAAGTCTGTTTAACCTTATAGTTTCGGTAACTCTGCCACGGATGTTTCGGGTAATGTACGAAATAATCTGAAATAATCCATTAAGGCCTCCCCATATAACATAAGTCCAGTTTGCGCCATGCCAAAGACCGCTTACCAGGAAGGTTATCAGCAGGTTAAACATCCACTTGGGCTTTGAAACCCGGTTGCCTCCCATCGATATGTACAAATAATCTTTAAACCAGGTGGAAAGCGATATGTGCCATCTTCTCCAGAACTCCGCAACCGATCTCGAAAGATATGGGCGCCGGAAATTGGTCATCAGTTTAAAGCCCATAACCTGGCCGGCGCCTATGGCTATGTCTGAGTACCCCGAGAAGTCACAGAGTATCTGAAAGGAAAAGAAAACTGTAGCAATTACAAGTGTCATACCTGTGTAATCACTTGAGTTGTTATATACCTGGTTTACAAAAAGCGCTAATCTGTCTGCAATTACAATTTTCTTGAAAAACCCCCAGGCCATCAGCTTTAAGCCCGATGTTACACGCTTGTAGTCAAATTTGTGGTATTCATAAAACTGGTGCAGCATATTCTGGGGTCTTTCAATGGGTCCTGCCACCAACTGAGGATAAAACATAACATACAGCGCATATATACCAAAATGCTTTTCTGCCTTCTGATGTCCCCTGTAAACTTCGATAACATAACTGAGGCTCTGAAAGGTATGAAAAGACAAGCCTATGGGCAGCAATATCCACAGATTTTCTATAGGGTAGTTCCAGTGGAGAAGTTTTGCAACATTTGCCATATTCTCATTGAAAAAATTAAAATACTTAAAAACAAAAAGTATTCCAATATTGGACAACACGCTTATTATCAAAAATAGTCGTTTTTTTTCACCCTGCAAACGTTCAATATATATTCCGGAGATGTAGTCAATAATTATGGTAAATAGTAAAATTAATATGTACGCCGGAACAAAATACATATAGAATATACAGCTTGCAATCAAAAGCATAAACCATCGAAGCTTCTGGGGCAGCAAAAAATACAGGATTGTAACTATCGGAAAGAATATCAAAAACTCCAATGAATTGAATAACATATGAACCTCTTAACATGTACTACTTAAATGTACAGTCTTTAATGTAATCGTCTCTTGAATTTTACTACATAATCCATGACTTTACAATAATTTGCCGGTCATAACCATAATTGTCGTTAAATTTCAGGAATATGGTATTTTTATGAAAATCCTCTAATTTTATGATATGATTTAAATTAAGGTTTTTACAGGAAACAAAGTTGCTCTGAGGTGAACCAATGAAGATAGCTATAATTTCGGATGTACATGCAAATTACCCTGCTCTCTTGGCTGTTGTAAACGATGCAATAGAAAACAAAGTTGACAGCTTTATTTTTGTCGGGGATTATATTTTTGATTTACCATATCCTAATGAGACCACAGAGTTAATCAGAAGTTTAAAAAATGCTTATGTCATTAAGGGAAATAAGGAAGGTTATTTAACCTACCTTTCACTCGAGGACCAGAGCACTTGGATTCACGACCAAATTGGAGTAATTCACCAAACCTTCAAGGAGCTTAAGCCTGAGAATTTATCATATCTTAACAATTTAAAGGAAGAATGTTATGTTCCTCTTCCTTTCCACGGTAAAGTGTATGTAACCCATTACATTAAAGATCTTTTCGGAGAGCAAACGAAGACAGATTGCAACAGTTCAAGATTTAAGAAATGTATGCAAGAAAAGCCCTTCACCCATGAACAGTTCCTCAGTTATGTCAATGATGTTATTAATAATGAAAGAGTCCGAAGCATGATATCTGAAATAGATGCCAGCATTATTATTTTCGGTCACTCCCATCTTCAATGGTATGGCTGTTGCGATGACAAGCTTATTATAAATGCAGGTTCCTGCGGGCAACCTCTTGATTGTAATCCAACGGCTCCCTATTCTATTTTGGAGGATACTGCTGTAAGTCTTACTGTTGAGGAGAAAAGGGTACCCTACGATATTGAACAAGTTATTAGCTATTCAAGAACAACAGAAATATATAGAAAAGGTTCTATCTGGTGTGAGTTGGTTTTTTCAGCGCTGCGGAGAGGCGAGGATACATTTTCGGAGTTCTTTAAATTAGCCCAAAGTATTGCAAAAAGTAAAAATGAGAAAAGCGCCTTATTCAGTAATGAAACCTGGGCTCATGCAGGTGAACTCTTTTTTAAAAGCATTAAAAGTAAAATGAAGAAGAGCTAATGATTACTGGTTGTTTTTCTAGCAAGAATATTTCTTTGAATTTCAACTGATAAATTCCACTGATAAATTTTAACTGGTAAATTCTACTGATAAATTTTAACTGATAAATTTTTAACTATAAATTCAACTGAGAGGTAAATAATGAATCTTTCTACAGCTCTCTATATTTCAGACAGGGCTTGCCCATCCATATCTTACAGAATTAGAAGAGAAATATTTCACGAAGATGTTATGTCACAACCTATGCGGGCATTACAAACACAAATTCTGAACAATCCCTCTGTCTTACATATATTTTCCCTGCAAAAGGAAGACGGATGGCTGGGAGGTACATTTCACGGCGTTGATGAGCCTGAAAGCTGTATTAGATATCTTATTGAGAAAGGGATTGAGCCTGAGCATCTATTGATTCAGGATGCTTTGTCAGCCATTATTGCTAAAGGTGACAAATTCGACGAGGGATGTATGTATAAGGTAGGAAAGCCGCTGGATATGCTGCATTTAGGTGGTTCTATCTTAATAAAGGCATGTGTTTTCGGATATGCAGGTTATGAGAGCTATGATTTCGTAAAAGAAAAAATTGAAGAAGCAATAAATGTATTCAGGTATGTATGCAATGTTGAAAACGTCGAGGATATTTATGAGGAGTACAAAGGTAAACTCGTATTTAAAAGCGGAGTCCTTTGGCCCTGTATATACCATTTGCGTTTACTTGCCAACACACGGAGTTGGCGAAATGGGCAGAACAAGGAAATATTGGTAAAGGCTATTACAAGGCTTGCAGCTTTATCTCCCCTTCCTGAAATAAAACTGCTATACAACCACCAGGTAATCTCACCCGCTTCGGTTTTCATGAGTAATTTTAACGATGATATGGATGAGTTAACACCTAAGGAATGGATGATGTGGTTCCATCGCACAGAATTAATTGCAAAATTGGGTATTGCAGACAAAATAATACCTATAAAAAAACAAATTGATTACGTCAATAATTTATTAAAAGCTAACGATGGTTTTTTCACCAAGAAGCTGAAGCATTATTATTTTACAAAATGGACTCAGTATATGGGTTTAGCCCTTGAAGATAATTGGAGGCACTTGGACAGAATGATTAATGATTTGACTTTTCGCTGCTTACTGATTAATTCGCTTATGTCACAGGCATAGCCGAACTTCTTTATTTAAATGCAATAAAGTAGTTATTTTTAATGAGTATAGGTAATGAGTATAAATTTTAAAGAGTATAAGTTAATGAGTATAAATTTTAATGAGTTAACGAGTTTAAATTTTATGAGTTTAGGAAGGTTTAAGTATGATTACATATAGCAAAATTGATGAAGCTTATTTTGAGAAATATGACAGTATTCCAATGCTTGTTGATGTGCGGAGCCCATCAATCACTAGTTTTAACTAATAAAACTCCCTTGTATTCATTTAACAAAATAATTACACCTATCAGCATCATCAACAGTGAAATGCACTGCGAGGGAGATAAAACTGTTTGAAATAAAGCTCCTCTGTCGTCACCTCTGAGATACTCTATAAAAAATCTAAATATACCATAAATTATAAGATAGCATGAAAACGAGTATTTTAACAAAGATGTACTTATAATGATAAACAGTACTGCTAAAAATAATGCCTCAATTAACTGGACAGGTATAATTTTCACTGCTTCTCCGTAAAATTGAGACGGCAACGACCTGTCCGGGAAAACAACACCCAAGACTGAATTTGTGGGTTTGCCGAAGCAGCATCCCGCAAGGAAACAGCCTATCCTTCCCCAAAAGTGTGAAATAATTATTGATGGGGCTATACAGTTCAAAACAGGTACCATACCTTTAAACTGTTTATTAAGGCTCCTGAACATTAGAATAAATGTTATCGCCCCACCAACTAGTCCACCCTCAAAAGTCATACCTGAAAATGTCGTTAAGTTTGACAAAAAACCATGAGCATTATTATAGTGGTAAGCATTGTTAAATAGAATAGCAGATCCAAAACCCACCGGCAATGAAACTGCAAGCATTACCATTAAATTATCTACTTGGGGTTTTGCTATTCGTAATTTATTACAGGTATTTTGAAGAACTAATAGCCCTACCATAATACCTATTCCTATCATTAAATTATATGAAGATATTTTTAATTCAAACCCTAAAAGATTAGCCTCAAAAAACGGCAGCATTCTAATACCTCGTAGCAAGTTCTTTTAATCAATAGTTTCTTTTTTCTGTAAAAATGAAAATATTGCTGCCAGAAGCAGTAGTATCATAACTACCAAAGTCAAAAGGTTGAAGGTCACCAATGTTAAAGCTGAAAGCACTGTAGCAACTATCAGGCCTATTCCTGACAGTGTTGGCCACTTTTTTGATGTTATGGCAAAGAATATACCTAATATAGCACCTATTAACCCGAGTGTCATGAATGCATTTCCTGCTGCATTTGTTGTTGTAGTGTTGGTATCAGATAACGAACTCAACCCTGCTGCACAAGCTCCTGAACATACTGCTGCCGGCAAGCCTAATACACCACCGATTATGCCTAAAACAACCGGAACATTTGAAGTCCCTCTTACTTTTGCCATACTTACTCCTCCTTAAATGTGTATTGTAATTATTATTTTCAACAAATATTAATTAAAAATACATTAATTTTTTCTAAAGTATTATGAAGCTAGTTTTAGAAAGTGCAAGTAAACCTGTAAGAAAATAACTCCATACACCATAGCCAGGCTCAAGTACTGATATTTTTACGCAAAAAACCTCGACAGTTATCTGTCAAGGTTTTTATTGGTCGGAGTGAGAGGACTTGACCGTCCGCTTCGCTTTGCTTACGTACTACTGCCTCGGCTTGAGTCTGGGACTAATCCTGTTCAAGTCCTTTATATTAATAATAGTTTTTTGGTTTTCTCCCCCGCCGGGAGGCCAGTGGGGCATACGGGGGGACTGGTCTCACCCGTAAGGCACTTCGTGCCTGAGCATAGCGAAAGGCACCTATGTTTTCCGCAGAAAACATAAGTGCCGAAGCCTTCTCAGGTTCAAGTCCTTTTCGCGCATAGCAAAAAAACCTCGACAGTTACCTGTCAAGGTTTTTGTTGGTCGGAGTGAGAGGACTTGAACCTCCAGCATCTTGGTCCCAAACCAAGCGCGCTGCCAATTGCGCTACACCCCGTTTTATTTTGCTTGTCTTTCTCAAGCGCAAAAGTATTGTACTATAGCCATGATATTAAATCAATTCGACCTATAGGTCTGCATTTGAGTTTGTCACCATATTTCTTTAATATACTCAGCTTTTCGCCGATTTATTATGTCATCCTCAAACTCTGAAATAACAATAATTTTTGCAATTACATTCAACTTTTCTCCCAATTTTGTATATATTCTAGCATAATTTTCACATGTAATACAATTGAAATGTAATTTGACTTGAACCGTCATCCTAGTTTTTCTATAATAAGGAATAATTGAACCAATTATTTCATTTGTATCATAGAAGGAGGAGTGATGCTTATACAACGAATTCTCGGGCAGGTAAGAAGAGCAATTCAGGACTACGATATGATTGATGAAGGTGATAGGGTTGCTATAGGCGTAAGCGGTGGAAAAGACAGTATGACCTTGCTTACGGTAATGAAGGAGTTACAGCGGTTTTATCCGAAGAAATTTGAAATAGAAGCAATCAGTCTTACAATGGGAATAGGAAATGCTGATTTCTCGCCGGTTGCCGACTATTGCCGCGAGAAAGGCATTAATTACACCATTGAAGAAACTCAAATCGGAAAGATTATATTTGAAATAAGGCAGGAGAAAAACCCCTGCTCAATGTGTGCAAATCTTCGCAGAGGCGCTCTGCATAACATCTCAAAAAAACTGGGCTGTAATAAGGTAGCATTGGGGCACCATCGTGATGATGCTATTGAAACCCTTTTACTCAGTACTTTTTTTGAAGGCAACCTACATACATTTTCTCCGGTTACCTATCTGGACAGAAAAGAACTGTATCTAATCAGGCCACTTATCTATACAGAAGAAAAGCAAATTAAAGCCGTTGCCAAATCAGGAATATTCCCTATTGTAAAAAGTCCCTGCCATATTGATGGAAAAACAAAGCGACAGTATGTCAAAGATCTGATTTATGATCTGCAAAAAGAAAACCGTGACATAAAGAGTAATCTGTTCGGCGCCATAAAGCGAGCCGAAATAGACGGCTGGCATGAATAATATCCCATAAGACAATAAGTTGTAGACGGGTTAACGCCAGTAAAATTAAAATACCCTTTAATTTAAAGTGTAAAGGAGAAATGGGCTAAAAAGTTAAACGACATAAGATTGGAGAATAAAATGCGTAAATACAAATACATAAGAAGAAGTCTGGCATCGCTTTTGATGCTGGCATTATTAATAGTTTCCTTCAGTACAAATATTTTTGCAGCCCCTCTTGTAATTAATCAAACTGTTGAAAAGCAGAATATTACATCGGGAGTTGTACTGGAAAAGTATAATAGGTTTACAACCAGCGGGTGGATACGAACCAACGTGCTTAGAGTAGATCTATCCAATGAAAATGTAAAGGTTGATGGTATTATTAATCCTAATTCCATCTCGAATATAACTCCGGTTAAGTCTCTCGCAAAGAACAGCGGGGCTGTAGCAGCCGTAAACGCCAGTTTCTTCGATCCGACAACCGGTGCTCCTTATGGTCCTGTAGCTGCCAACGGCCAGTTTGCAATGGCATCTGCAAATGATAATACCGACCATGTGGCTACTCTCGCAATTGATAAGTTGAGCCGTGTTTTTTTTCAGTACTGGAAAACAGAAATTGAGATTACAGCTCCTACCGGATTAAAAAAGAGCGTGGCTGCCTATAACAACTATAATGGTTATTATAACTACAATATGTACATAGTTGATTCGAAGTGGGGTACTACAACTCCCGGCGTATCAAAGACTTATCCGCAGTGGTTTGAAATGGTTGTAGAAGACGGTATTGTAAAAGAATTCAGAGAGAATATGCCGGGTATAACTATACCAAAGAACGGTTACGTTGTTCTGGCAACAATGGGACAGCAAAAATTCCTTACAGACAATTTCAAGGTTGGAGACGCTGTAACATATGATATCAGGCTTAATGTAGATTCCAGCCAGCTGCAAATGGGGCTGACCGGAGGCGCAATGCTTGTGCAGGGCGGAAAAATCCCACCTTATTTTACCCATTCGGCGGCTGGTGAATCCAGACAGCCAAGAACCGCCGCAGGTACTACCGCCGACGGCAAGACCTTGTTAATCGTAACTGTGGACGGACGAAAGGATGCCAGTGAAAGCATAGGTATGACTCAGTCCGAGCTTGCAAGCTATATGAAAGAGTTAGGCTGTGAAAACGCTTTGAACTTTGATGGCGGCGGTTCCACCACCATGGTCGCCAGACAGGAAGGTTCGACAGGAATTTCAACTGTAAATGTACCTTCCGACGGTTTTGAACGAGGAGTATCAGCATCTCTGGGTGTTTTCTCCATTGGCCCTAAAGGCCCGGCAGATACCCTTCTGGTAAGTGCTTATGAAAGTTATGCCTTTGTAAACACACCAAGAGCCTTTACCGTAAAGGGTGTGGACAGATACTTAAATCCTGTAGAGATTAATGATAAGGATGTTAAGTGGTCAGTGTCAGGTGTAAAAGGCACATTTAAGGATAATGTTCTAACTCCTTCCACCTCCGGAGAGGCAGTAGTAACTGCTAAAATAGGAGATACTGTTATTGGCTCCTGCCCCATTACGGTATTAAGCTCTCCGGTAAAACTGGAACTGAATTTAACTGCTTTAAACACTTCTCCCGGCGGTTCCGCTACTTTTGCAGTTAAAGGTTGGGATAAGAATGGCTTTAGTGCAAGCATACATCCTTCAAGTGTTAAGTGGGGTGTAGTTAACAAGGTTGGAAGCTTTAATTCAAACGTATTTACAGCTTCTAAATCAGGAACCGGCTATGTATCGGCATCATTTGCAGGTGCTTCGGTATACTGCCCTGTTTCAATAAGTCAGCCCGGAGTTAAAAAGGTTATAGAAGATTTTAACACCAGTACACCTATGACGGTAGACGTATCTGCCAAAACCGTGAAAGCAAAATATGAGCCTGCTTCCAACGTATATAAGTCTGAAGCTTATTCCGGGAAGCTAACCTATGATTTTACCAAGGAGCTTAAAGAAAACAGAGCGGCCTACATCAATCTTCCTGACGGAGGAAAAACTCTTGACAGTACTGCTACAAAAATAGGAATGTGGGTATACAGCTCGTCAAAGAAGCCTTTATGGATAGGTGCAATCGTCACAGATAAGAAAGGTAATCCTAATTATAAGTATTTTACCAAGGATATAAACTGGACAGGCTGGAAATACCTTGAGTTTTCCCTCGAGGGTATAGACAGTCCTTCCAAGATTACAAAGGTTTATGCAGTCCAAGCCACCAAAAAGAAGGCTTCAGGAACACTGTATTTTGACAATCTCACCATGGTATATACGGGTTATCCTGAAGTCGCCGCCTCAAAAACTGCAGTTAATACAGTGCCAAAGGATGAAGCCTATAAGGAGCGTACAGTCACAGGAGATGACTCCCTTAGCTTTTCAGTTTTCGGACAGTCAGTTCAATATGATAAGGAAAAGGATAAGACCCAGTTCAGCCTTATAAACTCGCTGACTTCAAAAATAAACAAAAGCATGCAGGCGTCCGTCGTAGTAGGTACATATGACAATCTATGGCCCTCGCTAAAAGTTCCTGTATTATCTACAACTGCCAGTTATAAATCACTGGACAAAAACGGCAGCAGACTGATACAGCTTGATACAAAGAAGGGTGGTTTAAGGGCAACTGACAATAATGAGTGGTTTTGGTTTAAAGATCAGCTGAACAGTTTTACCGGAAATAATTTGTTCGTCTTCCTGCAGGAAAACCCGGAAAACTTTAAGGATTCAAAGGAAGGACAATTATTGAAAGATATTCTGTCCGACTATAAGAAACAAAATCCCGATAAAAACGTTTGGGTATTTTATAAAGGCTCCTCAAACATAAGCTTTATGGATAAGGGAGTTAAATATATAGAGACAGCCGGGCTGGATGTTAAGGGCTTTAATGATAAAAACAAGAGCGCAGCTAAATATGTCTCTGTCAAGGTCAAAGGTAAAACCGTTACATATCAATTTAAGACCTTGAATTAAACCTGAACTAAATAAAACATATTGTTAAAAAGAGCAGTGAATAGAATTGTTATTCACTGCTCTTTCCTATTTAACGGCATAACCGCATTAACTTTTATGGAAGCTTTTCAACTCTATCTTTAAGGAAGGTGGTAAACTCGGAACTGAGATCCTCCCTCTTCAGTGCAAATTCTACTGTGGCTTTAAGGAAACCGATTCTGTCACCTACATCAAATCTGTCACCTTCAAAATCGTAGGCATACATTGCTTCACTCTCCATTAGCTGTTGTAAAGCATCTGTCAGCCATATTTCACCGCCTTTTCCAGGGGTAGCCTTTTCGAGAAACTCAAATATTCTCGGAGAAATAATATATCTTCCCAGTATGGCAATATTTGATGGCGCCTGATCCACCTCAGGTTTTTCAACAAGTCCCTTTACCTTGTACACCTTCTCATCAATCTGATTTCCTGCAATGATACCATACTTGGATACATCGGGCAGCGGAACCTTCTGCACTCCAAGAATTGTAGTTCTATACTCGTTGTACACATCCATCAGCTGCTTAATGCACGGTGTTTTCGAATCTACGATGTCATCACCCAATAAAACAGCAAAGGGTTCATTTCCAATAAAGGATTTTGCACAGTAGATAGCATGACCAAGCCCCTTAGCCTCTTTCTGTCTTATATAATGAATATTCGCAATATTGGAGATCTCTTCTACACAGCTCAGAAGCTCCTGCTTACCCTTTCTGTGAAGCTCTTCCTCCAACTCATAAGACTTATCGAAATGATCTTCTATGGCTCTTTTATTTCTTCCCGAGATAATAAGTATATCTTCTATGCCTGCAGCAGCGGCTTCTTCAACTATGTATTGTATTGTGGGTTTGTCCACAATAGGAATCATTTCTTTAGGTGTCGCTTTTGTAGCAGGTAAAAATCTTGTTCCCAGGCCTGCGGCCGGTATTATAGCTTTTCTGACCTTCATAACTCCTCCAAAATACGTTTTTTTAATTACATATATCTATTTCCAATTATACACATTTATCGCTAATCTAACAACCTTCTGCATATTATTGCCCTAAATTTATATTGTGTGTGTTCAATGCAATATATTTTGACACTTTTAATCGTGTTAAATGATGTATAATTTCCCTTGACGCTAAATATTCATCAATGATATAATTTTAACATGTGCGAAGGGAATATTATTAATATTCCCAAAGTATAATTATTATAATTTAATAATGCGTATCTTCAGGGCAGGGTGAAATTCCCTACCGGCGGTAATATGCAGCGAATGCATGAGCCCGCGAGCGAAAGCAGACATGGTGAGATCCCATGGCCGACAGTACAGTCTGGATGGAAGAAGAATTTGGCGTTTTGAAATGCTGTATATTAGCTCTGTGGATAATTTATATTCACAGAGCTTTTTATTCTTTCGCTGAGGAAATCTGAAAGGACGCATACACTAACTAACCTAAGGGGGTATTTTTTGTATGACAAGCAGTAAAATTAAACAGATCACAACCATGGGGATTTTGATTGCTATCTCAATAATCCTGGTAGTCTCCCCGCTCAAGTTTCCATTCCCAACGGCACCATTCCTGGTTTATGAGCCCGGTGATGTTCCAATTATGGTTGGTGGTTTCATATTCGGCCCGGTAGCCGGAATTGTACTGACAGTAATTACGTCCGTAGTTCAGTCATTAACAGTTGCTAAAGATGGTATCTTCGGATGTATAATGCACATTCTTGCCACTTCAGCCTTAGTTGGTGTATCGTCCTTAATCTATACAAGGAAGAAAACCTTCAAGCGGGCAATAATAGGTGCCGTTATAGGAAGTCTCTCCATGGCGGCAGTAATGCTTGTATTGAACCTGGCATTAGATCCGATTTTTTATGGAATGACGCTTGATGCTGTAATGAAGCTTGTATTCCCCGCCATCCTACCCTTTAACCTTATGAAGGCCGGAGTAAACTCAATAATTTTTCTGCTGATATTTAAGTCCACAGGCAAGATATTGCTCCGTATAGCACAAAAATAGGGAAATTTTTAAATAAACCCTTGTAAATTATTACTTAAATGAATACTATTGTGATAGTTGTTTTCTAAAAAAACAAATTATATATTTACATTGAATTCATTAGAACGTATTATAATATATAAAAAGGCAAAGAAGTCCTTATTTCAAGGGTACATTTGACCCGATTATCCAATAATATGCTATAGTTAATAATTGCGGGGTGATAATGTTTATGGAATTTTGTAACAAATGTGGTTCATTAAAGGTTAATGGCAGCTGCACCAATAAAAAATGCGATCAGCATATTAAATCAATGGTTGAAATGGCAACCGCTCAGCAAGTTGATTATATTAAAGAACTTGCCGAACAATTGGGAGAAGATATAACTGAAGTTAATTTTGACTCTATGAGCAAATCTGAGGCTGTAGACCTTATTGATGAGTATCTTGAAAGACTTGACGATACCGAAAAGAAAGTTACTGAAGGTGAAGTACTTGATGATGAAGAAGAAGATTTAGATAATGAAGATGACTTATAAAAGCCTTAGGGCAACAATAAAAGACAGGGATATTCTCCCTGTCTTTTATTGTTGATAACTTTTGGATAATTGTTCATTCAAAGTGTGTGGATATGTTAAATACATGGATATACGCTATGTATATTATTCTGGGCATTGCGTACATTCAGCGTTTCAAGTGTTATGTTAATGTTATTAACTATACTTTATTATATGTGGATAATGTGTATAAGTCTGTGAATAACGTTATATAGCCCTTCTATGGACATTGTGGAAAAGTCAGTTTTTTATGCTCAATCCATA
This sequence comes from Bacillota bacterium, assembly GCA_023460955.1. Classification (GTDB taxonomy): domain Bacteria; phylum Bacillota; class Clostridia; order Acetivibrionales; family DSM-1351; genus Ruminiclostridium. The sequence goes on along the minus strand of JAEWOH010000004.1, from coordinate 29,219 downwards.
TCCATAGGGAAATAATGCATTATACCCGTCTGACTGATTAGTTAGAGTAATGGGCAGCTGTTTAACATTTCTGGGCCAGGTTACAGAAAGTCTTCCTGTAAATTCGAAGTCTCCATAAAGTACCTTGGCAATTGCTGCTCCTTCTGTCCCCGGAAGCCAAGCCTGCACAAGTCCATCCCACTTTTCCAATTCAGAAGTAATTATTCTAGGACGTCCGGATATTAAAATGACAACTACCGGTTTATTAGCAGCATAAGCTGCCTTAAGGATTTGTTCATTGTCTTCGAGAGCCGTCCCGCCTGAAAGATCCATGGCCTCATCATCACCCTTACCTTCAGCATAAGGATACTCTCCCAATACTGCTACTATTATATCTGCAGCTTCCAGCTTGTTTATATCGGTTATTATGGTTGTACCGTTCCTGCCCGCCAGCTCCTTAAAGCCATCGAGTACTGTAGTTCCACTCATCCACCTGCCACTATCATTGTCCTGACCACCCTGCCAGGTTTTTGTCCAGCCTCCGCATTGAATGCCTATATTGTCGGCGGCCGGTCCAATAACAGCTATATTTTGCTTATTTCCAAAGGGTATTATATTATTCTTATTTTTTAAAAGCACAAGAGACTTAGCTACTGCCTCCTCTGCAATTTGTTTATGTAAAAAGTTTCTTAAGGAATACTGGCTTAAATTAGAATCTGATTTATTCTCAAACTTCTCCATCTCCAGCTTCACCCTAAGTACTCTTGTTACAGCATCGTTTATACGTTCCACACGAATATCCCCATTACCTACTGCGTCCAGGATTGCTTCATAACATTCCTTCCATTGTGAGGCTTCCATAAGAACATCAATTCCTGCGTTAACAGCCAAAACAACCTTATCATACAGCGTTTCTCCCATCACCTGATGTATTCCCTCAAAATCGCTTACCACAATACCCTTAAATCCCATATCATCCTTCAATCGGTCCTGTATCAGGAATTTATTACTGTGATTCTTTTCATTATTAATGCTGCTGTAGGAAACCATGATACTTTTTACTCCTGCACTTACAGCCTCTTTATACACCGACAGATAGTTGTCATCCAGTTCCCTCTGGTTTATATTTGCATTTCCCTGATCCATCAGATAACCACTGTCTCCACTACCGTATATTACTGCACCGTCAGCTACATAGTGCTTTGCGCAGGCAATAATTCCATTCTTTTGAAGTGTCGTTATGTAGGGTATTGACATAATGCTGACTAAATCCGGGTTCTCACCAAAACTCTCATAAGTTCTTCCCCACCTGATATCATTGCTGACGGCAACACAAGGCGCAAAATTCCAGTCAATGCCTGCTGCATTAAGCTCAAGTGCAGTTGCTCCTGCTATTTTGCCCATGAGTTCACTGTCTCCGGTTGCACCAAGTCCTATATTGTGTGGAAAAATAATTGTATCCTGAAGGTTATTATTTCCGTGTACTGCATCTACGGCAAAAAGCAGCGGAATACGCAGCCTTGTTTTTGCTGCGGCGGCCTTGTATTGGTCAGTCATTTTTCTCCATTCAGCCATTGTATTATTTACAGGGGAAGACCCTCCTGCTGCAAAAACCGAACCTATGTAAAAGTCTTCAACATCTTTTTTTGATATTGATTGGTATTCCACTTGAAGCATTTGTCCAATCTTCTCATCCAGAGTCATTTCTTTGAGGTAAATTGATATATTTTCATCAATGCTTTTCTGCGGGGCATATAAGACATCTGTTTCATTACCCTTGTAGTTCATGGCTGTCTTCACACCAGGCGTAGTATTTACAGTTTTGGCTGAATCACTGCAGCCTCCGGCATATATCAATGTGACTATCGCCAGAATTATTAGTGCAGTTTTCTTTTTGACCATCAGTTTAGCCTCCTTAAAATTTGCACTCGCGTTTAGTTGTGCTCCAGATTAATTTGGACTTAAAAAAATTACCTCTTAATATAGTATATAATTTTCATAATATTAGCAATATTTACAAATTAGAATGGTGTTGGAATATCTCTGACTACATAGACATGATGTTTTTTTGTTCCGTATAACTTGTCCGCATAAGTCCACAGCGATATAATTAGATTATTGGTATATGACTATAAATAATTTAAGGAGATAAAAAATTATGCTTCAACCTTATGATTTACCCCTTGAGCAGTTAAAAAAATATAAACCGGAACTTACCAAACAACCTGATTTTGACCAATTCTGGAGCAACTCACTTAAGGAACTTTCTGAGATCCCGGTTAAGTATTCATTAGAACCTTATGACTATCCGGTTAAAGGTGTTAAGGTATATACTCTTAATTTCCTGGGCTACAATAATGCTAACATACAGGGTTTTTTTGCCGTTCCTGACAAAGAGGGCCCACACCCTGGCTTAATGCTTTATCACGGATATAACTGGGCAATGAATGGAAACATTGTAGACACAGTAAATTGGGCATTGCACGGTTATGCTGCTTTTCAGATGCTTGTTCGCGGACAGCAGGGGCAAAGCAGTGATAATGTTGCCTCATCCACAGGTGGGGTATCCGGCTGGATGACCAAGGGAATACTCGACCCCAAGGAATACTATTATAGGGCTGTTTATCTGGATGCTGTCCGTGCCCTTGAAGTGCTGGCCGCCATTGAGAATGTTGATTCCAAAAGGATAGGTGTTCACGGAGGAAGCCAGGGAGGCGGTCTGACACTGGCAGCGGCGGCACTTAGTGATATACCTGTTGTAGCAGTGGCGGATTATCCTTACCTCTCAAACTTCAATCGTGCTATCGACGTTACACCCAACGGTCCTTATAATGAATTGAATGAATTCATGAGAAGAAATCCTGCCCCTGAAATAGAGGAACAGGCTAAAAAAACATTATCTTATTTTGACGTAATGAATCTGGCTCCAAGAATTAAGTGCCATACGTGGGTAAGCTCAGGCCTTGTTGACGATATTACTCCACCTTCTACAGTTTTCTCAGCGTATAACCACTTAACCTGTTCCAAAGAAATTGCGGTATACAGATATTTTGGTCATGAATATCTTCCCGGAGCTGTAGTCCCCAAACTAAAGACTCTGATGAAATATCTTCAGGACTAGTAGTGGATGGACTCCTTACCAACAAATTTCATTAATGCCGTTTGTTTTTGGCTTACATAACAAAAACGGATTGTCCCCGCGGACAATCCGTTTTAAATATATGAATAAATTAATTACTAAATAGCATATTTTTTCATTTCCTCAGCAGTTTCAATTATTTCATTTATTTTCTTTACAAGTTCTCCTGCGCTGTTAAGATTATCATATGCCATGGCGTTTGCCTCTTCAGTACCGGCTGCCGTCTGCTGACTTACGGCGGCAATCCTGTTTATGCTCTCTTTAATCTGATTATTTGAATCAACAATAGTGCCTATCTTATAACTAACCTCTTCAATGTTTTCAAAGAGCTGATTTGTATTTTTGCTTATATTGTCATAAACTGCTTTTGTATTTCTGATACATTCATTTTGTTCTGTATTTGCTGCTTTTGCATTTTCAATCTCTCCAAAACACTCTATAACTTTTGTATTTAAGTCGTTTATTATTGCTGATATTTTAGCCGATGATTCTTTACTCTGGTCGGCCAGCTGCCTTATTTCATCTGCAACCACCGCAAAGCCCTTACCGCTCTCCCCTGCCCGGGCTGCTTCTATCGATGCGTTTAAGGAAAGAAGGTTTGTCTGGGCACTTATACCTGATATAATAGACGTAATTCCCAGTATTTCTAGTGTTTTATCTTTAAGCTCATGAATCAATTCCTCGACCCTCTCACTTTGCTCATTCACAATTATCGCTTTATTATTCAGCTGATTCACAATATCTATTCCCTTTTCAACATCCTCAGACGAACTCTTTGACAGTACTCCCATCTGTTTCGAAAGCTTAGAGGTAATGTCAATAAGCTCACTGATTTTTTCAGAATATATTGCCTGCTGTGTCATATTTTCAGAAGTTTCCTGAGCTCCCTTTGAGATTTCATCAATAGCACTGGTTACCTGCTTCATTGATAAACTGAATTTAGCCATAAAGGCCTGAAGTTCTTTAGCGTTAGAGCCCATTATTTCAGCATCTTTAAGTATATTTGTAAGAATTTCTTGCTGTTTCTCCTGCTGACTTTTTATACTATTTATCTTTGTATAATTGAATAAATTTGATATTTGAGTTGCGATGATAATTGCAAATCCGAAAAGAGTTATAGCTGCAAACTGAATTGTCAGGTCGGTTGAATTTTTAACAGTAACTGCTCCGGATATAAACTTATACCCTATAACCCCCACATTCAGGAGGAAAATATATAAGTAGCTGTATAATGTCAGCTTTAGATTAAAATACAGCATATACATCAGTATTATTGGAAATATGTAAACAAATGATAACGCTGAAGTTGACGTAGTAAGGGCTATGGTATAAATTATCAAATACCCTACCAGTGTAATATATTTCATCATATCGCTTTGTTTATTCCTATAATAGGTGATCACAGCTATTGTTATAGGAACTATAACTATAATTACAAAAAAAGCGATGTACTGTAATGACCTGGTTCCTTTAAAATACTCCACAGTATATCCAACTACGAGGAATATGCTCAGAATGGAGTTGATAATTAACACTACTTTATTCGTCAGATGTTTTACTTTATTATCGTTCATGCCACTTTCTCCCATCCTCTAATTTCAAATTAGACAATTTTTTTTATAATAAGACTAAAAACAGCAACACTAACTTACAATTTATTTACATATTTATATTACCATTTATTGTATACTTATCAAGTGAATAACAATTTTTTTTGGGATTTTCTATAAATTTATCCTAAAAAGTTATAGAGATTTTATATTAATTGTGGTATTATTTCCTCATTAGCTTGTGCTTTTTATTATTTTTTCTGTTTGTAAACACGGTTTCACAGCCTGGAGGTGCTGTTTTTATGAGGTTTGGTCAATTTGATGAAATTAATAAGGAATATGTCATAACACGCCCGGATACTCCGGCCCCCTGGTGTAATTATCTGGGTTCGGTAGAATACGGTGCTATTATCTCCAATAACGCTACAGGATACAGTTTTGTAAAATCAGGGGCTTCAGGGAGAATAATCAGATTCAGACTTAATTCAAAGTCCAACGATCAGCCCGGAAGATTTATTTATATTCGTGATAATTCCGATGGTGATTATTGGTCGGGTTCCTGGCAGCCTGTCTGTAAGCCTCTTGATACATATAAAAGTGAATGCCGTCATGGTACGGCCTATACTGAGATTAAATCTCTTTATAGAGATATTGAAACGTCCACTACCTACTTTGTTCCATTGGACAAATATTACGAAATCTGGAATTTCAAGATAAAGAACACAGGTTCAACAGAAAAGAAGCTGTCCGTATATGGAATGGTTGAATTTACAAACCACGATCACTATGAGAATGATTCTGTAAATTTGCAATACTCTCAATTTATTAATAAAACATATTTTAAGGGAGACCACATACTCCAGGTTATAAATGAAAACGGCAGTGAGGCATCAGCTGATGTAGAGGGAAGCTGTGATGTCATGGGAGACCCCAGTTGCAGATTCTTTGGTGTTGTAGGTGCTGATGTCTCAGCCTTCGATGGTGAAAGGGATGCCTTTTTGGGAAATTACAGAAACTATGGCAACCCCATTGCTGTTGAAAAGGGTAAATGCTCAAACACTCCGGCGTACAACTGTAATTCCTGCGGAGCTCTTCAAATTGATATTTCCCTGAAGCCTGGTGAGGAGAAGGAAATGCTTTTCCTATTGGGTTCTGGCAATGAGGATGTAGCAAAAAACGTTATGAACTTATACAAATCCGGAGCTACTGTAAATTCAGAGCTTGTGGGGCAGCAGCTTTTGGAGTTGAAAGCTCTATGGCATTCGAGACTTGAAAACTTACAGATTGAAACGCCCGATGATAACTTTGATAATATGGTCAATGTTTGGAATTCATATCAATGCTTTATAACGTTCCTTTGGTCCAGAGCCGCCTCCTTCCAGTATGTGGGACTTAGAAACGGTCTCGGTTATCGTGATACTGTACAGGACATCCAGGGAATAATACACCTCGATTGCAATCTGGCAAGAGAACGGCTGTCACTAATGTTGTCGGCACAGCTGTCCAACGGCGGAGGTTTGCCCCTTGTCAAGTTTGATCACAAACCCGGTACGGTGGAAACTCCTGATGAGTCAGAATATGCAAAGAGAACGGGGCAATCCTTCTATCGCGCAGATGATGCCCTATGGCTGTTTCCAACTACTATTACATATATAAAGGAAAGTGGCGAATGGAGCTTTATAGATGAAGTTATTCCCTTCGCAGACAAGGGATCTGCTAGTGTATATGCTCATCTTAAGCAGGCAATTCAGTTTAATTTGGACAGACAAGGTTGTCACGGGTTCCCTGCCGGCCTCTTTGCCGATTGGAACGACTGCCTGAGATTGGGTTCAAAAGGGGAATCCATGTTTGTTGCCTTCCAATTGTATTATGCTCTGGCTATTTTTAAAGATTTTGCATCCAAAAAGGGTATTCCTGCCGATATGGAATGGGCAGATCAGCACATGGAAAGATTAAGCGCCGCTTTTGATACCTATGCGTGGGAGGGAAGCCAATACGTACGTGGCTTTACAGAAGGTGGCTATACAATAGGCTCTAAAAACAACGAAGAAGCCAATATCTGGCTTAACCCTCAGACCTGGGCTGTTATAAGCGGCGCAGCTACAGGTGAAAGAGCTCGTGTTGCTTTAGATCAGGTATACAGCAAGCTCAATACAAGGTTTGGTGCAATGCTCTTCTATCCTGCCTTTAAAAAATTCGGGCTGCCTGTTGCGAGAATGGTGCTTTTCAATGAATGCACGAAGGAAAATGCGGGTATATTCTCGCAGCCACAGGGTTGGCTCATTCTTGCAGAAACTATTATTGGAAACGGAAACAGAGCTTTTGAGTATTTTAATGAAATTAACCCTGCTGCCATGAATGAGCAGGCTGAAATAAGAGTACTGGAGCCCTACGTCCACGGTCAGGCAACCGAAGGCATCGACACCTTGAATCACGGACGTTCGCATGTGCATTGGCTTACCGGCACCGCTTCAACTGTTATGGTTTCGGTTGTTAACGGAATCCTCGGGCTCCAACCGCAGTACGATGGGATTAATATCAATCCATGTATCCCTTCCTCTTGGAAGGCCTTCAGTATGAAGAAGAATTTCCGGGGAAAAATGCTTGATATCAAGGTTGACAATACTGCAAGTGTGGAAAAAGGAGTCAAATACATGGTTGTTAACGGAAACACCGTTGAAGGCTGCTATATAGCCTTTGACCAGCTCAGTGACAAGAATGAAATATTGGTAGTTATGGGATAAATCTTTTACCGGCTGACTGGCATTTTGCCAGTCTTTTTTTTTTTACTATGCAAACCTTTTTCTTAAAGAAAGAGTTATAAAATATATTAATGCGGAGATAACGACTATTGTAGGGCCTGTGGCCGTATCAAAGTAGTAAGATAATATCAATCCGGATAATCCGGATACTATTGAAATCAAAATGGCTACAATGTTATATCTGCGCACATTTACCGATACATTCCGAGCAGCTGCTGCCGGTAGTACAAGTAAGGAGTTAATCAAGAGCAGTCCCACCAAGGGTATGGAAATGGTCACAGCTACTGCAATAAACGCTGTATATGCAAGTTCAACAAAAATAGTATTTACTCCGCGGCTTTTCGCAAGAGATATATTAACGCTTACCAGTAATACTTTGTTATAGAAAATAATCCATAAGGTAATAACAACTATGGCTAGAATCAGAAGTGCAACTATTTCTCTCGAACTTATGCTTAGCAGATCACCAACAAGGTAGGATTTATAATCTAGACTGCCGGAGGTTACAAGGATTAGTCCCACAGCTATTGCCACCGAAGAGAACACTCCTATAACGGTGTCCGTTGAGGTTCTTGTCTTGTTTTTTATAATAGTAATTAAGACTGAAAAACCAATTGAAAATAATATAGCAGACCATATGGGCTGAACAAAGCCAATAACGCTACCTATGGCTATTCCTGTAAAAGCCCCGTGGCCAAGAGCGTCTGAGAAAAATGCCATCCTGTTGTTGACGATAATAGTTCCTAATATGCCGAATATGGGTGTAAACAACAATACCGCCAGCAGTGCATTTTTCATAAAATCGTAACCGAGCCATTCAAAAGGCAGAATAACATTTAATAAATTATATATATGCTCCAAGAATTTTATCCCTCACTTTCATCACTGCTGATCATACCCGAAAGGCCGAAGGTTTCATGTAACTTCTTATTACTATATACTTTTTCGGGTTTGTCGTTTAATACTACTGTCTTATTCAACAGTACAACGCGGTCGGCATGCTTTTTTACAAGATCAAGATCATGTGATACAAGTATAATTGTAAGATCATACTGTTGCTTAATCTGAGACACTATTTCATAGAAAACCTCGAGTCCTTTTCTATCAACGCCGGAAACCGGTTCGTCCATGAGCAGCAGCTGCGGGACAGGTTCCAATGCAAGTGCCAGTAATACTCTTTGAAGCTCTCCGCCTGACAACGCTCCAAGTCTTTTATCTATTAACCCCTGACCCTGAACCCGTGAAAGACAGTCTGTAATCCATTTTGTCGTGTGCTTGGAGGTCCTGCCGAAGGCAGGTTTCCTGCTCATGCATGCTGTGAATAAATCCTTAACACTAACAGGAGCCGCAGTATCAAATTCCAGCTGCTGAGGTACATAGCCAACCTTTGGTTTTATTGATGTCTCACCGCCTGAGCCTGCAAATATAATTGTCCCCTCGTGCTTTATTTCCCCCAATATTGACTTTAATAGGGTACTCTTACCTGCACCGTTGGGTCCTATCACTGCGGTGAGCTCCCCACAGTGTAAATGCAGATTAACATTGTGCAAAATTTCAGTTTTTCCAATTTTAACAGAAAAGTCTTTAATTTGGGTGCAACAATAACCTGAGCACTTTTTATTTAAATCACAGTTTTCTCTGTGTCTGACATTTGATTCGTCCATTATATTTTTCCTTTCAAAAAACCTATTTAATTATTATACCAAAATTTTTCATGGTATTATAAATAATATATTAAGAATAATTACAGCTTGTCTGGCAAAAACTGTTTTGGAAAGTATTATTTAGCACATTTCCAAGTATATTTTAGAATTATTGGCTATTTTTTTAACAAGTAACTATTTTATATTTATTTTTTGCTTGTGTTTGTGTTAATATATTAGTTGTTTAAAGTTATATAAAAACTTTTTTAAAACAATTTACTATTGATAATTATAACGTCTTTTGATTCTACACGTTATAAAAATAGATTATTGGGGAGGACTTAGTTAATGAGTAAGTTAGACACAGCATGCGTAAATACTATTAGAATTTTAGCTGCAGAAGCAGTACAAAAAGCAAATTCAGGACATCCAGGTCTGCCACTCGGTGCGGCGCCAATTGCGTATTCCGTTTGGGCAAAACATATGAAGCATAACCCAAAGAACCCAAAATGGGCAGGTAGGGACAGATTCGTATTATCAGCAGGACATGGTTCAGCAATGTTATATTCACTGCTCCACGTTTTCGGATACGATGTATCTGTTGATGACCTGAAAAACTTCAGACAGTTCGGCAGCAAAACTCCCGGACATCCAGAGTACGGTCATACTCAAGGAGTTGAAATAACTACAGGACCACTCGGTCAGGGTGTTGCAAACGGTGTTGGTTTTGCAATGGCAGAAAGATTAATGGCTGCTAAATTCAACAAGGATGGTTACAACGTTGTTGATAACTATACTTATGTATTATCAGGTGACGGCTGTCTCATGGAAGGTGTGGCATCAGAAGCTGCATCACTTGCAGGAACCTTAAAACTCGGAAAATTAGTTCTTTTATATGATAGCAATAAGATTACTATTGAAGGAGATACAAGCATAGCCTTCAGAGAAGATGTTGCTAAACGTTTCGATGCTTACGGCTGGCAGGTACTCAAGGTTGAGGACGGAAACAGTGTTGAGGATATCAGTGCTGCAATAGAAAAAGCTAAAGCAGAAACTGAAAAGCCTTCAATAATAATTGTTAATACACAGATCGGTTTCGGTTCACCTAAAGCAGGAAGCCATTCAGTTCACGGCGAACCTCTCGGTGAAGAAAATCTTGCAAAGACTAAAGAAAATCTTGGAATGTGCAAGGATGACTGCTTCAATGTAAATGAAGAAGTTGACGGCTTTAGAAAGAATTTTGTTGAAGAAGGAATTAAGGCTGAAGCAGCTTGGAATGAAATGTTCAAGAAGTATGCAGCAGAATACCCTGGACTTGCTAAAGAGTGGGATATGTGGCAGAAGAGCGATTACACTGACCTTCTGTTAAATGATGCTGACTTCTGGAAATTCGACAGCAAGCCAAATGCTACAAGAGCTATATCCGGTAACATCATTAACTACCTTGCTAAGAAGCTTCCAAACTTTGTTGGAGGATCAGCTGACCTTGCTCCTTCAAACAAGACTTACATGAATAATATGGGTGATTTCTCTGCTGAAGATTATAGCGGCAGAAACCTCCACTTTGGAGTAAGAGAACATGGTATGGGTGCAATTGCAAACGCTATGGCTATTTATGGTGGTTTGAAAATGTACTGCTCAACCTTCTTCGTATTTACTGATTACATGAAGGGTGCTATGAGACTTTCAGCTTTAATGAATACTCCTGTAACTTACGTTATGACACATGACAGTATAGGTGTTGGAGAAGATGGACCTACTCACCAGCCAATCGAACAGCTTGCTGCAATCAGAAGTATACCAAACTTCATTGATTTCAGACCTGCTGATGCAAATGAAACTGCTGCAGGTTGGTTTACAGCTGTTACTAATCCATCCTCACCAACTTGTCTCGTTTTAACAAGACAGAATCTACCTGTACTTGATATCGACGGAAAAGTTGCGTTAAAGGGTGCTTACATCTTGTTGGATTCAAAGAATGCAGCTCCTCAGGTTATTCTTATAGCTTCAGGTTCAGAAGTTCACCAGGCTCTTGAAGCAGGAAAGCAGCTTCAGGCTGAAGGAATTGACGCAAGAGTAGTAAGTATGCCTTCAATGGAATTGTTCGACAGACAATCAGCTGAGTACAAGGAAAGCGTATTGCCATCATCAGTAGCTAACAGAGTTGCAGTTGAAGCTGCTACATCCTTTGGATGGCACAAGTATGTAGGCTTAAAGGGCGAAGTTGTTTCTATTGATACCTTCGGTGCTTCAGGTCCTGCAGACCTTCTGTTCAAGCACTATGGCTTCACTGCTGAAAACATAGTTGCAAAGGCAAAGGCAGTTATTGCTAAATAATTAATTGGTTAATATAAGACGGACCTGATTGAAAAATCAGGTCCGTTTTTTCATCACTTTTTCCGGCAAACCAGTTCTCCCTTTCCGATTGGGACCACCATCGCATCAACTCTTTCGTCGTGTAGTACTTTATCAATAAAAGGCCTTAAGGTTTCTATATGGTTGATAGCATTATCTGCGACAAAAATTCCTCCTTTTACCATACTCGGAATCACTTTTTCGTAGCACTGCTCATATACCTCCTTTTCAGCATCAAGAAAACAAAAGGATATGTCCCTGTAATCTCCTATGTATTCTCGCGCATCACCTTCCACAAGCGTTACCACATCCTCTACCGAGCTTCTTAAAAAGGTTTCCTGTGCTATCAGTACTTTTTCTTTCAGTACTTCAAAAGTGGCCAGCTTGTGTCCCGTTTCCCTGCAGGCTAACGCCAGCCATAGAGTTGAATATCCCGCGCTGGTGCCGATTTCAATTGCAGTACCCTCCGGCGCTCCTGCAAGCAGCAAAGCTAAAAACTTTCCTGTTTCGGCAGGTATCTGTCTGAGACGTTTTAGCCTGGGAGTTCCGTCAAGCCTGTCTGCAGCATCCAGCTCCTCAAGATATTTCATTCTGTCAGAAATTGCTTTTGGAATATTATTAAACATATTCTCTCTGTCCTTTCACCTGCTTTTTTAATGTAGAAATTAAATGCTAAATTGGTATCATTTGTGTATACATGCATTTATGTATTATTGTATACAATTAGCAGTAATATGTCAAATATTTCTATTTGCTTGACATACTTGCCATACTTGACATACAAAAAACCATCCAGTTTACCTTGGATGGTTTTTTTGTCTACTTAGAATTAGTTATGTCGATGTTGAAATAACTTTTGGATTAATATATCGAATGGTAGAATCCCGCAGGTATACAGAGTTTCTGAGAATACGCCGATGCTAGGACAACAAAGCCCTGTCATTGGCGAATTCCTCACCGCTTACCTTTCCAAAACGCTGCAACAGGTCCTCTACCGTCAGCTTCTTTTTATCTTCGCCTTTAATATCAAGGATAATGCGCCCATCATGCATCATTATAAGTCGGTTACCATGCTTTATTGCATCTCGCATGTTGTGCGTTACCATTAAGGCGGTCAGCTTATCTTCCTCTATAAATTTATCACTGAGCTGAAGTACCTTCTCAGCTGTTTTGGGATCAAGTGCAGCGGTGTGCTCATCCAACAGCAGCAGCCTGGGTTTTTTAAGTGTTGCCATAAGTAAAGTCAGAGCCTGGCGCTGACCGCCTGAAAGCAGTCCTACCTTGGCATCAAGCCTGTTTTCAAGGCCCAGCTCCAAGTGGCTCAGCAGTTCTTTATATAAGGCTCTTTCCTTGTTTTTAATTCCCCAGCTTAAGCCCCGGCTCTGTCCCCTGCGGTAAGCGAGCGCCAAATTCTCTTCAATCCCCATGTTTCCAGCAGTACCCTTCATAGGGTCCTGAAAAACCCTTCCCAGCAAGGCTGCCCGTTTGTGTTCTGAATATTTTGTAACATCTGTTTCGTCTATAATTATTGAACCTTTGTCAACGGGGTAAACACCTGCCACGCAATTCAGCAGGGTAGACTTACCTGCTCCGTTACCCCCGATCAGAGTGACGAAATCCCCCTCTTCCAGCTTTAAGCTGACATTGCGCAGTGCAATCTTTTCATTGACGGTACCTGCGTTAAAGACTTTATATATCCCATTAATAAGAAGCATTTAGTCACCCTCCTTTATTGATATTTTGACCGGACGAAGATACGTTTTGAATACGGGTAACGCCAAAGCTACCGCAACCGTAATTGCAGTAAAAAGCTTAAGGTCATTGGTAGGCATGCCCAGTTTAAGTACAAACGCAATAATTACACGATAAGTAATGGCACCCAGTACTAGAGCTACTAGACGTCGGAAGAAGTTTTTCTTTCCAAACAGTACTTCACCAATGATTACCGAGGCTAACCCGATAACTATTGACCCCGTTCCCATCTGAACATCCGCAAAACTCTGACTTTGTGCTATTAAGGCTCCACTGACCGCTACCAGGCCGTTACTAATTATCAGACCAATTATTTTCATTACATTTGTATTGATACCCTGTGCGCGAACCATGTGAGGATTGTCCCCGGTAGCTCTTATAGCAGATCCAAGCTCTGTTCCGAAGAACCAATACAATACACATACCACAAATGCAACACATATAAAGCCCAGAGCTATTACCGAATCCCTACCTGACAAGCCCATCAGAGTAAAAGGAGTATATACGGTGTCCATGCGCAGTAACGATACATTTGCCTTACCCATTATATGAAGATTAACAGAATATAACGCAATCATAGTAAGAATACCCGACAACAATGCCGGTATCTTTAATTTTGTGTGCAGCAGACCTGTTACAAGCCCTGCCGCCAAACCTCCCAACAGTGCCAGGCCTGTTGCTGCAAATGGATTTATACCGACACTTATTGCCTTTGCAGCAATTGCCGCGCCCATCGCAATACTTCCCTCTACAGTTAAGTCTGCAATATCAAGAATTCTATAGGTTATATATACCCCTATTGTCATGACAGCCCAAAGCAGTCCGAGGGATACAGCTCCAAAAAAAATATCCAACATAACATTCACCCGTTTCTATTTGTCTCAAAGTATTAATGTTCTTACTTCTTTATAACATATTGCTGTAAATCAGCAGGAATATGAAGTCCGATTTCCTCTGCTACGGTTCCGTTGATTGCAAAATCAAACTTTTTTGAAGCCTCAACAGGCATATCAGCAGGCTTTGCTTCACCCTTTAATATCTTTACTGCCATTAAACCTGTCTGGTAGCCTAAATCCTTGTAGTTAATACCCAGCGTTGCAAGTCCTCCGTTTGTAACCATACCTGATTCACCACAGATAACAGGAATTTTTGCTTTGGTAGTTACACCGCTTACAACCGGCATTGCTAATGCAAAGGTGTTATCAGTCGGTATATAGATTGCATCAACCTGTGTAACTATTGATTGTGTGGCCTGCTGAACGTCATTAGAGTTTGTTACTGTTGCTTCAACATAAGTAAGCCCCAGCTTTTCTATAGCTTCCTTTGCAAGCTTTGCCTGCAGAATGGAATTGTCTTCACTTGAAGTGTACATTACTCCTACCTTTTTAGCTCCCGGTACCAGCTTGATAAGCAGGTCGATTTGCTCTTTGATGGGATTCATATCATTTGTACCTGTAACATTCCCGCCGGGTGCGGTGTTGGAGTTAACAAGCTTGGAAGACTCGAAATCTGTAACTGCTGTTGCCAAAATTGGTATCTCTGTTGTTTTTCCTGCAATAGCTTGCGCTGCTGGAGTCGCGATTGCAAGCACCAGGTCCACCTTATTGCTTACAAAACGGTCACCAATGGTTGAAAGATTACTCTGATCCCCTTGAGCATTCTGCAAGTCAATCGATATATTTTGTCCCTCTGTATACCCATTATCTTTTAGTGCTGCTATAAAGCCTTCTCGTGCAGAGTCAAGTGCACTATGCTCCATGTACTGAATAATACCAATGCTTAGCTTTTCGGACTGTGTTTGAGTGTTTCCTGTGCTTTCCTTGCTTCCGTTTGTACACCCAACGGCACCTATAGCCAAAGTCATTGCCATGGCTAATGCCATTCCTTTAATAATTTTTTTCATATCCGTTCCTCCGTTCTACAAAATTAATTAGGTATATTCAATCAGCCATTTAGGCTGTTTTGAAACGTTTTTTGTGCAATAAAAAACGCCTCCTGTTAATATTACAGGGGCGAATTATTCGCGGTACCACCATGCTTTGCTGCTAAGCAACCTCAGTGAACAACAATTATTGTTCCCCACTATAACGGGCGGATCCCGAAACCGCCTACTTGGTTATTAACCTTTAAGCGGACAGCTCCCAAGATGAATTCACAGTATCTGTATCCTGCCTTCTTTCAGCAAACATCGGCTCTCTGTAAGGATAAGTTAAACTGCTACTGGTTCTTGATCACAGCTTTTATGAATGTGTTAATGTATAAATATTAATACTTGTATGCGATATTTTACTATATAGCTCTATTTATGTCAACCAGGTAAAATTTGTTGCCTAAAAGGATTTACAATATTTTCGTCTTATTTTATATTGAATTTGTAATTAACTATATACCCATCTGTGCGGATACTAAACAATTAACTCTACTTATAAAAGCATAAGGCTACATGGGATTATCCTGCTTAAACAAAGCCCACTTATCTTTTATTTTTATAAAGTAGTATGATAATGTATAATCACCATCTCTAACTTGAGCTATCGCCAGATCAGGCTTATTATCGCCATTTGTATCAATGGCATACCTTAAATCATTGGATTTTAAGCTTACACCTGATATTGTTTGAGATAGATCACTAATATTTACTTCTTTTATATCAACAGCATTAGCGTATTTCATTGCCGGATAAATACAAAGTAAAGAAAATGGCGCTTCCTCCCGAATTCCTTCTTCCGGTTTATAGTTCAAATAATTACTCTCTTTAATGTGGTCAATATATGTGTTGTACCAGGTTATTTTTGAGTTCTCATTAATGTCCTCACTTAACTCTTCTACCTTGGTAACTGGCACATTTATTGCCGGTAAGCCTGCTATAATGGGGACAATAGTTACAATGTCTCCTGTTTTAGGCTTTTTGTCCAGTGAGAATATAACACTGGCCTCGGTAAAGGGAGGTTGGTAACCCTTATCATCCTTTGATTCTGAGACTCTGAAAAGTACGGAAGTTGTCACATCAAGAATATCCTTGGTTTCAGATAAATATGTCACTTCAGTTTCTGAGGGTGTAGGTTGATTTGTATCCTTTACAACCTCTTCCTGTGTAGATAAGTTATTTTGCTTGTCAGTTAAACCTCCGGTATTTAATGACTGAAATTCATCATTAACCTTCTTATTTTCAGAACAGCCGGACACAACAGCCAATACTAGAAGAATAATTATCAGTAATTTTTTCATTATGTACCTCACTTAAGTTGTAATGAAATATTCAAATTAAATTTACCATATATTTCAATTATTTAATATTGCCTTTTTTTACAATTATTCTTAGTTAAAGCCTTACTCTTTATGATATATAATATTCGAAGGATAATATAAGGATTTACAATACAATATTGTATTTCAAGTATTATTTATTAATTTTTGATATTTTTTTATTGACAAACGATAATAATAAAGAGTATAGTACAAATATAATCTAATAAATATTATTATAGGATAAAAATTACTGGAGGTTTATATGAAATTGCAATTGCCCGGGCAAAAAAACTTAAGTAGAATAGTTGAAATTCTTTGTACAGTATTTCAGGTAATGGGCGTTATTATTGTGTTGTCTCTGCCCTGGACTTTAAATAATTATCTTCTCTTTAAGAATAGTTATGTTTCAGGTAACGTTTATTACTCAATGCTGGTTCTTTTGGTTATTTCGGGGATTTGTGCTTTTTGTATTCTCAGTCAGGCAAAAAAAATTTTGCGCAACATTAATAAAAAGGACCCTTTTACTTTTGATACTGCCAACAGAATGAAATATATATCTTATTGGTGTCTGCCTATTGCATTTGCCTATGTGGTTGCAATATACTTTATCCCCTCAGTTTTTGTCATATTGGTAGGGTTAACCTTTTTCTTCCTGTCAGCGTGTATATTTATAATTGCACAGTTGTTTTATCAGGCAGTTAACTATAAGCAGGAAAATGATTTGACAATCTAGGGAAAGGAGATAAAAGATGCCCATAATAGTAAACGTTGACGTAATGCTGGCCAAACGGAAAATGAGCTCCACCGAGTTGGCTGATAAAATAGGGATAACAACCGCAAATTTATCAATTCTAAAGACTAACAAGGCAAAGGCAATCAGATTCTCCACTCTTGAAGAAATCTGTAAGGCCCTTAGTTGTCAGCCTGGGGATATTCTTGAATATGTAACCGAGGAAGAAACCCCAAAATGATTACTTAATTCCCACATAAATTTAATTAATTAATTCTTTATAACCTATTACTTATTACTTGGTTCATGAACAGGAATAAAACAGGTCTTATTAAACTATGCCTTTTTTTGAAAAAATAAATTTAAAAGGAGTAACAAATATGGATAATCAAAAAAATCCTCATCCAGAGGAACAGAAAAAACCGGATAGCCCGGCAAATGCTTCTCCAATACAAAACAACCTTCCGCCTAATTATAGACCCTATATTCCAAGAGAACGGACACCTGAGTATCAGACCTTTAAAGCTAAGGTTGTTTCTCAGAAAGGTCTTATGATTACCGTCCTTAGTATTCTGCTTGCTGTTCTATTTACTGAAACAATTTTTACGGGAGCTGCAGGTATTTCTGTTCCGGTTTTTGCTATAGCATATTACTCTGTGCTCTTTTACTTTTTTAGAGAAAGTAACACCCAGCTAAACCGTAAAGCCTTATACTTAACTATACCGGTATTTCTTCTGTCTTTTAGCTTTTTACTTCACTATAACCCAAGCACCCAGTTTATAACCTGGCTGACTATTATCTGTATAATATTTATGCAGCTTGTAATGCTTGGAACCAACCCCGCCCGAAGTCTATTCAGCTTTGATATGCTAACAAAAGTAATGTCAAATATTATAGGCCGCTGTTTCATTAATCTGGGGATGCCATTTACTTCACTAGAATTTCTTAAAGGCAGAAAAACCAAGGTTTCCAAAAACGCACTTCTCATACTAGCGGGTCTGGGCATATCTATTCCCGTAGTAATAATATTGCTGGGGTTGTTTATGAGCGCTGATGCTGTTTACGAGAATGCCATAAACAATATGATTGACTTTATTGGCTTCGACTTTGGAAATATTTTTGCAGATATTTTCCTGGGCTTCTTTGGAGGAATCTTTTTATCTTCAATCCTGCTTGGCTTAAAATTTGAGGAGCTAAAGCATAAAGAGGTCCGTACAGTCGGCAATTCACTTGACAGTCTTGTTATAGGGACCTTCCTTACAATGGTAAATATATTACTTATATCCTTTGTAGGTTTTCAGTTTATGTATCTGTTCGGAGGAACCGCAAATATTGACATCTCGGGATTGACTTATGCAGAATATGCAAGGCGTGGTTTCTTTGAACTTGCAGCGGCCTCGGGCTTAATATTTTCAATAGCGCTGTTTGTCCTTATAATGACAAAAAAGACAGAAAACAAGCTCCCATTGTGGGTAAAGCTATGTACTGTTTCGCTGTGTTTGTGTAATGGTGTTTTACTTATATCAGCCTTGAAAAGAATGCTTCTGTATGTTGACGTATACGGGCTTAGCGTAAAGCGTGTTTTGACACTGTGGTTCATGTGTCTGATTGGGGTATGTCTTATTTGGATGATTCTTAAATGCATCTTTTCTAAAATTGATGTAATGAAGCTTATAGGAATTACAGTTATTACAGCGGTCTGTATTCTCAGTCTGACAAATACCGAAAGAATTATTGCACGTTACAATATTGATCGTTATATAAGTAATCCAAATACTATGACTCTTGACGTATATCATATTGGAGGCCTTTCCTATACGATTGCACCGGAACTTGACCGCTTAAAAACCTTAGCAACAAAGGACAGTCAATTCACAGAAAATGATATTATGATAATTTATAAAAAACAAAAATCAGCTTTTGAGAGGAGAAACGCATTGTATGGGTTTACTCTGGATAGTATTGAGGCCAGAAAAGTATTTTCCGGTTTGGGTAAATAACCATTCGATTGACATAAGGCTT
The DNA here is from genome assembly GCA_023460955.1 of Bacillota bacterium. Classification (GTDB taxonomy): domain Bacteria; phylum Bacillota; class Clostridia; order Acetivibrionales; family DSM-1351; genus Ruminiclostridium. The sequence goes on along the minus strand of JAEWOH010000004.1, from coordinate 10,038 downwards.
TCCAAATGTTATAAAGAGATAAAATAATATTTGAGGCAGGATAGGCTTATGTACGCAGATACAAAGGAATTTCTTTTATATAGAAAGTTTGAGCAGCAGGAGTTGTTTGATAACCTTACAGGTATAATCAACAATTATGAGAGCATTAATTACGAGCAACTTCGAAAAAGCATATACCATTGCGCAAATGAACTTGTAGAATTAAGTGTTAATTTGGGTTTCAGCGGAAATCTGTGGCACTTATTTCTTACATATTCTCTTGTTAACAATGAAAATTCCTTTTCAAAGGCTCTTGAGATAAACGGCTCAGTAGGAGGAACCCTAGTTCAGCTTGCTCTTAACGACTTTAACATATTTCTACTCCTTTATAACTTTGATTTAGGTTTGATTGATAAAACCTTTGGAATTGACTGTCTTAGCTACATTACTTACTTTGAGAATGCCGATCTGTCCAAAGCTGCCCTGGACCACAACATTATACGGGCTTTAACAGAACTTACGGATAAGCTGAGGCTCTCTCCGGACGCCGGTACCTTTTACACCCATATATGTGATTTCTACAAACAGTATGGTACCGGGAAATATGCTATGTATAAAGCCTTTAAACTTCGGCCTGCGGGCAGCTCTGTAGAAATTCTGCCAATAATAAATACTGAAACGGTCCACCTTAGTGATTTGATAGGGTATGAATTTCAAAAGCAGGAACTTATAAATAACACCGAAGCTTTTATTAAGGGCTATAAAGCTAATAACGTTTTACTCTATGGAGATAGCGGCACCGGTAAATCTTCAAGTATCAAGGCTGTGTTAAACGAGTTCAGTTCCCAAGGACTAAGAATGATAGAAATATATAAACACCATTTTGAATATTTACCTCAGATAATTCAAGCGATCAAAGACCGTAACTATAGATTTATTATTTATATGGATGACCTATCCTTTGAGGATTATGAAACTGAATATAAGCACCTGAAGGCCATTATTGAAGGGGGACTTGAAGTAACTCCTTCAAATGTGCTGCTTTATGCCACCTCCAACCGAAGACACCTCATACGCGAAAAGTGGAGTGATAAGGATGATAGAGATGACGATCTGCACACTAATGATACTGTTCAGGAAAAGCTATCCCTTGCAGCTCGTTTTGGATTATCAATCCTGTATATATCACCTAACAAGAAGGAGTTCAATAATATCGTGAAAGTCCTGGCCGAAAAGAATAACATAGTCCTCCCGGAGGAACAGCTGCTTTTGGAGGCCAACAAATGGGAAATGCGCCATGGAGGTCTTTCGGGAAGGACGGCACAGCACTTCATAAATTATCTTAAGGCTAAAGTGTAATTCTAATCAACATTCCAACACTCGTATAATATTTGGGGGATAAAATATGGCCAAACAATTCAAAGTTATTCTTCTTCTATTTATTTTCTTAATAACTTCTCTTAGCACATATACTTCCGTAACCGCGAAACCTACATACTCAAAGACACTGGAACAAATCTACAAAAGCAGGGATGTGTATACAGATACCGAAACAAGATTAACAGAAATAAATAAAAACTACAGTGACATTACATACTTGTTTAAGATAGGACAATCAGTTGAAAAAAGAAATTTATCGGTATTAAAGGTGGGAAAAGGGCCTAAGAAAATATTTATAAACGCTGCTCATCACCCCAGAGAATATATGGGCACAATACTTACCCTGAATCAGATTGAGTATATATTGGAAGCATATTCTTCAAATAAAACTATTGACGGTTATAGTATTAAAAAACTTCTTGATAGCGAAGTTACCTTTTATTTTGAGCCGCTTGTCAATCCTGATGGAGTTCAAATATGCGTCAATGGTACACCCTCGTATTATTTCAATGCGAATAAAGTAGACTTGAATCACAACTATGATGCTTTGTGGTTTAAATCCATAAACAATAGCTATTCTACAGGACAGAAGGCTTTTTCCGAACCTGAAACTCTAGCAATTAAAAACCTCTGCGAGAATGTAGAGTTTGATCTGACAATAGCTTACCATGCTGCCGGTGATATAATTTACTGGTATTTCGGGCAGCAAGGTGCTGCTAGGGAACGTGACCTGGCATACGCAAATATGCTTAAAGGCCTTACAGGCTATTCTCTGGTAAGCCCCTCGAATTATAAAGCCTCTACCTCCGGCTTTAAAGACTGGTGTGTTATGAAGCTTAAAATACCTTCCTTTACTTTGGAAATCGGAGGTAAGAGGGGCTTGTCAAAGCCTGTGGAATGGTCCATGTACAGCTCTGTATGGCAAAAAAACCAGCTTGTCCCTGTAAGAACAGCAAAGCAGTTGTTAAAGCAAGCAAGTTTTAATGCTGATAAGAAAAGCGCTTTGATCATTAATAAATCATTAGTTGTTCTAAAGAAAAACATTATATCAGAAAATGGGGAGAACTATATTTCTGTAAAGGATGCCGAAGCTCTAGGTTTAAACAGGTTAATTGAGACTTCTCAGGAGCAGCTTAACGAATCAAGGCAGACCATCAGGAATTTAGAATATATTTCTATGGACCGGTTCGTCAAGCTTATGGGACTGACATACAGGTACGAAAAGTCCGTTAATACTTACTATTTTGATAAAAAATTAGTTTAGTTCGACATAATATCAGGATGCTGAATTTAAGTTCAATATCCAAGCGTACCCGGGACCGTTTTAAACTAATACGGTCCTATTTCTTTTCAGACCTGAATAAGCTGCAGTTATCCTTCCCAATCTCAAACCCTTCAGGAAGTTCCCCCTCTGAAAAACTTACTCCGACTATTATATCAACCATTGCAGCTGCCATATCTTCAGGTGACATTACCATACCGTCCTCCAACCACTGCTGAATAGAGCCAATAAAGCCCGAGACAGCAAAGGGCAGAATATACTGGCTTTTTAGCTTATTTGTATTATTTATAGGCGGAAGAGTGTTTTTTATTACGATTTTGAGCTTTTCCACAAAAGAATAGTCTCCATCCGGTCCTAATAGTATTTTTAGCATATCAGCATACTCTTCAACATATTTAAATATAAATGTAAAGAAGGAAAGGAATTTATGCTTGCTGATTCCGGTATTAATAAACTTTTTTAGTTCATTATTGAAATGTTCAATAATTTCACTTTGAATTTTGTCAACCATATCGAAAATATCCTTGTAATACAGGTAAAAGGTCGCTCGGTTGACATCCACCAGCTCGGTAAGCTCCTTGACCGTTATCTTGTTTACTTTCTTTTCTTTCATCAACTGTGTCAAACCCTGCAGCAATAATTTTTTGGTTCTCCGAACCCTTCTGTCAACATTAGGAGATGTCATACGCTTGTCCTCTTTTCATAAATAATCAACATATAGTTTATTATTGTCGTGTATTAGACAAATATATTATATATTAACTATTGCATTATAATCAACATCCAATTTATAATAGACACACGTCTATTAAATGACACATGTATATTACAATTTGGAGGTGGCATAAAACATGCGAAAAATTCTCAAGTATAGCTGGTTCATATTGATAATTTGGCTTATAACTACAGTTCTTTTTACAATTAACCAGCCTGACCTGAAGCAGATAGTTAATCAAAAAGGAGAAGCAACAATACCGGAAGACGCTCCATCCAAAATTGCAGCAGATATGCTGAACAAAATAGGAACAGCTAAAGGCGATACTCTTTTATTAGTCTTTAATGATGAAAGCAAGCTTACCGATGAGGATAACAACGATATAAAACAAGGTATTAAAAGGCTTTCCGCTGAAAAGGAAAAGCTTCAGATAACAAATATTGTAGATCCTTTCAGTACACCAGAAGCAAAGGACCAACTGGTTTCAAAAGATAATACGACCCTTTTGGTTCAGGTAAGCTTTGAAAGAGGAACAAGAGACACAAAAACAGTAATGAATGACTTTAATGATTCAATTAAAGATATTAAGGTTAATCACTACATTACGGGTGCTTTGGCGATAAACAATGACTATGTTGTAGATGTAGCGAAGGGCGTTGATAAAAGTGCCGTTATTACAGTAATTTTTATACTATTGGTACTTATATTAATGTTCCGATCAGTAGTAACACCTCTTGTCTCGTTATTATCTGTCGGCGTGTCCTACATGGCTTCAATGGGGATAATAGGAATATTGGTAAATAAGTTTGATTTCCCTGTTACAAGTTTTACACAAATGTTTATTATATTGGTTCTTTTTGGTATCGGAACGGATTATCACATTCTGTTGTTTAACAGGTTTAAGGAGGAACTTGGCAACGGCCTGTCTGTTAATGAAGCCATCATCATGAGCTATAAAACAGCAGGTAAGACCATAATCTACAGCGGACTAACAGTATTTATGGGCTTTGCAAGTCTAAGCTTCGTTCAGTTCCCCGTATATAGGTCAGCAAACGCCGTTGCAATAGGTATCGCAGTTCTGCTCGTGGAAATCATGACCTTTACTCCCCTGCTTATGAAAATACTCGCAGGCAAACTTTTCTGGCCGTCACGCCACTCTGCAGGGCATAAGGAGAGCAAGCTTTGGGAAAAGATAACTTCATCCTCTGTGAAGAACCCTATTATATCATTAATCATAGTGGCGGTAATATTAATACCTGTAATAGTACTAAACCCTCAGAAGTTGACTTTTGACAGCATAAAGGATTTAAAACCAGAGGACCCCTCAGTTAAGGGCTTTAGTATAGTAACCGAAAAATTCGGAGCCGGCAAAGCTATGCCGACCACTATTGTCGTTGAAAGTAATGAGCCTATGGACAATAATCAGGCGCTGGCAGTAATGGATAACCTTACTGAAAAATTAAAGGGACTAAAGGGTATTGGCTCGGTTCTTAGTGCGACACAGCCAAAAGGTGAGCGAATTAAAGACCTCTATACCAACAACCAAACTGAACAAGTAGTGAATGGCCTCAGCAGTGCTAATGATGGTATTTCAAAAGTGAAAGACGGCTTGGACAAAATAAAAGCAAACCTTACTACACCTGACTTTTCAAAGGTAAAGGATTTATCGGACGGTACCGGGAGTCTTGAGAACGGAATTACTCAGATTACCGACGGTCTTGTTAAAATCAATACCGGTATTGACAGCGGTGCAGCGGGAGCTGAAAAACTTGCTCAGGGCATAAGGCAACTTAAGACCGGAGTTTCTGCAGTTAATAAAGGTCTGCAAACAATCTCTGACAACATGGACCAGATTACCAAGGGATATACCGATCTGGGCAAAGGATATAAGGACATGGCAGCCTCAGTTGAGCAGCTGAAACAGCTTTCTTCAATGATGCAGGCCAGTATTAAAAAGGTTGACGGAAAATTACCCAATGACTCTGATGTAGCAGCTCTCAAAGTTATGATTGGCAACCTTTCAGCTGCTCTGGACAAATTCTCTGCCGGCCTCTCCACTGCAAACTTAAATTACGATAAGCTTACAGCCGGTCTTCAGCAGCTTCAAGCAGGTCTTAAAACGGCAACTGATAGCACAGGACCTGATTCACAGCTGGTAATGGGAATAACTGAACTTGAAAAAGGCGCTTATGGTCTTTCAAGTGGTTTAAAGCAGGGAAGTGCCGGACAAAAACAAGTTATAGAAAGTATGGCTCAGCTCAAGGCCGGTGCCGGTAAAATAAAAGAAGGGCAGGAAACTTTAAATAGCGGTCTTGGTACTCTTGGTACTGGAATGACCGCATTGAAAGACGGTATAGCTAAGAGCAGTGAAGGTCTTGGCACAATTTCAGACGGTATCTCAAAAAGCAACGATTTTCTGACCCAGCTGACAAATACGCAGACCTTCTATATTCCAGAGGAAGCCTTTGATTCTGAAGATATATCCAAAATGCTTGATATGTATATGTCTAAAGACAGAAAGCTTGCTAAGCTGTCAGTAGTTCTTGAATCTGAACCCTATTCAGACTCAGCTATAGATTTAATTGAGGACATAAAAAATCTGACTGAGAATGAAATGAAAGGGACGGCTCTTGATGGTGCAACAATAGGCATTTCAGGACCTACAGCTACATCTTATGATCTGAGAAACATAGCAACACATGATATAACCTTTACTCAGATAATTGTACTTGCCGCTATATTAATACTCCTGATTGTTGTAATCAAAGATCTGCTGATACCGCTTTATATTGTTCTTTCACTTGTGACAGCTTATTATGTTTCACTGTCTGCTACAGCGTTTATTTCCAAGCTGTTGTTCTCAACTGCAGAAGCCGGTCTTTCCTGGAATGTGCCCTTCTTCTCGTTTGTTATGATTGCAGCACTTGGTGTTGACTACAGTATCTTCTTCATGATGCGTTACAGGGAATACCCTCAGCTTTCTCATAAAGAAGCTGTAATAACAGCTGCAAAGAATATAGGAGGAGTTGTAATTTCGGCTGCTGTTATTCTAGCCGGAACCTTTGCAACACTGTATCCTTCAGGAATAATTGTGCTTATGGAATTAGCAATCTGTGTTGTAATCGGACTGTTCCTGTTAAGCTTTGTACTTCTTCCTGCTACTTTACCTGCGCTGATATCAATTTCAGAAAGGAAATCGAAGCATCAAACCATTGTAAGTCCAGACCAGGCACAGCTATAAATATAAGATAATACTGAGATTTTTCAACAAGGGCTGGCAAGTACATTGCCGGCCTTTCTTTTTTATCTGATTCTTATTTATCAATACCGTTTTACTACTTAATGAATAAAATTTAAAATTCCTGTATTTTACTGATAAATAATGGTAATACTACAAATAATCATTTAATTGATTTAACCACAAGTTAACTGTTTTTATGAAAGGAGAATTTGTATGGGAGATAAGGGCAATCCTAAAAAAGCACCAAAGATGTCTAAGAAAGAGGCTCGTGCGGCAAAAATTGCTGCTCGTAACAGCAAAAATACAAGTGATACCTAAGAAATACAATATATATCAATCAATCTTTTAAGGTTACTGACCTACAAAAATAGCAGCATAATAATGCCGCTATTTTTTCTATTACATTTAAAATTTATTAATAATATTAACTTCCTTACTTTAATAATATTGATTTTTCCCCCGTGTAATATATAAAAAGTTTATGAAGCGGCCTTGTCATAGCAACATATAGAAGCTTTGTATCCATCTCACTTTCGGAGTAATTATCTGTGTTAGCATTTGACAAAAATACAACATCGAATTCAAGCCCTTTTGACAAATAAGAGGGCACGACAACTATTCCACTCTTATACTCTTTTTCATTACCTGTTATTAAGCTAATATCCTTATGCTCCTTTTTTATTAAGGGAAGGATTTTGTGGCACTCCTCCATTGTCTTACCAATCACTGCAATTGTCTTATGCCCTAGCTTCTGGAGCTCCGTTATCCTCTTTGAAATATCAATTGCAGTTTGGTCAATAGAATTCATAGGAATGAATTTTACCGGATCACCATGGCGTATTACAGGCTTCCCTCTAAATTTTGCAAGACTTTCAACGTTCCCCATAACGCCATTTGCAGCTTCCATAATCTCTACCGTCGTTCTATAGCTTTGTTCAAGGGTAAGAAACTCACATTTTTTTCCGTCAAAAACTTCTTCAACGACTTCTTCCCATTGTCGTACCCCCCTATAAGAATGGATGCCCTGACAAAGGTCTCCCAGTATTGTAAAAGAGCTATCCTTTACAATTTTCTTAAGCACAAAGAACTGAAAGGCGCTGAAGTCCTGAGCTTCATCGATAACTATATGCTTTACCGGGACCTTTTCATCCATACCATATATCTTGTATTTCAAATATATAATAGGTGCAAGATCTTCAAGTTCCAGCTGCTTGCTGTCCAATATTTTAAGAGTATAATTCCTCGTAAACTCGCCAACTTCCGTGGTTACAAACTTTTGTACCAAACTGTCAAAAGTTTCACTGTCCTTCATCAGATCATAGTAGTATTGATATGGACTTAGCTGTGGAAGGTCTTCTACATATTCTTTAACAAGTGTTTTAGATATTTTTTCAATTTTCTCAATAACTCTATCCCGCTTTTCAAAAGCCTCCAGAACAACCTTCCGTCTCTCGCCCTCATTCGGGATTCTCATTCTCGCCAGTGCAACCTTTTTGTCACATTCCGCTCCAATCTGCGTTATAAATTGCTGCTTGCTGGTTTTAAGCCTTGAGCTCAGACTCTTCTTAATCTCATTCATTCTCTGGGCTATTGGCCACATTCCGTACTGGGTAAGAAAAAGATTATTTATTTCCTGATAACTGTAAATAACTTTTGTTCCGAGCATAAAGTCCTTTTTAGGTATAAAATTTTGCTCTATTTTTAGTGTATACTCATCTATAATAGCTTTGAAGTTCATGGAAGTCTTGAGCACAGAGGCTTCTCTTACTCTGTCATTATAAACCTCCTGCTGAGGTGTTCCATTTCGGTTAACAAACATGTTAAGCTTATCATTTGCATCTGTCAGCTTGAGCTTTTTACCTATCAGCTCCATAGCAAAATCCTCAAAGGTGGTTTGCTTAACCCTTTCAACGCCCAACTCAGGCAATACTTCCGATATATAATTAAGAAAAAGCCTGTTTGGTGCAATTATCATAAAATTTTCAGGCTCAAAAGTTTTTTCAAATGTATAAATAAGGTAGGCTATTCTATGAAGGGCAATAGTTGTTTTTCCGCTACCTGCTACCCCTTGGACTATAAGAGGTTTCCACATTGGTGCTCTTACTATCCTGTTCTGTTCTTCCTGAATTGTGGATACTATTTCCTTAAGTCTGTTCTCTGCATTTGCTCCCAGATATGTCTGTAAAAATTCATCATTTGTGGTAATGTCTATGTCAAAAATCTCCTGCAGATCTCCGTTATTTATAGCAAATTGCCGTTTAAGCAGAAGTTGTCCCTCTATTGTCCCATCAGGACATACATAGCTTGAATCCCCTAATCTGCCCTCGTAATATAAATTTGCTATTGGAGCACGCCAGTCTACTATTATTATTTCCTGGTCCTCATCCCTGGCAAGCGACATTTTCCCGACATACAGTTTTTCTTTTTTATTACTGCCGTTTTCCATAAAATCAACTCTGGCAAAGTACGGCTTACTTCTGGCTGTATTGAGATTCCTGACCTTAAGTGCCAGAGAATCGTGCAGCATGGTATTGACAAGTATGCTCGTGTAATCGGCACTACTGTCACCGCTCAGGTGCTTTTTTACACTTTCAAGCTCATTACCTATTTTTGATCTTTTCTCCAATGCACGCTCCAGACTTTTATCTACATAATCCAGAGTATATCTGCACCTTTCAAGCTCTTCCTTATAGGCCGGATGGTTTGCAGCTGACATATCTTTTCCTCCTTCTGCGTAGCTTTGTACGCGTTAAAAGTTAATCGTCCTTGTTTACATTTACATGCTTTACATGCAAATTTGCCCCAAATCCAAAAGGATAGGGGATGGACACTTTTCTTAATACTATTTCACTTTTTTTGAAACAGATTATTATTATATAGGTTTCCTGAATGGAAAGCAACGCCTAAATTTAATTTTCATAATAACTTGGATAATTTCTCAACACATAAACAAAGCCTCAAGCTATAAACTTAGAGGCTGAGGTCTTGAGGTATTCAATACTAACATGCAAATTAATTTATAGTGTAAGCGTCAAATAAAATAGTGTATAGAAAGTAATCGTCAAATAAAATGGTGTATAGAAAAAGCCGGAAAGATGATATATAATAATCACTTTTCGGCTTTACAATTTACTTGAACATCTGTACTCCAAGGTAGGAGTTCTTCAAGAAGCTCAGGGTACTCAATATATCTTAACCCTGGCATAAATTTTAATATATATCTTAAATATTCATAGGGATTTAACCCATTAGCTTTTGCAGTTTCAACTATGCTGTAAACAGCTGCACTTGCTGTGGCTCCTTCTGGACTTCCAGAGAACAACCAGTTACGTCTGCCAACTGTAAATGGCCGAATGCTGTTCTCTGCCAGGTTATTACTGATGGCTATGTTCCCGTCTTTTAGGAAGTTCATCAGACCGTCTTTTTGATTTATTGCATATC
>JAEWOH010000003.1 GCA_023460955.1 Bacillota bacterium | reverse complement strand
TGTTATTTTGTGTATAATCCTTTTGTGTTAATTGTTTTCGCATAACTCAATTATACACTAAGAGCAGCTTCTTTGGAGGCTGCTTTTACTTTTTGGGGACAAAAAGAAGGCTGCCTCTCAATAGAATTTTTATTTCTATTTTGAGACAGCCCCTTTATTTGGTGCGGATGAAGTTTTGGCGTAGAGAAAACATGCCATAGGGCATGTTTTTAGCCAAAGGTCCCTTCCAAAGAAGCAGAGCTGGTAAGCGAAGGCTGATTTGGAGCATAAAAAAATAAGAGATATGTTATATCTCTTATTTTTGGTGCGGATGAAGGGACTTGCGGCATACTTCATTTTATTCAGTATGCCAAGACGTCGCCCACCAAAACCTAACGGTTTAGGTGCCGGGCTCCTACACTCACCTAAAAATGTGCATTCAGCACATTTTCTTAACGGTCGTGCCCTTGCGGGTTCAAGTCCAATAACATAACTAAAATAAAAAGAGAAGATATCAAAAGATATCTTCTCTTTTTATTTGGTGCGGATGAAGGGACTTGAACCCCCACGGTCGCCCACTGGAACCTAAATCCAGCGCGTCTGCCAATTCCGCCACATCCGCACGAGCATTTTTAATTATAAGCACAATCATTATGTTTGTCAACATATAAATTATCGTAATATTTTTATTTACTAATATTTCTAATAATCATATAATTATATATGCATATATTAATGTAAGGGAGGTAAAAAAATTGGACGATTTATTAAATTTATTCAGCATTCTCTCAGACAAAACAAGATTGAGAATTTTATTGTTACTGTCGAACAAGGAACTGTGCGTATGCGAAATCTTCGGTGCACTTGATATGTCACAGCCAAGGGTATCACGACAACTTGCAATTCTCAAGCAATCGAGGATTATTAAAGACAGAAGAGAAGGTAAGTGGATTTATTATAAAATTGATGAAAACGAGTATACCAAACAGTTAATGAAAATTATTTCTCTTCTGCCTGATTGGCTTGGTAAAGATGAGGTATTTAACTCTGACATGTTAATGCTTGATAAAATTTCGTCTCAAAAAAATAAGCAGTATGGCTGTCAATGTGTAATGACCGGAGGTGAGATGTATGGAGGATAAAAGTTGTTGTAATTCCGAAACTGCTATTTCAAAAACTAAGGTTGTAAAAATCAAGACCAAGCTAAAAGCAACTGCTTCCACAAAATCAGAGAACGCGGTGAACACAATATCTGATTCAAAATATGTATCGCAAAAGGATAAATCCTGCTGCTGTAGCTGTGGAGATACAGCTTCAACTGAGCCAGTAACAAAATATATTATTAACGATCACTGGATAGAAGGTGAGCTAAAGACTGATGCTGGTCTGGTTCCTCAGGTTGCGACAAAACTGATTTTATCTGATAGATTAGGTGCCTGGAAGGTAAGATGGGGAATCAACAGGATGGATTATAAAATCAATCCGGGTATTTATGCTGTCGGAAAGCCTGACAAGAACTCACATGTACTTGTAACAGCCAATTACAAGCTCACTTTTGATATGTTACGAAAAGAATTGGCGGATTTAAACTTATGGATATTGGTTTTGGATACTAAAGGAGTTAATGTCTGGTGTGCAGCAGGAAAAGGGACATTTGGAACAAAAGAACTTATAAACCGTATAGACAAAACTAAACTTGACAGGATAGTGTCGCATAGGACTTTGATATTACCACAGTTGGGGGCTCCTGGGGTAAGTGCTCATGAGGTTTCCAGAAATACCGGTTTTAAAGTGATTTATGGAACTATAAGAGCTGTAGACCTTAAAGAATTCCTTAGTTCAGGAATGAACGCAACAGAAGAAATGCGTAAAGTTAGATTTAGTTTTTATGACCGTTTGGTTTTGACTCCTATAGAACTTGTTTCAAAAATAAAGACTTCTCTCATGATTTTTGGAATACTATTTTTATTAAATTTAATATCTTCCAACCCGTTTAGTATTATAGACTTTTATGGGTACACAGGAGCTTTATTAGTAGGTTGTGTGCTAACCCCGATGCTTCTGCCTTGGGTTCCCGGACGTGCTTTTTCATGGAAAGGATGGATTTTAGGCTTGATATGGGTGATAACCTTAAGTTTTTTAAGCGGATTGCCGGGCACTTCTTTGTCTGAAATACTTAAAGCCATTGGATATATACTTGTTTTTCCTTCAGTTTCAGCATTTTGCTCCATGAATTTTACCGGTTCATCAACCTTTACTTCGTTTTCAGGTGTTCAGAAGGAAATGAAGATAGCTATACCTTTGATTACGGTATCTATAGGTCTTGGCTCTCTTTTGTTGTTGATAAACAGTTTTTTGAGGTTTTAAGGAGGAGTTATAAATGAAGATTCGTTATTTAAAAAATGTAGCAACGCTGAGGTTTATTTCTGAGAAATGCAATGGTTGCCGAAAGTGTACAGAAGTTTGTCCTCATAAAGTTTTTGTTATTAGGGATGGAAAAGCCGAAATAATTGATAAAGATGCCTGCATGGAGTGTGGGGCATGCGTCAGGAACTGTCCGTTTAATGCATTGGAAGTAAAGCCCGGAGTAGGTTGCGCGTCTGCAATAATAAAGGGCTGGCTCACCGGAAGTGAGCCCAGCTGTGATTGTTCAGGAAATAATGATAGTGGCTGCTGTTGAACTAAGAAACTAAAGGAGTTAACGGACAAAAATTTATTATAGTGAGTAAGAATTGTAATTTATCTTAAATTCATATATTATTATCTAAATGAATTAATATGAAGACATTTAATTAGTACTATTAAGAAAATGTATTAATACGAATGGAGGAAACCAGAATTAAGCAGATTAAAGTACTGTTAAGCACTATTCTAGCTTTACATATAATAATAGGCTGTTTTTTGCCGGTTCAAGCTTCAGAAGAAAAAGAAATAAACACCGAGCTAAATGGATTTTCATCGGAAACAGACTTAAATCCTGTTCTGATTGCAGAAGCTGATAATGCCACGAAAGCAGGAATAACTACAGGGCCAGCCATTGAACTAAAGAAAAACAAGCCTAAGGTCGAAGATGAAACTCAATGGTATAGGAAACAAAATCCTATGAAGAAAGAGCATCAGAAGCTTTTATGGGATTATTGCAAAAAAAGAGGTCTGGATTATGTCGATATGCTTGCATTAATTTACACTGAGAGTAATTTTGATGAAAAAAGCTGTACGGGTAAATATTACGGGTATTTCCAGATAAGTAAAGGGAATTGTGCCAATCTTGCCAAGACACTTAAGACAAAGAATACACCTCTTGATGGGACAATAAATATAAACTGGGGTACTGCAATGTATAGCTGGATACTTGCAGATAAACGTGTTAAGGGACTTGAAGGCAAAGAAAAAAGAGATGCTGCTTTATCAATTTTCCAAAGGGGCACCGGTGGTTACGACAAATATGGCATTAACAAAAGCTTTTTAAAAGTTTATTATAAAAAAAGGGCAATTGTCAGCGGATGGTTTGATTAAAAAGTCTCATCCTGTACGCATTAATTGCAGTCTCACCAAGTTTATCCATAAGCCTGTAATTTGCAACAGCACCAACAGCTGCACCGATGACCGGAACAAGCTGAAGCATTTTAGCCAAATCAATATAATCACGATACTCCTGTTGGAAGGTCCTCCAATCAAAGCAGTTAAAATCCTCAGGTAGCGCTTGGGATAAGCTTTGCCAGTCTGAAATCTGACTATAGATTTCTCTGGTTCTTTGTTGGCTGGAAAAGGCCAGTTGGAATATATATAGAATATATAGCCTTTCCTTATAGTCTTTTACGTCAAAACCATATATAGTCGCGGCATCAAACAAGAATTTAAGTTTAAGGCTTATGAGGATGGGGAAATCCGCCATGCCCAGAAAAATACCTCCAGAGCCTGTCCAAGCTCCACTCATGGCTGCCGACTTCTTATAAAATCCTATTTTTTCTTTTATTCTGAGCTCACGCATTTCCAGACTTTCACAGACCAAGGGCATATCAGTTATAAGTTCTGAGCCAAAAAGTACTGCTCTAACCATTCCTTTTATTGTCTCAGTTATGACTTGATGCGCTTTATCAGGTATAATTCCATTTATTTTATTCTGGATTCCTTTGCTAAGTCTGCTTGTAATAGAAGGCTGCTTCAGCATTTCCTGCTGCCATATTCTTAATTCACACAGAGCATTTTGTTCATATTCGTTCATAATTAGATCCTCATTATTAAAAGTAAGTAGTTTAATTATTATTAAGTTGAAATTCTTTATACAACTTAGTATACGCCGAACACATTGGTTTGTATGAATTAAAAATGTTTAATATAGACAAACTATAAAAAAACAAAAAGGGTAAAAAAATGACTGAGAAAAGCACAATAATTGAACAAAACATATTTTATGAAATTGAAAAACATCTCCTTGAAGATAATAAGCCATCAAATTATCTTAATGAGCTTTCGGAAAAGGCAATTTTCAACCAGTACCCTCTGATTCTTATCAATGATTTGAAAAAAGCCGAGCAGTCACCTAAACACCATCCTGAAGGGAATGTATGGAATCATACAATGTTGGTTGTGGATGAAGCAGCTAAGGTGAAAAATATCAGCGGCAATGCTAAAGTTTTCATGTGGTCTGCCTTGCTGCACGATATTGGAAAACCTGCTACCACAAAAGTCAGAAATGGCAGGATTACCTCCTATGATCATGACGTTGTAGGGGCTGATCTGGCAAGAAAGTTTCTTCACGAATTTAGTAATGACGAAGGTTTTACTGAGAAGGTAGTTGAATTAGTAAGATGGCACATGCAGATACTTTTTGTTATTAATAACTTGCCCTTTGCTGATATAAAATCCATGAAAAGGAAGACTGATATTAACGAAGTGGCCTTACTAGGCTTTTGTGACAGAATGGGCAGGCTTGGAGTAAACCAGCAGGAGGAAGAGGAAAATATAAGAAAATTCCTGACCAAAGTAGGAAAACAAGCTTAAAACGAGATTTATCAGCCTCGAACAACAAAAGGCTCTTCAATACATGTAAAATTAATTTACATACATTGAATCACCTGGTATATATGGTAAAATGTATCTATACTGCAAGTAAAGTAGAGGGTACATAATATGATATTTACTTTAGCATTATGGGCCATAGCAATATTTATATTATATTCTAATAGCGATAATAAAACGAACAAATGGATTGCCATCTGTTTTCTTATTTCCTCAATCGGTACATTTAAAGAATTTATGATGGATAGAGTTGTACCTATTCTTTTAGATAAGTATCCTCATACAGGGTATGATTTTTACCTTTCTGTCGACAGCTGCCTGACAGCATTCTTGTATCTCGCCTCACCGCTTGCATTTATTACCGTGTCTTTGTTCTTTGCAGAGTATAATAAATTAGAAAAACATATTATTCCTTTAGTTCAGTTTTTTACCTGTTTACTGATTGCTATAATATTAATTATCTACGACCCCATAAATTTTAAGTATTATCAGCTCCACAGCAAGGATTTCTGGTACGTCATGTCCTCCTTTAACATCGGATATGTTGTAGCTGGCTGTATCATTATGTTCAGAAATGTCAGGCATGAATTCGACATACAAATACGTCGCAGGAAAAGAATAATAATGAAGGTATTCTTAGTGCCATATTTCTTTTGGCTTTTCAGTATTTTTATTATTCATACTCTTGATATCAGCGGGCTAAAGAAAGTATGGAAGGATAATGTATATTTAATTATTGGAGTTCTGATCTTCTATCTATATATGGCTTATAAGGAAGGTTTCATGGGATTAAAAGTTTCATTTGTTAAATATGACTGGAATTCTCAGATGAAATCTATCAGCTCAAGTACACAATATATTAATCACATGCTGAAAAATCATGCAAACAAGATAAGTTGGTCGATTGACAGCATCAGAAGCAAAATTGTATGTGACCAGCTTGAGGAGCTTGACATTATTGAGAGAACTGCAAAACAGCTTGTGAGTTTTACTGAGAGAACAAACAAATTTCTTTCTCCAAAGGTGGCGGGAAATGACTTGTGTGGCACAGGTGATTTGATTTTCAAAGCACTTGAGGCCTTTAAACTACTTCAGAAGAGTAATGTAAATATCTCTGTGGATTGTCAGGAAGACATACTGCTAAAATGTGACGCGGAAGCAGTAACAGAGGTCATTTACAATCTTTTAAAAAATTCATCAGAAGCAATTTTAACGACGGGAAACATCATTGTAACTGCGGGTAGAAAAAATGATGGATATTGTATAGAAATTATTGATGATGGCATAGGAATAACTAAAGACCAGATTAATCAAATTTTTCAACCGTTTTATACCACAAAGAAAAATAATATAAATTTTGGTATAGGTCTTTCTTATTGCAAAAGTGTAATGCAAGCACATGACGGTTCCATACATGTTTCCAGCCAAAAGGGTCTGACTAGTTTTATGCTATACTTCCCCAAAAAAAGGATTATAAGAAAGGAGGCTGGAATGATTGAACAAAACAATCAAAATTTTAGTGGTTGAGGATGATGCAGACTTTGCTTTTCTTATTAAACAGCAGCTTTCGAAACAGCAGGGCTTACTGTGTGTAGGATTAGCATCAAACCCAAGAGAGGCTTTGAAACTGGCGTATGACCATATGCCTGAAATTGTAATTATGGATCTTAACCTTTCCAACTCTGAATTTGACGGTGTAGAGGTTTCAAAGCATATTAGAATTCAAACGGGAGCAAAGGTAATAATTCTGACTTCACTTGAATCGGAACAGGCAGTGGAGTATGCGGTTAAAAAAGCGTTTGCTGCTGATTATCTATATAAAAGTCAGTTTTCGCTTTTGTGTGATACTATAAGATTTGTAGCAGGTGGAACCACTCCACACCAGCTATTAATAAGAAAGCTCATTCTTGAGGACCTATCCATAGCTGAAAGAAGTGTACTTGACATGATAATAGGCAAAAATATTGAGATAAAGTCTTCAAATAAAACCATCTCCAATCAGAAGACAAGCATATTAAAAAAACTTGGTCTTAAAAACACAGATGAGCTTATTAAACTCTTAGGTTGAAGTATTATTAAAATTAAAGTTTATCAACATAAAACTCATATATTTATTTTTAAAGAGCACAATACTAAATAAAAATATTACAGGAGCAGGAAATGAACGGATATTATTTTATGCCCCATCCTCCGCTTATTATTCCAGAGGTGGGGAAAGGACAGGAAAGATCTATACAAAAAACTATTGACAGCTGCAATTTAATAGGTAAAGAAATTGAACAAGCTGATATTGACACAATAATAGTGATTACGCCCCATGGAACGGTATTCGGTGATGCAGTTGCAATGATTGAAACTGATAGCTTAAGCGGCGATTTTAGCCGATTTGGAGTTCCTAAAGTTAAATTAAATATGAGAATTGACCATAAACTTACACGTGAAATAATGAAGGAAGCTGCAAAAGCTGATTTGGCAGTGGTTGGACTTAATAAGGAAAACGTTAAGTCTTACGGGGTTAAAGCAGAATTAGATCATGGAGCGGCTGTTCCTCTTAGTTTTATTAAGAATCTTGATAAATTTGAGCTTGTTCATATAACGTATGGTATGTTATCACCGGTTGAACTTTATTCCTTTGGAATGGCAATAGAAAAGGCCTGCAGTAATACAGCTGCAAAAACCGCTATAATTGCCTCGGGTGATCTGTCTCACAGATTGACCAAGGATGGTCCGTATCCCTATAGTCCATATGGTGCCAAGTTTGATGCACGACTTATGGAACTGTTGGAGCAGGGTGATTTTAAAGGATTATTCAGCCTAGATAAAACAATGATAAGTGAAGCCGGTGAATGTGGGCTTAGATCCTTGTATATACTGGCAGGAGCTCTTGACGGAAAAACAGCGAAAGCTGAGGTACTGAGTTATGAAGGTCCCTTTGGTGTGGGTTATGGAGTAGCACGCTTTAATGTATCTGAAGGACAATCGATTTTTGAAGCTATTAAAAACCTTGGTCAAGAGAATCATGTTAAAAGGTTAAAGGCTGGCCCCTCATATACCAGACTTGCAAGAAAGAACCTGGAAAACTATTTTAAGACGGGCAGGGCTCTAACTCTTAAAGATATTATAGATAAAGAATTATTAAATGATAAAAAAGGTGTTTTTGTATCATTAAAAATGTCGGGTGAATTGCGAGGCTGTATAGGTACAATTGAGGCAGTTACAGATTCAGTGGGGGAAGAAATCCTCAATAATTCGCTTTCAGCTGCTTTTAAGGATCCAAGATTTTCGCCGTTAAGGGAAGAGGAGCTATACCAACTGGACATTTCGGTAGATTTGCTGTATCCGGCAGAAAAATGCAGCTTTGAAGATTTAGACCCCCAGTCCTATGGTGTAATTGTTACCAGCGGAAGAAAAAGGGGATTACTCCTGCCAATGCTTGAGGGGATCGATTCCTGTGAAGAGCAGGTCTCAATTGCATTGCAAAAAGCCGGAATCAGAAAAAATGAATCATATGAAATTGAAAGGTTTAAAGTGGAGAGATATAAAGAAATTGATGCTTAGGCCGATGTTACCGGAGAAGAGGAGGTTACCTTGAAGAAAGAAGCAATGTTTTATCATATTGAAGAAGGTAAGATCCGATGTGTCCTATGCCCGCACTACTGTCTTATTGCCAGGGAGCATATAGGGTTTTGCGGAGTAAGACAGTGCAGTGAATCTGGGGGAGAACTTAAGCTATTCACTCTGAATTATGGCGAAATAACTTCTACTTCATTGGACCCTCTAAAAAAGAAACCCCTTTATCATTTTTACCCGGAAGATAACATTCTTTCAATCGGAACCTTCGGTTGTAACTTCAAATGCAGCTTCTGCCAAAACTATTCGATATCTCAGTATCGCCCTGAAACTCAGTATGTACAGCCTGATGAAATGGCTGATATTAGCCTTAACAATAGTGAAAGCATTGGACTGGCTTTTACCTATAATGAACCGTCCATATGGTATGAATACGTATATGATGTTTCAAAAGAGATTAAAAACAGGAATCAAGATCACAAAATAGTACTTGTTACAAATGGATATATAAATGAAGAGCCTCTTAAGCAGCTGCTTCCTTATGTGGATGCTATGAATGTTGACCTTAAAGGGGACGAGGAATTTTATAAGAGTATTTGCGCGGGGAAGCTTGAACCGGTTAAGGACACAATACGACTGGCAGATCAGATGGGTTGTCATATAGAAGTAACAACTTTACTTATTCCCGGAGAAAACAACAGCCACGAGACTCTGGAAAAGCTTGGTGAGTTTCTGGCCTCGGTAAATAAAGATATAGTTCTTCATGTGTCAAGGTATTTTCCGCGATATAAAATGAAAAGGCCTCCTACTGAAATAGAAGATATGAAAAATGCTTACCGACAGCTGAGGACCAGACTAAACAATGTTTATGTTGGAAATATTAGCAGTGAAGAAATGAAATACATCGTGCAACTCGAGAGTTAAATAAAAACACTTACCGGTATCGGTAAGTGTTTTTGAGTGCTATAGCAGTTTACTATCTTGTTCTGACTCTATGCTTGATACAGAAATTATGTTCATTTGAGGCCAGATATATGATTCCCTCGATAAAACCTATAAAAGCAGGAATACCGGTCCAGCAGAACAATAAATATAAAACACCCATTCCTACTTTTCCCATGTAGAACTTGTGTATACCAAGACCTCCGAGAAAAATTCCCAAAAGGCCGGCAGCAATCTTGCTCTTTATTGGCCAGGCAGGACTAATACCCTCATTAATCATCTGCTGATACTGGAAGTTTGGGTGCGCACCCTGATTTGGGTAAACTCTTTGTTGATATTGTTGCTGGTTTTGATTTTGCTGGTGGGGCTCATTATAAGGAGGCTGCTGACCTGAAGGCCTCTGAAAGCCTTGCTGGGCTGCTTGTGCCTTTACCGCAAGAACTTCACCGCAATATTTGCATTCTCTGGATTCGGGTGCATTTGGAGCACCACATTGTGGACAGATGTTATCTGACATATTATAACCCCTAACATTTATTATGATTTGAATTCGAATTCGTTATACGCACTATTAATATTATAGAAGAAACTAAAACTTTTTACCACATTCAGGACAAAATTTTGAGCCTGCCGGGATTTCAGCTCCACACTGACAGGTCTTGGTGCCTAACTGAGTTCCGCATTCCGGACAGAATTTGGAACTTCCCGAAACCGATGCTCCACAGGCAGAACAAGATTTTTGAATTGCGAGAGTACTACCGCACTCACAGCAAAATTTTGATTTGGCAGAGTTATCAGTACCACAGGCAGGACATTTAGTCGCAGCATTTTCTAATACTGCTTTAGTATTTATCACTGATGGCATTTCGGCTGCAAGCGGCTTCCCGATACCCGCACCTACTGCTCCTGTTACAAAAGCAGCTGTTATACCGGTGTCGTTTGATGCTGCATGGTCATAAACATCAAACGACCGTTTGGTTACATAGCGATTATCCCCCATTATTTCAAACTCTGCACGATTTTTGAGGATATCATTGATTTCTTCAAAATCTTCGTCAGGAAAGTTAATTGACTTAATAAAGAAATTTACAATGTTTAAGCCATATTTTCCAAACTCTGAAGAGATTTTGTCCTTGGCA
The DNA here is from genome assembly GCA_023460955.1 of Bacillota bacterium. Lineage (GTDB taxonomy): Bacteria > Bacillota > Clostridia > Acetivibrionales > DSM-1351 > Ruminiclostridium. The sequence continues at coordinate 5,048 of JAEWOH010000003.1, read as the reverse complement.
AGATGAGATATTGCGTCTAGTTTAGCTGTTATTTCAAGTGCAGAAATCTTTTCATTAATAATTATGCTAGCTATTATGGTTTTAATCTTTTGAACAAGAATACCCTTAAAGTATTCCATAATAACGTTGTATTTTACTATTTCGGAGGGGCCGACTACTCCGATAAGCTCGGTAAAGAATTTGATATAATCGTTAATTCTCAGCCCTAATTGTCCGAATGCTCTTACTCTCAATTTTGTATAGTATTTCGGATCAATAATCTGTATTGGATCAGAGGTTCCCCAATACATATCAAGCTTTGTCGTAGTGTTCAAAAAGAATATTTCAGCGCTGAAAGGTGTTTTGCCTCCAAAAGGCAGATTGACGATTGATTTAAGTATTGGAAGATTCTTTGCGTCCAAGGTATATGTACCTGAATAAAACACATCACACACTTGTCCGCCCTTTACAAATACTGCTGCCTGACCTTCACCGACAATAAGCTGCGTTCCGTATACAAGATCTTCAGCAGGATGTTTATATACGATCCAGTCCCTGGTTCTCAGGCCATCAAACTTCACTCTATCTATAATAGCCATATTATGCACCTCAAACCTATTTTGCTCAAATTATATCATAAATACCAGCTTAAAACAATTAAGCCGGCTATTAATCTTCAGTTAATGCTTGATGAAGGTGAAGGTAATATTTTAATTTGTAAAATATGAAGTATTTATCTCAAATTCATTTTTATGAAATGTGAGCAGGTTTTCTTCGCGCATACTGCTAAGCTCTCTGGATAAGGCACTTCTGTTTACGCAAAGAAAATCAGCCAGTTCATCACGTGTAAAGGGTATTTTAAATTTGCTTTTGCCGGATTTCTTCATAATAGTTGAAAGATACGTTATGAGTTTTTCACGGGTTGTCCGCTGGGACAGAATATCCATTCTGTTATTGAGTAAAATGTTTTTATGTGCTATAAGCTGGAGCATGTTTTTAATCAGGGTTGTGTGAAAACCGCAGGAGCTGCTGCAGGTGGTGACTATCCTGTTGAACTGAATAAACAAAACGTCGCAGCCCGTGGTTGTTAGTACTGTAACAGGTATTTTTTCGACACCTGCACAGGCAAAGGCTTCTCCAAACATATCACCCTCGGCTAATTCAGACATTATAGTTCTGTTGCCCATTACATCCTCTTTAACAATCTGAGCCGATCCTGAAAGGATTATTCCTACAGAAGCGATTTTGCTGTCAGCCAGAAAGATAATATCGTTCTTTGAATAAATCTGGACTTTTGCTCCAAGACAGCCAAGTAAATTACTTAATTGACTTTCATCAATATTTTCAAAAATAGTAACTTTTTTTAGAAGCTTAAAATATTTTTGCATTTTTTTCTCCTTGTTGCAAATGCAACCGATATTATGCTTTTAGTCTAGTACAATAAGCACATAAAGTCAATTGTAAACACCTACTAGAAAAGGTGAGTAGATACAACAATCTTTATAAACGCAGACATTAAAAGTTTAAAATAACCTAACTAAGAAATTAATTTAAATATGAGGAGGCAATATTGTATGTCAGAAATGTTTTGTTTTCAATGTGAACAAACTGCAGGTGGTAAAGGCTGTACCGGAGCTGCAGGTGTATGTGGTAAAAAGGCCGATACATCCAATTATCAGGATGATTTAACAGGTGCTTTAATAGGGCTTGCAAAAGCAGCGGCAAAGGGCCAGCCTACAGCTGAGACTCATAACGCAGTAATAGAAGGCTTGTTTACCACTATTACAAATGTAAGCTTTGATAATGCTTCTATTAAAAGGCAAATTGCAAATATAGAAAAGCAAAAGGCACAGCTGGGTTCGGCTTTTGAGGCTAATTATGACATGCAGAAGCTTTGGAATGACAATGAAGATATTCGTTCCTTGAAATCACTTATTCTTTTTGGTATCAGAGGTATGGCAGCATATGCTTATCATGCATCAGTCCTGGGGTACAATGACGAGGAAGTAAACGACTTTTTCTATAAGGCACTCAGAGCGATCGGGGAAGACCTAAAGACAGATGAACTACTTCCATTGGTTATGGAAACAGGTAAGGTAAATCTTAATTGCATGGCTCTGTTGGATCAGGCAAATACTGAAACTTACGGCACTCCGGTTCCAACAAAAGTTCCCCTGACAGTGGAAAAAGGACCTTTTATTGTGATCTCTGGTCACGACCTCTATGATTTATACTTGCTCCTGGAACAGACAAAGGATAAGGGAATTAACATATATACACATGGTGAAATGCTTCCTGCACACGCTTACCCTAAGCTTAAAGCATATCCACACTTAAAGGGTAATTTCGGAACAGCATGGCAGAATCAGCAGAAGGAATTTGATAATATTCCCGGAGCAGTATTATTTACTACAAACTGCTTAATGCCTACAAAGCCAAGCTATCACGATAGAGTATTTACGACTGAAGTTGTAGCATACCCTGAAATGGTTCATATTGATGAGAATAAAGATTTTACACCTGTTATAAATAAAGCACTTGAATTGGGCGGATATGCTGAAGATGTGAGAATGACAGGTATTAACGGTGGCGATACAGTAACAACCGGTTTTGCAAGAGGTACCGTTCTGTCGGTTGCGGATAAGGTAATTGAAGCTGTAAAAGCAGGTGCAATTAAACATTTCTTCCTTGTAGGAGGATGTGATGGAGCAAAGGTAGGCAGAAACTACTATACCGAATTTGTTCAAAAAACTCCTAAAGATACTGTGATTTTGACGCTGGCTTGCGGTAAATTCCGATTTAATGACCTAGATATCGGTGAAATCGGAGGACTCCCAAGAATAATGGATATGGGTCAGTGTAATGATGCATACAGCGCTATACAGGTTGCAGCTGCCCTTGCCGGAGCTTTTGAGTGTGATATAAACGAATTACCCTTATCTCTTGTTCTTTCATGGTACGAACAGAAGGCGGTATGTATTCTTCTTACCTTACTTTCACTGGGAATTAAGAACATTTATCTCGGACCTACATTACCTGCCTTCATCTCTCCCAATGTGCTGAATATTTTGGTTGAGAACTTTAATATCAGTCCTGTATCAACTCCGGATGCTGATCTTAAAAAAATACTTGGTTAAGCAATTAATTAAAATATTGGCCCCCCAATGCTTTAATTAACTTATAAAAACTGAAGTTTGTCCAAACTCCATAAAGCAAAAGGGGCTGTCTCAAAAATAATGTTTTAAACAGCATTATTGAGAGGCAGCTCTCCTTTTTTCTTTTTTTTAGAGTTAAAATGGCTATGATTATTAACTTTTATCGGGCATTCAGATTTTTCGGGCATGACAAAAAAGGTTAAGACCTAACCTAGAATAGTTTTGTTAGGCGATTTCTTTTTGATAAAGGGATTGTCCGCATTTTCCGTTTTGGATTTTTGAATGAAGTTTGTTTATGTTATACCCTATGCTTAGGAGAATAAATTCGGTTTCTACATTCTTTTTTCCTCGGGTAAGAAATTTTCTGAAACCATAATCTTCTTTTAAAACTCCAAATGCCCCTTCTACTTGAATTGAACGGTTCATTCTTAAGAGAATACCTTGCGGTGTTGTTATGTTTTTTAGAGATTCCTCTCTCATTTTGAGAAACGTTTTAGAAACATTCAACTTGCGGTTTCCAGTAGCTTTTGAGCATTTCTCTTTGAACTGACATCCTTCACAGCTTTCACATTCATATATTGTAACCTCAGCCTTATACCCAGAGGCCGATTTTCTTGTTCTCCAGCCAATATTCTTAAGGGTTTTACCGTTATGGCAAATGTATTGATCATTTATTTCATCGTATAACATATTTTCTCTTTTACTTATGTCTCTCTTAAAGCGGTTTTTTTGCATTCCTTCATATATCTGAGGTTTTATATATGCATTTTGATTTTGTTCATTTAGATATACATAATTTTCTTCACTTTCGTAACCTGCATCTGCTACTACATTTTTAAATCTCTGCGGAAGGCTTTTATCAAGCTTTTCAAGGAATGGGATTAATGTGAGCTGGTCAGATCTCTCAGAAGAAATATCAACACCTACTATGTATTCGCTTTCTACTCCAATTTGTACATTATATCCTGGTTTCAGCTGCGAATTTCTCATATGATCTTCCTTCATATGCATAAAGGTAGCATCTTTATCTGTCTTTGAAAAACTGTTTCTACCATTAAAAGTTTTATTGTATTCATTGTATTTGGATTGTCTTAAAAGAAAGTCCTCTGCTTTCTCATATGCTTTTTGAAGGCATGTCTTTCTTTTCCCAATTCCATGAACAAATTCAATGTTTAGCTCAGACTTTAGCTGAAGTAAATTATCTGATATATCCTTAAGTAGAGTTAATATGTTGATATCATCTGATACTATGTAGTTAAACTGAAATTCTTTATTTATTAACTGAACAAAGCTTTTGATGTTTTCTTTTAGCTTTAGTTCATTTTTACTAACAGCCTTTTTCCATACGAAACTGTACTTATTAGCATTGGCCTCAATTTTTGTGCCGTCAACAAATACGTTATCAAATTTCACTTCTCCAAGTTCGCTCAGGTTCACTACAATCTGATTTAAGAGTCCATTGACAAATCCTTGAATTCTCTCAGTTCTAAATCTGGATATTGTGTTGTGATCAGGTGCTTTCTGTCCCTGTAACAGCCACATGAAGTTTAAATCTCGTCTGCAAGCTTTTTCTATCATGCGGCTTGTGTAAATATTATTCATATATGCATAAACTAATACCTGACAAAGTGTTTTAGGTGAAACAACCGGATTTCTTCCTTTTGAAGAGTAGCCTTTTTTCAACTCTGAATAGTCTAATTCCTCCATTATTTGGCTTAGCAGTCTCACTGGATCATCTTTAGGTATTAAAAATTCAATATTTAGTGGTAATACAAGTTGATAACTTATGTTATTTTGTGTATAATCCTTTTGTGTTAATTGTTTTCGCATAACTCAATTATACACTAAGAGCAGCTTCTTTGGAGGCTGCTTTTACTTTTTGGGGACAAAAAGAAGGCTGCCTCTCAATAGAAT
>JAEWOH010000002.1 GCA_023460955.1 Bacillota bacterium | reverse complement strand
CAGGGTGACAGACCACCATATAACAGAGACAACAGGCCGCAGGGTGACAGACCACCATATAACAGAGACAACAGGCCACAAGGCGACAGACCGCAGGGTCAGTACAACAGACCACAGGGTGATAGACCTCAATATAACAGAGGTGACAGACCTCAGGGTCAGTATAACAGACCGCAAGGCGACAGACCTCAGTACAACAGAGGGGACAGACCACAAGGTGACAGACCACAAGGCCAGTATAACAGATCCCAGGGTCTGGATATTCCAAAGCCTGATGTAACAGTGGCTCAGGAACAGTTTGATTCCTTGAGAAACGAAGCCAGGAGGGAATTCCAGAGCAAGGATGTTGATAAGAACTACAAGAGGGAAGAAAAGCAGAAGAAGGAAGCTCCAAAAGCTTTACCGGATAAGAATAAGAGATCTAAGCCTCAAAAGATTGTTATAGAGAAAAAGGGAGTATCAGAAATTCTTGACGAGAATTACATCTTTGATGAATTCTACAATGATGACGGTAAAAAGAAAAGACTGCCTAAAAATAGGAAAAATGATAAGGTACAGGAAAAGTATATTCCACCGAGAGCTGTACTTACTTCAATAACTATTCCTGATTCACTTACAGTTAAAGAATTGGCAGAAGCTCTTAAAAAGACTTCAACAGAGATTATCAAGAAATTAATGGTTTACGGTGTAATGGCCACAGTCAATAACGATGTAGACTTTGAAACTGCTACAATAATTGCAGAGGAATTTGGCGTTAAGACTGAGAAAGCTATTCAGGTCAGTGAAGAAGATATTCTCTTTGATGATAATGAAGTTGCTGCTGATAATGAACAATTGCAGCAAAGACCTCCGGTTGTAGTCGTTATGGGTCATGTTGACCATGGTAAGACTTCCTTGCTGGATGCCATAAGAAGTGCTCACGTTATAGACAGTGAAGCAGGCGGTATCACTCAGCATATTGGTGCCTATACAGTAAGGGCAAATGACAGATTGATAACTTTCCTTGACACACCGGGTCACGAAGCGTTCACCGCAATGCGTGCCAGAGGTGCTCAGGTAACAGATATAGCAATACTTGTTGTTGCTGCTGATGATGGTGTAATGCCTCAGACAATAGAAGCAATAAACCATGCTAAGGCTGCAAATGTTTCGATAATTGTTGCTATCAATAAGATTGATAAGCCGGGAGCAAACCCAGACAAGGTTAAGCAGGAGCTTACCGAGTATGGAATCGTTGCAGAAGAATGGGGCGGAGATGCTATAATGGTTCCTGTTTCTGCAAAGAAGCAACAGAATATTGACCAATTGCTGGAAATGGTGCTTTTGGCTGCTGATATGCTTGAACTAAAGGCGGATCCTACAAGACAGGCAAAAGGTACAATCATCGAAGCAAAACTGGATAAGGAAAGAGGACCTGTAGCCACTGTTCTTGTTCAGAGAGGTACCTTGAAGATAGGTGACTCTATTATAGCTGGTTCGTCCTTTGGTAGAATCAAGGCTATGAACAGTGACAAGGGTTATTCCATAAAGAGCGCCGGTCCGTCTATGCCTGTAGAAATTCTGGGTATGAATGAAGTTCCGGAGGCTGGAGAAGTGTTCTATGCCGTTACTGATGAGAAGGTTGCTAAACAACTGGTTGAAAAGAGAAAGTTCAAACAGAAGGAACAACAGTACAAGGCAAGTGCTAAGGTTACACTTGAGGATCTCTTTACACAGATTAAAGAAGGTAAGGTTAAAGATTTAAATATCATTATCAAAGCCGATGTACAGGGTTCAGTTGAAGCAGTTAAGCAATCGCTTGAAAAATTAAGCAATGAAGAAGTTAGGGTTAAAACCATACACGGGGCTGTAGGTGCGATTACCGAATCCGATGTTACTTTGGCTCAGGTTTCAAATGCTATAATCATCGGCTTTAATGTACGTCCCGGTGCAAATGTTACCGAAGCTGCAAAGAACGCCGAAGTTGATATGAGATTGTACAGTGTAATTTACAAGGCCATCGAAGACGTTCAGGCTGCTATGAAGGGTATGCTGGAACCTACCTACAAGGAAGTTATTCTGGGCCATATTGAGATAAGACAGATATTCAAGGTTTCAGGAATAGGAACCATTGGCGGAGCTTATGTTACAGATGGTAAGGTACAGAGAAATTCAGAGGTAAGGGTAGTCAGAGAAGGTATTGTTATCCACGAAGGTAAGCTTGCATCACTTAAGAGATTCAAGGATGATGCAAAAGAAGTTGTTCATGGCTATGAATGTGGTGTTTCAATCGAACGCTTCAACGATATTAAGGAAGGTGATATTATTGAAGCCTTCGTAATGGAAGAAGTTAAGAGATAAACAACAGTTATTTGGAATAGGTTGAAGTGGATTAAATTCCAATTCAACCTATTCGTATATTATGGCGTTGTAAAATATCTTTATAGAACAATTTCTTGTTCAGTAGTTGGCAATACTATTAATGAAAAATTGTATGAGAAAATACTAGTTTATTGATAAGAAAATGGAGGATGGAATTCATGGCTGATAGAATTGTAAGAATTTCCGAAGAGGTTAAAAAAGAAATAAGCAGCATAATTCAAAATGATCTTAAAGATCCAAGACTTCCAAATATGGTAAGTATTATATCCTGTAATGTAACGAAAGATTTAAGATATGCAAAAGTGTATATAAGTGTATTGGGGAATGATGAGCAAAAAAAGAATGCAATAAGTGCATTAAAGAGTGCAGCAGGTTTTATCAGACGTGAACTTGGACATAGATTGCAGCTCAGATATACTCCGGAAATACATTTTGAACTTGATACATCGATTGAACATGGTATATACATTAATAAGCTTTTGGATGATGCAAAAAAAGAACTAGGTGAATAAAGAGAATTACTTCGTCCTATAAACAAACGACAGGTAACATAAGGAGAGGTTAGAATGGATAGGGAAATAGTCAAGCTAATAGCTGAAGCCGGAGGAATAGCAATATTTCCGCATGTTTCTGCAGACGGAGATGCAATAGGTTCTTCTCTGGCACTTGCTTTGGCTCTTAAAAGTGCGGGGAAAAATGTTGTTGTATATATCGAGGAAAATATACCTATGGTCTACAGATTTTTGCCGGGCACAGATCTGGCACGTTTTGTTGAACCACAGGATGAAGTTATGGACGTTAACATAGCTTTGGATACAGGTGATGTAGGCAGACTTGGAACAAGAGCAGATGCGTTTTTTAATGCGCCCTGCACCATAAACATCGACCATCACGTTACCAATACAAAGTTTGCTTTATTAAACTATGTAGATGATAAATCTGCCTCCACCGGTGAAATAGTTTATTCTTTATTGAAAAAGTTAAAGCTGGAAATAGACAAAGATATTTCTGCCAACCTGTACACAGCTATTTCAACTGATACCGGAGGGTTTAAATACAGCAATACCACTGCCCAGACTCATAAGATTGCATCGGAACTACTGTCAACGGGGATTGATATTGGTGAACTGTCTCAGAGAATATTTGACAATACCACCTATTCCAAGCTAAAACTTACACAAAAAGCAATTGAACTGTTAGAGTTATATCACGAGAATAAACTTGCCGTAGTGACACTCTCACAGGCTGATATCCAGGCAACGGGAGCAAATGATGAGGACTGTGACGGTATAGTTAATATAGGTAGGTCTATAGAGGGAGTAGAAGTATCTCTTCTTATAAAGGAAAAGAATAAGGAAGAAGTCAGAATTAATTTACGTTCAAAAACCTTCGTAGATGTGTCTGAAATAGCAATTTCCTTCGGAGGCGGAGGTCACAAAAGGGCTGCAGGCTGTACAGTAAAAGGTTCATTGAGTGAGGTTAAGGAGATTCTTATAAAAGCTGTAACAGAAAAGCTGTAAGACTTACAATGTAGCAAATTCTAGTTTTTTCGCGACAGTATAGAAAGGGTATAAATGAACGGAATAATAAATGTATTAAAGCCGGCAGGCATGACCTCCTTCGATGTTGTAAGTTTTCTTAGAAAGTCTGCAGGCCAGAAAAAGGTAGGACATACCGGAACATTGGACCCATCTGCGGTAGGTGTTCTGCCTATATGCCTTGGAAATGCTACAAGGGCTATTGAATTTATAATTGAAAAGGATAAAATATACCGCGCCGAACTAACACTTGGCTCAGCTACCGACACACAGGACTCCTCCGGAAATGTCATATATACCGGTGAGATAAATTTCGATAATGAAGCTATATCAAAAGCCATAATGAGTTTTGTTGGTGAGAGTGAACAGCTTCCACCAATGTATTCGGCTATAAAAATAGATGGAAAAAAGCTGTACGAGCTCGCGAGACAGGGAGAAACTGTTGAGCGGCAGCCCAGAAAAATCACAATCTACAAAATTAATATAATCCGCATTTGGGATGACGAAGTTTATAAGCCGACGGATACTCATGCTACAGACAAGTCTGCTAGGCTGCTGGTAAAAAAAGCTCTTTTCGAAGTGCATTGTTCTAAAGGAACATATATAAGAACCTTATGTCACGACATAGGAGAAAAACTTGGCTGCGGAGGGCACATGTCCTTCCTCATAAGAACCAAGGCCGGAAAATACAATTTAGACACTGCTTTAACCCTTGAGGAAATTAAGGAACTGGCAGCAGTGAACAGGCTTGAAAGCAGTCTTGTTTCGGTTGAAACGGTGTTTGAAGATTTGAATAGTATACAACTTGATGAAAAAGAAACCTTTAAATACCGTAATGGGGTATGGCTTAAATTGGAAGAAAATAATTTTGATATTGATTCTTATTTAAGGGTATATGATAATAGTAATAAATTTATAGGTATTGGTGAGGTTTTTAAATACGGATCAGATACTTGTTTAAAATCAAAGAAATTTTTTATTGAACCATAAACATACAAAGCTGCAACGCAGAAAAATGGAGAATATACAATGCAGGTTATTCATTCTACAGTTAAAAACAATTATTTTAATAATAAAACCGGAGTGGGTCTTGGTAATTTTGACGGCTTACATATTGGGCACATGGCTCTTATTAACACTTTGATTCGTGAAGCTCAGCTTAATAACCTGTGTTCAGTTGTGTATACCTTTAGAAGGCATCCGGAGAATATTCTGAGGAAGAAGCTGATAACTCCTCTCTTATTAACAGAACAGAAGAAAATTGAACTTCTTAGTGAAATTAATCTGGATTGCCTTTATTTTGATGACTTTAACGAGGAATTCTCCAGACTTTCTCCTGAAGATTTTGTGAAGAGAGTACTTATTGACAAGCTGAACATCAAGCTTGCAGTTGTTGGGTACGACTACAGATTTGGATATATGGGTCAGGGAGATGTTGAGTTTCTAAAGGAATTAGGAAAGAAATACGGTTTCAGAGTTGTTGTCATACCACCAATAAAATGTGCAAATGAAGTTATAAGCAGTACAAGGATCCGCCAGAGTATCTTAAAAGGTGAATTAGAAACCTCATACAAGCTTTTAGGCAGAAATTATTCCATAACGGCGGAGGTTGTCAGTGGAAGAAGAATTGGAAATACAATAGGTTTTCCTACTGCAAACATACACCCTGAAAGATTTTTGGTGCTGCCTGCCAACGGAGTTTACATTACGAAAACTCTTCTTGATGGGAAGCTGTATAACAGTATGACAAATGTAGGATACAATCCGACCTTCGAGGACGTCAAGGAAAAAATGGTTGAAACCCATATAATAGACTTTAATCAGGATATTTACGGGAAAAAGATAGAGGTTTTCTTTTTGAAAAAGATACGGGATGAAAAGAAGTTTGGATCAGTAGAGTTATTGAAAGAACAGATATCAAAAGATATGCAGACAACAAGAGAATATCTTGAAATTGGTGAAGCTGTATCAGAATAAAAAATCAGGCTGTTACTTCTTTGAAACTAATGTTTTTCTCATATTTGAAAGGCAACTAATATGAAAAGATTTAGAATTAAAATAACAGGAATTGTACAGGGCGTGGGATTCAGGCCCTTTATTTTTAACCTTGCAAAAAGTATGCATTTAAAGGGCTGGGTTGGAAACACCGACAGTAATGTTGTCATTGAAGTTGAGACCGATAAAGCTGAGCTTTTGAAATTTATTGACGCAATTAAAAAGAAAGCCCCTATGCTATCAAATATTGAACAAATAAATTTTGAGGAACTACCTGTAGCCGGCTTTGAAAACTTTGACATAAAAGAAAGCCAATCCTTATCCGGGGGAAGTATATTCATTTCACCGGATGTCAGTACTTGTGTTGACTGTATAAATGAACTCAAAAATGCGGAAGACAGAAGGCATAAGTATCCCTTTATAAATTGTACCAACTGCGGACCGAGGTTTACTATAATCAAAGATATCCCTTATGACAGAGATAAGACAACCATGGGATGTTTTGAAATGTGCCAACCCTGCAGAAATGAATATACTGATCCCTCAGACAGAAGATATCATGCACAGCCGGTTTCCTGCCATGACTGCGGACCGGTGCTTAGTCTGGCCGATTCAGAAGGGAAAGCTTTGGATGCCCAGCCTGATAGCGATCAATGTTTGACCTTTATTGCGGAGCTTATTAAGGAAGGCAAAATTGCAGCAATTAAGGGCATAGGAGGCTATCATCTGGCATGTGCAGCTTTGAACGAAAAAGCAGTCAGAAGACTTAGGAGCAGGAAACACCGGGATGATAAACCTTTTGCCTTAATGGTAAAAAATATTGAGGTTTTGAAAAAATACTGTTATTTCAATCAAACTGAAAGAAAGATACTGGAATCACCGGCCAGCCCTATAGTTCTATTAAGAAAAAAAGAAGGGGTAAAACTTCCTGATGAAATTGCCCATTTAAACAGATATCTCGGAGTGATGCTACCCTACAACCCTATACATCACTTGTTGTTTGACTATGAAGGCTTTCCTGAAGTGGTTGTAATGACGAGCGGTAATTTAAGCAGTGAGCCTATATTTTTTAGGGATAAAGAAGCAGTAGAGGGGCTGATCGGTATTGCGGATGCTTTTCTACTAAATAACCGTGAAATATTTATAAGAACTGATGACTCTGTAACAAGAGTATTTAATGACAAGGAATATATAATAAGAAGATCAAGGGGCTATGTACCAAAACCTATTAAAATTGAAGTGCACAAGCTTCTGGAAATAAATGAAGCTGTACAAATTCCTTCTGTACTCGCCTGTGGTGGAGAACTCAAAAATGTTTTCTGTATGAATAAAGAAAATATGTTTTACCTTAGCCATCATATAGGAGATATGGAAAATGAGAGTACAAACAGGGCTTTTGTAGATGCAGTTGAGCATTTCAAAAGGTTATTTGACATTACTCCTACGCAAGTTGCCTATGACCTTCATCCGGGTTATTTTTCAACACAATATGGTCTTAATCAAACAATGGAGTATAAGATCGGAATACAGCACCACAAGGCCCATATAGCCTCCTGTATGGCCGAAAATCAGCTTTCCGGTGAAGTAATCGGCGTTTCCTTTGATGGCACCGGCTATGGAGAGGATGGCAAGATATGGGGCGGTGAATTCTTTACAGGAGGTTATTACGGTTTCAAGCGTGAAGGCAGACTCCGGTATGTGATGATGCCTGGTGGGGATTCGGCTGTAAAGCATCCCTGGAAAATGGCGATTGGGTATCTATATTCAGCTCAAATGCAGGAAACAGTTGGAACCGGCCTGGATAGAGTTCCGGGATTACTATCAGAAATTAATCAGGCAGATATTGCTTTTACATTAAAGATGTTGGAGAAGAGACTGAACTGTCCCGAAACCTCAAGTGTTGGGAGATTTTTCGATGCTGTTTCTGCTTTACTGGGAATAAGGGCAGACATAAGCTATGAAGGACAAGCTGCCATTGAGCTTGAGTATTACGCTAAGGACAATTCAGTAAAGCCTTATGAGGTTAGCCTAAATAAGGATGAGACAGGTGGATTTGCCGTCAGGACTGACCTGATAATCAGGCAGCTGCTGGACGATATTTCCGCAAAAAAAAGCGTTGAATACCTTTCATCAAGATTTCATGCTACAGTAGCAGATATTGTTCTCAAAGGCTGTATGGAGATAAGAAGGAAAAGTGGGCTGGATAGGGTAGCACTAAGCGGCGGAGTATTTCAGAACCTTACGCTGCTGGCTATGAGTTGCCAACTGCTGGAGAAGAATGGATTTCAAGCGATCACTCATTCACAGGTTCCTGCAAATGACGGAGGTATAGCTCTTGGACAGGCTATAATGGCTATAGCCAGCAGAGTTGGCAAGAGTTGAAGATTGAAATAGTAATTAAATAAGTTTATACTTTTATTAGCGTAACAGTTTATTTATAGGGTAAATAGATAGTTAAAGATAGCAAAGATGATACATTAAGTGTTAGACTGTAAAATTACAGGTTGGCTTAAACTATTAGTGATAAAGGTGAGTAGTAAATAAAAAATGTGTGGAGGGTTTATATATGTGTTTAGGATTGCCTGCAAAGGTTGTTAATATTGATGGAAATACCGCTGAAGTTGAAATGATGGGGGTTATAAATAAAATATCTATAGAGCTCCTTGAAAATGTACAAGTGGGAGATTATGTACTTGTTCATGCCGGCTGCGCAATTCAGATAGTTGATGAGGAGGAAGCAGCTAAAACCATTGATATATTCAACGAGATAAGAGAACTTGGAATAAAGTAAAACCCGGGTAACCGGGTTTAAATAACTGTAAAGTGGAATTGCATTTAAGATGGGAGGCACAATGACTAACTATATAGATGAATTCAGAGATAAGGCAGTTATACAAAAAATTGTAGACTGCCTTAACGATTATTCGGGGCCAAATATAAAGATAATGGAAGTATGCGGTACTCATACCATGGCTATTTCAAGGTACGGGTTGAGATCGCTGCTGCCAAAGAATATTGAACTTCTGTCAGGACCAGGCTGCCCTGTGTGTGTAACACCAACCGGCTACGTTGATAGTGCAACAGATTTAGCCGAAAACAAGAATGTTATAATAACAACCTTTGGAGATATGATGAGGATACCTGGAAACAACAGTACCTTGCTCCACAAAAAAGCTCAGGGCTGTAATGTACAAATGGTTTATTCTCCTCTGAATGCACTGGAAATTGCTAAAGCAAATCCTGATAAAGAAGTTGTTTTTCTGTCTGTGGGTTTTGAAACAACAACACCTGTAATCGCATTATCAGTTTCTAAAGCAAAGGAAGAAAAAATAAAAAATTTTTCTGTTCTTACTGCTAACAAAACTATGCCGGAAGCTGTTAAAACCTTGGCAGGGGACAAAGAGCTGGCTCTTGACGGGTTTATTTATCCCGGACATGTTTCTGCAATAATTGGTACAGACTTTTTTTCTTATGTCGCGTATAATATGGAAAAGGCAGGGGTAATTGCCGGTTTTGAGCCATTAGATGTTTTATATTCCATACAGGTACTGCTAAAAAACATTACAGAGAGAAAAAATGTTCTGGAAAATGTATACTCCAGAATAGTTTCAAAAGATGGGAATATTAAGGCCCAGCAGAAAATGTATGAGGTTTTTGAACCCGTAGATGCAGTATGGCGAGGTATAGGTCTAATACCCGGGTCCGGTCTTGGTGTGAATAAAGCTTATGCGGCTTTTGATACAGTAAAGAAATTTGAACTGAAGCCGAAGGAAAGTCCTGAACCTAAAGGCTGTGCCTGCGGAGAGATATTGAAAGGGAAAAAACGTCCTTATGACTGTAAGCTTTTCAAAACAAAATGTACTCCTGAAAACCCTGTAGGCGCCTGTATGGTTTCCTCAGAGGGCACATGTGCTGCTTACTACAAATATGGAGAATGATTTTTGATAAAAAGACAAATAATTTTATTATAGTGGTAATAATTTCAATATAAAATTGCTGCAAGGAGGCAATAAACAGATATAATGGACAACATAATTACAATGGCCCATGGCAGTGGTGGTTCAGCCACATTGGCGCTAATAGATAATATATTTAAAAAGTATTTTAATAATGAAATCCTTTCTGCCGGAGATGATTCGGCAAAGCTTGATATAGGAAACTCAAAAAATATTGTTTTTACTACAGACAGTTTTGTAGTCACTCCTATCTTTTTCAAGGGTGGAAATATTGGTAAGCTTGCTGTTTGTGGAACAGTAAATGATATTGTTACCAGCGGTGCGACACCCTTGTACCTTAGCTGCGGCTTCATTATTGAAGAAGGCTTCAGCATGGAAGAACTTGAGAAAATAGTTGAGTCTATGAGCACCACCGCTAAAGAATGCGGCGTTAAAATAGTTACCGGCGATACCAAGGTTGTACAAAAGGGAGCTGTTGACAAAATATTTATCAATACCTCCGGCATAGGGGTATTACCGGAAGGCATTAATATTTCTGGCAGAAATGCAAAAGCCGGAGATAAGATAATTATATCCGGCACTATCGGAGATCATGGGAGCTGTATATTACTTGAAAGAGAAAATATGGGCTTTCAGGCTGAAATCCCAAGTGATTGTGCTCCGATGTCAGAAATAGTCAAAGCAATGCTTAATTTAACAACTGACATACATGTACTTAGAGATCCTACCAGGGGAGGAGTAGCAACCACTTTAAATGAGATTGCTGTTCAAAGTAATGTGACAATACGCATAGATGAAGAGAAACTTCCCGTTAGAAGAGAAGTACAGGGTGTTTGTGAACTTTTGGGAATGGACCCTCTTTTTATGGCAAATGAAGGAAAATTACTGATATTTGTTCCAGGCAATGCGGCGGAGAAGGTACTGGAAACAGTACGTAAGAGCAAATATGGCGCAAATGCCGAAATAATCGGTGAAGTGCTAAATGAGGGTGAAGCTAAAGTTACACTTAAGGCAATAAGCGGCGGAACAAGGATAATAAAGCTGCTTACCGGTGACCAGTTGCCCAGAATATGTTAAACTATCTTCAAATGCTTTCAACTCCAACAAGTTTTAAAATTTGGTTATAAATTAGTTGCTCAACGGGTTTCATTTTTAGTGTTTCAAAACTTATCTGATAAAGGTTAGTTTTATATAAATTATTTTTTGAAAGGAGGAAACAAAGTTTTGATTATATCCATGAAAGATTTAGGTAAAACCTATAAGAATGGTCATATTGAAGTTGAAGCTCTGAAAAATGCCAATATTGATATAAATAAAGAGGAATTTGTGGCTATCATGGGACCATCCGGTTCAGGCAAATCCACCCTGATGAATATTATCGGTTGTCTTGATCGGTCAACAAAGGGCGAGTATTGGCTGGATGGTGTTAATATTTCCTCATTGAATGAGGGAGAACTGGCTAAAATCAGAAATCTTAAAATAGGTTTTGTTTTTCAATCCTTTAACCTGTTACCAAGAATAACAGCTCTGCAAAACGTGGAGCTGCCTATGATTTACGCGGGAGTGGGGAGTAAGGAAAGACGTAAAAGGGCCACTGCGGCACTTGAACGAGTGGGTCTGGGAACAAGAATGCATCATAAGCCCAATGAAATGTCAGGGGGACAAAAGCAAAGAGTAGCAATTGCCAGAGCTTTGGTAAATTCTCCGGCAATAATACTTGCCGATGAACCTACAGGTAACCTGGACAGTACGTCTAGTGAGGAAATTATGTCTGTATTTCAGGATTTGAATAGGGAAGGAGTTACAATTGTTCTTGTAACACATGAACCTGACATAGCTGAACATACTAAAAGAGTTCTAAAATTCAGAGACGGATATTTAAAATCTGACGAAATAGTTAAAAATCCTGTGGACGCGAAAGAAATCCTGACAAAGTTCAATTTGGAAGAAGTAAAATAAAGCTTTAGGGCTTTTATATTTTTTTATTATTGACAGGAAAAATTTTCTTATAGAGGAATCAATGTGAAATATATTCAGGAGTTCAGTGTTCTTTTCTCGATACAAAGATGATACAGCGTCTTTAAAATTTTTATGTACGCACTGAGAGCGTAAATGGAGGTATTATATGAACGACAATCTAGTGATTTCGAACGAAAATGTTAGTATGCCAAAGTTAAATTTTTTTCAAAGAATAATAAGTACTATTCTTTCGCCCGGAAAACTTATGGAGGACCTGGAGCGTAAGCCAAGAGTTTTGCTGGGAATTATATTATCTGTTATTACTCCTATGGTAATGTCGTTTGGAGCCTTTCCGATGTTTAAGGAGTTTACCAGAACAGTTCTGGAAAATACTTATGCAAATATGGGTACCGAAATGACTCCGGAAATGTTTGAACAGCTTTTAAATGTTTCTGTTATATCAGGTCCCATTGGAGCAGGCATAGGTGCCGGTGTTATGCTGCTGGTGGAAGCTCTGGTAATATGGCTGGTACTGAAAATATTCAAAGGACAGGGCAGCTTCAAGCAGTGTTTATCCGTTCTGGGATATTCCAATATAATCGCATTGCTTGGTATTATTGTATTCGTTATAGCAATTCAATTTACAGGTACATATTCAGATGTTGCATATACCAGCCTTGCATCACTTATTCCCGATATGAAGGGCAGCTTTTTATTTGGAATAGCCAGGAATTTTGAGGTATTTGCAATATGGCAGTATATAGTTGCTACCATTGGTATGGGTGCAATAAGCAAAATAGATAATAAAAAGGTATACATTGTAATGGCTGTTGCATTTTTAGCTCTTGCCTGCTTTGCTGGATACGGCGAAGTCGCTTCTGCTAAATTACTGAATTAGGATTATTGGGGGTAATATAAACAATGAAAAAGAAGATAGTTATAGGCATAGTTGTTGGTGTTTTGGTTGTGGCTTTAATAGCAGCCGGAATAGTTAAGAATGCCGGCTCTGCCGGTTCAGGACCGATTTTCTCGGTAAATACAGCAGAAGTCAAAAAAGATGATATAAGCTCATTTATCTCTGCAAACGGAACAGTTGCGGAAGTTGATAAAGCTGAAGTGTATCTGGATACACCAGTAAAGGTTACAAAATTACTGGTCAAACAAAATGATGTGGTTAAAAAAGGTCAGCAGCTAGCTCAATTTGACCTGGATTCTTTGAACCTGGAGCTTGAACAGCAGAAACTTCAGAAGAAAACTCAGGAACTGACTTTAAAGAAATTAAAGTTAATGGACACAACCGTAAGCGTAGCGTCAGTACAGAATTCTCTTAAGGTTGCCGAGAACAGCGTAGCATCAGCACAGAGAACTTATGACAAGGCTTTAAAAAACTTTAATGACAGTAAGGCACTTTTTGAGGTTGATGCTATTTCAAAAAGTGAACTTGATAGTGCTGAAACTGCTGTAAAAGATGCAGAAGCAGCCTTAAACAATTCGAAACTTAATTTGGAATCTCAAAAGGAAAGTTTAACCTCAACAACAAAAACAAACAATCAGAGTACCAATTCAAAACAAATTGATTTAGAGTCTCAGCAGGTAGCTATTCAGACTACTGACCTTGCTATAAAGCAGCTGGAAAGCAGGATAAAAAAATATAATGATGCAATGTATGCCACAATGGATGGAATAGCAGCGCAGGTAAATGTTACTGAGGGTTCCTTTACTCCTGCCGGGCAGCCTGTTTTTAAAGTTGTTAATCCTGACAAACTTGAAGTAAAGCTTAACATTAATGAATATAATTCAAAAGTGATTAAGGAAGGACAGTCAGTGGATATCAGCGGAGATTCAATTCCGGAAAATGATAAAATAACAGGAAAAGTTAAGAATGTTTCACCACTGGCAAGTACAAACATGAATAATACCGGGACTCAGGAAACGGTTATACAAGTCATTGTAAGCATAGATAATACTACTGATGCTATAAAGCCAGGTATCTCTGTTAACTGTGATATAAAGACAGTTGATCTTAAGAAGGTCCTTACACTGCAGCTTGATATGCTCAGCCCTGACAAGGATGGCAACAACTTTGTATTTGTAATAAGTAAAGATAAGACTACAATGCGTAAAGTACCGGTTACGATAGGAACCACTTCTGACATGAAGG
This sequence comes from Bacillota bacterium, assembly GCA_023460955.1. Taxonomy (GTDB): domain Bacteria; phylum Bacillota; class Clostridia; order Acetivibrionales; family DSM-1351; genus Ruminiclostridium. The sequence continues at coordinate 77,169 of JAEWOH010000002.1, read as the reverse complement.
CAGAAATTAAAACCGGGGATATCAAAGAGGGTGACCTTGTTGTAATGAATCCCAAGGCTACTTACAAGGATGGAGCTAGAGTAAAACTGGTCCAAGATTAGAAGACGAGGTAAATGAATAATGAATATTATCGAAAGCTTTAAGCAGGCGTTATCCAGTCTTCGTGCAAACAAACTCCGCTCTGTTCTGACAATGGTTGGTATTGTAATGGGTGTCTTTTCGGTTATAACAATTGTTGCAATCGGCAATGCAACCCAGGCGTATATGGATAATGAATTTGCGAAGATAGGAGCTAATGTTTTAGCAGTATCTTATAAATCAGGTTCTATTACTCAGAATGATGTTCTTAAAAATGATGACCTGAAAGCAATTGCAAAGGTTGAAGAGATTAAAAATGTAGGTACTTCTATGGGCAGGTCAGGAACTTTGAGACTTGGGGACAAAACAAGAAATGCCAACATTACCGGTATTTCATCACAGTATAAGGATATTATGCCGGTTGATATGGCTAAGGGTAGAAACATAAATGATATTGATAATTCCATAAGAGCTAACGTTGTAGTTATACGAGAAGATTTTGCCAAGGCTTATTTTAAGGATAAAGATCCCATAGGACAGAAACTGAGAGTAAAATTAAACTCAGGAAGTTCCTTAAACCTTACTGTCATTGGAGTTGAGAAGCAGGAAGCATCTATTTTCGGCGATATGATGATGTATGAAAATCAGGCTGTTTCGATGACGATTCCGTTAACTACTTTACAGGCAAATTATCCATGGACTGATCAGTTGAATTACATGTATGCTACAGTAGAAGAAAGAGACAAAGCAGCCCTGAAGAAGATAGGCGACAAGGTTATCAGAATTCTTGAGCAGAAACACGGAAACAAGGATAAGTATTATGTTGAATTTTTATCTGATTTGCAGGAACAGCTCAATTCAATACTTGGAATAGTATCCTCCGTATTGTTAGTGGTAGCTGTAATAACTCTGGTTGTTGGTGGTATAGGTATAGTTAACATACTACTGGTATCTGTTACAGAACGTATAAGAGAAATAGGTGTACGAAAAGCACTGGGGGCAAGGAAAAAGGATATTGTAATCCAGTTTATAACCGAATCAATCATTTTGACAGGCATAAGCGGCTCAGTTGGGATAGTGCTTGGAATTCTGGCGGGTTTTGTCATATCAAGTGCAATACAAATCCCTCCAACTGTTGATATAACCGTTGTTATCCTGGCTTTCCTTGGATCAGTAGCCCTCGGACTGTTATTCGGTGTGTACCCTGCTAAAAGGGCAGCAGATCTTGATCCTATAGAATCCTTAAGATATGAATAACGAATGATTTATAAACTGAATAAAGAAGCAAAAAAAGGGACTTTTAGTCCCTTTTGCTTTTCAAAGCTTTTTATTGAGCGGTTCTTATTAATATTTTTTGTTTTAATTACTGCTACTATTTTCTGCACATATCAACGAGCTTACCTGCTGCCAGTCCTATAAGAAAGGTTCCACCCAAGATACCGATAGCGGCTGAGGTTGAAAGAGTAAATTCAGTATCTTCACTGCTTTCATTAGCAGAATAATTGCTCTTTTTTGAAGGACGTGCGTATTTTCTATTCTTTGTATTCATAAATACCTCCTATCAAAATCAAAAAGATTTAATCAAAGATTAGTATTTGTGTTTATATTGAATATATACGATTTTTTTTATTATACTATATATGTATGCTTAAATTTAGTAATAATGGAAGTAAAGATTAAAATCGGTTTAGTCAGAATATATGGCGTGAAAGAAAAATTAATGTCCTGAACGCCGGAATTGGAGATGGTTATGACAGAGAACGGAAGAACTCAGGAAAATTTAAACAAACTATTCGAAATAAATGGTATAACGGTCTACAACATAAAATCTCAAAGGTTTAAAACAAACACAATAAATGTGTTTTTTCAAGATAATTTAAATAAGAGTTCTGTAGCACTCAATGCTTTGTTCCCGTCTGTTCTCAGAAGAGGAACACAAAAACTTCCCACTATGAAAGAGATTAGTCTTTATCTTGAAGAACTATATGGTGCCGTATTTGATTGCGGTATAGGTAAAAAAGGAGAGAGACAGTTAATCCACTTCTATTTTGAATATCTTTCGGATAAATACGCTGATGCAGAGCAAAGAAATTTTGAAAGTGCGCTCAAGTTTATTCTTGAGATTATTTACTGCCCGGCATTAAAGGAAGGCTCCTTTAACCCTCAGTATGTTGAGCAGGAAAAGAACAACCTGAAAATGCTTATAGATAGCAGAACAAATGACAAGGTTCAATATTCGATGGACAGATGCTATGAGCTAATGTGTCAGGATGAGCCTTTTGGACTTTATGAATATGGCACAACTGATCAAATAGACAATATTACAGCTGATGAATTATATAAACATTATAGAGAAAGGGTTACTACTTTGCCTGCTGACATTTTTATTACGGGCGAACTGGAGGACCGTGACATTGAGTTTATCAGGAACGAAATAAGTAAACTTGACAGAGGGGTAACCAAAGCACTTAATGCCAGCATTGTTAAGAAAATGGTAGATAAAGTCAAATATTTTGAAGATAAAATGGATGTTACACAGGCTAAGCTTTCATTAGGCTTCAGAACTAATATCACCCCGAAGGAAGATGACTATTATGCCTTAATGGTATATAGCGGTATTCTCGGAGGAGGTATGCACTCTAAGCTTTTTCAGAATGTAAGGGAGAAGGCCGGGTTGGCTTACTATATATTTGCAGGCCTTGAAAAGTTCAAAGGACTGATGATTATTGGAAGCGGTATTGATATAAAGGAAAAGGATCATGCTAAGTCCCTTATAATGGAGCAGCTTGAAGCAATAAAGGAAGGCAGGATTTCAGACTACGAATTTGAATCTACCATAAAGTCTCTGGAAACAGGAATTCATTCACTGAAGGACAGCCAATTACAAGTAGTGGATTTCAATTTCAGTCAGTTGGTAGCACAAACTCATGATACTCTTGAAGGTGTTCTTGCTAAAATAAGAAGGGTAACAAAAGAGGATGTCGTGGCAATAACCGGTAAAATCCAGCTGGACACAGTTTATTTCTTAACAGCGCAGGAAGCAGAAGCCGTATGACGGTGATAGCTGAAGATTTATAAATTATTATAAAGGCTCGCTGTCAGGCGGCAGAAACGGAGAAATGTTTATTATGAAATATGAAACCCTTGAATTTAAGAAATATAATGAAATAGTGTATAAGTACCAGCACAAAAGTGGTTTAAACTGTATTGTTGTACCTAAAAAGGGTTATTACAAAAAACATGCAACCTTTTCAACACATTATGGCTCTGTAGACAATAAGTTTATCATTCCCGGGGAAACAGAACCGACTAAAGTTCCGGATGGTATTGCACACTTCCTTGAACATAAACTGTTTGAGCAAAAGGACGGCAGTGTTATGGATAAGTTTGCCGCACTTGGCTCAAGGCCTAATGCTTTCACAAGCTTTAACCAGACTGTATATCTTTTCTCATGTACCGATTTATTTACTGAAAATTTTGATCTGCTTTTGAATTTTGTGCAGAACCCATATATAACTGAGGAGAGTGTAGAAAGAGAGAAGGGAATAATCGGGCAGGAGATAAACATGTACCGTGATGATCCGGGCTGGAGAGTAACCTTTAACCTTTTAGATGCCTTTTACAAAAAGCATCCTGTAAAAAAAGATATAGCCGGATCAATAGAAAGTATCAGCAAAATAACCAGAGAAACACTGTACAAGTGCTATGAAACCTTCTATCATCCATCTAATATGGTTATTACAGTTGTTGGCGATGTAGACCATGAAAAAGTATTTGAACAGGTCGAAAATAACATAGCTGCCAAGGAAAATCATGGTGAAATCAAGCGTATTTTCCCTGAAGAAGGGGAAGGCTTGCACAAGGATTATGTTGAACAGAATATGGCTGTACCTACACCTCTTTTCTATATGGGCTTTAAGGACATAAACTTCAAATTGAAAGGATTGGAAATAATCAGATATGAGTTAGCTGTAAAGTTACTTATATCAATGCTTATAGGAAGAAGCTCGGAACTTTTCGGAGAATTGTACGATAAAGGTTTAATTAATTCAAGCTTTGAGTCTGATTTTTCAATTGAAGACAGTTATGCATATTCAATGCTTGGGGGAGAATCTATTAATCCTGAAGCAGTGAAGGATAGCTTCACAAAAGAAATCAGCAGACTGAAAAAGGAAGGACTAAGCCATGAGACCTTTGAAAGGCTTCTAAAAGCATCTAAAGGAAGGTTCCTAAGACAGATGAATTCAGTTGAAAGTATTTCAAGAAGCTTTATAAACCTATATTTCAAAGGTGTTACAATGTTTGATTATTTGGATGTTTATGATACAATGAATTTTGATTATGTTAAAGAAGTATTTGAAAAACATTTTGATTCAGACAGGCTTGCATTATCTGTGGTAAAAAGCAAATAATTTACTGTCTTATTCTACAGGCTGTAGTTATTTATACACCTGCATTTATCAATAAAAGGTATTGTGTGGAGGCTGTTATATGGAAGATAAAATATTAGTTAGTTTTCCGAACCTCGGTTTGGACTTTAATATTTCAAACGTTGCATTCAAAGTTTTTAACATGCCGATTTACTGGTATGGAATTATTATTGCGTTTGCTTTTTTGGTATGTGTATTATGGGCAATGCGTGATTCCAATAAATTTGGACTAGTGCCGGAGACAGTGATTGATCTTATGCTGTTTGCGGCGCCGGCAGCAATAATTGGTGCCCGCCTGTACTTTGTAGTTTTTAGTTGGGATACCTATAAATATAACCCTATTGATATTTTAAATTTAAGAAAAGGCGGGCTGGCTGTTATCGGCGGTGTCTTATTTGCAGTAATAGCCGGTTATTTCGTTGCAAGGTACAAGAAAATTCCGGTTTTAAAATTCTTCGACTTTGCGGTAGTTTATATACCACTTGGACAAGCAATAGGCCGTTGGGGCAATTTTTTCAACCAGGAGGCTTTCGGTACAAACACTTCACTTCCCTGGGGAATGACAAGCTCACCGGTTAGAGCTTATCTGCAGAATCTGGCTAATAGCGGTGTCAATGTAAACCCGGACTTACCGGTGCATCCGACATTTTTGTACGAATCCTTATGGAATTTTATCTTATTTGCATTCCTTATGTGGATAAGGAGAAAGAAAAAGTTTGATGGAGAAGTTTTCTGTTATTACTTTATTGGTTACGGCATAGGAAGAGCAGTAATTGAGGGTCTCAGAACCGATAGTCTTATGCTTGGCAATTTAAGAGTATCACAGCTGCTTTCAATAATATTTATTATTATTTTTTCAATTATTGTTATCTATAGAAGAACAAAAGTAAAAAATAATGAAGAGGTCGAAGTAGGACAGAGCGGTTACGCCGCTATACTTAAAATAATGGAGGAAGAGAATACTGACTCCGAAATTCAAAGCCAAGAGCAGGAAGTAAAAGGGGTGGAACCGAAAGCTCAGAGCACAGAGTTTGAAACCGCAAACAAAGAGACTGAAAGCGACGAGACCGAAAGCAGTGAAGCTGTAAACCAAGAACCGGAAGTTTCAAAAGAAGATCAACAAGACAAATGAAGTTAGGAACGGTGTGAAATGTATTTTGTTGAAAAGTCAAAAACAACAAATCACTATAAAAAATTTGATTATTTACTGTTTGGACTGGTAATGATATTGGCAGCTATCGGACTGATAGTATTCAGCAGTGCCGTCAAGGAGAGACCAAATTTACTCAAACCTCAGGTGCTTGGCTTGCTGATGGGAATAGCCTTGTGCCTTATCCTCAGTGCTATAGACTACAAGGATTTAAAGGTGCTTAGCCTTTTTATATTCTTCAGTGCAATGGCATTGATGGTATTGGTGTTGTTTTTCGGTGAAGGAGCCGAACTGGGAAATAAAAATTGGTTAAGAATTGGGGGAATGAGTTTTCAGCCATCTGAATATGCCAAGATAGCTTACATAATTCTCGCCTCGGTATTCCTTGAAAGGATAAAAGACAGCCAGGAGAAAAACAAGTCTGACATTATAAAGTTTATGGTATATACCTGCATAGCCATAGGTTTTGTACTTCTTCAAAAAGACCTCGGAACAGCGATGGTATTTGCCTTTATATTCTTTTTGTTTATATATATTGCAGGTATACCGTACAGATACATATTTATATTATGCGGAGCTGCAGGTCTTTCAATGCCTTTTATATGGGTATATGTACTTAATGACAAGCGAAGGGACCGAATATTAACCTTTATTTCTCCTGAAAGAGATCCTCAGGGTGGAGGCTATAACGTTATTAAGTCAAAACTTGCCATTGGCTCGGGAAGGCTACTGGGACAGGGGTACGGCAGTGGTTTGCAGACACAAAGCGGAAGTGTACCCGTAAATGAGTCAGATTTTATATTTTCAGTTGTGGGTGAGGAATTGGGCTTTATCGGTGGCTGTATCATTATTCTCCTAGGACTAATAATATTATTAAGAATTATATATATTTCCAAAAACTCCAGTGACACTTACGGTTCTTTCCTTTGTATCGGTGTTGCAGGAATGCTTGGCTTCAATTTTATAGAAAATATAGGTATGAGTATGGGACTTCTACCGGTAACCGGGCTCCCATTACCTTTTGTAAGCCAGGGCGGAACGGCATTGCTATTCTATTTTTCTGCTATAGGTATAGTACTAAGCGTTTCTGCCCGACGAAAACGGGGAACTTTCCAATCGTCCAAATCATCTCATAATACAACTTAAACAAATTAGTCTAGTACTTTAGTCCTAAAAAGACGGGTTTTATAACCCGTCTTTTATTTTTTTTCAAAAAGTTATTGATAAAATCAGTAAATTGCAATAAAATATCCATATAAGTGGTAGAAAGTGGTGTGAAGTGGAGGGAAAAACCTAAGTGATCATCAAATTTTACTAACTTGAAAAGAGGTGTTAAAAAATTTGTTTTATGGCGAGTACCAGCATACGGTTGACCCAAAAGGACGAGTAATTGTTCCCTCGAAGTTCAGAGAGGGCTTGGGTGAAAAGTTCATATTAACCAAGGGACTTGACAGCTGTTTGTTTGCGTATTCTTCTGAAGAGTGGACAAGCCTGGAAAACAAATTAAAGACGCTTCCATTCACCGATAAGGATGTACGAGCTTTCATAAGGTTTTTCTTTTCGGGTGCAACAGAATGTGAGGTTGACAAACAGGGAAGAATACTTATTCCACAGAATCTGCGTGAATATGCAGTAATTGAAAAGGACATAGCTATCATAGGAGTTTCTTCCAGAGTTGAAATTTGGAATAAGTCAACTTGGGAAAACTATAGCAGTGATGATAACATGAGTGCTGACAAGATTGCAGAAAAGATGTCGTTGCTGGGAATATAAAGAAAGATAGTACTTATGAGGTGAAGAATGGAATTTAAACATAAGTCAGTATTGCTTGACGAATGTATTGAATATTTAAATATTCAAACAAATGGTATTTATGTTGACGGTACAATTGGAGGAGCGGGACATTCCTCGGAAATATACAAAAGATTAAATTCAGAAGGCTTGTTGATAGGTTTAGACCAGGACATGTTCGCTGTAGAGACTTCTACAAAACGACTCGAAGAAGTAGGTTCTCAAGCAAAATTCAGAGTCATAAACACAAATTTCAAGAACATATCCGAAGCCTGTAAAGAGCTTAAGGTTGAAAGTGTTGATGGTATACTTCTGGATTTGGGAGTATCCTCTCATCAACTGGACGAAGCCACAAGAGGTTTCAGTTACCAGCATGATGCCCCCTTGGACATGAGAATGGACAGAAACAGAAGACTTTCAGCTTATGAGGTTATTAATCAATATAGAGAGCAGGAAATTTACAGGATTATCCGTGACTACGGGGAAGAAAAATGGGCATCCAGAATAGCTAAATTTATAGTTGAAGCTCGTGAAAAGGAGCCTGTAAAAACAACTTATGAGCTGGTGGACATTATAAAAAGAGCAGTTCCAAGTGCAGCAAGACGGGATGGACCTCATCCTGCAAAAAGAACTTTTCAAGCCATAAGGATTGAGGTAAATGATGAATTAAATGTCTTGAACAATGTAATCGAGGACTGTGTAACACTTCTCAAACCGGGTGGAAGACTTTGTATAATAACCTTTCATTCGCTTGAGGACAGAATAGTAAAAATACAGTTTAATAAGGAAGTAAACCCCTGCACTTGCCCGTCCTCATTTCCGGCGTGTGTCTGCGGTAAAAAACCAAGAGCTGTATTAGTAAACAGAAAACCTATCGTTTCATCTCAGGAGGAGCTGGAAAGCAATCCTAGAGCCAGAAGCGCAAAGTTAAGAGTTCTGGAAAGAATATAATATTATATAGATGCAATGAGAAAACAAAGGATAAATGAATTAAACAACAAAAGAGATAAATGAATCAAACAACAAAAGATAAGAAATTAATTTACAAAAGAAGAAACTAAAGTACTAAAGAGAAACCAAAGAAAAGCAGTTGAAACAAAAGATAAATTGAAAAAAGACAAGTGATAAAATTATTCAAATACAAAAGAAGACTTCTAAAAATGGAGGGAATCAGACTCAGGTCTGATTCCCAAACAACCTTTTATAAAATTGTAGGGGAGGTATAGTAGGATGGCCGGGAACAACAATCGTTATGTATATGGATCTGCTGCAGAAAAAATAAAACATGAGCAACAATATAGTCCTGATTCCCGCAATGACACTTACTATGATCCCTATGAGCAGAATTCAGTGCTCAAATCCAAAAAGAATGCAAGAAATAATGCCAAACTTAAAAAGAAAATTATGATAAATATGTTTTTAATATTTGGTATGTGTGCTGTAATCATGCTAAGATATGCTCAAATAAGCCAAATGAATTATGATAATAATAATCTGAGCAAGCAATATGTAGCTATGCAGAATGAAAATATTCGCCTATCTCTGGAGATAGAAAAAGCCATGTCTTTACAAAGTATAAGAGATATTGCCGAGAATAAGCTTAACATGCATGCACCTGAAAAAAGTCAGATTGTATATATAAGTGTACCTAAAGAGGACATAACTATCCTGGCCACCAAAAATCAACCTAAGCTTTTTGGTTTGGTAAGCGATATTCAAAACAGTGTAGAAAAATTTTTGAGTATTCTAAACTGACATGAACTATATATTTGCTTATACTGTTAAACATACACTTTACATATTGGAACAGCTGATTTAATGGATGTTGAACTTAATAATTATTGATTCTTAACTATAGATTTATATTGCTAATAATAAGTCTATAGTTTTTTTCAATGTATAGACTAAAATCATTATGTAAATTTTACAGAAAATCTGCTTATTAATAATATATTTTAATTTCCTATAATATTATTAATATGAATTTATATTAAACCTTATAGAAAAAGAAATGGGTATACACATTATTGGTTTCTTAATATACAACCAGGGAGGGATATTTTTGGCTAGTCCTAATATTACACTTAAAAAAAGGCTCCTGTTTATTCTTGGGGTTTTCACCTTTTCCACAGTTTTACTCGTATTCAGAATAGGGTGGATTCAAATTGCAAATGGTCAGGAATATCAGCAAAAGGCATACGAACAGCAAACCAACAACCGTACCATCAGTCCAAAGAGAGGTACCATTTATGACAGAAATATGGAACCACTGGCTATGAGTGGTTCCGTTGAAACAATAACCATCAATCCACAGATGGTACGTGAAGCAAATAAAGATGTTGATGCTATTGCAAACGGACTTTCAGAAATTCTGGGTATGAAGAAGGAAACGATACTTAAGAAGATAAACAAGAAAACTCAGTATGAATTAATAAAGCAAAAGGTCGACAAAGACATTGGATCAAAGATCCGTCAATGGAAAAAAGACAATAAAATCAGCGGAATATTTATAGATGAGGACACAAAAAGGTATTACCCCAACGGGAATCTGGCAGCTCATGTTATAGGCTTTACCAATATTGACAATGATGGTATTGATGGTGTTGAAAAAATGATGGAACAATACCTTAAGGGTGTCCCCGGGAAAATTCTCAGCGAGGTGGATGCCAGCGGTATGGAGTTGACCATGGGCGAAGAGAAGTATATACAGCCTCAGGATGGAAATGACGTGGTATTGACCATTGACTCTACAATTCAGTACTTTGCTGAAAAAGCGCTCGAAAAAGCCATATCTGACAACAATGTAATTAATGGCGGTACCGCAATAGTAATGGACCCTAGAAATGGTGAGCTATTGGCACTTACCTCCAAACCGGACTTTGACCTGAATAATCCAAGGGCAGTTCCAAAGGGTAAGGACCCAAATAACTGGACAGGAACAAGTATAGAGGATGTCCAATATTTATCGAAAACTGTCTGGAGAAACAAAGCTGTTGTGGATACCTATGAGCCGGGATCTACATTTAAGCCTGTTACTTCGGCTGCCGGACTTGAAGAAGGAGCTATAACTCCTGAAACTCAAGTAACAGATGCCACGGTCAAGGTAGCCGGACACAGCATTAATTGCTGGAAACCGAATGCACATTTGCATGAAACTTTCAGGGAAGGTGTTTATAACTCCTGTAACCCCGTTTTTGTAAGATTGGCACAAAAGTTGGGAATCGAGAAGTTTTACAGCTACGTTAAAGCATTTGGTTTTAATAAGAAAACAGGAATAGATTTGCCTGGTGAAGCAGGCAGCATTATACATACTAAACCAACTGAGATAGATATGGCAACAGCCTCCTTCGGACAACGTTTTCAGATTACTCCTATACAGCTTATTCAAGCTTACGGAGCAATTGCAAACGGCGGAGATCTGATAACTCCACATGTTGTAAAGGAAGTTGTCGACGAATCAGGAAATGTTATAAAGAAATATGAACCCAAAGTGGTTAGAAGTGTAATATCCAGGCAGACATCAGATACTTTGAAAGATATACTTAAAGGTGTTGTTGATGTGGGTACCGGAAAAAATGCAAGGATTCCGGGTTATAAAATCGGAGGTAAAACCGGTACTTCCGAAACCAGAGAAAATGAACAGCTGCTGGTTCAAGGAAAAAATAAGAGATATATTGTATCATTTTCAGCTATAGCTCCGACTGACAATCCTGTAATATGTGTACTGGTCGTTCTGGATTATCCTGATGTATATAATCCCGGTGGCGGTATGTTGGTCGCTCCTGTTGTGGGAAAACTTATAGATGAGATACTCACATACAAGGGAATTGAAAAGGAATATACCGAAGAGGATAAGAAGCTTCTTAAGCAAGAGGTTCAGGTTCCTGATGTAAAGGGGAAAACAGTTGAGGAAGCTATTAAACTGTTGAAACAAAACAAACTGGAGTATAAAATAGAAGGCAGTGACAAAGATATGAAAGCTATTGTTCAGGAACAAACCCCTAAAACAACAGCGGTAATTCATGAAAAATCAATTGTTATCCTCTACACTTATAAACCTAAGAATGAGGCAGAAGCAATGGTACCTGATGTAAAAAACAAAACAATAGATGAAGCTACTCAGGCCTTTAAAAAAGCCGGTATAAATATCGTAATCAACGGAACAGGCACAGCAGTCAGTCAGGAAGTTGAGGCCGGGAAAACAGTAAAGAAAGGCTCTGTGGTAGAAGTAACCTTTAGAAATATTTTTGAGGATTAAAGTAATTGCCTTTCGGCAAAAATCTATATATTAATAATTGGAGGTGCGGGTATTGAAACTTGGTGAGTTAGTAAATGGTTTAGATACAAGAAGTATTCGTGGAAGTCTTGATATTGAAATAGACGGGGTCGCATATGACTCCAGAAAAACCAGACAGGGTGTTCTGTTCGTTTGTATTGAAGGTACTGTGGTAGATGGTCATCAGTACATAAATGACGCAATTGAGAATGGTACAAAGGCCTTTCTGGTACAGAAGCCTGTGGAGGTACCTGAGGGTATAACCGTAATACAAATTGAAGATACAAGATATGGTTTGGCTTATGTATCAGATGCATTTTTCGGCCATCCCTCCGAAAAGCTTAACTTAATCGGAATTACCGGGACTAAAGGAAAAACTACAACCACATATATGGTTAAATCAATTCTGGAAGCTGCCAGTCATAAAATTGGCTTAATTGGTACCGTAGCAAATCTCATAGGAAATGAAATACTTTACAGTTCAAGGACTACACCCGAATCCTATGACCTTCAGAGCCTTTTCGGTGACATGGTGGACAAAAATGTTGATACGGCAGTAATGGAAGTCTCTTCACAGGGCTTGGAGCTTCACAGGGTTGCAAAATGCCAGTTTGATGTGGGAGTGTTCACAAATTTTTCAAGGGATCATATCGGACCAAAAGAACATGCAACTCTTGAAGATTACTTCAATGCTAAGGCTAAATTATTTAAAATGTGTAAGCAGGCAGTTATAAATATCGACAACGAGCATGGCAGAAAAATGGCTGAACTGGCTGAATGCAAGGTTTACACCTATGGTTTCAGCGAAGAGGCTGATATAAGGGCTACAGACATTGTCAAGAAGACCTCCTACACTTATTTCAGACTTGTTTCACCTTGGGGTACAACTGAAATTGAAACAAATCTTCAAGGGGAATTCAATGTATATAATGCATTGGCCGCTATCGGCTCTTGTTGCCTTATCCCTGGAGTTACGATGGAGCATGTGAAGGCCGGACTTACGAGAGTTGTGGTGCCGGGAAGGATGGAACCGGTAGCTACTGGTGGAAACTACTCAGTTTTAATTGACTATGCACATACACCTGACAGTCTCGAAAAGGTATTGTCAACAGTAAAGGAATTCGCACATGGCAGGGTAGTCAGCCTCTTTGGCTGTGGCGGTGACAGGGACCGCGGAAAGAGACCTGCAATGGGAACCATTTCAGGAAATATAGCTGATTTTACAATTATAACTTCTGACAATCCAAGAACAGAGGAGCCTGAAAGAATCATAAATGATATTGAGGTTGGTATACAGAAAACCAGCGGAAAATACATTAAAATTGCGGACAGAAGGCAGGCAATAAAATTTGCACTTGAAAATGCTCTGGAGGGCGATATAATTATTTTGGCAGGTAAGGGTCACGAAACTTACCAGCAGTTCAAAGACAAAACTATTCACTTCGATGAACGTGAAGTAGTTGCAGAGCTTCTGGAGGAGCTGGGAAGGAGATAGCAAATGGTTTCTTTTGACTGTGCAGAGCTTTTATCTGCAGTTGACGGAAAGCTTCTATGGGGAAATCCGGACAGTTTTTTTTCCGGCATAACCACAGATTCCAGGAAAGTTGCCAAGGATAATTTATTTATTCCTCTTATTGGCGAAAAATTTGATGGACATGACTATATTGAGCAGTGTTTTGAAGCTGGGGCATCTATTTGCCTTACACAAAAGGAGATACCTGAGATTAAAAATTGCTGCGCAGTTATGGTAAAAGATACATCAAAGGCATTAAGAGATATTGCCGCATGGCACAGAAATAAATTTGATATTCCTGTTGTAGGCATTACTGGCAGTGTCGGGAAAACCAGCACAAAGGACATGGTTGCCTGTGTACTTGCTAAAATGTATGAAGTGTTAAAGACTCAGGGTAATTTTAACAACGAAATAGGCCTTCCGCTTACACTTTTGAATCTTGAACCGGGACATGAGGTCGCAGTAATAGAAATGGGCATGAGCGGCTTCGGAGAAATAAGCAGATTAACTGCCGTTGCACAGCCTAAGGTCGCCGTTATAACAAATATCGGTGTGTCTCATATTGAGAAGCTGGGCTCTCAGCAGGGAATTTTGAAGGCTAAACTTGAAATTCTGGAAGGTCTCAAGCCGGACGGACTTGTAGTGCTTAACGGCGACGATCCATTGCTTAGGGAACAGAAGGGCAAACTGGACTTCAGAACAGTATTTTACGGAATGGACAAAGCTGCTGATTACTGTGCTGAGAGTTATGATTCACTGGGTGAAGAGGGTACATTATTTTCAGTTACTATAAATAACAGCTTGTATAAGGTAAAGGTTCCTGTTCCTGGTGTTCATAATGTTTATAATGCTCTTGCAGCAATTGCTGTCGGCATTGAAATGAAGATACCCGTGGAAATAATCATAGATGGTATTGCTGAATACAGTCCCGGAAACATGAGGCAGAATATCATTTCCCACAAGGGTATGAAGATTATTAATGATGCGTATAATGCAAGTCCCCAATCCATGCAGGCTGCTATTAACGTTTTAGAAGAGCTCTCCGCTAAATCAAGAGGAATAGCTGTTCTGGGAGACATGCTTGAGATGGGAGCTATGTCCGGTGAATTGCATTATTCTGTGGGAGAGTTTATTAAACAAAAGAAAATAAGCTATCTGATAACAGTGGGTAAAGAATCAAAAAATATTTCCGAAGCAGTTGCAGATTCAGAGAATAATTCAATAAAGCTTTATCATTTTGATAATAACTATGATGCGCTGAATTTTCTTCAAAGCACTGTAAAGCAGGGAGATTATATACTTATTAAGGGATCTAGAGGAATGAAAATGGAGCAGATTGCAGAAGGCTTGTTGCAGCTGCAGTACGTTCCGGAATAAAAAACAGGGGGAAGTTCTATTGCTTACTTTTTCGTTAACATCTGAACACATTATAGCCTTTGCGGCTACATTTATTCTGTCAATAATAGCAGGTCCTATTTTAATACCCTTTCTTAGAAGGCTTAAGTTTGGACAGACAGTAAGAGATGACGGTCCTAAGACTCATTTAAAAAAAATGGGTACGCCTACAATTGGAGGTCTTATTTTTTTAATACCTATTTCAGTCGTTGCTATGTATTATTCTCAGAATTATCCCGAAATAATTCCCATATTACTTGCAGCACTGGGCTTTGGTGCAGTGGGTTTTATTGATGACTTTATTAAGGTAGTAAAAAAGAGGAAGGATGGTCTTTATGCAGGCCAAAAAACCTTTCTTCAGCTTGTTGTATGCGTTTCCTTTGCTTTTTATGTTATCAGATATACCGAAGCTGGAAGCTCAATAGTTATCCCGTTCACAAACTATGTTGTTCAACCGTGGCTGTATTTTTTGTTTATAGTTGTATTTATGTACTTCTTTTCAAACGGTGTTAATATCACAGATGGACTTGATGGTCTTTGCGCAGGAGTAACACTGGTTGTGGCAATATTCTTTACGATTGTTGCGTTGACAAACAACGAGTGGGGTTACATAAAAATTTTCTCAGCTGCTATTGCAGGTGGATGTCTAGGTTTTCTGGCTTTTAATATTCATCCTGCAAAGGTTTTTATGGGAGACACGGGAAGTCTTGCGCTGGGAGGCGCACTCACTGCCATAGTCATCATGATGAGAATGCCTCTGATATTCTTCGTTGTTGGTGGAATATATCTACTTGAAAATATATCGGTGATACTTCAGGTGGGTTCCTTCAAGTTGACAGGTAAAAGGATATTCAAAATGGCCCCAATACATCATCATTTTGAACTTAAGGGCTGGAAGGAAACAAAGGTTGTAACCGTATTCATAGTTGTAACTGTGATACTTGCGATTGTTTCATTAATGATTGTTGGTGTGGGGACATACTAAAGGCTAACTGGAATAATAGCGGGAAAATATCATATAATCAAATAGATTATTGTACGAACTTAAGCAGGCTGGAGGAAGTTAATGAAGAACAAGGACAAAAAGCCTTTTGACTTTTGGATATTTGCAGCGGTTATATTGTTACTTTCATTAGGAACAATAATGGTATTTAGTTCGAGCTATTATTTTTCGGTTAAGGAAGTAGGAAATTCTTTTTTGCTTCTTGTACCGCAGCTTCAATACATGGCATTGAGTATAATTGTATTGGTTGTTACCATGAACGTTGATTATAAAAAATGGGGAAAGCTGTCCCCGATTATTTTAATGTTTAGCATTGGACTCTTGATTCTGGTTCTTATCCCGGGTGTCGGACAGGTTAGAAATGGTGCACAGAGATGGCTGGGCGTAGGTTCAAAGACTATTCAGCCTTCAGAATTGGCTAAGTTAGCAATAATAATGTTTCTATCTTTTAGTTTGTCCAAACGCAAGGAGGTTTTACAATCCTTTACAAAGGGACTGCTGCCCTACCTTGCTTTAATTGGTTTTGTTGCCGGACTTGTAGTAATTGAACCTCACTTGAGCGGAACAATTATTATAGTAATGACAGCATTTATTATATTGTTCTGTGCAGGCGCTAAAATTTCTCACTTTGTGGCAATGGCGGTACCTGTAATAGTTGCGGCAGTGGCAGCCGTTTTGGTGGCACCGTACAGATTTGACAGAGTAAAGGCCTGGCTGGATCCTTTCGCTTACGCCAGGGATGAAGGCTGGCAGACAGTTCAATCTCTGCTTGCAATTGGTTCGGGAGGGATATTCGGAAGAGGTCTTGGACAGAGCATGCAGAAATATCTTTATATACCGGAGCCGTATAACGATTATATTTTTGCTGTTCTCGCTGAGGAACTGGGCTATGTTGGTTCCATAGTGGTAATGCTGCTTTTCCTTGTTTTCATTTGGAGAGGTATTAAGGTTGCCATGAATGCACCGGATATATTTGGCAGTCTTATGGCTACAGGTGTCACCTGCCTGATTGGACTGCAGTTCCTTTTCAATGTTGCAGTTGTAACAAATTCCATACCTTCTACAGGTATCTCACTGCCCTTCTTTAGTTACGGAGGTACCTCTTTGATGTTCCTGATGTTCGGTGTGGGTATTTTATTGAATATATCAAGGTACTCAAAATATGAAAGATTTTAGAACTATAGAAGTTATTATTAACACAGAATATTTTTGATAAGTATAAATATTATATTGGATTGTATGTGATTTAATATTATACTCTATTGTAAAAAGGTTAAATATAAATTTTTTATAGAGATTTTTTATATAAGTTTCCCGAATTATTACCCGAGGATATTTGGTAATAAACCTGGAAACTTAATTTGCTGTAATAGTATTTTTGGTTTATAGCTGTTTTGATTATTTCTTATACCATATCGATTGGAGGTCAAGCTATGAAGGTATTAGTAGCAGGCGGAGGTACAGGAGGACATATAAACCCGGGTTTGGCAATTGCAAAGTATATTCTGAGCAAAAACCCTTCTGCTGAAATCACTTTTGTTGGAACTAAAAAAGGGCTTGAGACCAAACTGGTTCCAAGAGAGGGTTTTACATTGGAAACTATAACAGTGAGAGGGTTTAGAAGAAAAATTTCCTTTGACACGGTACTTGCTGTTAAAGAACTTGCTCAGAGCTTTTTTCAGGCATCAAGGTTGCTTAAAAAGCTAAAACCTGACATTGTAATCGGTACAGGGGGATATGTCTGTGGTCCTGTCTTATATGTTGCAGCTAAAAAGGGCATCCCTACGCTTATACATGAATCAAATGCATTTCCCGGAATAACCAACAGACTTCTTGAAAAATATGTAAAATGTGTTGCAATCAGCTTCAAAGACGCTGAAAAGTATTTTAAGAACAAAAGCAAGCTCGTCCATACCGGTAATCCTGTAAGGCAAGAGCTTTTAACTGCTAACCGCCAGAGTGTTTTAAAACAGCTGGATATAGTGGAAGGCAAGCCTTTGATTGTTGCAATGGGGGGCAGCAGGGGCGCACGTAAAATAAATGAAACCATTGCGGAAATGCTGAATACTCATTTTAAAGGGGAATTCAACCTTATTTTTGCTACGGGTGAAGCCCAGTTTGACGAGATAAACGTTTCTATATGTCTGGATGAAAAGTATAAAAAAATGGTGAAGGTAGTTCCTTACATATACAATGTTGCTCAGGTCTATACTGCCAGCGATTTAATGATTTGCCGCGCCGGAGCCATTACAATAAGCGAGCTGCAGACCATGGGAATACCCTCGATACTTATTCCGTCACCTTATGTTACTGCTAACCATCAGGAGCATAATGCGCGCTCGCTGGAGAGAGACGGCGGCGCATCAGTAATACTTGAGAGAGAACTAAATGCTGATGTGCTTTACAACAAAATCCTCAGCCTCATATCAAACAGGGATGTGCTCTCAAAAATGGCTCAGGATGCAACCAAAAACAGGATAACTGACTCTGTAGAACAGATATATTCACTGATTGAGAAGCTTATATAGTTGAAGTAAATAGCTAATTATCTTTATATGATATAGTTTTTTGGTACTTAAATTTATCTTGAAATAAGCTTGTGGTACGCGAGGACAAAACAGGAAAGGTGGAAGCATGGTTAAAAACAAAAAAACAAATTTTTTCAATCAATTTGTTTTTTTGTTTTGGGTGCGACGCATTTCCTGTTTTAGTCCGGGAGTACTGCAAGCTATCATTGTGAATATGAATTTACATAACGTAAAATCAATATAAAAATATTTAGATATTTTGTAGACATTTGATGAATAACTGTGATATACTTTTTCTCGGATAAAAAAACTTTTTAAATTAGTCCAGAGAGGCTAGTAAGGGGATATAGTACTAAGTACGCCAGTACAAAGTACGTGGGAATGTTATGACACGATTGGATAAGCCCAACCTTGCTGCGCCTAAAGGCAGTAAGGTTTTTTTATTTCAAAAAAATAAATAGTAGGGGGATTTATGCAATGAAGAATTCAAGACCAATAATTCAGGTTGAAGAAAAGGTTCCTTTTCTAAAAGCACTTCCGCTCAGTTTTCAGCACTTGTTTGCAATGTTCAGTGCATCTGTTCTGGTTCCATTTTTGTTCAACGGATATGCAAAAACTCATTTTCTGCAAGGATTAAAACTTACGGCTGAACAGTTGAATCCGGACCAATTGGCACAGTATAACAATATCCAGGTTATTGATCCATCTCTTGTGCTTTTGCTTAATGGTATTGGTACACTGATATACCTAATAATTTGTAAGGGAAAGGCTCCTGCTTTTCTTGGTTCCAGCTTTGCATTTCTTTCACCGACAGCTTCAGTAATAATGGCTTCATCTGATTATGCAAATAATTTTTCAAAAGCTTTAGGCGGATATATAATATGTGGTTTGATTTTTGTGTTAGTCGCACTGTTAATAGGGCGAGTTGGTACCAGATGGCTGGATATCGTACTTCCTCCAGCAGCAATGGGACCAATTGTAGCACTTATTGGTCTCGAGTTGTCAGGAACGGCTGCTAACATGGCCAAGTTATTCCCAGGAGCAGACGGCAAATTTGATACAAAGGGAATAATCATCTCTTTAGTAACATTGGGAATACTTATAATAGGTAATCTTTGTTTCAGGGGTTTCTTGTCGGTAATTCCTATACTTCTGGCAGTTGTGGCCGGCTATGGTTTGTCCGCAGTGATGGGTTACGTACAATACGAAAAAATAGTAGATGCTACATGGCTTAAATTACCGGACTTCGTACTTCCTTCTATTGATATAAAAGCAATGATGATTTTAGCACCGGCTGCACTGGTGGTATTATCTGAACATATAGGTCACCTTTTTGTTACAAGCAATATTGTAGGAAGAGATTTAACAAAGGATCCTGGTCTCCACAGATCTTTGCTGGGCGACGGTATATCCACAATGCTTTCAGGTTTTTGTGGTTCCTGTCCGACAACAACTTATGGAGAAAACATGGGCGTAATGGCTATAACAAGAGTTTACAGTGTATGGGTAATCGGAGGAGCAGGCGTTATATCAATAATAATAGCTTTCTTCGGTAAACTCTCAGGTATTATATCAAGTATTCCTGATCCTGTTATGGGCGGAGTAAGCTTGCTGCTCTTCGGTACAATTGCAGCTTCAGGTATCAGAATGATTGTTGAAGCTAAGATTGACTACAGCAGGGCAAAAAATCTCGTTCTTACAGCATTGGTATTCGTAATAGGTATAAGCGGAATTTCAATTAATCTTGGAGAAGATGTTCAATTGAAGGGAATGGTTTTAGCTACTCTCGCAGGAATGGTTCTCAGCCTTATATTCTATATTCTTGAAAAGTTAAAGCTTACAAATGATTCTGAGCAAGCTTAATAAAAAATAATTTATGTTCTATCAGCTTCCCGTACAAGATGATTAATCTTTCTTGTACGGGAAGTTTTTTATTTGGTTCTACGTCAATGGCTGTGCAATTTTAAACTAAATTTATTTTTATAAGATATGTTCATATAAGAAGAATCGATAATGTTTAGTATTGATATAAGATTTATATTCTTTACATAATATTAGTAATAATTACATTAATATACATAAATTTGCTTGAAATTCAATTTTCTATATATTATATTATTAGTAATTTGTAAATCATTACATATTTTTACATGGAGGTATTTTATGTTCAAAATGGAAGTTGATAAAATTAAGAAGGTTTTTTCTATTTATGCTGCAGGATTTTTTTCAATGGAGGAAGGTATGAACTTTATGTCTGAATATCAGTCCAAGACTTCTGAGATTGATCCGAAAGACTATGTTTTGATTGTTGATGGAAGAGAAGTAAAGGCATCAGCACAGGATGTTGTCGAACAGCTAAAAAATATGATCATGCTGTATATGAGTGTACCTTTTAAAAAGAGGATAATTATCCAGCAGCAATCAGCTGTTGCTGCCAGTCAGACCAAGAGAATTGCTAAAGATATTCAGGGTTTTGAAACAATTATTTTTGCGGAATCTCCAGAAGAAGCAATGGCTAAAGTATAATAGCTTCTAAACATAAAAATAACTTCGTATTTGCTGCTACGAAGTTATTTTTTATTTCCTTAGAAGTAAATGCAATATTATGTAAAAACTCATATAAAAGTCTAATTTCAAACATCATATCAAAGCCTCTATTAAAGCCTCTATTAAAGCCTGTATAGGAGTGCACATATGTTATAACCGGCACCTACCGAACAGAACATTACATAATCTCCTGTGTCAACGGATTTATTGTTCAGGGCTTCATTATATGCCAATATGGGGCTTGTGAGACCTGTATAGCCATATTTGTTACCGACGAAAGTGTATTTATCAAGTTCAAGAGACATTAAATTCAGAGTTGTTTCCGCATCCGGTTTTGAAAATTGTGAGAAAAAATATTGCTTTATATTATGCTTACTAATGTTATGTCTTTCAAACAGGGTCTCCATCAAAGCAACCCATTCCTTGCAGATAAAGCCCGTATCGAAGGGGTCGAGCTTTAATTTTTTCTCTTCAATGTCTATATCATCATCATAAATATTTGAAAAGCCACATGCTGGGAAAAGAAAATTACTTTTTACAACAGGGTCTGTTTTGAAATTGGTATCGATAAAGCCTCTCTTGGAAGGCTCCTCGACCCTTTCAAGTATTACAGCCGCTGCTGCATCAGCCATATTTGAATAACAAACCGGATCGATTTTGCTTGATATGAAGCTACCCAGGAAGCTGCCGACAACAAGAGCCTTCCTTATCCTTGTATTGTTCATGAGAAGGCGGCTGGCTACATCTATTGCAGATAGCATACCAATACAATTTGAATTAAGGTCAAAGACCTGATGTGCATTAATTGTATTTAACTTATCATGCAAAAGCAGTGCGTTTGAGGGAACTAATTGCTCCGGACTGTCTGTTCCAAAAATAATGATGTCGATTTCATCCGGATTGGTGTTTGAAGACCTGAGAGCTTCCATAGAAGCATTATAAGCCATTGTAACAGCATTTTCACTATCCACCTCGGCTATACAGCGGGTGTTTCTCCCTAGGTGCTCAACTAACGCTGATACGTCAATTCCCATGCTATTAAAGTGATTAACATAATACGAGTTATTTTTTTTTGTTGCCGGATGGTATGTTCCTACTGCTTTAAAAATTACATTTTGATACATTAAACCACTCCTAATTATAATATTTGTACTTCCGAAAATTGGAACATGTTAAATTATAACATAAAAGTTAATATTATACAAATATTTGTAATAAAAAATTCAGGGAAACGAAAAAATCATAAAAACCTTTGGGTTTTTATGATTTTTTGTAAATAGCATTAAGTTTTAAAAATAAGTAATCAGGAGCTTCTTCTGGATTGTAATCTTAATCTTAAAAAGCGTCTCCTCCGACGGAGTTCGGAAGGGTATATTATTATTTCGTCTTTTATAAGGCCAAGTGCGGTTTCAACGATTTTCTTAGCAGATTCATGATCAAAGTATTCACGTTGAGCCTGTTTGATTTCATTTAAGCCTCTAGCATTATCGTCCAGCAACTCTGACACAACAGATGAAAGCTGAGAAAGATCATCACAGAAAATGCCGAGCTTATTATTAACTGCAAAGTCCGGGTTTTCCTGCTCCTGACCCGGTAATGCACCTGTTATGATAAGGGGAATATTGCACGCAATAGCTTCCATCATAACGTTTGGGCTCCCTCTTGTGAAGGCAATATCAGATTTGAGCATATAATCCTGAATGTTTGTAATATAACCATGTATATTAACTCTTTCCGGATATTGCAATAAAAGAGACTTTTCAAGTTTCTCCTTCATAGCAGCATTTCTTCCGGCAATAATCCGAACGTTACAATTAAAGTTATCCAGTAGTATTCTGGCAACATGGTTCATGTCTCCGGACCCTTCACCACCGCTCATAATAAGGCATTCCATTGGTCTATCCAACGAATAGTCAGGTTTATGATAACCATTATAGATGTGTTCAGTAAACCTGGATCTTACAGGGAACCCTATTACCTTTATACGCGATTCAGGCACACCGAAACCCATGCAGCGTTCCTTTGCTTCTGAGGTTGGACATATTATGCAATCTGCGCGCTTATCTGCCCAAAGTGGAGATATGCTTACTAAATCTGCAACAAAGATTGCAAAGGGTATATTGATTTTGTAATCCTTCAAAATATTTAATATAGGGGCATTAAATACCGGGTGGACAGATAATATCAAGTCCGGCTTAAGTTTTCTCAGCATCTTAATAAAATTTTCACGAATGGTCAGTTCAGTAAATTCGTGTATAAAGGTCGGACTTCTTTTTGATATTTTCCAAGCCAGCTTCCAGAGTTCTTTGGCATTTCTGGTGACTAATCCGTATGATTTTCCTACCTTTACCCACATATTTCCGCCCAATTCAAAACCATCTATAATATTTACATTAACATCGTCGTATAAATTAAACTGTTCCATCAGTGACTCGCTGATACTCTTATGACCATGACCTGTGTAATCCGATGAAATTATTACTACATTTCTCATGTTTCTTCCTTAGCCTCCAACATTTTTTAACTTGTTTTAATCAACCTTAACAAATATATAATAATACAACACCTGGGTTAAATGATAGGTACCAAATACTATAAATTTCTTTATGTACAATTCATTTTACGAAATTTAATATCAAAAGTTTGAGTTATTTTTATATTTTTAATATTTGTTTATCGTTATAAACGTATTTTTGATTTCATATATTATATCGCTTGAGTTTTGTACTATATATTTTATTAATAAATATAAATAAAATGCTTATTTATATTGGAAAGCTGGGGATGTGAGGCTGTTGAAAAAAACTTTCAGAATAGTATTGATTTTTATTATTCTTTTATCTACTCTTCTGTATTCTAACAAGGTATTTGCCGACGATGCAAATGAGGATGATCCAATTAATGATTTATCAGGGGACGATAGTATTGAGACCACAGGAAATAAATTACCGAAAATTTCTGCTGGTGCGGCAATAGTACTGGATACCGAGAGCGGACGAGTTCTGTATGAGAAGAATGCTTATACGAGAAGATCCATTGCTAGTACAACAAAAATTATGACAGCAATAGTGGCTCTGGAAAACGGCTATGACGACGAAGAGGTACTAATCAGCAAAAGAGCTGCTGCAATTGGAGGCTCAACCGTCAACCTTAAAGAGGGTAAGACGTACAAACTCAAGGATCTGATGTATGCTATGATGCTACGTTCCGGAAATGATGCTGCAATAGCAATTGCGGAGCATATAGGAGGTTCTGTTGAGCTTTTTGCAGAGATGATGAACAGAAAGGCAGCCGAAATAGGAGCCACCAATACAAATTTCGTTACTCCCCATGGACTTGATGATCCTCAGCATTATTCAACTCCATATGACCTTGCATTAATTACTCAATATGCATTAAAAAATGAGAAGTTCTGCCAGATAGTAGGGACTAAAAACTCTGTATTTAATGGGAATAATATTACAAATACAAACGAAATGCTGGGTTTGTACCCTGGGGCTGACGGCGTAAAAACAGGTTACACCGGTCAGGCCGGAAGATGTCTTGTTACCTCTGTTACAAAAAATAATTGGAGAATAATATCTATTGTTTTAGGCTGTCCCACTAGGACTGTTAGGGCCCAAAACAGTAAAGCTCTTCTGGATTATGCCTTTGATAACTATAAAAACTATGAAATGCTTAAAAAGGGTCAGCACCTTCAACCCATTGCAATACATAAGGGACTGCTTGACAAGGTTCAGTTATACTCTGATGCAGATATAACAATACCTTTAAAGCAGGATGAAGTAGATAGGGTTAAGGTTGTTTATAATTTACCGGATATAGTTGAGGCTCCTTTAAAAAGTGACACAAAAGTAGGAACTATTGATTATATCCTGGAAGGAAAAGTTTTAGCAACCACTGATTTGAAAAACTACGAAGCTGTTGAACGGAAGGATTTCTATTTTTACTTTGACTCCATTTTCAGGACATGGGCACGACTTGTACATAACTGATAATGATGGCATAATAGTAGAAAAAGTAAGCATTACTTTCGGATACGTAGTTAGGATTAAAGCTTACAATTCTGCGAAGGGCGTAATAATTATATGAAAACTGTACTTGTTGGTATAAACTCGAAGTATATTCATACCTGCCTTGCCTTATGGTATTTGAAGGCCAGTATGATTGGTTCACGAAATGTGCCGGTACTAAAGGAATTTTCAATAAATGATAATAAGGATAGCATACTTTCTGC
The DNA here is from genome assembly GCA_023460955.1 of Bacillota bacterium. Lineage (GTDB taxonomy): Bacteria > Bacillota > Clostridia > Acetivibrionales > DSM-1351 > Ruminiclostridium. Next base: position 52,221 of record JAEWOH010000002.1, on the reverse strand, counting down.
AGTTATTATGGAGAAGCCTGATATCCTGGCTTTTTCGTGCTATATATGGAATATTGAAATTGTTAAACTCCTGACACAGGAAATAAAAAAACTGTTACCTTCCTGCACAATCATCCTTGGTGGACCGGAAGTATCGTACTCTGCTGAAGAAATAATCAAAGAAAATGAAACTGTTGATATTGTTTTATGTGGAGAGGGGGAAGAACTGTTCGCCTCATTAATAACTGCTCTTTCAAACCGTTCAAAAAATTATCAAAGTCTAAAGGGTATCGCTTATAGAGATAACGGAAACATAGTATACAATGAAGGTTTCAATATAATAGATAATCTGGATTGGCTTGAATCGCCTTTCACAGACGATATGCTGGATTCGGCGCAAAATAGAATATTATATTACGAATCCTCCAGAGGATGTCCGTTTTCCTGTTCCTACTGCATATCGTCCACTTTCAACGGAGTCAGATATTTTTCTATAGAAAGAGTTAGAAAGGATATTGATAAGCTTTTATCACGCAAACCCAAGCTAATAAAATTCGTGGACAGAACCTTTAATTGTAATCGTAAGAGAGCAAAAGAAGTAATTAAATATATAATAAATTTAAACTGCGATACAACCTTTCACTTTGAAGCAGCTGCAGACTTGTTTGATGAAGAGTTGCTGCAACTGCTTAGGGATGCACCTTATGGAAGAATTCAGCTTGAAATAGGATTACAGACTACTAATCATGAAACACTCAAAGAAATTGATCGGGTAACCGATCTGGAAAAGCTTAAGCACAATGTGGAAGTAATAAGAAAACAAGGAAATATTCATGTCCATCTTGATCTTATAGCAGGTCTGCCTTACGAGGATTTGGATTCTTTTAAGAAATCCTTTAATGATGTTTACCGACTTCAGCCTCATCAGCTTCAGCTAGGCTTTCTTAAAATGCTCAAGGGTTCAAAAATTAGAAAAGATGCTGAAAAACACGGTTACAAATTTAGGGACTATTCACCTTATGAGGTCCTGGAAAACAAATATGTGTCATACCTAGAGCTTCTAAAATTAAAGGACGTAGAAGAAACTGTAGAAAGATATTTCAACTCTGGTAGGTTTAAAAAAACACTATGGTTGCTGGAGCAAAGCTATTTTGGAGATGCCTTTGAACTTTTCAGAGAGTTTTCAGTATACTGCAGGGAAAAAGGATATTTGGACCGGCCGGTTTCTTACCGTGAAAATATCGCGGTGTTATTTGAATATGTAGTGACGGCTCTATGCAGCAGGGTTGATTCAGAAGCTTTCCGACAGCGTATGGTATTTGATTTTCTAAGCTCAGACAGTTCAGGAGCTATCCCCGAAATACTAAAAAAAGAAAGCGACTTGGTACCTGCAAACCTTATACATGATCTGCTGAGAAATAAGGATATAATAAAGGAACATCTATCCGGTTTTATAGGTATACCTGCAAAGAATATATTAAAAAAAGTATTTTTTATTTCACTGGACAAGTTTTCAAAAACTAATGAGTTGATTATGTTTGATTACTCCCAAAAAGATAAGATATTTGAAGCATATCCAAGTAAAATTGTTGAAATAATATAGTACTTTTACCGAAAACCCATACATTTCATAGTACATTTATTACAAAAATAGTGGAAATATTTAAAAAATAAAGGAATTATTCCAACCTCAGACGAATAATGTCAGTGGCAATAATAGACAAGGGAGTGAATGACATTGTTAAGAGAAAAAGTTGCTGCTGACGTTCCCGAAAAAGATATGATCAGAGAATGGAATATGTTAAAGCAAGCTATTGACCAGGAACCAGCGCTTAGGCAGATAACAATAAAAGCTTGGGATAGATGCAAAAAGCTGAACATTGATCCTGAGAACCCGAAATTTATATATTTGGAGGGAAAAGATCTTGATAATAAGCTTATAGAATACGAGTACCTAATTAAAGCAGCAAAACCTTATCTCGAGTATTTATCACTTAGTTTAACCGGTATACCTTATGTAGTTGCATTGCTCGATGCAGAGGGCTGGGTTCTAGACATTCATGGTCCCACTGAAGATTTTGGAGGTAGGAGTTCCGGCGTCTGTATTGGTGCTAGCTGGAATGAAGAATATATTGGGAATAATGGCGGCGGAACAGCTATAAAAGAAGACAAATCAGTATTTATTTATGGCATTGAGCATTATGCCAATTTGTACAAACCCACGTCTTGTCTTGGAGTACCAATACATAAGGATAATCAACTGGTCGGTGCAATCAATATATCGGTTCTTAACCAATACGCTCATCCCGGACGACTTACAATAACGATGGCTTGCGTTGACGCCATTGAAAAAGAAATCTCAAGTATCTATACCAAACCCAAAACAAGTAAAAATTCAAGAAAACTACTTGCCACAACAGAACTGATGGCTACTGCAGTGCATGATTTGAAAAATCCACTGGCCAGTATCAGGGGATTGGCGCAATTAGGCACCCTTACATCCACTTCCAAAAAGGAACATGGATATTTTGACAGAATAATAAAACAGGTGGATGCCTTGCATAGGTCTGTAGTGGATCTTCAGAATGTTTTTAAACCTGAAGCTAAAATTGAGCATAGACCATGTGAAATCATTAAGGAAGTTATTGATGAGATGCAGCCGACCTGTGAAATGAACAATATAAGCCTGACTTTTAAAAACCTTTATGATGGAACTCTGTCGGTTCACCATAAGGTTTTTAAAAGGGCTTTGGAAAATCTTATTAAGAATGCGATACAGGTTATTGAGGGGAATGGCGAAATAAGTATTGAAATCCAATCAGATGACAGCTCTGTTTTGATTTCGGTTCACGATAACGGCCCTGGAATACCTGATGAAATAAAGGAGAAACTTTTTCAACCCTTTGTTTATCACCGGAAGGATGGAACAGGACTGGGACTATTTATGGTATACCATGCCATAACAGAAGTCCACGGCGGAGAAATCTGGTTTGAGAGTACTATAGAAACCGGAACAACTTTTTATATAAAGCTTCCGAAGTAAGCAGATAAATTATGTTGATACTAAAATGTCATTAATAATAAGAGGCTGGGGATTAATTTTGAGTTCTATAATCCCTGAGCCTCTTTAAATTTCCAGCCCACTAAAAGTGTCTATTTGATAATATTTTTTGATTACTCACATATATTTTAAAATGAGATATTTTACTGGAACATATTCTCAACAGCTGATTATAATGACAGTAAAATATTTGTTCCAACAATTCTACCAGGTAAAAGGGAGGTTTCCAGATGACCACACCGGAGTTTGACTTCAAAGCAATGATTCAAAAGGATAGGGATGATAGGGTAAAGAGCGTTTTTGAAAGCACATTTCTTGAATATCTTCAGTTGGTAAAATCAAATCCAGAGGTGGCTGTTCTTGCTCATCAAAGATTATTTGATCTTATTGTTTCAAAGGGAACAGAGATTGTCAGAACTGATGAGAATCCAAGATTAAGAAGAATTTACGGAAATGATTTAATCAAGAAATATGCTTTTTTTGAGGAAGATTTTTTCGGTATCGATAAAACTATTATGAAAATAGTAAGATATTTTCATTCTGCTGCCATGGCAGGTGAAGAGGCAAGACAGGTTTTATACCTTGTGGGACCTGTAGGTGCAGGTAAATCCTCACTAATGGAAGCATTGAAAAAAGCTCTAGAAATGGCTCCGCCTGTTTATGCTATAAAGGGTTGTCCAATGAGGGAGGAACCCTTGCATTTAGTACCAAAGCACTTGAGAAAAGAATTTGAAGAGACACTTCATGTGAAGATAGAAGGAGATTTATGTCCGGTATGCAGATATCGGCTTAAAAATGAATTTAATGGAGAGTATGAGAGATTTCCTGTAGAATCGGTAGGTTTCTCAATTCGGTCTAGAAAAGGTATAGGCGTAGTTCCTCCGGTTGATCCCAACAATCAGGACTCATCCATTCTTACAGGAAGTGTCGACATATCAAAAATTGACCTTTACCCCGAGGATGATCCAAGGGTTTTATCCCTGAATGGTGCCTTCAATGCAGGCAACCGGGGTATAGTAGAGTTTATCGAGGTTTTCAAGAATGAAACAGAATACTTACATACCATGATTACTGCAACCCAGGAAAAATCTATACCATCTCCTGGAAAAGGTGCCATGATATACTTTGACGGAGTAATTCTGGCTCACTCAAACGAGGCAGAATGGAACAAGTTTAAATCCGACCATACTAATGAGGCTATTCTTGACAGAATAGTAAGGATTGAAGTTCCGTATTGCCTTGAATTGAACGAAGAAATAAAGATATATGAAAAGATGCTTTCAAAAAGCAAATTTAAAGCACATATTGCTCCACATACTATTGAAATAGCATCAATGTTTGCGATTCTTACAAGATTAAGCCCTTCAAACAAGGTTGATCCAATGACAAAGCTTAAGATATATAACGGTGAGGAAATCCTTGAAAAGGGTATGACCAGAAAAATAGATATTTTTGAACTTAGGGAGGAGGCTCCCAGGGAGGGAATGACGGGGATTTCTACCAGATTTATTATGAAAGCTCTGGACACTGCCCTTTCAGAATCTGATAACAATTGTATAAACCCTATTGCTGTAATGGAATCACTTATTAAAGCGGTTAAGGAATTGGGAATAGGCGATGATGAAAAGGAACGATATCTGAGATTGATATATGACACAGTAAAAAAGGAGTACAACAAGATACTTGAAAAAGAAGTGACAAAAGCATTCATTCATGGCTACAGAGAACAGGCCGAAAGCTTGTTTAACAATTATCTGGATCATGCAGAGGCCTTTGTAAATAAAACAAAAATTAAAGATAAGAATACAGGTGAAGAGCTTGAACCGGACGAGAAATTTATGAGATCCATCGAGGAACAGATAGGAATATCCGACACTGCTGTCAAGGGTTTCAGGTCAGACGTTACAGCCTACATGTTTTTTGTTATGAGAAACGGTGGAAGTCTTGATTATACCAGCTACGAGCCGTTAAAGGATGCCATAGAAAAGAAGCTGACAACTTCCGTCAGGGATCTTAGCAGAATCATTACTCAGGCTAAAGTAAGAGATAAGGAACAAACCCAGAAATACAACACAATGGTTGAAGAAATGAAAAAGAACGGATACTGTGACCATTGCTGCAACGTAATATTAAAGTATGCTGCCAATAACCTCTGGAAGGATTAAATGCCAAGCACGCTGTGGAGGATACACACGCTTTGTATAGGCAGAGTAGATAAGCTTTTTGCTATTGGCGTATAAAATATTATGGAGGCTGGCGCATTATGGCTATATTCAGAGAAAACAGCAGCGGCGGCAGAGACAGATCGGCTGAGGACCGTCGGAGACATCGGGAGCTGGTAGAGGAATCAATTAAAAAAAATCTCGGAAATATTATTGCTGAAGAAAGTATTATAGGCAAGAGCAGGGATAAGAAAATTAAAATACCTATAAGAGGTATTAAGGAATTTCAATTTGTTTATGGAAGAAATAAACCGGGAGTAGGCTCTGGTGACGGAACTGAAAAAAGAGGTGACAAATTCCCGGGGGATGGACAGAATGGCAGCGGAAAAGGTAAAGCCGGTAACCAGGAAGGCGAAGAAATATATGAAACAGAGATCACCATCGAAGAGGTTATAAGATACCTCTTCGATGATTTAAATCTTCCTGATATTGATAAAAAACAGCTTTCACAGCTTGAGGAAAAAAGCTATAGAAAGCTTGGATACCAGCAGAGAGGTATTCCTCCCAGACTTGCAAAAAAACGCTCGACTATAGAGAAAATTAAACGTAAACAGGCTGCAAAGCGTACATTAGGTGAGCTGGAACATCGAGAAAAGGACAAAGACCAGTCCGATGAAGAAACTGATATGAATAATCCTGCAAATATTGGTTTTAGAGAGGGCAGATTCCCTTTTATAGAGGATGATCTGAGATATTACAGAATAAAAGAAGACAATAAAAAGGATTTTAATGCAGTTGTTTTGTGCATTATGGATGTATCCGGTTCTATGGATCAGACAAAAAAATATCTGGCTAGAAGCTTTTATTTTTTGCTTTATCAATTTTTACAGCTTAAATATACAAATGTCGAGGTGGTTTTTATAGCACATACCACCGTGGCAAAGGAAGTAAATGAAAAGGAGTTTTTTCACAGAGGAGAGTCTGGTGGTACATATATCAGCAGCGGTTATGAAAAAGCTCTTGAAATAATAGCAGAAAGATACAGCCCTTCAAACTGGAATATATATGCCTTCCATTGTAGTGACGGGGATAATTGGTCTGAAGACAATAAAAAGGCCGTAGACAGTGGAAAAAAACTGTGTGAGGTGTGTAATCTCTTCGGTTATGGAGAAATAGTACCGGGCTATTACAGCATGGGAAGCACTATTAAATCTGAACTTGTCAGTAAGATAGACAGCAGGAATTTTGCAGCAATTACAATAAATAAAAAGGAAGATGTTCTTCCCGGTTTGAAAAAACTCCTGGAAAAGGGAGAGACCAAGTAAGGAAAAAGATATTATGCATGGGAGGAATTTCATGACGGATTTTAGCATAGGCGATCTGGAATATTGGAATGAACGTATTGAACATATAGCAAAAGAATGCGGACTGGACTATTATAATCAGGAATTTGAGATTATAAACTATGAAGATATGATAGGGTATGAATCTTATGTCGGTATGCCTTCCCACTACCCTCATTGGAGCTATGGAAAGTCTTACGAAAGAATTAAAACGCTTCATAAATATAACCTTACGGGTCTGCCTTATGAGATGGTTATTAACTCAAATCCCTGTCTTGCCTATTTGATGAAGGATAACTCACTTTTACTGCAGGTACTTACGATAGCACATGTTTATGCTCACAACGATTTCTTTAAAAATAACCGGCTATTCAAGCTAGGAACAAAGGCAGAATACACTGTTGAAATGTTTAAAAACCATGCTACCCGCATAAGGGAATACATATCTGACCCAAGCATAGGCTATACGCGGGTGGAAAAGATGCTCAATGCTGCTCATGCTGTAAAGCTTCAGACCGAGCGTGTTGTAGAGTTCCAGAACGCGACTACTGCCAAGAAAGTAGAATCGGCACTGGCAGAAAATAATAAGGACTTTCCCAACCTTGAACGTTACTCGCAAAGAGGTACAGAAGATTCCGATAATATCGTTCAACAGGAGATAAAAATTCCAGAACAGCCACAGGAGGATATTCTTAAGTTTATAATTGAATACGGGAGGCTTCAGAATTGGGAGAAGGATATACTTTCAATTGTTAGGGAAGAAGCCCGGTACTTCCTCCCGCAAATTGAAACAAAAATAATGAATGAAGGCTGGGCAAGTTTCTGGCATTATAATATTATAAATAAGCTCGAACTTCCCCAAAACATGCATATCGAGTTCTTAAGGAGGCATAACGAGGTTATACGTCCGCTTAAATCAAGTATCAACCCCTACTATATAGGTTTTAAAATATTTGAAAACATTAATGAAAAGTACGGACCAAAGAAGATTTTTGAAATCAGAGAGGTAGAACGTGACCAATCTTTTATCCGGCGGTACCTTACACAGGAGCTTTGCGGTGAAATGAATTTATTTGAATATGTTACTGCGGGAAATGACTACATGGTATCTGAAGTATCTGATGACGAAGGCTGGAAACAGGTACGGGATACTCTCTGCAATACTGCAGGTGTCGGCAGCATCCCTACAATCAGGGTAGAGGAATGGAACCAGAAGGATAATACACTTGTACTGACTCACGAATACGATGGCAGGGAGCTTGAACTCAGCTATGCCTATGAAACCTTAAAGCATCTGGTGGATTTATGGAATGGAAAGTTACTTCTGGTAACACAGCTAGAGGGCAAGAAAAAGAATATTGCCTGCGATGAACAGAAAAGAATTTCGTTGTACGGTTAGGAAGGTACGGGATTGTTTTAACTTGAAAAGTGCATTAATGCGGTAATTAATTTTGTGTGCAATCCATTAATTTGAATTACACGTTAGTACTTTAAATATGACACCTTAAGAGATAACAAGAAAAGGAAAGGTTAATATTATAGTATGCTGGATATTAGCCTTGGGAAATTGAACAAATTACGTTGTATTGTTAGCACTCCTATTCAACGAGTGCTAAAAAACACTTGAAAGTTTAAAGCAATAGAGTTATATTATTATTGTTGAAAATTTTCAAGTGAAGGTAGAGCGTGGAAAAGCATTAGAGGATTCATATTGCTTTTCACGCTTCAAAACCCGCAATGCGGCTTTTATTACTATATATATACGCGCAGTACGCGTAAGCAGGAGGTTTTATGAAACACGAAAGCGGAAGTATATCAATTAACACAGAAAACATTTTTCCTATTATAAAGAAGTGGCTGTACTCTGAAAAGGATATTTTTATCAGAGAGCTTGTATCAAATGCAAGCGATGCCATAAGCAAGCTTAAGAAGCTGGACGCTATTGGCGAAGCTGACCTGCCCGAGGATAATAAATTCGAAATCAAGGTCATTGTAAATAAGAATGATAAGACAATAAAAGTTATAGATAATGGTCTTGGTATGACTGATGAAGAGGTCAAAAAATATATAAATCAGATAGCTTTTTCCGGAGCAGTGGATTTTCTTGAGAAATACAAGGATAAATCCGACGATGGACAAATTATAGGACATTTCGGACTAGGCTTTTATTCAGCATTTATGGTGTCTCAAAGGGTACAGATAGATACTCTGTCATATCAGCCCGGAGCCGCAGCAGTAAGGTGGATAAGCGACGGCGGAACTGAATTTGAAATGATGGAATCAGACAGGGCCGAGAGAGGGACAACAATAACCCTTTACCTAGCAGAGGATGGGCTTGAATTTACAGACGAATATAAAATGAGAGAAACCCTTGAAAAATATTTCTCTTTCCTTCCATATGAATTATACCTTGAAGATTCAGCAAAACCTGAGCAGACAGAGGAAAAGGCTCAGGAAGAAAATAAAGCTGATGAAAAGGCAGAGTTAGAAAAGCCAATACCCTTAAATGACACTCAACCATTATGGCTTAAGAATCCAAAGGATTGTACCGAAGAAGAATACAAGCAATTCTACACAAAGGTATTCCATGATTTTAATGAGCCTTTGTTCTGGATTCATTTAAACATGGACTATCCATTCAACCTGAAGGGTATACTATACTTCCCTAAACTCAAGCATGAATTTGAGACTATGGAAGGTCAGATAAAGCTTTACTACAATCAGGTTTTTGTTGCTGATAACATAAAAGAGGTAATTCCGGAGTTTTTACTGCTGCTCAAGGGTGTTCTTGATTGTCCAGACCTGCCCTTGAATGTATCAAGGAGCTTCCTGCAGAATGACGGTTATGTTAGCAAAATATCCTCACACATTACAAAGAAAGTCGCTGACAAACTTACAGCACTCTATGAAAATGAGCGTGAAAATTACAATAAATACTGGGATGATATCAATCCATTTGTTAAATACGGCTGTATAAGAGAAGAAAAATTCTATGACAGAGTAAAGGATATACTTATATTTAAATCTACTAAGGGAGGCTATACAACCCTTAAGGATTACCTTGAAAATAACAAGGAGAAGCACGAAAATAAGGTATTCTATGTATCAAATGAGAAGCAGCAGGCTCAATATATCAGATTGTTCAAGGAAAACGAGATGGAAGCTGTTATACTTTCAACCATGATTGATAATCATTTTATGCAGCTTCTGGAAAGCAAAATGTCGGGAGTTCATTTTAACAGAATAGATGCCGACATCTCTGATAATATGAAAAATGGAAATACTGCATTATCAGAAGAAGATGTGGGTTACCTTGAAAAATTGTTCAAGGCTGCAGTAAATGATGAAAAATTAAAGATTCAGGTTGAGTCGCTGAAAAATGAATCACTCCCTGCAATGATACTGTTATCTGAACAATCGAGAAGAATGCAGGAAATGAGTGCAATGTTCGGGGGGATGGATATGAGCCACATGTTCCCAAAAGAGCAGACGCTGGTTTTGAATTCCACTAACAAACTCGTTAAGGTTCTTACCGATATGAAGGCGGATGAGGCTAAAAAGGATGAGATTAAGCTTATCAGCGAACATATTTATGATCTTGCTATGATGAGCCATCAGCCCTTAGAACCGGATGCAATGGCTAAGTTTATTGAGCGAAGCAATGAAATCTTAATGAAACTGGTTTAGCAATATTCCATACAATTGCTTACCTATACGAGTGTTTACAGAAAGTTCATTATTTATATATTATTTATTAACAAAATTATTTTAGTATAATAACATAAACTTTTTCATAAATGTTTCTCCTTAAAACCCTTTGTATCAGCCCCGTTTTATACGGGGCTTTTGATATTTTAAGAAATAAATAGAAAGTTACAACAAAAAAGCAGGTCCCATCAGAGAATTTCTTCTCAAGGAGAGCCGCTTTTTTGCTGTATAATGAATTTTGGAATAAAGCAAGAGTGCATTAATTACTGTATTTATTTTTTGTCATTATCAGTCTGTCTTATTTCTACACGTCTGATTTTGCCGCTTATTGTCTTTGGAAGCTCACTTACAAACTCTATTATTCTGGGATATTTGTACGGAGCTGTAACTTTCTTAACATGATCCTGAAGCTCTTTAACAAGTTCGTCACTTGGAGAATAATTCTTTGTAAGCACGACAGTAGCTTTTACTATCTGACCCCTGACTTCGTCAGGTACTGCAGTTATAGCACATTCCATAACGGCGGGATGTTCGATAAGAGCGCTCTCAACCTCAAAAGGTCCAATTCTGTAACCGGAGCTCTTGATGACATCATCAGCTCTTCCCACGAACCAGTAAAATCCGTCCTCATCACGCCATGCAACATCGCCTGTATAATAAATATCGTTGTGCCATACCTTATTAGTCAGTGCGGCATCCCTGTAGTAACCTCCAAACATACCTGCGGGCTTCTTGTTATGTGTTCTAACTACAATCTGGCCTTCCTCGCCGTCACCGACCGAGTTACCGTCATCATCCACTAGATCGATGTCATAGCCTGGTGACGGTTTACCCATTGAACCGGGCTTGGGCTCCATCCAGGGGTAGGTTGCAAGTGTTACAGTTAATTCTGTCTGTCCGAAGCCTTCCATAAGTTTTAAGCCGGTAGCATTAAAAAATTGGTTGTAAACCTCGGGATTAAGCGGTTCACCTGCAACAGCACAATATTTAAGGTTGCTGAGGTCAAACTGTGTAAGATCCTCTTTAATAAAGAACCTGTACATTGTCGGAGGAGCGCAGAAAGAAGTCACCTTATGCTTTGATATTACCTGAAGGAGCTCCTTTGGAATAAATTTATTAAAGTCATACACGAATACTGCACATCCGGCAAGCCACTGACCGTAAATTTTACCCCAAACTGCTTTGGCCCAGCCTGTATCTGCAACAGTAAGATGTAGACCTCCATCTTCAACGTTCTGCCAGTATTTAGCCGTAAGAATATGACCTAAAGGATAAACATAGTCGTGCTGAACCATCTTAGGCATTCCTGTTGTTCCTGACGTAAAATAAAGCAGTGAAATATCATCATTCTTGGATGCCTGATCGCCGGAGGGTCTTGTAAATACATTTGAAGATTTATCTACTTCACTTGTAAAATCAAGCCAGCCGTCCTTACTATCGCCTACAAGAGCTTTGTATTTAAGTGTGGGACATTTACTCAACGAATCCTCAATGTGCATGATAACTTCAGGTTCCGAAACAGAAACAATCATCTTTATGTCCGCAGCATTTGCCCGGTAAACAATATCCTTTGAGGTAAGCAGATGAGTGGCGGGTATAGTAACTGCACCCAGCTTGTGTAAAGCAAGTATGCAGAACCAGAATTCATATCGTCTTTTTAATACAAGCATAACCGGGTCACCGCGTTTAATACCAACCCCTTTAAAGAAATTGGCAGTCTTATCGCTATATTCCTTAAGCTGAGCAAAAGTAAAAGTAGCCTCGGCACCTGATTCATCACACCAAACGAGGGCTACTTTGTTTGGCTGGGTTCTTGCATATTCATCTACTACATCGTACGCAAAGTTGAAGTTTTCAGGTACATTTATTTTAAAATTCTCATAGAAGTCCTCATAGGATGAGAAATCCACACGAGAAAGATACTTGTTCAACATTCCTTTAATCCCCCTAGTACTAAAGAATAATGGCTAAAAATCTAGCCTGTTTTCCGTTTAAAGCTTTCATGCCATGATTGGCAGAGGAGTCAAAATAAATAGAATCTCCTTCTTCCAAAATCAGTTCATGTCCATTGATAATTATTTTTAAAGTTCCTTCTATAACATAATTAAACTCCTGACCTTTATGAGAGTTGAAATGAACAGGAGCATTTACTGTCTCAGGTGAAACCGTTACGATAAAAGGCTCGGCTTTTTTGCCGATAAAGTTGTTTGCAAGGCTTTGATACTTGTAATCTTCTCTTCGTTCTACATTAGCACCCTTGCCCTTTCTTACAACCTGATAGGTATGAAGTTTGGGATTATCTCCTGTTAGAATAGCAGATAGTTCCACATTGAACCTATTTGCTATCTGGTAAAGAAAACTGACCGGTATATCAGTGTTTCCGCTTTCATAATCAAGATAAACTTCTTCTGAAATATGAAGCTCAGCAGCAAGACTTTGTGCCGATATGGCCGATATTTCCCGTAACTCCTTGATTCTTGATGCAATAAGCTTTATTTGTTCAGACATTTAATCACCTTCCTACAATATTAATGATCATCAACATTCGACTCATTTTATATAACATAGCATATTTTATTAATAAATGTATATATTGTAAGCAACCTTTTTGCTTATTGATTTTTAATGTTTTCTGCCTTATTTATTTGTATAATGTATTAATTATCAAAATGCATTAAAAAACATAATATAACAGAATATGCCATTATTTATATAATTTAAAAATACTCATAATTAGTGTAAATTTGATAAAGAGGTATGGATATTGTCGACACATTATGATAGTATAAAATAGAAATTAAAATCTTCTAATATGCTGGGGGCGCTAAGGGCTATGTCTATCAGTAAAAAGATATTATTGATTGTACTAGGATGTATCATTGTTGTTGGAAGCGGTATTGTAGCTCATGAACTTTTTGACTTTCCTATAATTATAGTAGGAATTGTTTCTGCTGTATTTGTGATAGGTGTCGGATTTTGGCTTACTTATTCATTGACTATACCCATCAGGATTCTATTACAGGTTGTCGAAAGGACTGCAAATTTTGATCTTTCTCATGATAAAACTTATGATAGGATTAAAAGCAGAAAAGATGAAATAGGCTTACTTGCAACAAATCTTTCTTTAATGAGGGGCTCATTAAGAGATATATTGGGGCTGATGTTGGAATCCTCCAAAAATATTATGGATAATTCTCAGGAAGTTGAAAAAATGGCTCAGGAATTGCATCAGAAGACAAACGATACCCTTGAGACAACTGAAAGAATTTCAGCTTCAATGCAGGAATCTGCAGCAACCACTCATCAGATAAACTTCGATACTCAGGAAATATTGCAAAATGTTAACCTTATTTATCAAAAATCTGAAACAGGTGCCGCTTCAGCAAACCTTATCAGTGAGAAGGCTAGTGAGATTAAAGAAAATGCAGCTAAGTCTGCTGAAAATGCCAGCAATGTTTACAATAACGTTAAACAACAACTGAAATTGGCTATCGAGGAGGCTCAGGCCGTTTCACAGATAGAATTGCTTGCTCAGGCCATTTTACAAATTACCGAGCAAACAAATCTGCTTTCTCTCAATGCCGCTATAGAAGCCGCTAGAGCGGGTGAAGCGGGGAAGGGGTTTGCAGTTGTTGCAGATGAAATCAGGAAACTTGCAGATCAGTCCTCCAAGACTGCAGCAGATATAAAAAATATAGTAAAGACAGTAAATGAGTCTGTCGGTGCTCTTACCGACAGTGCAGGAGTAATATTGGACTTTGTTGATCAGGATGTACTTACAGATTACAGAAAACTTATTGAAACCGGGGAGCAATATTATTCCGATTCAGTACGTTTCAGCACAATGATGAATGAATTCAGTGAATCCTCCAAAGCAATGAATCAGTCAGTTTCAAATATTGTTGACGCTCTTGATCAGGTGACAGCAAGTGTAAATGAAAGTGCAAATGGAGTTGAAACAATCACTATAAAAACTGCTGGAGTTTCTGAACAGTTCCAGAGTGTTCAGGATTCAACTCAGAACAGCCTGATATTCTCAAAGAAATTAAAGGATCAGGTATCGAAGTTTACACTATAGAACCGCTTAATATTAAAGTAAATTATTGGTGGGTCATTAGTGTTTTAATTAACTGGATAAATATTTAATGTAATAATGAAAAAAGTAGGCTACCTATGTAACCTACTTTTTTATTACACTTTAATTCATCATTCTAATTTGAAACTAGCTATTCTGATTTAATGGCCTCTAGAGCACTCAGTTTCATAGCCCTTCTTGCGGGTGAAAATCCGGATATAAGGCCGATAAGCACAGCAAAGATTATGGAAAGACCGGCAAGCCAGAGGGGAATTACAGATATTCTGCTGCCTGTTTCCATACCCATCCCCATACCAATTCCCATGCCTCCTGAATTCATAAGTCCTTTACCTACAGTATTTAAAATAAAGGAAGCAAGAAGACTTAACAAAACTCCTGCAAGACCACCGATAAAACCAATAACTCCTGACTCGAACAAAAACAGCTGCCGGATGTTGTTCATTCTACAGCCCAAGACCTTCATAACACCTATTTCTCTTGTTCTTTCATAAATCGACATAATCATAGTATTAGTAATACCCAGAGCAGAGATGAGCAGTGAAATTGCTCCGATACCTCCGAGAACTATCTGTATGGTCTGGGCCTGCTTCTGCATCTGTTTTCTTAAATCACCCAGACTGTTCGTTCCATAGCCCATCTCATCAATTTTTTTCTGGATGCTGTCCACATCGTCTATATCTTTGACCATAACCATTAGCCGTTCATAACCCTTTGAAGTTGTTGGAGAACCTATAATTCCCATACCGTTTCCTTTTTGGTTTTGATCCTTGCTTGAATCCTTTATTAACTTCTGTAGGTGGTTAATGTCCATAAATATATATTGGTTTTTCTGCCAGTCGTTTGATTGAACTAGAACACCTGCGGCTCTTACTTTATATAATTTTGGAGGTTTTGTGTTTTCATTTCCTCCCGAACCTGGTCGTTGCTTCTCACCATACATCATATCAAAGGTAATCTGCAGCTTGTCCGTCATGACATCAACAGGGGGCTTCTGGTTTGGCCCGCCCATCATCCCGTATTGGTTCTTGGGATTGTAAAAATTTTGAGGGATCATACTTCCTATAACAATATTCTCTGTGTCACCCTCTTGTAGTAATCTGCCTTTTTCTACAGTATAGTCAAAGCTTGACATTGCTTTTGAATCTATTCCAAGGACGGGAGTGTAAGCTATATATTTCCCGGAAACAAGCTTTACGTAAGATTCCAGAACAGGGGTTACCGCTTGAACGCCCTTTATTGCACCTATATTTGCAATTGCCACATCGTCTAGAATAATCTCCTTTGTATTAACAGCTCCGCCTTCGGGAACATTTCGGTACTTTGTAACATTTATTATGTTCAAGCTGCCCATTTGCTTTAATTGCTCATCGAAGCTTTCGTTCATTCCCAAACCTAAAGAAACCATAACAACTATTGCAGCTGTTCCGATAACAACACCCAGTACAGTTAATATAGTTCTGGTTTTTCTTCGAAACAGATTTTTAAGGCCCATCATAATAAGATCAAAGTTCCTCATCTAACATTAAATCCTTTCTTCTTCGGATTTTCCTTCGGATAAGAAGAATACTGGTTACTACTACTGCCAGTAAAGCAACTCCTCCAGCAATATAAGCCCAAAGTGGAAACTTTTTATTCTCTTCAGTGGGAGGCATTTGTCCTTCGCCGGGCATGGGCTGTTGCATAGGCATTTCCATTGCGTTAAGAGTAATTTCCTTTTTAACTTCCTGATGTTTTCCGTCTGCATCCTCATAGGTAAAAACAATAAAACCGTTTATAGGTCCTGCAGCTTCGGGGATGAAAGTACCATCAAAGGAGTCACTTTTTCCTGACTCGAAATTGCCAACAAAATAACTTGTTCCTTCAACACGGAAATTTCCTTCAAGCTTCACCATCAAATTATAGAGAGTTGATTTACCCATATTGAAAAAGCTCACATTTACGGGGAGAGGGTTCCCAATATAAGCTTCAGGCGGTAGGCTTACATCACCGATTACAAGTCTCGGAGTCTGAAGCAGAGGTATCCCGATAACATCCTTATTGTTATAAGGATTTCCTTTTTCATCTTCATAATCATAATTTACACTAATTGTATACTGCTTCGGTGCTGCATCCGATTTAGAGGTAAATGAAACCTTTTTGATTATGCTGGACTTTGGTGTTATTGAATCAATATAGAAGGAATTCGAATTTAATGTACTGAAGGTCCCATCGTCTGAAACAAGAGAAACCTTAACATTATTAATGGTTGAGGTCTTGCTTGTATTAAGTATCGAGACTTCCAGAGTAAACTGCTGACCGGCATTTACTGTCTGTGGATCAACACTGTATTTATCAATTATCAGTCTTGGTACAGATTTACCGGAAGGATTTTCAACATAAAGGCCTACATATTGCATTGCTGTCTGCTTTGCACTGTTTCCTGAGGGTGATAAATCGTACTCAACATTGATTGCCACCGGATAGTTTTTGGTCACTGCTTCATCAGATATAAAAAGCTGAAATTGAACATTTTTTGTCTCACCCTTTTTAAGAATGGGAATTAAAATAGTGTTAAGTGTTCTTGGGATTATTTCCTTATCAGCTGAAATGGTTACCTTTACATTGTATGCATCGGATGTGCCTGTGTTTGCAACATCACATGCAATAACAGCGTTACTGCCGGGAGTAAGAGTTGAAGTAGGAGATACAACATTTTTTAATTCTACTACTGATTGAGAGCCTCCTGACTGAACATTATAGAAAAACTCAATTTCATCTGTAAATACTGAACCTGTAGCATCATTATAATCCAGTCTTATCTTAAGACTGTTTGCACCTGTTTCGATCTTTGTTGAAGCAGAAAGATCGTATGTAAAATCCTGGGTATATCCGCCGTAGATAATGGAATCTGTTTGCTTGTTGGTGCTGCCGATAATACTAGCCCCATCATTCTTAAGCCCAAGCAGTGTGACCTGAACATTTTTTGCAGAAACTGTTCCTTGATTCTCAAGAGTAAGCTTAAGCTTAAAATTTTGGCCTGCCTGAACTGGGGATGGATTAGTTGAAACTGCCTTTAATGACAGCTTCGGAAGCTTTGAACCTTCAGTAAGCTTCAAATAACCTGTTTCAGTGGTGCTGAAATAATCATTTGAACCATTGTAATACTGAATGTTGAATTTAATCGGATAGGTCTTGACTGATGCACCGGAGGAAATTTGAAAATTAAATTTAACCTCTTTAGTTTCATTGGATTGAAGGTAATCAAGACTCTGAGATATGTTCATGGACTCCATTACAACAGGGGAAGAATCGTCCAGAACAGGTGATATAATTATGTTCTTTGCCTGATACAGAGAGGTGTTTTTTAACGGCAGCGTATAGGTCATCTGTCCGCCTACCTGTCCCGAAGGAATTGCTGCATTTCCTGCAATAACGATTTTAGGTGCAAATTTAGATGTATCAACAGACGGTGGAGCCTCTTCCTTTGGCACTGCCTGAGAAATAGTGATAGAGTCTTCCTGCTGATAATCCAGTCCGTTCTTTTGATATTGGATGGTTACTTGAAGTTTATTTGAACCGCCGTTATAAGTAAATGTTGCACGGTCAGTAACTGCCTGTTTTCCAGGTTCTATTTCAGATAATACCGGTATGGAGCTCTTTACAGAAAAGGCTGAGCTTCCATCAACAATAACTCTTACACTAGTAACTGAGTCTGTTGAAGACAGGTTTCCTATTGTTAAATCCATTTTAAAATCACTGCCGGAAGTAATTTTTGATTCATCAACAAAATATGTAACCAAATCTACATCCTGAGCAGCATTAACAGGTATTGTAACAAACAGGTTTGTTAAAAGAACAATAAAGATTAAAAGAATCGAAGTGATTTTTTTCATTTTTTTCATAAGTTTTGCCTCCAAGCCCTCAGGCTTTTCTTATTAATTATTGATTATTTCTCCTACACAGGGAGTTAAAGTTTCAATACTTTCAATATTGCCGTCAAGAATATGAATAATTCGGTCAGCATACCTGGCTATATTGATATCATGGGTTACAATAATCAGAGTCTGCTTATTGTTTCTGGCAATTTCGGTTATTAGATTCATAACTTCAAGAGTAGTTTTTGAATCAAGATTTCCGGTAGGCTCATCTGCAAAGATTATTTCAGGGTTTCCCACAAAGGCTCTGGCTATACCCACTCTTTGCTGTTGTCCTCCGCTCATTTGAGATGGTTTCCTGTTGCTGTGTGAGTTAAGTCCAACAGAGTTGAGCATATGTCTTGACCGTTTATCCCTTATCCTTCGAGGGATTCCCTTAAAGGTAAGGGGAAGTCCTACATTTTCCAATGCAGTAAGGTTGGGCAAAAGATTATAAGATTGAAAAACAAAACCTATGTATTTTTGCCTTAAAATTACGAGTTTTTTTTCGTCAAGCTTTTCAACATGAATATTTTTAATTATAATTTCACCTCTGCTGGGCTTTTCCAGCCCTGCCATTAAGTTAAGCAGAGTAGATTTTCCTGATCCGGAAGTTCCCAAAAGACAGCAAATTTCACCTTTCTTGATTGAAAGATCAATATTATCAAGGGCTACTACTTTTTCGTTACCTACCCTGTATACCTTTCTGACCCCTTTTACTTGAATGAGATACTCCAATAAATCATCCTCCTTTACCTTATATTACCTATCATACATTAGACGTACTTGTATGGAAATAGGTTCCCAAAAATCTCATAATTATTTTTACAGAAAATGTATTTTAATGCCGAATTATGGGTGACTATTTACTAATATTGTTATATAATATATTCAAAATGTTAAATATTAGCATTAGAATTGCGAAATTAATAAATCGCAAAGAATTTGAAAGCGGGCGGGATAACATAATGGATAAAATATATGTCGAAGTCAGTGAAGCTATTCTGGGCAACTATCTGGGTGAGGATGTATACTCAGTGGGCGGAAATATGATTGTTCCCACCAATACCATTGTTACCGAGTATATCCTTCAAAAACTAATTGAATTTAGAATAGACAAGGTATTCATATTTAATTCCAATCCAATCCATGGCAATGATTATTTATCTGATGACAAGATAAGTGTAGATCAAAAAAAGTATATAGAGGATGTAAATACTGCTAAACTGTTGGTACAGGATCTTGCATCGGGAAAAGAACTGGATTTCAATAAAGCAGAAGATATATCTGAACATATCTACAGCAAGTTAAATGATTGCAGTTCTTTGATGGACTGCGTAAATACCGTGAGAATTGCAGATTCCTACACATATTCTCACCTTGTAAATGTTTCAGTTTATTCAATGCTTTTAGGCAAGTGGCTGGGTTTCAATAAAAAGCAGCTTAAAGATATTGTAATGGCTGGCCTGCTTCATGATGTGGGAAAGGCTCATATTCCTCTGGAAATACTAAACAAAAAGGGCCCGTTAACCGATCAGGAATTCGAAATTATGAAAAAGCACACTGTTTATGGATATGAAATAGTCAAAAATATTAATGTAATTAATATGGATGTCAAGAGAGCAGTTATAATGCATCATGAGAAAGAAAACGGTACCGGTTATCCATTTGGTATAAAAGGCAGCCAGAAAAATCTTTATTCAAAAATTGTAACAGTTGCGGATATATTTGATGCAATAACCTCTGAAAGAGTTTACAGAGGAAGGCAAACTCCTTTTACAGCGTTTAAAGAGTTGGAAAATGTCGGTTTTGACACAGTTGATCCCAAAATTATGATGGTTATGTTTACAAATATGCCAAGTTATTATGTGGGTTCCAAAGTAAGATTGAAGAACGGACAAATTGGTGAGGTTGTTTATGTACCCAATCAATGTGTTTACGCGCCTGTATTAAGAGTCGATGAAGACTTTGTAGACCTTTCAGTTGAGAAGGATCAACTTATAAAGGAGTTTATTTAAGTATTTCAATAAAAGTTTTTACTGCTTTTGACAATATTACATTTTTCATTGTAACTATTCCGATTTCTCTTTGCGGGGGTTTTTCACAGATATCTATCTGGAATAACTGCCCGTTTTTAATTCTTTCATTTACACTTTCTTTGAGAACATATGCTATACCGGTTCCGATTAATGCAAATTCCACAAGCAGGTCTAGACTTTCAAGTTCTATTTCGGGAGTACAGCTTAACCCATGCTTTTCAAAAAAAGCATTAATTGCTTTTCTTGTTGAACTGTCAGGCGGAAGCATAACAAGCGGATAACTGTTTAATTCTTTGATGGTAAGCTTTTTACCTTTTAATTCTGAATATTTTTCAGAGGCTACAAAAATGTCTTCAACAGTCACAAAGGGAACTGACGAAAAAATTTCAGAATTTACCGGCAATGTTGAAATTATAATATCCACAATGCCATTTTTTAGTACTTCTAATAGTTGCGGTGTAGTCCTGTTAATAACTTTTATTGATATCTGAGGATACTTGCTGCCGAATTTTTTAATAAAAGGCATCACAAAATATTTACAGATGGAATCACTTACTCCAATCCTTATTTCTCCAGCCTTCAGGCCTTCCATTTCCTGAATTTTAGCTTCTGCAGTTTTGATGTAATTGAAAGCCTGAGAAATATAACTCAAGAGCATTTCACCTTCAGTAGTTAATTGTATTGCTCTTGGCTTCCTATGGAATAGAGTAACGCCAAGTTGTGTTTCCAGCTGTTTAATGGACTGACTTACTGCTGATTGAGATATAAAGAGCTTTTGTGCAGCTTTTGAGAAGCTTTGGTTTTCAGAACAGTAATAAAATATTTTGTATAACTCAAAATTAATATCCATAAGTGCTCCTAATTTATAGTATTAATAACATTAATTTTACTAATATATGATATCATATTATAATTTAATTATCATCTTAAATTATAAATTATTGAGTTTTTGCATAGGCAGTTACTTGCCGGAAATGGGGTTAATAATGAAAAGTGTAGTTAAAAGACTGTTTGTTGAAAAGAAGAAACCTTATGATGTTGAGGCTCAAGGGCTTATGTCAGACCTTAAAGAAACCCTTGGGATTAAGGCTCTTGAGACTGTTCAGATTATTAATAGATATGATATTGAGGGAATAAGTGAGGAAGAGTATATTAAAGCAAGAAATACTATCTTTTCAGAGCCGCCTGTTGACTACGCTTATGATGAAGAATATATAATACCCCAAAACTGCAGAGCTTTTGCAGTGGAATACCTTCCCGGTCAGTATGACCAGAGAGCTGACTCCGCAGCCCAATGCATGCAGCTGCTCACTCAAGGAGAAAGACCCGAAATAAAAGCTGCAAGAGTTATCGTGCTGGGCGGCTCAATAACAGACCAGGATCTGATCGAAATAAAAAAATACTATATAAATCCTGTTGAAAGTCAGGAAGCCAGAATGGAGAAGCCTGAAACACTGAAAACCGTGGTTGAGCAGCCGGAGGATGTGGCTAACATCAACGGCTTTATAAACATGGATCATAACCAGCTTTCAGGTCTTCTGAAGGAAATGGGTTTCGCCATGTCTTTTGACGACATTGTATTTTGTCAGGGATATTTTAAGAATACAGAGAAGAGAGATCCTTCAGTAACAGAAATGAGAATGATTGATACTTACTGGTCGGATCACTGCAGACATACTACCTTCCTTACCTGTATAGACAGTGTTAAATTCGAAAAAGGAAAATATACAGATATTATCGAAAAAACCTTTAATGATTATAAAGCCGCAAGAGAAGAGATTTATAAGGGTCGTGACGATAAGGACGTTTGTCTTATGGATGTTGCCCTTATGGCTATGAAAGCTCTCAAAAAGCAGGGGAAACTTGAGGATTTAGACCTTTCTGATGAGATTAATGCGTGCAGTATTGTAGTCAATGCTGATATTAACGGCAAGAATGAAGAATGGCTTGTTATGTTCAAAAACGAAACTCACAACCATCCTACAGAAATAGAACCCTTCGGAGGTGCTGCAACCTGCCTCGGCGGCGCCATCCGCGATCCGCTGTCAGGAAGGGTATACGTATATCAGGCTATGAGGGTAACCGGAAGCGGTGACCCCAGAACCAGGATGGAAGACACTATACCCGGAAAGCTTCCGCAGAAGAAAATAACTACCGGCGCCGCCGCAGGCTACAGCTCCTACGGTAACCAGATAGGACTGGCAACTGGTCAGGTGGCGGAAATATATAATGAAGGCTATGTTGCAAAAAGAATGGAGATAGGAGCTGTAATAGGTGCAGCACCAAGAAAAAATGTTGTTCGGATGCAGCCTGCAGCCGGCGACAAAATTATCCTTCTTGGAGGCAGAACAGGTAGAGACGGCTGCGGAGGTGCAACCGGTTCTTCAAAGGCACATACCGAAGAATCACTTGTAACCTGCGGAGCAGAAGTACAGAAGGGTAATGCGCCGACAGAGAGAAAGATACAGCGTCTGTTCAGGAATCCCAAGGTAAGCACCCTTATCAAAAGATGTAATGACTTCGGCGCAGGCGGAGTTTCTGTTGCGATAGGCGAGCTTGCTGATGGTCTGGAAATTAATCTTGATATGGTACCGAAGAAATACGAAGGTTTGGACGGAACCGAGCTCGCCATATCTGAATCACAGGAAAGAATGGCAGTAGTAGTTGCAGCCTCTGATGTTGATAAATTTATAAGGTTTTCCAATGATGAAAATCTTGAAGCTGTGGTGGTTGCAGAAGTAACTTCTGCACCAAGGCTGAAGATGAACTGGAGAGGAAAAAAGATAGTTGATCTGAGCCGTGAATTCCTGAATTCAAACGGCGCAAAACAAAGGATTGACATAGAAATTACTGCTCCCGACGAAGAAAGCTACTTTGATAAATTTACCGCCGTAACAACGAAGAGCATAAATACTGACAACCTGACCGAAAAGTGGGTTGAAAACCTGCAAAATATTAACAGGTGCAGCCAGAAAGGTCTTGTAGAAAGATTTGATTCAACAATAGGTTCCAATACCGTTCTGATGCCTTTCGGAGGAAAGCACCAGCTGACACCTGCAGAAGGTATGGCAGCAAAGCTTCCGCTTATGGAAGGTGATACTACAACTGGAACCTTGATGTCTTATGGCTACAACCCTGAAATATCAATTTGGAGCCCCTTCCACGGTGCAGTATTTGCAGTCATTGAATCTGTTGCCAAGATTGCAGCAATGGGCGGAGATTATAAGAAAATAAGACTGACTCTTCAGGAGTATTTTGAAAAGCCCGGCAAGGATGCCAAACGATGGGGAAAGCCTTTGAGCGCGCTGTTGGGAGCTTACTATGCACAGATTAAGCTGGGAACTGCTGCAATAGGTGGAAAAGACAGTATGTCAGGCAGCTTCAAGGACCTGGATGTTCCGCCTACACTGGTTTCCTTTGCAGTAGATACAGTAAATGTAAACAATGTGGTCTCCAACGAGTTTAAAGCTTCAGGCAGCCAAGTTGTACTTCTTACACTAGGCTTGGACGAAAACATGCTCCCTGACTTTGATGAACTTGATATAATATACAGTGCCGTATACAATCTGGCAGCACAAAAAGCAATTTTGTCAGCAAGCTCTGTTAAAGAAGGCGGTATAGCAGAAATAATCAGCAAAATGACCTTCGGAAATATGCTGGGGTTTGATTTTGTAAAGGCTATAGATACTGCACTGCTATTTAAGCCGCTCTATGGCTCAATAATACTTGAACTGCCTGAAGGTACAGATGTTTCAACCGTTTTTGCCGGTATGAACTGTACTGTCCTGGGTACAACCACAGACAAAGCAGTGATAAGTGTCGGAGATATAAACCTGCAAGTTGATATGCTTGCTGCTAAATGGCAGGAACCACTGGAAAAAGTATTCCCCACCATAACAAAGCAAAACATAAGCATTCCGTCAGAATACACTTATGAAACCGTAAAGAAAGCAAGACCTTCAGCGAAGGTTGCAAAGCCAAGAATATTTATACCTGTATTTCCGGGCACAAACTGTGAATATGATACTAAAAAGGTTTTTGAAAATGCAGGTGGACTTGTCGAGACCCTTGTAATTAAGAACCTTTCACACAATGATATAGAAGAAACCATTAAAGCCATGGAAAGCTTGATTGACAATTCCCAGATAATAATGATTCCGGGCGGCTTCAGCGCAGGTGATGAACCCGAAGGCTCAGGAAAATTTATTGCCACAGCTTTCAGAAATCCTGTTGTAAGTCAGGCCGTGATGAGACTTCTGAAACAGAGAGATGGTTTGGTTATGGGTATCTGTAACGGGTTCCAGGCATTGATAAAGCTTGGCCTGCTGCCCTTCGGAGAAATCAGGGATATTGATGAAAGCTGCCCGACGTTGACCTTCAACACCATCGGCCGCCATCAAAGCTGTCTTGTAAACACCAGGATAACTTCAAATCTGTCACCGTGGTTGAATAATGTTAAGGTTGGAGATACTCATACCATAGCAATTTCGCATGGTGAGGGCAGATTCACCGCCAGTGAAGATGTTCTTAAAACACTGGAAGCCAATGGACAGATCGCAACTCAGTATGTAGACCTCAATGGAAAACCGACCTACGATATCAGCTTCAATCCAAACGGTTCAATAAATGCAATTGAAGGTATTACCAGTCCTGATGGAAGAGTTTTCGGTAAGATGGGTCATTCTGAGAGAATAGGCTCCAATGTCTATAAAAACGTACCGGGTGAAAAGGATCAGCAGCTGTTTAAAGCCGGAGTAGATTACTTCAGAGCATAATTAAGCAGATATTATAAAGGTAATTAGAATAATAATTAAAATACGTAATTAGAGTAAATAGTCAGAATAAATAATTTGAAGTGGGGCGATAACATGGAAGAGAGAACTGGAAAAAGTATTAGTTTTATTGCAAAATTACTTCTCGTTGTATATCTTCTGTTATTGCTCTACCTTACATTTTTCAGCTCTCGTTTCAGTAGAGGAATTGGTTTAAGGGGCATTAATCTTATCCCTTTTACAACCATTTCCCAATACCTTTCTGGCTATATGACCACCAAAAGCATTATTATTAATCTCGCAGGAAACATAGTCGCCTTTATGCCCTTCGGTTTTCTTTTGCCGTTAGCATATAAGGTGTTTCGCAAGTTTGGTAAAACAGTCTTATTAGCTTTTTTACTCACAATTCTGATAGAAATCGGTCAATATATTACAAGCTCCGGTATAAGCGATATTGATGACATAATTCTCAATGTTCTTGGGGGAATATTTGGGTATATACTATTCTGT
Organism: Bacillota bacterium; assembly: GCA_023460955.1. GTDB lineage: Bacteria > Bacillota > Clostridia > Acetivibrionales > DSM-1351 > Ruminiclostridium. The sequence goes on along the minus strand of JAEWOH010000002.1, from coordinate 26,658 downwards.
GGGGCATTTCAATTTTATGAAGCATTTCAGAGGTACAATTTCCGAAAAGCTTAGGTTAATGTAGGAATATTGTCGCCTTGCAGATGACGGAAAAAAATGCTATCATGAAAGCAAGTTAAATGTCATCAGATTACAATTTAACTGTGCCATGGCGCACGGACTGGAGGCTAATATGAAATTATCATTTTCTACACTTGGATGTCCCGGTTGGAGTTGGGAAGATATGCTCTCAACAGCAAAGGATATAGGTTTTGACGGAATTGAAATCCGAGGTATAGGAAACGAACTCTATGCACCAAAAGCAAAACAATTTTCTTCTGAAAATATTGATTTAACAAAAAAGAAGCTGGAAAAGTTGGGTCTTGAAATTCCTTGTCTGACTTCAGCAAGTTATTTGTTTGATAAGGCCAATATCGATAAACATATGCAGGAAGCAAAAGATTATATAGAATTGGCTTCAAAACTCGGGACACCTTTTGTTAGAGTACTTGGAGACGCACAGCCTCAGCCTGGTGAAGTCGATATTGATTTTGTTATTGATAATCTGAAAAAACTTACTGTTATAGCAAAAGAAAAGGGTGTTAAGCTTCTTCTTGAAACAAACGGGGTATTTGCTGCTTCAAAGGTAATGAAAGAGGTAATAGAAAAAGTTCAGTCCGATAGTATTGGTGTATTATGGGATGTTCACCACCCATACAGATTTTTTAATGAAAATGTGGATGAGACTTATGAAAATTTGAAAAATTATATCAGCTATGTTCATATAAAGGATTCTCTTATGGCTAACGATGCAGTCAAGTATAAGATGATGGGCTATGGAGATATTCCAATTAAGCGAATAGTAGAACTATTAAAGGAAAATGGCTTTACGGGGTATCTGTCTCTCGAATGGGTAAAGAGATGGTGTCTTGAGCTTGAAGAGCCAGGTATAGTTTTTTCACATTATGTGGGATATATGAAAGACCTTATATAAGTTTATTATTGAAGAATAACTATTAAAAATCAATTGTTTTCTGTCCATCTCATAAATATGGTGGGCAGGAAATAATTGGAAATTAGTAAAAATCATGGTATTATTCTTGCAAATATAAGTTTGCAGGAGTAATTAATGAGACGATTAATATACGTAATATTTATTTTAACATTTCTTATTACAGCATTTCTTATTTCAGGCTGTGAACAGCAGGCTGTAACTCATCATAAACAGGATTCTTATCAATTTAAAAATTCTAAAATTGATTTAAATATAAAAGTCAGGTCACTTGACGTAACAGTAGACTCAGGTAAACTTCAGATTTATTGCTGGGACAAGCCTTATATAAGCTGTGAACTTAAACAGACTGTCAGAGACAATAAAACCAAAGAAGAACTTGAGAAACTACTTGATAATTTCTCTGTTGAAACTAAAATAAAGGACAATACTTGTTATATATCAGCAAATTATAACAAACGGATAGACAATCCCGATGACATACTATCAGAAATAAAACTCACTATTCCCCGAAGAATAAATGTAATTAAGCTTGAGCAGGATCAGGGGAGTTTTATTGTAGAGGATAAATTCGAAGGTAGTATAACAGCAAACATACGAAAGGGTAATACAGAACTCAAAGCACTATATGGAAATGTTTATCTGAATTGTACAAGGGGTAATTTCAGACTTGGCTCGGGTAAGCTCACAGGCAGCAATATTAAAATCGAATCAGGGAATATTTCTCTTAAGGCACAATGTCAAAACAAATCTGACTATATATTTGAAACCGAAACCGGCAATATAGAATTGTATTTTCCAGTACAATCAGATATATGTATTGACGCTTTCGGAACCGTTTCTCATAACCAGTTTGCAGGAGTTGATGGCAATACAACTATAAAAGCAAGCACGAAAATTGGCAAAATATCTGTAAATGGTTACTAAAATTGAGAAATATAAAATATTTTAACAAATAATTAAAAAATATGTTGACAAAAGCTAAATATGTAATATAATGGAACTAGATTATTAAATCTTCTTATATTTCTATTATATAAAATTCTCAATCATAATTTTTAATTTATACAAAAGAACTGGAGAAAGCTAATGTCACTAATTAAATTAATCATTATGGACGATGATGACGAATATTCGTTCAATCTGTGTAGTTTTCTTACCCATAATTATTCTGAATCGTTACTCGTAAATTTTTGTAGCAATTCAAGTAAGATAGAGGAATGGATTGAAAAACACAATCCTGATTTAATACTCACCTCTGAAAAGCATTATTACGACATCTGTAAGAAGTTTGATAAAACTATAATTCTATTGTCTAAAGGCTCTAATCCAACTGATCTTAAAGATATCCCTACAATTTACAAATACTCAAATATAAATAAGCTTGCCGGTATGGTTATAGACAAATTTACTAGTTCAGGGAACATAATTAAGAATATTAAAGAAAAAACTGCTAAAATAGTTACGGTCTATTCTGCATCAGGCTGTGTCGGTAAAACTACTATAGCAAGGATTTTAAGTTCAATTTGTTCACTTACCGGCTTGAAAGTATTTTATTTAAATCTTGAGCAATTCCAATTCTCCAATTTCAATTTCACATGTTACAACGATTATTCTCTTTCAGATGTGTTATATTACGTAAGGGAGAAGGATAAAAATCTCAGTACCAAGCTCATTCAAATGAGGTGTCAGGATAATTCTTCAAACGTCTTTTTCTTTATGACTCCCAATAACCCCTTTGAAATTAATGATATACTACCCGAAGACATTGATTTTCTGTTAAAAATTCTTCAGAACAGCGGGGAGTATGATCTAATTGTGATTGATATGGATTCTCATATCAATAATACCACTCTTGAGGTGTTTCATATTTCTGATGAAATTCTTTATATTCTAGAGAATGAAGAAATATGTTTACATAAAACAAATATATTTTTGGAAGGTTTAAGTAAGCTATCAACCTCTTCCAATCAATTTACTTATTTGCTTCAAAAAATAGTATATGTTGCAAATAAAGTGTCAAATCAGGGCCTCCCATTATTCAAAAAGATCCTTCCTAAAGAAAAAATCCTTTCTGAAATTCCTTTCCACGAGAACTTCAAATTCCACAAGTTCAGTATAATGGGAGGACCTGAGATTTTAAACGATTCCTTCAAAAAAATTGCCGGAAGATATGTGGCAAAGTATTAATAGAAGGGGGAGTATTTTTGAACTCAAACCTGCTTACCGAGATTAAAACTGCAGTTAGTGAAAAAATTGATATGAAGTGCAGTTTGTCTGATGATAATATTAAGCAAATTATTGAGAAATCAGTTTTTGAAAAATCAAGGCAGATATTTTTGAGCTCCTCTGAAAAAAAAGAAATAATCACCGCAGTATTCAATTCCTTAAGAAGGCTTGATATTTTGCAGCCTTACCTTGATAACCCGGATATTACAGAGATAATGATAAATGGTCCGAAAGATATATTTATTGAACAAAGCGGAAAGCTTACTAAGCTCGATGTATATTTCGAGTCAGCTCAAAAACTCGAGGATATTATCCAGATAATGGTGACAACTGTAAACCGCACAGTAAATGAATCCACACCTATTGTAGATGCCAGGTTGAAAGATGGCTCAAGAATCAATGTAGTTTTATCTCCAATTGCTCTAAATGGTCCCATTGTCACTATCAGAAAATTCCCTGATAAGCCCATCGATATAGATAAACTAATAGAATTAGGTTCGATTACACCGGAAGCCGCCGTAGCCTTACATAAATTGGTGGTTGCCAAGTACAATATATTCATTGCGGGCGGTACCGGAAGCGGCAAAACCACTTTTTTAAGTGCTCTATCAAACTTTATTCCTACTGATGAGAGAATAATTACAATCGAAGATTCTGCAGAACTGCAGATACATAACCTGCCTAACCTTGTAAGACTTGAGACAAGAAATGCCAATTTGGAGGGCAGGGGCGAAATTACTATCAGAGATCTGATTAAAACATCACTTAGGATGCGACCTGAAAGAATAATCGTTGGTGAGGTCAGAGGCCCGGAAGCAATTGATATGTTGCAGGCTATGAACACCGGACATGACGGTTCACTATCTACTGGTCATTCGAATTCAACCCTGGACATGCTTTACAGGCTTGAGACTATGATTTTAAGCGCATCTGCCTTACCCTTGGAGGCTGTAAGAAAACAAATAGCGTCAGCAATTGATATTATCATTTTTCTTTCCAGACTCAGAGACAAAACCAGAAGAACAATTGAAATTTCTGAAGTTTTGGGTATGGAAAAAGGACAAATCAAGTTGAACCCATTGTTTTTGTTTGAAGAAACCAATAATACCTCCAATCTTGCTGATAAGGTAACGGGAAATCTTAAGAGAACAGCAAATCCATTAATTAATACCCAAAAACTAAGAAATTCGGGAATATTGAACGACTTTTAAGACCTTAAGGAGTGTTTTTATTTGCAGAACTACGATGTTTATTTTATATCCATTAAGTGGAAAATAACTTATGTGATATGTGCCTGTACCGTGGTATTTTCCATAGGCTATCTTTTTTATAGAAGTATTATATTTGCGGGAGCTTTGAGTCCTTTGGGTATTTTGTATCTGAAGGTAAAGAAAAAACAGTTGATACTTAAGCGAAGAAATGAGTTGAACTTGCAGTTCAAAGATTTATTAAGCTCGTTGGCTTCCTCGCTTTCCTCCGGTAGTACCATTGAAAATGCGTTTACCTGTGCTCTGGATGATCTTCTTGTTCTATATCCAAGTGAAGAGACTAGTATTATCAGAGAAACTAATGTAATAATCCATAAACTGTCTCTGAATACTACCATAGAGGATGCTATTAGTGACCTTGCAAAACGTGCCAAGCTTGAGGATATAGCAAATTTCTCAGATGTTATCAGTATTTGTAAGAGAACCGGAGGTAATCTGATCGAAGCAATAAAAAATGCTTCGGGTATTATAAGTGACAAAATTGAAATGAAACAGGAAATCGAAACAATGTTGTCTTCGAGAAAATTCGAACAAAAAGTTCTTAATGTTATGCCGTTGGGAATGGTTTTAGTTTTATCAATTACAGCAGGAGATTATATAAGTCCCATATTCACTACAATTCAGGGCAGAGTAGCGATGACGGTTTGTTTGTTACTTTTATCGTGTGCTTTTTTTCTATCAAATAAGATTATGAATATCAGAATGTGAGAAAAATTCATATGAGAATAGTTCTAGTTTTAAGCTTGATATGTAGTTCGGTATACTTGCTAATCACATTATTAAGAAATAAGCATAAATATTCTGCTTATATAGATGCAATTCAAGGTGATGAGTACTTTCTAAAAGGACTTCTCCCGTTCGGTTTATATATTCTGGACAAGTATAGTTATTCTTTTGATTCAGTTTATGATAGAAAATTATTAAATTACATAAATGAACTTTATGGAAACGAATATTCTGCTTACTACTTGAAACTACATTATGCTAATAAAATTGTACTATTGGCACTCATGATAATATTTGAACAAATAACTGCAATTTTATCTTATTTCAATTCAACTTTTGCCGTCTATGTCTTATTAATTATTGGGCTGCTATGGCTTTCAGGGGATAATAAATTAAAAAGAAGAGTGGCTCAAAGAAGGCTTGAAATAAAACTGGAATTTCCTAATTTCATCAATAAGCTCACTCTTTTACTGAATGCCGGGCTCACTATGTCAAAGGCCTGGGAAAAAATATCCTCTGATGTTAATATGTCAGACTGTAGAGAAAGTGCCTTTTATACAGAAGTAATTAAAACAGCTGCTGATATAAAAATGGGCAGAAACGAAACAGAAGCCTACAGCCAGTTCGCAAAACGGGTAAAAACTCCAGAAATCTCAAGACTAATGTCGACCATATTACAAAATACAAAGAGGGGCGGAAATGACCTTGTACTGGCCTTGAGGCTTCAAGCAAATGAATGTTGGGAGATGCGCAAAAATACAATAAAAAGATTAGGGGAGGAAGCATCAACAAAACTGCTTTTTCCAATGATGGTTATGTTTTTTGCGATTGTAATAATTGTGGTTACTCCTGCAGTTCTCTCCATGCAGGGTATATCAACAAATTTTTGAAATTCAATATAAAAGGAGGTAGTGAGTATGTTTCCCTTGATAAGAAGATTTATAAAAGAAGAGGACGGAATGGGGACGGTAGAGGTAATCATTATAATAGCCGTGTTAGTAGGCGTTGCTCTTCTATTCAGAAAACAGCTTATAAACTTTGTAAACGGAATAATTAACAATTTATTCCCCGATGCCAGCAAGCTCGAAAACAATAAATCCGGAACGCAGGGTTCACTTAGTACTTAAGCTGTTAGCTAATGGACAGGATTCTTGAACAATTTTGTAAGTAACCTTACAGGCACAGGAGGTAATGGTATTGAAGGTTAAGCAATTCATGTCAGTGCCTTTTAAAGGCTGCTTCAATAAAAGAGGCAGTTTTACAGTTGAAGCAGCTATCATTTTTTCTCTAGTATTCTTATTAATTGTCGTACTGGTCTATTTATTTATAGTAATGTATCAATATATAAATTTACAAAGTGTGGCGAGTGAAACTGCAAATAGAGGTTCGGCATATTATGTAAAACAATTTGATGATTATTCATACTGGCCGAAGGAAGAAAATCCATATTGGCGATTTATTGATACAAAATCTCAGGACAAAAAAAGTAAACTACAGGCCTTTGCTATAGAAAATCTTTTTCCAGCCGTTTTTCCATCAAAGATAACAGTAAATATTAATAATAAGCGAAACTATTTATCAAGTCAGCTGGTGGTTTGCATAAATGATAACTATAAACTTCCCGCTGGTAGTCTACTTGAGAGGTTTGGTTTTACCAAAACCCTTGAACTAAGTTCGCAGATATCTTCACCTCTTGAGGATAATGCAGAGTTTATAAGAAACCTTGATATGGTTATAGATATTAAAAATTGCCTTTTGAATAGTGATAACAAATGGATAGGAAATAACTCAAAGCTTAGCGAAGTTATTGATAAAATCATTAAAAAACATTAAAGGTCGTGTAAAAATGTTAAAACTGAAAGGTAAAAGGCTTAATGATAATAGGTGCAGAGGTTCAATAACGGTATTCATCAGCATAGTTTTATCCTCTGTTTTTCTGGTGGCAGGTACCTTTACAGATGCCTCGAGAATCAGATTGGCACATTCACAGGTTCAAAGGGCAAATCAGATGGCCCTTTCTTCAGTTCTGGCATCTTATAACAATGAACTGAAACAGGAGTATGGTTTGTTTGGAATATTTCTCGACAATGACACTATTAGTGAGTGCTTTGAGGAGTATTTCTCAAAAAATCTGAACATTGGCAGTGAGAATTTTCTTTACGGTTATAATATTGAAAGTATAGGTCTGGAAAAGCCCTTCAGTCTGGACAAACCAGAAGTCTTCGAAAATCAGATTATGGATTATATGAAGTATAGAGCTCCTGCAGAAATTGCAGCAGACCTGCTTTCAAAAATTGGCGGAATTAAAAACCTATCTAAGGGTTCAAAACTATATAAGAGGAAGATAGCAACCGACAAGAAGGCAGGAGCTGTAGGAAGTCTGCAAATGACTCTAGAGTCTAAAATTAATAAAATAAGTAATTCAGATATAGCTGTAAAACTGAAAGACTTAAAGAAGAAGATACTCGATAATAACTCACTACAAAAGGAATTATCGGAGGAAATAAATAAGCTTCAATTAATTTATTCAAATGAGAAGAATGTTAAGACCAAGAAGAATTTACTTAAACAAATAAGTGATATATCACAAAGACTTAGTAATTTGAGCAGTGAAAAGCAAAGCATCTGGGAGTCAATAAAGTCTAATCTGGATTATTTTAAAACCATTAACTCCGAAGCTGCTGAGGAGGCTAATTCAGTAATAATTCAAAAAGGTGAACTTTTTTCATTAATTGAAAACGAACTGACTTATGCCGGAGAGGATATTGACGGAATAGAGGAAATACTGAAGTCTTATAAAGGCAGCTTGACAGATATGAAAAGAATGCTCTCTGAGGATAATTCAGAAACTATCATCGGAAAGCTGAGGGCAAATGTTGAAAGCTGCCAAACAGCCCTGAATGCTACAGGTAACGAGGAAGAGTTTATATCAGCCATTGACAATTTATGTAGAAACGACGCTATAAGCTATATGTTTAATAAAGCAAAACCGGCTGCTTCTGACGATGAGGATATCAGAGACAAAGTTACCTCAGAGCTTGCCCAAGCCTTTAACCCAAAGGATGATTTGAAGACCATAGCTCCAGATTTATTAGAACAGCTGCCGTCAAGAAAGAGCAGCTATTATGAAGATAATTCAACATGGAATGCCAATGATTTTAATACGGCAGATGGCGCAGAGGCGCAATTAGTATATATTGCAGATAAAGAGAGTAGTTTGGCGGATATAGCAATAAATATGACTGAACAACTATACTTAAATGAGTATATTATGGGGATTTTCAGGCATGATGTCCCCTTGCTGAAGAAGGAAGAGGAATCCAAGGCATACAATCTGAAATCTGAGGATAAACTCGAGAGAGACGGATATTTTTCGGCTTATGAAGTCGAATATATTATTAATGGAAACAAGGATGAGGCAGTTAATTCAATGCTTATAAAAGCAGAAATACTATCATTAAGACTTGTTGCAAATGTAATACATATCTATACCGATCCTTCAAAAATGAGCAGAATAACCGGTCTGGCAGCTGCTCTTAGCAGCTGGAATGCAGGGCTATCAACTCCTTTGATTCAAACGATGCTGATATTCTCCTGGGGAATGTTTGAAGCGCTCTATGATCAGGATCAATTAAGCAAAGGAGAGAAAATCCCCCTTTTTAAAACCAAAGAGCAGTGGAAAACAGATATTTCAGGCGCTCTGAATAACAATAAAACAGTGACTTCTGAGAATAATCTGCTTTTTCTGAGCTATCAGGATTATCTAAGAATATTTCTTCTACTAACCGACAAGGAAAAGAAGCTGGCAAGAACACAGGATCTGATTCAGTTGAATGTAGGCATATCCTGTTCGGGCTTCACTTTTTCGGATACATATGTTGCCTTAAAGGCCGACACGACTGTATCAATAAAAAATCTGTTTTTTTCTATTCCCGGTTTTTCATCAGATACAAGAAAAAACATTTCCAGGTCAGACATCAAAGAAAGCATGTTGTTGAGCTATTAGCAGTTCTATTCTGATTGGGAGGCAACAATGATATTAAAAGCAGGAAGCAAAGGTTCAATTACTGTAGAGGCTGCAATAATACTTCCATTTTTTATACTAACCATAGTTTCTTTCGTTTTTTTAATGAAAGTATATTATGTAAACGAGATTATTCAAAGTGCACTTTCTGGGGCATCCAGGCAAATGAGCGTTTACAGTCTTCTATATTATAAAACAAATGCAGATGAAATTATTAGCGGAATTGAAAAGCTCGGAGGGTCTGAAAACATCCAGGATGCCCTAGGGGATTCGTGGCTGGCTTCCAGTATTAAGGAGGCAGGAAAGAATGCTTCTGATTATACAAGGGCTCAGCTAGTATTGATACCTTCTGCAAAACATCTTGTGGCAAAGCAGCTTGAAGACTCTCTAAGCAATAAAGCTGACATGGGTCTCAGAAATTTATACGTTTCAGAAGGCTTAGCTGGCTTGCAATATGGAGAAAGCACAATGCTTGCAGACGGAAGAAGTATTGATATTTCGGTAAGTTATCAAATAAATTTCCCTTTTCTTTCTCAAATTTTACCGGAATTAAAGCTCAAGCAGACCGCTTCGGTATGCGTTTGGGCTGGAGAATACGGAGTTGAAAGCTTAGAAGAAAGTCCTGAAGACAATGAATGCATATGGGATATGAGTAATCTGAAAAGGGGCAAGGAAATCAGAAGGCTCCAGGAAGCAAATCTGCCGTTTAATTTTCCTACCATAGCAAAGTTTCATAACGGTACTGCTGTGAGTATTAAGAGTTTGGATACAGAAGAGCCATATTATTCAAAACCTGTAAATTTTGAGAAAACAATTAATGGTTATATAAACAAATTAAGTGCATTTGAGGGAGCAACCTGCGGTAGCGTAACAGTGGGTGGTTCCCAAATTCTGAGAAAGGAACTGACGATTGTAATTCCTGAAACAGAGCTTACAATTAATCAAAAGTTAATTACAGAAAAGTGTATAAAATATGCATATCAGAAGGGTATAATCTTAAGATTTGTAAAGGCTTATGGGAAACCTGGTTCAGGAGGTAAAGCAGAAGAAAATAATGATAACATTAACAAAAAAACTAAAAATCAGTAAACATAGTAATCTAAAAACCTACTTATTTATTTTTATATTTACAACAATAACTGTTTTAGCTGAAATTAATATATTATTTGAGTCTTCTTTTGCCGGCAATAGATTTTTCATATCAGTTATCCTTATAGTTCAGTTGATTGCAGCTATAGTAGATATAAAAGGAAAGGTAATCCCGATATGTTTGATTATTGCGGCCTTATTGATAGGTATATCATTTTTATATGTTTCATATGTGTGCAAAGTGGATCTTATTGTTAAAAACCATCTGAGCGGAGGTCTGGGGGCATTTATTATAATTACGGTATTGGTTTTCTTATCAAAAGGTCAAATAGGGACAGGTGATCTTATGTTGCTTACCGTTACCGGGTTTTATACTGGATTATCAATGGCAATCTTGATTATATGCCTATCGATACTTATTTCAGGAGCATATTCAACATTTTTATTAATTGCTAGAAGAGGAAGCAAGAATACTGAAATACCTTTTGCACCGTTTATATTAATGGCTACAATTATTTTGTCACATCCAATTTAGATATAAGTTAACGTAATATTACAAAATTTTGTTGGGTTTTAAACAGTTTAAAGGGGTGTTTAATTTATGGATTTCAATTTTGATAATGATTTTTATGTAATGTTTGAAAATAACTCAACATCAAATTACCTTTTGATTAGACCTAAGGACAGCAGTCTTTTGCTTGATTATCAGGTTCAGATGCTTCTTAATAATAAAATAGGAGGGCTGCTGGATTTTAACATCAACAATATTTCTGGAGAATTTAATTGCTTTTATAATGTTACGTCCCGATGCAGTCTTCTAAGTTTCTTATCAAGAAAGAAGTTCAAAAGAAATGAGTTTTTATTAATGCTTCTTAACATAATAAATAACGTTATCCGGTTAAATGAGTACCTGTTGTATGACTTCAATATTTTACTTGATGAAAGATATATTTATCTAGACCCTGAAAAGCAGGATCTGGCTTTTGTTTATTTACCGTTTTCAGGTGTTAGGAATAATTATAAGAACTTTTTCCTAGACTTGCTTATTTCTAAAGTTAATTTTAATGAGGAAAATACAGATAACTTTACACAAAAGTTGCTTGAGATACTCAGAAATGATTTTTTCAATCTTACAGCCTTTAAAAATCAGCTGGAGCTTCTTCTGGGAAATCAATTTATGAGCCAATCTGAAAGTTCGTCAGACATTGTACTACCTGATGAAAGCAAAAAAAGTCCCTCAACATTAATTAAAAATGATGACAATATAGAAAAAATCGCATGTAAGAAAACAGGTATTTTAAATGTTAAAATACCTGTTCCAGAAAAAAAGTCTATTGCAAAAAACAGTAAGTGTGTCAATAGTGTGGTGTTTCAAGGGAAAACACCCTCTGATATTCAGTTAAGCAGCAAGAATCACCAAGCCCGAACTCATAAAATGAATTTGCCGGCATTGTTTTTCATACTTCTGCAGCCGGTTCTCCTGATCATTTACATTATTACCGTTTCAAGCGGTTTTATTGATGCCGGCCAAAACAGAATGTTTACAGCAATTATTGCTTTAGTAATATTCGTTTGTATAGATATCCTTATCTTCAGATTGATGGGGGAGAAGCTGAAAAATGTAAAAAACAAGCCGGGAGCCGGTGCCGCAGGTTTTATTACTGCAAAAATGAAAGAGGGGTTTTCTCCCCTTGCTGATAAGGACAGTAAAGCAATAATTGCTGAGCAGGTTAAAATTAAGAGTCAAATTTCAGGTGTTCAAACCTTGTATCATGGCGAGACAGAAGTCATAAAAAGGCCTGTGCTTAAAGGGGCCTGCCTAAAGGCGACAGACGGCAGCTCAATTATAGAAATTAATAAAAAGAGCTTTCTTTTAGGCAGAATGGAGAGTCTCGTTGATAGCGTTATAAGCGGGAGTGCCATAGGGAGGATTCATTCAGAAGTTATTAAAGAGGGCGACGATTTTTACATTGTGGACTGTAATTCAAAAAACGGTACCTTTGTCAATGATAAAAGGTTAACGCCAAATACAAAACAAATAGTATTTAATAATGACCTTGTAAGATTTGCAAACAAGGAATTCAGATTTTTGGTTTAAGTTGGGAGGGGAAAAGGTTGATTATATATAGTATATTGTTCTTAATGCTAATCCCTTCGGTAATATGTGACATTGTGACCTATAAGATAAAAAATGTTTATGTGTTTACTGGCACAATAAGTGGAATTGTATTGAATACATATTTTTATGGCTCAGAGGGCTTTAAAATGAGTATTGCAGGGATTATTTTACCCGTTGCGATTTTTGGAGCATTCTTTTATTTCAGTTTACTTGGGGCCGGAGATATAAAACTGTTTAGTGCGATTGGTGCTCTTGTGGGCTGGAAAGACGGGTTATATATTATTGCTTATTCCATTATTGCCGCCGGGATAGCAGCTATGATAAAACTAATTTCTTCGGGTGAGATAAAGAAGGGCTTCCAGGAACTTAGAGAACAGCTTACCTTATCATTTTACTGTATTCAGTGCGGCAATCAAACACTAAACCTGAACAGCGGCAACCGGCACGTTATAAAACTGTCACCAGCCGTTGCCGCGGGTGTATGTTTTCAGCTGCTCACACATATACTCCTGTAAATTTTCTATACACTGTTAATACTCTTCAGTGATGTCATTTTCTTAACTAGTACTGCTAAACTCTTTCTTATGCTGTTAAAACTCTTATTTTTAGTGCTACAACTCTTACATATGCTGTCCAAACTCTTACCTAAGTAGCCTATTAACACAATTATATATTTTGAAAGCTTACGTTTTCGGCTTCCCGACATAGTTCAAGGATATGGCCGAACTTTTCAGCAGTATCCTCATAGCCTGCACGATAGAGCTCTTTTAGCTTGTCGGCATTTTTCTCAAATCTTGATATCTTAACGGGCTGTTTTGGTCTTATAATAACTACTTTATTTTCCTTTTCCAACTGTTCAGCGAGATTTATGCTGTCGTTGTAAACTAAATGTCTGTTTTTTATCACTGATGCCAGATTGGGATATTTCCTAAGTCCCAGCTTTAATGCTGGGTAAAGTTTATTATTTTTCTTTTTGTATCCTTTATGGCGGGTAAGAATAACAATATGAAAGTCAAAGCCACTTTGAACCGAATAGCGGATGGGAATTGAATCGGAGGGCCCGCCGTCCACCAACTTTTTCCCTTCAATCTCAACAACGGGAGAAACTAGAGGGATAGAGCTGGAGGCTCTGACATATAAGCCATCTTTACGCATATCATTAATTGAAGTATATACCGCTTTACCGGTATCACAGTCTGTAGAAACTGCTGTAAGGCGGCAGTCAGATTCTTTGAATTTCTCATAGTCAAAGGGCACAAGTTTATTTGGTATATCATCAAATAGAAAATCCATATTAAAAATTGAGCCTCTGGTAAACAGTCCTGATAGGCTTAGATAGCGTTTATCGGAACAATATCCTGCATTTATTTCAAGATTCCTTCCACGCTGCCCGGAAATATAGGAAACGGAATTACAAGCTCCTGCAGAGACACCGATTATATCTTTGAAAACAACCTTCTGATCCATAAAATAGTCCAATACCCCGGCGGTATAAAGCCCTCTCATTCCTCCGCCCTCAAGTACCAAGCTCACTTTAGCCATTAATAATAACTCCTTAAAATAAATATGTAAATAAATACCTTTTACTATTTTCTCACTGAATTATACCGCTTTTTTTATGTATATTCAATAATGCTTTATTTAGTGTTTTAGGGGATAATTAATTTATTATGTTAGTTTAAGCATTGGTCTTCTTTAAGGAGGTTAGGGTTCATGCCCAAAATTGTTGAATATTCATATGGAAAACTTTTTAAGTATACCATGAAAGCCATTAACCCAGTTAAGAAGGCTATAATTACCACTGAATGCAAGGTTCACAGGGTAATAAACATTCAGGCTCTTGCAATACTTAAAAGCGACAAAAAGTATAATCAATTCAGCTTGTTCTCACTTTATTTATCAGAGCTTAATTTGGGTGTGGTATGGGCCGACCAGGATTTCAAAAGTTCAGGCCACTTTTATAGCCCAATCAAGGATAGGGGCTTGTACGGAAATACCAACGCATTGACGCTGGCTTCAAACTATTACTCCTTTGCCTTGGGGTACTATCAGGGCGGCAACATTAAGAAAGCCATGTTTTTCCTTGGGGCGGCTGCCCATTTGGTTCAGGATATGACAGTGCCGCAGCATGCAAATATAAAGCTTCTAAAGGAGCATCACAAGTTTGAGAAATTTGTAAGAGATACGTTTATGAACAAACCGGAGTATCTTGCTTATGATAATGGCTGCTACCTGAATAGTATAAAGGAATATATTCGCTACAATGCGATATATGCAATAAAAGTTAATAATAGATTAACCTACATTGCTGATGATGAGAAAAGATATTATGAACTGGCAAAGTATGTACTTCCCTTGGCGCAGAGGAGTACAGCAGGTTTGTTTTCAATGTTCTTTGATGATGTACTGAGCATGGAAAACATGGCGATTAAATCAAATAGTTAATCCAAATAGTTAATCTAAATCACTTATTACAAATGGTTAATCCAAATAGTAATCCATAAGTACCAACAGCAGAATAATAAGTTGTTGGTATTTTTTTATCTCGTAATTGACTACATGGTCAATTGCGATTATAATTAAGACAAATATGATTGACTCAATGGTCAATTATGTGGAATATATTTAATATTATTTATTGTTATTATCTAAAGTGGAATGTCAACATGGTGAAAAGGAGCTGATACAGTGAGTATAATTAATTTGACCGACCTGACTAAAATGTACGGAACTTCCAGAGGTATAACTGATGTTAATTTGCAAGTTGTGGAGGGTGAGATTTTCGGGTTCATAGGCCCGAATGGAGCCGGAAAGTCCACCACTATAAGGACAATGCTTAATTTTATTCACCCTACCAAGGGAGAGGCAAGAATCTTCGGATTAAACTGTTTTTCCGAAAGTGAAAAAATAAAGCAATCTGTCGGGTACTTGCCTTCGGAAGTTCATTATTACGATGATATGAAGATCAGAGACTTGCTCAAATATTCCTCCGGCTTTTATAAAAAGGACTGTTCAAAAAGAATAAAGGAGCTGTGTGAAGCGTTAGAATTGAATACTGACAAAAAGCTGGAGGAACTGTCCTTTGGTAACAAAAAGAAGGTTGGTATAGTTCAGGCTCTGCTGCATGAACCCAAACTGCTCATTCTTGATGAGCCCACAAGCGGGCTTGATCCATTAATGCAGAACAGATTTTTTGAAATATTAAAGGAGGAAAATAAAAAAGGTGCGACTATATTTTTCTCTTCTCATATTCTTACAGAAGTTCAGAGGATGTGCGATAGAGTTGCAATTATTAAAGATGGTCAAATCTTAAAGGTTGAATCTATAGATAATTTACGGGCAAGTAACTATAAAAAAGTAAAAATCGAGTTTGATAAGCCTGATAATGAGGCTTTTAGAGGATTCCCAGGTGTTGTAAATCTTATTTCCTACGAAAACAATGTTGAATTCTTATACAGCGGTTTAATAGATAACATTGTAAAAAAGCTTTATGAATATACGGTTATTAACTTAGGCATAGAAGAACCTCAGCTTGAGGAAGTTTTTATGCACTATTATAAATAATTCAAGATGTCAATAAAGGAGGCGTAATAATGCTTTTATTTAGAAGAGAATTAATTAAAAACAGCAGATCGACAATACTTTGGACTTCAATATTGATTTTATACAATGTTTCCATGCTTTTACTATTTCCATCCTTAACCGGAGGAATGAAGGACAAGATGAATGCCATGCTGGAGGCATTTCCGAAAGAGATGATAATTGCAATGGGGCTGGATAAGGTTAGTATTACTGAAATGCTCGGGTTTTATAACACATACTGCTATTTGCTGGTTACCATATTGGGTGGAATATTTGCAGTTCTGCAGGGTATCTCCATATTGTCCAAGGAAGAGGATGAAAAGACAGTGGAGTTCCTACTATCAAAGCCAATAAAAAGAAAAAGGATTGTTACTGAAAAAGTTCTTGCCGTACTTTCCAATATATTGATTCTTAATATTGCTGTAAGTTTAGTCTCATTTATAACAGCCGAAATGGTAAAGAGTGAGAACTATAACAGACAGGTATTGCTGCTGCTTTTTGTTGGACCGGTTTTAATGCAGATAACTTTTGCAGCTTTGGGCTTAATTATTTCGGTTTTTTATGTAAAGGCACGAGTCAATATACCGCTAGGTGTGGGAGTTGTTCTTGGATTTTATTTTATCAGCATAATTGCAGCTATTTCACAAGAAGTAAGTTTTCTTAAGTATTTTACACCCTTTAAATACGTGGATGGTGCAGATATAATTACAAATAAGGCAATTGATCCTGTTTATATTGCCATAATGGTTTTAATCACAGTTGGATGTACTTTTGCGACATATATATTATATAATAAAAAGGATATAATTGCGTAAGACACCAAACAAAGGAAGGTTAAGAGGAGAGAACAACTTGAATCCTGCTTTTGATAAGCTTAACGAGGAAAAGAAAAATAAAATAATAAAAGCATGTCTCGAAGAATTTTCTGACAATGGATATGAAAATGCTTCTACAAACAGCATTGTAAGCAAGGCTGGTATATCCAAGGGTTTACTTTTCCATTACTTTGAGAATAAGAGAAATATTTATCTGTACTTAATAGATATATCAATAAATCGCTTTTTGGATAAGTTTTATGAATACGAAGCCGAACCATCCAAGGATATATTTGAAAGGTTGATTCAAAGCGGCATGATTAAGATCAGACTTGCACTTGAAGAACCACAAATGTACAAGATTGTTATGGAAGCTTTTGTTGACACTCCAAGAGGTATGGAAGAAGAAATTCAGTCCAGATATCAAAAGATTTTCGCTCAAACTATGCCAAATGTTTTTGAGAATCTGGACTATTCAAAATTTAGGGAAGATATTGATAAGAATAAAGCTGTTGAATTTATTATTATTTTCCTTGATTCCCTATATAATAAATATGTAAAAATGGCAAAGGGAAAAGCTACCAAGCTATCTAATGAAGAACTCGATTTAATGATTAAGGAACAGTTTGAGTTTGTTGAAATGGTAAAGTACGGATTGTATAAGAAAGAGTGAAATTTTGGTGAAAGGCGGGACACTGAATGAAATCCTACAGGAAGGAACTATTCTTTAATACTCCAAAGCGCAGAGCATATATAAATATAACTGCACAGGTTCAGAAGTGTATAGATGAAAGTGGAATAAAGGAAGGTATGGTTTTAGTTAATGCAATGAATATCACTGCCAGTGTATTTATTAATGACGATGAGCCGGGACTACATCAGGATTTTGAAAAATGGCTTGAAACTCTTGCTCCTGAAAAACCGTATACCCAATACAAACATAATGGGTATGAGGATAATGCCGATGCCCACCTTAAGAGACAAATCATGGGCCGCGAAGCCGTTGTAGCTATAACAAACGGGAAACTTGATTTTGGTACCTGGGAGCAAATTTTTTACGGTGAATATGATGGTAAAAGAGAGAAAAGGGTTTTGGTAAAAATAATCGGTGAATAAATGTCAAAAGTTAATATTTATATATAAATGTGAAGGGAGTTGCTATGAAAATCTGTGTAATTCACGGTAGCCCTAGAAAGGGTAATACCTACAAGGCAACCAAAATACTAATGTCCCGGCTTGAAAAAAGGGGATCTGTTGAATTTAAGGAATTTTACCTTCCAAAGGATTTGCCTCACTTTTGCTGTGGCTGCTATAACTGTTTTTTCAAGGGAGAGGATAAATGCCCTCATGCACAGTTTTCGCAACCTATAGAACAAGCAATGAAGGAAGCAGACGGAATAATAATTACTTCTCCGGTATATACTCTTGCTGAAAGCGGTGCGGTAAAAGCCTTCCTGGATCATTACGGCTACATGTTTATTCCACACAGACCAATGGAAGAAATGTTTTCAAAAATAGGAATGGTAATTTCAACTACTGCCGGAGCCGGTACAGGCAAAGCAATAAAAACTATTTCAAGAAGTATGAAATATTGGGGCATGAAAAGAATCTATGACTGTGGTCTGAGGATATTTGCAATGAGTTGGGAAGATATGAAGACTGAAAAACAAAATAAATTTGAGAAGAGGTTGGAAAAGAAAGCCGATAAATATTACTCAAGTCTTTTAAAACGTAATAAAATTCATGCAGGTTTGTTTTCAAGGTTCATGTTTTTTGTAATGAAAAAGGCCATCCTAAAATACGATGATAACAACACAGATAAAAAATATTGGCTTCAAAAGGGTTGGTTAGGCAGCAAAAGTACTCCGTTTTAAGTTGTTGTAGAATATATAGATAAATATAAAGTTGGAGACCAACCGGTTGCCAACTTTTTTTATGACGAGGCTGCGGCTGATTGCCTCGTTACATTAATATTAAAGTATACCAATTACATATAATGTATGGTATTATTTAGTAAACATTTAAGAATATATTGTGTTATGCATAATTTTTACAGTAATATTATATAGTAAGGAGCAATATCATGGATTACATAATAAAATCAATAGGTATTGTTAAATCGCCCGTAATTGAGGGCGTAGACCATAATTGGGGTGACGTCGTTTCTGAAATTATACTTGAAGAACAGTATACCGATGGCTTGGAAGGTCTGGATAAATTTTCTCATGCCGTAGTTATTTTTTACCTTCACCAAGCCTATTTTGAAGCAGGCACCGACCTTAAGCGAAGACCACAGGGAAGAGAGGATATGCCAATGGTAGGAATCTTTGCTCAGAGGGCAAAGCATCGTCCCAATCCAATAGGTCTTACAACAGTAGAAATTGTCGGAGTTCAAGCAAACAAGCTCATTGTTAAAGGTTTGGATGCCATAGATGGAACTCCGGTTCTGGACATTAAACCCTATTATCCTGTTTATGATAGGAAGGAAAATTCCAAAACTCCTGAATGGGTGGATATTCTTATGAAGGATTATTTTTGAAACCCAAACCGGATGGAAGAGTATATAATGACCATAAACGACAAAACAGAATAAGCAAGTGTGGAGGGGGATAAGGTGTTCTATTATCAGGTAAATGACGATATTCAACTGAGAGTACTTGAGAATAAACATTCAAAAGAGTTATACCAGTTAATTGACAGCAACCGGCTATACTTAAGAGAATGGCTTCCATGGGTGGATTCAACTAATGGTGTAGATACAATAAAAGAATTTATTAAATCCGCTAGAAAACAATTGGCTGATAATAACGGTTTCCAGGCAGGAATATATTATAAAGGCTTCATAACAGGCTGTATTGGACTCCATAGTATTGACTGGAAAAATAAAAAGACCTCAATTGGTTATTGGCTCGCTGCTGAATATCAGGGTAGAGGTATAATGACTGAAGCCTGCAGATCCATAATAGATTATTTAATAAACGATCTAGGTCTAAACAGGGTTGAAATAAGGGCTGCAGAACTTAATAAAAAGAGCAGAGCAGTACCTGTGAGATTGGGATTTATACAGGAGGGAATTGCAAGACAAGCAGAATGGCTTTATGATCATTATGTTGACCATGTTATATATGCTGTTCTTGCTAATGAATGGAATAAGTAAAGAGCGTATTTAACCTGTTTTAGAAGGATAAATAAATAAAGTACAGGAGGAATGTATGGTAGATTGGAGTCCTGTGGTAGCTACATTGGGCTTTACCGCGTTAATTGTAGCTCCCATAATTGTTAACAAAATAATTAAATTTAAACTTGAAATCGCAAAGATAAATTCAGAAACAACATTAAAGGCTGAAGAAATAAGGGCAAATAATCAGTTTGAGATTGAAAAGATGATAAGACTGGAAGGACAGAGCAGAATAAAATATACGGAAACTGAAGTCTGTGAGGACTCTCCGGACAAAATAAGAAGAAGAGCTTGAGACCAAGAGGGCAAACCCGCCTGGCATGATGTATATGAGTATGCAATATTGCCAGAAGAATGGTTAAATCAAGAAAATAACGTTAATAAATAGGAGCTTGTTGATTATGTCCAGTGTGAAAATAGTAAAAGTAGACTTTACTCCGAAATGTCCTTATTGCGAGAGAGAACTTGAAGAAGTAGGTACCGTCAGTACAGGAGTATTGTCTGCAACAAAAGTTCTAGTTTGCCCCTATTGCCGTAAAATAATCGGCACGGTATACAGGGCATAACTAAACCTTACCTGATGAAAAATGAAAGAAAAATTTAATTAAACAAAGTATGCTCTGCTATCAATTATAGACAGAATGTATGAAGAAGATGGAATAGACAGTGTAATTCTCGGATGTACAGAGCTACCTTTAATTCTGAATGATGGCGAACGGGAAATACCATTTTTAAATACAGTACAGATACATGTAGAAGCAATAGTTGATATGCTCACAAGCAATTAACGGGATTGTACTTACTTATATCAAGCAAATTAACAACGTTGAATAATAGTGTTGAATATCAGCTGTGATAAATTATTTACCGGAGAAAAGATATGATCGAAGTTTCGAAGCAATGGAATCCAAAACAGGCAAGACTGAAGGAAGTAATCCTAAAAAAGGATATGTTTTGCGAGGCCGTAGAGCTGGCACTTGAGATGCATGCACTTGTACATACTTCAGAAATGTCCGGAATAAATGGCGATACATATGAGGATGAAGTATGGAAGGGACTGTCCCACGAAATTTTCCGTGCCCAGTTTAAAAATCAAGGTTCAACCATTGCATGGAATCTATGGCACCTTACAAGAATTGAGGACATTACTGTAAACCTTCTGCTAGCCGACCAGGCACAAATTATAAATACCGACAGTTGGTTGGAAAAACTGAAGGTATCGGTATGCGATACCGGAAATGCAATGGATGACAATGAAATATCTGTTTTCAGTTCTCTAATAGATATGCAGGAGCTTAGAAATTATAGAATAGCGGTTGGAAGACAAACTCAGAGATTATTAAAAAGTCTCAAGCCTGATGATATGAAACGAAAGGTCAAATCTCAAAGTATCCAAAGGGTATTGCAGGAGGGTGGAGTAACAGAGCAGGAGCAATCTATCTGGTTGTTGGATTTTTGGGGTAAGAAAACAGTGGCGGGGATAATACTTATGCCTGTAACCAGGCATCAAATTGTGCATTTGAACGATTGCCTGAAGCTTAAAACCAGGATGGCTGCCCCAAAATAAGGTAGTTCATAAATCAATAATTAACTAAAAATATATCCAGCCTAAATATTGTTGGATTAAAATTAAGCAACAATTTGGAATGAGTTCGGATTTAAACCGGGCTCATTTCTTTATTTCCTCTGATATTTAAGGATTATTTAATAAATAGAAATGTATACTCATCACATCAAGCAGGAAAGGATGTTGGCTTTGTTTATTAAGATACTAAAAAAGGATATTAAACGGAAAAAAGCTATGAACATAATACTGTTCGTTTTTATGATAACAGCAAGTATGTTGATAGCCAGCAGTATTAATCTGCTGTTTACTACCACAACGGCATTGGAAAATTTTATGAATGTTTCTCAGATCTCGGACAATATTATTATCTCATTTTCAGACACTGAAAGTGACAAGATGATGGAAGAGTGGGCGGATAATTGTAAGAAAGTTAAAACCATGGTTTCAGAGGATATGTTGCTCGTTGGTACCAATGATATAACTCTGCCGGAAAATTATAAGAAGCTTCAGGACGGGGCAACTTTAACAATAGCTAGAGTACCGGAAAAAAGTAATCTGGTGTTCGATGAACAGAACCTGAGATTTAAGCTTAATTCAGGAGAGGTTGCTATACCAAATGCAATAAAAACTGCTACCGGTCTCAAAATTGGTGAAAAGATTAAAATAACTATTGGTAAAGTAGAGAAAGAATTGGTGGTTAAGCATTACTTAAAGGATGTTGTATTTGGTTCAGGGTTGATGGGCTTGAAGCGTTTCATTGTCAGTGATAAGGATTTTGAGGCTTTTAATGGCGATACACAAAAAATTGTTATTAAACTTTGGTCTGTGGCAAAAAATGATAATACAACTAACGAAGAGGTTGAAAAGGATTTCAGTAAAACCTCAATTCCATCAATATCAACATTTAGCAGAGATACCGTTTCGTATACATATATAATGGATTTGACTACCGCTGCCATTATGAGCATTATGAGCATTTTCCTGATATTTATATCGTTTTTAATTCTTAGGTTCACAATAAGATTTACAATAGAGGAAGACTATAAAGAAATAGGCATAATGAAAGCAATTGGTCTTAAAAATGTGGCAATAAAGAAAATATATCTGGTTAAGTATTTTTCACTGTCGCTAATTGGCGGTGTACTGGGTTACCTGGCAGGAATTCCGTTTACAAACGTACTGAAAAGCAGTATTTCTCAGAATATTATGATGACATCAGGAGTCAGCAATTATTTATTTGCCGGTGCAGGTTCTATATTAATAATCCTGATAACGCTTCTTTTTTGCTACATTTGTACCGGTAAAATTAATAAAATGACAGCAATAGATGCTATAAGGCAGGGTGAAACAGGAGAGCGCTTTTCAGTTTCAAGAAAGCTGAAGCTTCATAATATGAAAAGTATTGGTACACCGTTATTTATGGCCTTAAGTGATATATTGACGGGGTTTAGAAAGTTCCTAATTCTGATGCTGACCTTTATTATAGGAACCATCATTATTATTGTTCCTATCAATGCTATCAATACCATTACCTCTGATGAAATTCTCACCCTTTTTGGAATGGCAAATTCCGATTTCAATATAAGGCCCGAGGGTTATGGAGTTAACTACCGGGACGCCAGCGTTGATAAGCTTCTTCAGGATACTGCTGCTCTGGAGAATAAAATCAAGAACAAAGGGTTTGAAACAGACCTCCATCCTGAAATTATGTTTATGGCTAAGGTTTATGCCGGTAATCCTGACGAAAGCAAAAACATACTAAGTATGCAGGCTTATGATTATTCTACTGAAAATTATACCTACCTGGAAGGAACAGCCCCAAAATTGGAAAACGAATTAGCCTTGACAAAAAGGACTGCTGATTATTTTGGAGTAGGAATCGGTGACAGCATAAACTGTATAGAAAGAGGCGGTACAAAAGAGTACATAATTACAGCCCTGTTTCAATCAATGAATAATCTGGGTTTCTCTGTACGATTTTCTGAAAAACATATAATGAATATGGAGGACAGTAGTGCAGTTACTCTTTTTGGAGAATTTATTAACGCAGGCAGTAATAAAGCAGAGCTGCTTGAAGAGTTAAAAGAAAAAGTTCCTGAGCTAAAAATCAGAAGCAGTAGTGAGTATGTGGACAGCTTTATGGGGAATACCCTAAGTCAGGTTGCTGTTATCAAAAATGTAATTTTAGTTATTGTATTAAGTATTAATTTTCTGATTACATGTCTTGTGGTCAGGATGCTAATGACTAAAGAGCTTTCTGAGATTGCACTCCTTAAATCTATTGGTATTAAAAATAAGGATATCAAAAAATGGCAAGCTCTGAGAATAATGATTATTCTTGTTTTATCAATAATCGTCGGAACTTTAATAGCTAATCTCTCTGGCAGTTATTTATCCTCAGGTATATTTAGTTTTATGGGAGGAACCCAGTTAAAACTGACAATCAAGCCACTAGAGGTGTATCTCATTTATCCCTTGATTATTTTTACAGCAACTATGACAGCAGTATTAGTAAGCCTTGGGCAGATCAAACGGACAAATATATGGGAGATTAACAATCGAGAGTAGAGTAAAATCAATAAAGCAAAATTATTAAGGCAAAACAAGTAAAAAACACCAAGAGTTCGAAAGGATGATAGTATGACTAGTGTATTAACTGTAAATAACCTATGTAAAACCTATATAGTAAATAAAAGACAGAATAATGTACTTCGCAATGTGAATTTTGAAATGAATGAGGGTGAATTTATTTCAATAATGGGACCCTCCGGTTCGGGAAAATCAACCCTTCTGTATACAGTCAGCGGGATGGACCGCTTGACTGCAGGAAGAGTGGTTTTCTGTGGAAAAGATATAAGCAATCTTAAGTCAGATGAAATGTCGGAGCTGAGATTGAATAAAATGGGTTTTATTTTCCAGCAAATGCATATGTTGAGAAACTTGTCCACCTATGATAATATCATTGTATCAGCTTACAACTCTGCTTCCGGTAAAACACGTCACCAGAGAGAAGCTATTAACGAATACGCAAAAGAACTGATGCGCAAGCTTGATATAATTGAAATAGCAGATAATGATATAACAGAGGTCTCAGGTGGACAGCTCCAAAGAGCATGTATATGCAGAGCCTTAATAAATAAGCCCAAAGTTATATTTGCCGATGAACCCACTGGAGCACTTAATTCAAAAGCCTCAAAGGAGGTCATGTCGGAGTTAATCAAAATCAATACTGAAGGAACCTCAATTTTACTGGTAACTCATGATATTAAAGTTGCCGCCAAAACGGATAAGGTGCTTTACATAGTTGACGGAAATATTAATGGAGAACTGAAGCTGGGTAAATATTCCGACGAAAGCAACCAGAAAGAACGAGAAAGGAAGCTTGCCAGCTGGCTTATGGATATGGGATGGTGATATATGGTAGATTTGCTGATTATAGAGGATAATATAGAACTTGGAACCATTCTTTGTGATTTTCTCACAAAGGATGGTTATTCGCTGTTTTTAGCCCGAAGTGGTGAAGAGGGAATGGAATATATAAGTAAAAATACAGTCAAGCTTGTACTTTTGGACATAATGCTGCCGGGTATTGATGGATTTGGAGTCTGCCAGCTTATCAGAAAACAGGGAAATGTTCCGATTATAATAATGAGTGCACGGGTAGATAAAAGAGATAAGATCTCAGGTTTGGAACTTGGAGCTGATGACTATGTTGAAAAACCGGTCGATATCGATTTATTATCTGCAAAAATTGCTGCTCTTCTCCGCAGAAATTATGAACTTCGGGACAAATCTAATATTATTTCCGACCAAGACATAACGATAGATATGAATTCCAACACTGTTTATTATAAAAATGTCCCACTGATTATGACCATAAAGGAATATGAGTTGCTGCTGTTGTTTCTTCAGAATAAAGGCAAAACCTTAAGGAAAGAATGGCTGTTCGACAAGGTCTGGGGAGTTGACAGCTTTAGTGAGCCCTCCACATTAACAGTACATATAAATAAACTCAGAGAAAAAATAGAAGAAACACCCAAAACACCTAAAAAAATAATGACCGTATGGGGAGTCGGCTATAAATATGAGCCAGTATAACCGTATCATTTCAGGAATAATATTATTATGGATAACATTGGCTGTTATTACTTCAATAGTTTTATACGGAAAAATGAATGAAGCAGGTAATAAAGCCTATAAAATAGACATTAACAGGGTAAATAACATGTTATCTGAGGGTAAAAAGCCTGAAGAAATTGATTTTAATAAGCTTAAATACGTTGTTGATGTCGGTTATTTGTCTTTGCCATGTTCTACAGAGGCAATGTCTGATTTCTTTGAGGGAAAGGATATTCATAAAAATCACGGATTTGTACTACAGCCCGTGTTTCAGGATGGAGGTCGTGTTTCAGGTTATTTACGCTTTACATATATAATGAATACTGATGATGATAAACATTCGATAATGATTTTGTTGAATCTATCTTTACTTTTTATGACTGCAACAATTATTGCTGTGATGTTTTATATAAGATATTCGGTTCTTAAACCCTTTAACCAGATTGTGGAGATGCCTTATGAATTATCAAAAGGTCATTTAAAAACAGAATTACGGGAAAATAAGAATCGCTTTTTCGGAAAATTTGTATGGGGATTGGAGTTGTTGAGACAGAGTCTGGAAACCTCCAAAAGGAGGGAGCTTGAACTTGAAAAGGACAAAAAGACAATGATTTTGTCCATCTCACATGATATTAAAACACCACTAAGTACAATTAAACTATATTCTAAAGCTATTTATGACAATTTATATACTTCTGACGAAAAAAAATCTGAGGCTGCTCATCTTATTGAGGAAAAGGCTGCTCAGATTGAGAACTTTGTTGCCGAGTTAATTTCAGCCTCGACTAGGGATATTCTGGACCTTCAAGTAAGTACAGGCGAATTTTATCTAAGTGAACTTATTGAACGCATTAGAAAGACATACTGTGAAAAGTTAAAATTGTTAAAAACTGATTTTATAATAGATAAAGATGAAGACATACTGCTAAAGGGCGATTTGGACAGATTAAT
>JAEWOH010000001.1 GCA_023460955.1 Bacillota bacterium | reverse complement strand
TCAAACACAAACATGCTTGGATTTGGTCGCTTCACAAGTCAAACAGCTAATAATCCTGCAAATACCAACGGTGTAGGGGGGCAGCTACAATATGATGGTGGTCCATCCACAGCATGGTTCGTTTGGACGAACGATGGGCAGGCATATATACAGACCAACCACATGCAGGGTGCTACATATCAATGGAAATAGGTTTACACGACTGCAAACACTTCAATTGCATCTGATGGCGGCATAAAAGCAGCATCACCTGTGGTTAAAGTATATTCTGATGGAACATACCAGACCAATGACGAATCTGAAGGCTGCACTGTAACTCGTCTTTCCCTAGGGGAATATCTGATTGAAGGTAACGAAGGTCTAAATTCAGACGCTGCTTGGGGCGGAATTGATGGTGGTTTTGACATCCCCATTGACCGCAACAAGTAGTCCCTGATATGGCTCGATTATCATGTTCATGCTGACGGTTCAGTATTAGTGAAAACCTATCACCGTACGCATTCAACCGCTCCAGAATTTGCCAGAAACGAAATACAGGGCATTAACGATGGAGATCCGATAGACATCCCTTCTGACCAATTTGTCTCAGTACGTGTTCAGATGCCGCAGGAAAGTATCTGATATCAGCGTAAAGCTATAGCTGAAGGCCCTAATTGACTGGCTGATTAAGCATTAAATCTTCATGCATTTTCAGGCGAGTACCTTTCCAGCAGGTTGCCCAGAAGTACAGTATTTGTCATTTGGCTTTGATTAACTTAAACCATCACACAATCTATATTCACAGGAATTATGGCAACATAAAATTATTACCACCTCACTTATTAAGTGAAGCAGCAAAATGTAACGGAGTGGGAATGCACAATCAAAACGCCCAGACATGGAAATTTTGTCTGGGCTTGAGATGCTAAAGATGTTCAATAATATACTTCGTGACTATTTCCGCGCCGTAAATAGAAAGATGCCCGCCATCTGTATAAATAGGTTCTCTTTTGTAAATTATCTTACACTGAGACTTATCACAAAGAGCATCATTAGGATCTATAAATCTAACATTTTTGATATGTGCCAATTTATTTTGTAGATAAAGGTTTATATCTACATTTTCTTTCTTCTGCCATTCTTGACAGTTAGAGATCAACCTATATCCCATAAGGCTTTCACCAGTCAGGCAACCGAAGCCATCAACTCTTGCTGGTTGGGGACGACCTATTATGAAATACATACGCTTGTCGCCGCCATCCTGAATAACCGATAAAATTTCACTTAACACTATGGTGTAATATGAATCTTTATCTTTTTTAATTGGCGTCCCCCCCCCCTTTTTTATAAGCATTCCATCGTAAGTATCCCAGGAGCTTGCAAACAAAAGGGGGGCTTGTGGTTCCTTATCCATAAGAGCTTTTAATTTTGTATATTCCTCAGAGCATGAAGTGTCTTCTTTATTATTTAAGTACCTTGAATAATTAGGAAATATTAGGCAGCCATGATCAAAAAGAGCTGCTGCTTCTACTTTATGTTCATCAAATGACTTAGCATATTGCAAACCAAAACTATCGCCAGTTATGATGTAATCAAATTTACTTTCGCTAGAATTTATATGGAATACCTTATTAGAAGGATAATCAGCTCCACCATAGTATTTTTTATGGAATTCTTGGTTGGTGATTCTGTACTGTTCCGGAACTCTGCTTGTATATCCATTATTTGTTATTACCAACAAGCAAGATGCAAGACATGCGAAAAATGTTATTGGAAGTTTTTTATTTGATTT
Source organism: Bacillota bacterium (assembly GCA_023460955.1). Taxonomy (GTDB): domain Bacteria; phylum Bacillota; class Clostridia; order Acetivibrionales; family DSM-1351; genus Ruminiclostridium. The sequence goes on along the minus strand of JAEWOH010000001.1, from coordinate 1,655 downwards.
AAAAGTCTGTAAGGATATATTTAAAATAAATGAAAGGGCTAAGATAACAAAAGCGTACCATGCAAAGTTAATATCCAGACTGATTTTGCGAATAAATACTAAAAGAGGCCAGTGGATCAAATAGGCTTCATATGATATCGTACCGATGTATTGTAAAGGCTTCAAATCAAAAAAGCGTAAAGTAGCATTTGAATATATACACAAGAATGCCCCAAAAACCGGAATTATTGCCATTAACCCAGGCCATGGTGTTTCTTTATTAATTATGAATAAACTTATAATTATTATTGAGAGACCCAAAAGACTCAGTGTTCTTTTCAAAATTTTCAGAGGAGGTATGATATATACTAATCCTCCAGCAAGCATTGCCCAGGCTCTAGTAGGAAACATAAAATAACTTGCTTCAGCATAATTATAAGTGCCATATAGAGATGCAAAAAAAGAAAAAATAAAAAGTACAAGGATAGAATGTTTGGCCGCTTTCAAACCCAATGTCTTTGAAACAGCTAACAACAATAATGGATATACAATATAAAATTGCCACTCAACAGAAAGAGACCATGTGTGTAAAAGAAAATTATTAACAGAAGAATTGTCAAAATAGCCTGATCTTGACAAGTAAAGGAAGTTTGAAATGAATAGTATGCTACTTGCAACATCCTTACCCATTTCATAAAAATCTGAAGGCTTGATAAAAAGCCATCCAATCAATATGGTGATTAAACATATAATTGTCAATGCTGGAATTATTCTCCTGGCACGTGCCAGATAGAATCTTTTTAAACTGAAGTTATTTTCGTTGATTCCAGATAAAATTATTTTCGTCATTAGATAACCAGAAATGACGAAGAAAACATCCACTCCAGCAAAACCACCTGGGAGGTAGTCGCTATTAAAATGAAAAATAATTACCGCTAAAACAGCAAGAGAACGCAAAGCGTTTATGTCTTTTCTAAATTCCATAGCAAAAGGTACCTGTTTTTTGATCCGGGGGATGATAGCACAAAGGACTAACTGCATCATCATTGATTTCAGTATTAGGGGACCGCAACTCCGTAGACGACAAGGAATTTTCTCCGGCTTCAAAGAAATATTGGTTCGTGACTTATCAGATGCGTGATTACCTACCACATCCGCCAATCTTTCAACTATTTATCAGATGTGTTGATGAGCAGTCACTGAAGGAGACTGTCCCTAGAAGTACTACCCACCTTGGTGAGAATTAGAAATTCGTACGTTTTATAGACCGCTCTGCGGTAGCCATGCCGATAACTTCCTCTGATTTTTTTTTAGAATTTATAGTGTGAAAAATATCCAAATTGTCTACATAAGAGTGTCAACAGATGACCAAAATACGGATCTCCAGCGACAAGCCCTCGAACGCGCAGGATGTAAACAGATTTTAGAAGAAAAATGAGCTGAACAGTAGCGAACTGGCCAGCGCTGAAAAAACTTCTTAAGACGCTGAAAGAGGGAGATACGCTGGTGGTGTGGAAGCTTGAGCGCCTTGGGCGAAGCATGAGGAACTTGGTACTGCTGGTCGACGAACTACGGCAGCGCGGGATCCATGAATCGCCACGGATAATCTAGACACTTCCGAGCCGTTGATAATACTGGTTTTCATATTCTGTCGGTGACATCTGTTCGCTAGAACC